>JAFBAO010000092.1 GCA_019247715.1 Caulobacteraceae bacterium
TCCGCGGCTCACGCGGTCGTCGCCGTAGGAGGCGAGCCAGAGAGCGTCGAAGGCGACCCGTCGTCCCCGCTCGGCGAGGGCGCGGGTAAGATCGGCGGTGAACCAGAGCCCGCCGGTGAGCAGGCAGACGGCGACCGCATCGTCGGCAAGACGCGGGGCCAGCTTGTCGGCGAGCGCAGCCACGCGGCCGGCGATCTCCTCGGCGCGGAGGAGGACGGTCAGGGCGGGCGGCCCGCTCACCTGGCCGCGACGTTGGCGGCGGCCGCGTCGGCCGGGACGATCGGCTCGGCCTCGACCACGTTCGCATCGGCCGGCGCGGGCGAGGCGGCCGGGCCGCGCAAGGCGAAGCTCGGGATCGCCTGGGCCGCGTGTCCGGCCGACGCCACCACCGCGCCCTTGGCGCCCACCGCGAAGGCGACCTCGAGGTTCTGGGCCGAAAAGGGCGGATCGAAGATGGCGGTGACGAAGTGGCGGGTCTCCCCGGCCGGAATGCGGGCGTTGGCGAGCACCGCGATCTGGCCGGCGACGCGCCGTCCCTGGGCGTTCAGCAGGCTGATCCGCAAAGGCGGCGCCACCAGCGGATGGTCCTCCACGTTGCGGATGACCCCCGAGACCGCCAGGGCCGCGCGTCCCTGCTGCAGCGACGGCTCGGCGTGGATCTGCTCGATGGAGAGCCCCAGCACGTTCACCGGCATGCCGAGCGCGGCGTAAGCCGAGGCGGCGGCCGGCCAGGCGCGGACCACGTCCTGGCGAAAGGCCGCTGCCAGTCCCGCCAGCGCCGCGAGCAGCACGATGGCCCCTGCCCAGACCGCCCCATTGACCGCCGCGCGCCGCAATCGGCGGCTCTCCTCGGCGCGATCGCGGAAGGCCTTGGGCAGGTCGTCGCCGGTGAGCTTCCCGTCCGCCCCCGGCTCGGCGGCGGACTCGGGGTCGGCCGCGACGGGCGCAGCGCCTTGGGCGGCCTCCGCTCCGGGCCGCGCAGTCCAGCGATGGCCGCAGGACGCGCACCGCACCGTGCGTCCCTCGGGCCGGATCTGGGCGTCATCGACGAAATAGCCGGTGGCGCACTCCGGACAGGTCAGTATCATGACACGCGAATCGGAGGCCCAAGCTCAATCGTCCTCGGCTCGCCGATTTCGGCTCTCATGTCCAGGAAAGCCATCGTCTCAGAGGTGAGCGCCGCCGACCCCACGTCGCCGCAGAGCATCGTCCGCTTCGAGGGCGTCTCCATGCGCTACGGTCGCGACCCCGAAGTGCTCACCGACATTTCCTTCGAGCTGCCGCAGGGGGCGTTCTACTTCCTCACCGGGCCGTCGGGCTCCGGCAAGTCGACGCTTCTGAAGCTGATCTACCTGGCCGAGCGCGCCTCGCGCGGCCGCATCGAGATATTCGGTCAGGACCTCGCCTTGCTGCGCCGCAAGGACCGTCCCTTCATGCGACGGCGGATCGGGGTGGTGTTCCAGGAATTCCGGCTGCTCGACCACCTCTCCTGCTTCGACAACGCCGCTCTCGCCCCGCGGATCGCCGGGCGCAAGCCGGCGGCCTATCGCGCCGACGTCGCCGACCTGCTCGCCTGGGTCGGCCTCGGCGACCGGATGCACGCGATGCCGCCGGCGCTGTCGGGCGGCGAGAAGCAGCGGCTGGCGATCGCCCGGGCGGTGATCAATCGGCCGGACCTGCTGCTCGCCGACGAGCCCACCGGCAATGTCGACGAAGCCATGGGCCTCCGGATCCTGCGCCTGCTGCTGGAGCTGAACCGGGTCGGGGCGACGGTGCTGATCGCCACCCACGACAAGGATCTGGTCGTACGCTCGGGCAAGCCGGTCCTGCACCTGGAGGCGGGCCGCCTCAGCCCGTACCCCGGACAGGCGCCGGATCTCGACGAATGAACGGCGCCTTCGATCCGAAGCGCTGGTGGCCCGCGCCGCTGCTGCCGCTGGGCGACGCGCGCGACCTGACCTTGCTGTTCGTGGTGGCGGCGCTGTCGTTCCTGGCCGGCCTGGCCGCGATCGCCGCCCTGGCGAGCGAACGGGCCGCGGTCGGCTGGCGCTCCGAGCTCGCCGGCTCGGCCACCATCATCGTCCGGGCCCAGGGAGCCGAGACGCCGGACGCCGCGGCCCTGCGGGCGGTGGTGGCGGTCTCCGGCCTCAGGGGCGTCGGCGAGGTCCGGGCGCTGGAGAAGGCCAAGGCCGACCAGCTTCTCGCCCCCTGGATCGGCGCCGACGCCCTGCCATCCGATCTTCCGGTCCCGCGCCTGGTGACGGTGGAGCTCGACCCCAAGACGCCCGCCACCGGCGCCGACCTCGACCGGGCGCTGAGCGCGGCCGGCGTCGACGCCACGGTGGACGACCACAGCCGCTGGAGCGCCGAGATCATGCGCGCGGGGGTGATCGAGCGGAACGTCGCCCTGGGCCTCTTCGCCCTGCTGCTCGCAATCCTGGGCGCGGTGATCTCGTTTGCGACCCGCCAAGGGCTGGCGGCCCGGCGCGAGATCGTGGACGCCCTGCATCTGTCGGGCGCCACCGACGGCTTCATCGCCCGCCTCTTCCAAGCGCGCTTCGCCCGCTCGGCGGCGCAGGCGGGGCTGGCGGGCGCCCTGCTCGCGGCGGCCATGGCCGCGGCCCTGAAGCTCACCGGCGCCGGCCAGGGACTGACGGCCCTGCTGCCGATCGCCTGGCGGGACCTGGCCGCCCCGGCCCCCTTCCCCGTCCTGGGCGCCCTGATCGCCGCGGTGGTCGCCCGGACCACCGCCACGGCGGCGCTCAAGGAAGTCCCTTGAGGAGCCTGGCGGCCTTCTTCGTGGTGCTGCTCATCTGGAGCGGGGGGCTGCTCGCTTTCGCCGGACGGGTCGACCGTTCCACGCCGGCCCTGGATCCGCCGTCCGCGGACGGCGTGGTGGCGCTGACCGGCTCGGACATGCGGATCGCCACCGCCCTCGAGCTGCTTCAGGACCGCAAGGCCAAGCGGATGCTGATCAGCGGCGTCAGCCCGCAGGTCACCCGCAGCGAGCTGCAGTCGCTGACCGGCGCGGCCAAGCCCATGTACGATTGTTGCGTGGACCTCGGCTTCACCGCCGCCAATACGGTCGGCAACGCCCGCGAGACCGCCCATTGGGCTCGGGCGAGGGGCTACCGGACGCTCATCCTGGTGACCGCGGACTACCACATGCCGCGCGCCCGGCTCGAGCTCGCCGCCACCATGCCCGAGGCCAAGATCTATCCCTACCCGGTGGCGACGCCGGCCCTGCAGGCGAGCCGCTGGTGGCGCACCCGGCTCGGCGCGGAACGGATGATCCTGGAATACTGCAAGTACCTGGCGGTGCTCACCCGCGAAACGATCCTCTCCCTTGGCCCCAAGACGGCGCCGGCGAGCAAGGCCTGACGTGGGCGTTGTCTTGCGGTCCCTGGTGTTCGTGGGCGTCTTCTATGTCTGGTCCGCCGCCCTCTCGATCCTCTTCCTGCCGCTCCTGGCCTGCCCCCGCCGCTGGACGAGCGCGGTCTTCACCTTCTGGGCGCACGGCGTCATCCTGTTCCTGCGGCTGATCTGCGCCATCAAGGTGGAGTTCCGCGGCCTTCCCCGGCCGCCCGCGGGCCGGGCGCTCGTGGCGGCCAAGCATCAATGCATGTTCGACGTCTTCGCCCAATTCGCCTGGCTGCAGGACTGCTGCTTCGTCATGCGCAAGGAACTGATGGCGATCCCCTTCTTCGGCTGGTACGCCCGTAAGGCCAGGATGATCGTGGTCGACCGCGAAGGCGGAGCCGACGCCCTGCGCAGGCTGGTCCGCGACGCAAGGGACCGGCTCGGCGAGCCCCGCCAGCTGGTGATCTTTCCGGAAGGCCATCGCGGCGAGCCAGGCCAGACGGGCCGCTACCTGCCGGGCGTCGCCGGGCTCTATCGCGAGCTCGGCCTGCCGATCCATCCGGTGGCCACCAATTCGGGGGTCCACTGGCCCGCGCACGGCTTCATCCGAAAACCAGGGACGATCGTCTTCGAGTACCTAGAGCCGATCCCGCCCGGGCTGAAGCGGGCCGACTTCATGCAGCGGCTGGAAGGCGAGATCGAGGCCGCCTCGAACGCGCTGCTGGAGTTGTAACCCTCTCCCCGCTGCAGCGCGGAAGGCTCGCCGGCTTCGTCTCATTCTGGATCTAAGACGCCGCGGCCCGATGCGCGAGGGCCGCCTCGCGCGCCTCGACCATGACGAGCAGCGCCTCCATCGAGCGGTCATGGACGCCTTCGGCGCGCAGGTGGCTCACGAGGTCGCTGAGGTAATCGATGTTGCGCCCCGAAAGCCCGCGCGCTCCGGCGATCAGGTCCGCCTGCCGTTCGAGGGAAAGCGCCCCGGCCCACTGGGGATGGGCGACGTCCGAGAGGAAGGAGAGGGCGGTGACGCGCCGCCCGTCGGCAAGACGAACCGCGACACGGGCCTCGACGTAGGTCTCCGTGGGCTGCTCGCGCTCGCGCAGATAGGCGTGGGTCCTGACCCAGTCCGGTTCGTCGATCCGGAAGGCCGCGCCGCGGGTCGAGCCGCCGCGCGCGAGGCCGAGCACCAGGCCCCGCCGCTCGGGCGTTCCGCGATGATGGACCGAATAGATGCAGAAGGCCCGGCGGCGCCCATGGAGAGTCGCCGGCTGACGCTCTAGATATGTGAATCCGGGGCGCCACATCAGCGAGCCGTAACCGAACACCCATCGCTGTCCGTCAGTCGCCGTCACCAGAATCCCTTCCTCGAGCGTCGCCGCCGTCGATGACCCATACCTCCGCCGTCCAGGGCCGCAAGCTGTCGCGGACCGGGCTCTTCGGACCCTTCGTCCTGGCCGCGCTCCTGTTTGCGGGCTGGAGCGGGGCCTGGGTGTGGCTGAAGGGCGAAGCCGAACGGCGGATCGACCGCGCCGCGGCCCTGGCGCGCAGCCACGGCGGCCAGATCGCCTGGTCCGGGCGGCGGATTGGCGGCTATCCGTTCCGTCTCGACGCCGACTTCACCGATCTTCGGGTCGCCGACGCTTCCGGTTGGACGGTGTCGGCGCCGGCGCTGGAAGCCGAGGCGCTGGCCTTCATGCCCACGCGGTGGGTGGCGGTCGCGACCCGCGGAGCCTCCTTCGCCTGGCCGACGGGTGGGCCGATCAACATCAGCGCCTCGGTGCTGCGCGCCAGTATCGACGGCCTTGGCGAGGCGCCCCCGCGGATATCGGTGGAGGGCCTGGGACTGACCTTCACCCCCGCTCCCGGCGCCAAGCCCTTCTTCCTCACCAGCGCCCAGAGCCTGCAGTTCGACACCCGCGCGGGACCCGACGAGCAGGGCGCGGTCTATCTCAGCCTGGACCGCGCCGCGCCGCGTCCGGACGCCATGGTCGGGCGCATCGCCGACGGGCGTCCGCTCGACCTGCAGGGCGACCTGACGTTCTCCCACGCGCAGGCGCTGAAGGGCGCCGACTGGCGCTCCGCGGTCCGGAACTGGTCGCGCGCGGGGGGCGTCTTCACGGTGCGGGAGATCACCGCCCAGGTGGGCGGCACCGTGCTGGACGCCAAGGCGGGCGCCCTCGGAATCGGCGAGGACGGGCGCCTCGTGGGCTCCCTCGTCGGCGAGCTTCGCGAGGCGTCGCGCCAGCCTGCCGGGCATGGCCCGCGCGTCACGCTGGCGTTCCGGGACGGCAAGATGATGCTGGGCGGCGTGGAGCTCGGCCCGGCGCCCCGGCTCTTCTGAGAAGTCGCAAGGGATGCGCGGGGGGCGAAGCCCGTGTAAGAGGCGCCAGGACCCGATCATGAACGCCCCTTCCTCCGCCCCGCAAAGCCGCTTCGCCGCGTCCGCGCCGCAGCCCAAGTCGGGCATCCTCGAGATCACCCCCTACAAGCCCGGCAAGTCGAGCGCCGAGGGCGTCGCCAATCCCGTCAAGCTGTCGGGCAACGAGAACATCCTCGGCTGCAGCCCCAAGGCCCGCGAGGCCTTCCTCGCGGTCGCTGACCAGCTCAACGTCTACCCCGACGGGCGCGGGACGGCGCTCAGGACGGCCGTCGCCCAGCGCTACGGCCTGGAGCCGGAGCGGCTGGTGCTGGGCTGCGGGACCGACGAGGTGCTGCACCTGATCTGCCAGACCTTCCTCGAGCCCGGCGACAACATCGTCCAGGGCGAGTTCGCCTTCGGGGCCTACGGGATCGGCGCGCGGGCCTGCCAGGCCGAGGTGCGCAGCGCCAGGGAGCCGCGCTACCGGCTCGACATCGACCTGATGCTGGAGCTCGTGGACGAGCGCACGCGGCTCGTCTTTGTCACCAACCCGGCCAACCCCACCGGCACGTTCAACACGCGCGGCGAGCTCGACCGCCTCCTGGGCGCCCTGCCCGCCAGCGTCGTGCTGGTCATCGATGCAGCCTATGCGGAGTTCTGCACCGATCCAACCTTCACGGACGGCCTCGATCTGGCCCGCCACGCCCAGAACGTCATCGTCACCCACACCTTCTCGAAGATCCACGGCCTGGCCGCGCTCAGGGTGGGGTGGGGCTACGCCCCGGCGCCGATCGCCGACGCCATCGATCGCATCCGCCCGCCGTTCAACGTGTCGATCCCGGCCATGGCGGCCGCCGTCGCCGCCCTCGCGGACGCGGAATTCCAGGCCAGGTCCCTCGCCCATGTGGAGACCTGGCGGGCTTGGCTGACCCAGCAGATCGGCGGTCTCGGGCTGGAGGTGACCCCGTCGGGCGCCAACTTCGTCCTGGTGGAATTCCCGAAGGCTCCCGGGAAGACGGCGACAGACGCCGAGCCGTTCCTGGCCTCCAGGGGGCTCATCGTGCGCGGCCTCGGGAACTACGGGCTTCCGGGGCACCTCAGGATCACCATCGGCCTCGAGGCGCACAACCGGGCCCTCGTCGGCGCCCTCGCCGACTTCCTGAAGGACTGAGGGCATGGCGGGGGCGATCTATCCGAAGATGGCGGTGATCGGCTGCGGCCTGATCGGCTCGTCGGTGATCCACGCGGCCAGGGCCAAGGGCGTAGTCGCAGAGGTTTCGGTGGCCGACGCCGACGCCGGCCATCGCGCCCGCATCGAGGCCCTGAAGCTCGCCGAGACGGTCACCGGCGACGCCGCCGAAGCGGTCCGGGACGCCGACCTCGTGGTGCTCGCGACGCCGGTGCGCGCCATGGGCCCGGTGATGGCCGCCGCCGCGGCGGCGCTGAAGGCCGGAGCAACGGTCACCGACGTGGGCTCGGTGAAGGGCTACGTCGCCGAGGCGCTGGCCGCCCACGCGCCCGACGGCGTCTTCGTCATCCCGGGCCACCCGGTGGCGGGCACCGAGCAGTCGGGACCGGACGCGGGCTTTTCGGCCCTGTTCGAGAACCGCTGGACGATCCTCACCCCCCAGCGCCGGAGCGACGCGCCCTACCAGGCGGCCCTGGAGCGGCTGACCGACTTCTGGATGGCGCTGGGCGCGCGGGTCGAGCTGATGGACGAGCGCCACCACGACCTGGTGCTGGCGGTCACTTCCCACCTCCCGCACCTCATCGCCTACAACATCGTGGGCACAGCCGCCGATCTCGAGGAGGTCACCGAGGGCGAGGTGATGAAATATTCGGCGGGCGGCTTTCGCGACTTCACCCGCATCGCCGCCTCCGACCCGGTCATGTGGCGGGACATCTTCCTCACCAACCGCGACGCCGTGCTGGAGATCCTCGGGCGCTTCACCGAGGACCTGCAGGCCCTCTCGCGGGCGATCCGTTGGAGCGAGGGCGAGAAGCTCGAGGCCCTCTTCACCCGCACCCGGGCGATCCGCCTGGGCATCGTCGCCGCCGGCCAGGAGAGCGCCGAGCCGAACTTCGGGCGCGACCGGCAGCATAAGGGCTGACGGCGCCCTCCGCCATCGTCACCCCGGCCGGAGCGCAGCGCAGAGCCGGGGCCGGACGCGGGTTGATCCAGTTGGTCTTCGTACAAGCGACGTCCCGTCCGGGGCGGCGGCCGGAGGGATTCGGTCAGCTAGCTTCCCAGGTGCGCGGCCGTCGCCTCGATGGCCTCGACGAGGCCCATCCGCTCCAGGCGGGCCCCCTCGGGAAGACCGGCGAAGAGGCGGGTGGGGGCGGCGGCGTCCAGCATCACGAACACCCCGCGGTCGTCGGCCCGGCGGATCAGCCGCCCGAACGCCTGGGCGATGCGGCCGCGGGCGATGGCGTCGTCGTAGGCCTTGCCCCCGAAGCGTAGGCGCCGGGCCTTGTGCAGCAGGTCGGGCCGCGGCCAGGGAATCCGGTCGAACACCAGCAGCCTCAGGGCCCGGCCAGGCACGTCGACCCCGTCGCGGATCGCGTCGGTGCCGAGCAGGCAGGCGTCCTCCTCGGCCCGGAAGATATCCACCAGGCCCCCCGCCTCCAGCGGGTCCACGTGCTGGGCGTAGAGGGCGAACCCCTTGTCGGCCAGCGCCGGGGCGAGCCGCTCGTAGACACCGCGCAAGCGCCGGATGGCGGTGAAGAGGCCGAGCGCCCCGCCGCCGGCGGCGAGGAACAGCTCGCGCATCGCCGCGGCCACCTGGCGCGGATCGTCGCGCCCGACGTCGGTGACCACGATCGCCCGCGCGTTCGTCGCGTAGTCGAAGGGCGAGGCGAGCCTCAGGGTCTTCGGCCGCTCGTCGAATCTGGCCGAGCCGGTGCGCATCTCGGCGATGGCGAAAGGATCCTCGAGGGAGGAATCGGCCAAGGTGGCGCTGGTCACCAGCACCCCGTGGGCGGGAGCGAGGACCGCGGCGGTGAGCGGCTCGGTGGGATCGACCCAGTGGCGGCGGCAGGCGGCGTCCACCACCCGCCCGTACATGAAGCCGGCCTCGAACCAGTCGACGAAGTCCGGGTCGTCCTCGGCGTCCTCCTCGAGCGCGGTGAGCATTGAACGCCAGGCGGGCAGCATCATCCGCGCCCGCCGGTCGAGCCCCCGCAGGGCGCCCTCGATCCGCGCCCGGTCCGGCGTCGGCAGGGACTCGGCGTCCTGATCGAGCACGTCCTCCAGCCGGCGCGACAGCTCCAGCAGCGGCGCCTCGA
>JAFBAO010000011.1 GCA_019247715.1 Caulobacteraceae bacterium
AGGGAGGCGACATGGCGCACGACCCGACCTGGGACTTTCCGGCCGATCGGCGCGCACGGCGCAAGAGCGCCGCCGGCTCCATCGCCTGCATCGTGTTCGTCGGCGCCATGGGCGTGGCCTTCTGGCTCGGCGCCGTATGGGCCTCCCAGAACTGGCTCAGCCTGCCGTTGCGTTAGTCTGCTCGACTTCGCGTCGAGCGCGTGAGACGCTGCCGACCTAGGTGGGGGGTGGCGTCGTGATGAGAAAAGTCGTGGCCGCGTGCGCCTTGATGGCCGCGGCCGGGTCCGCGTCGGCGGCCGAAGCCCCCGCGCTCTCGGTGACAATCTACAGCACCGATCTCGCTCTGGTGCAGGACGTCCGCAACCTTGAGATCGCCAAGGGACGGCAGCGGCTGGAGTTCAGGGACGTTTCCTCGGAAATCCGCCCCGAGACGGTCACCCTTTCGGCCGCCGGCGTCTCGATCGTGGAGCAGAACTTCGACTATGACCTGCTGACGCCCTCGAAGCTGATGGAGAAGGCGGTCGGTCGGGAGGTGAGGATCATCCGCACCAACCCCGGCAACGGCGCCGAGGTCAGCGAGACGGCCACGGTTCTGGCCGCCAACGACGGGGTGGTTCTGAAGATCGGCGATCGGATCGAGGTGCTCAGGGACGACGGCGTCCCCACGCGGGTGATCTTCGACAAGGTGCCTGAGAACCTCCGCGCACGCCCGACCCTCTCGGTGACGGTCGATTCGGAGCATGCGGGCGCGCGGCCGGCGACGCTTAGCTACCTGACGAAGGGCCTCGGATGGCGCGCGGACTATGTCGCCCTCTTCGACGAACGCGCCGGCAAGCTGGACCTGCAGGGCTGGATCACCCTCACCAATCAGTCGGGGGTGTCCTTTGCCGATGCGCGGACTCAACTGGTGGCCGGCGACGTCCAGCTGAGCGACGAAGCCTCACCTGACGACTATGGCCGGCCTGAAATCGTCGGCGTGCGGCGGGGCGGAACCGAGGCCCGGACCGGGCCCGGAGAGGCCCTGGGCGACTACTACATCTACACCCTGCCCGAGCGCACCACCATCGCCCAGAATCAGACCAAGCAGGTGAGCTTCATCGACGCGCTCGGGGTGGCCGCGCACCGGGTCTACCAGGCCAATCTCGCCGGCTTCGTTAGTGCGGATCACCCCGGCAACGCCTCGGTGGTGGTGGATTTCGTCAACAGCGCCGCCGGGGGGCTCGGGGCCGGCCTTCCTGCCGGAACGATCCGCGTATACCAGCGCGATCAGGCCGGCGAGGCGAAGTTCGTGGGCGAGAACCAGATCGGCCACACGCCCCAAGGCTCCGAGCTCGCCGTGAAGATTGGGGAGGCCTTCGATGTCACTGTCCAGCCGACCCTTGTAGCCGCCGACCCGGTGAGCAAGCGACGCACCCGCTATTCCATGTCCTATCTGATCCACAACGCCCGCTCCGAGCCGGTCACCGTGGAACTTCGCCAGGGAGGCCTGCTCGGCCGCGACACCAACGTCATCAAGGAGAGTCTGACCTCCCGAAAGATCGACGCCTTCACCCTGGGCTGGTCCGTACCCGTGCCCGCCAATGGCGAGACGACGGTCACCTCCGAAGTCGAGACCGGCTGGTAAGGTTGTGCATCGCGCGCAGCCCGGTTTGCCGGCCTGGATGGGTGGCCTCGGGGGCGTCCTGGCCCTGCTGAGGCTTCTTACCGTACCGGCGGTGGCCGAGGTGGTTTCCCCCAGCGTAGAGTCGGTGGCCGTCACCATCTATCAAGACCGGGAGGTCCCCGACCCGGCGGCGGCGAAGTGGGACGGCTACGGTCTCGCCATGATCAGCGAGACGCGCACGGTTGATCTGCCGGCGGGCCAGACGCGGCTGACGTTTGTGGACGTCGCTGACGGGGCCCTGCCTCAGACCGCGACCCTGGAGGGGCTGCCCGGACGGATCGTCGAACAGAACTTCGACTTCAACGTTCTGACGCCCGCCACGCTCATCCAGCATTCGGTAGGCCGGCCGGTGCGGCTCATCCGGATCAATCGGCGGAGCGGCGAGCGAACGGTCGAGGATGCGGTTCTCCGGTCGGGACCCGCGGGCGTGGTGCTGGACGTGGGCGGGCGGACCGAGGCCCTTGGCTGCTCGGGGGATCTGGAGGGGCTGGTGTTTCCCGAAACGCCGCGCGAGCTCACGGGCGAGCCGACGCTGTCCACCCTGGTGAGCCTCGACCGCCCCGGCCGTTATAAGCTCCGGCTCTCGTACCTCGCCATCGGTCTCGCCTGGCGCGCCAGCTATGTGGCGGAGGTCGCGCCCGACGCATCGCGACTGACCCTCACTGGCTGGATCACGCTCGCCAACCACGGCGACACGGGCTTCCCCGCAGCGCACACCTCAGTGGTGGCCGGAACGCTCGCGCGCCGGGCGGTAGAGCGAGTGGAACGCGCCCTCCCGGAACGCTCGGACGAGTGCTGGCCCATGGAAAACTCCCATTCCGGCGTTCCGCCCCCATCTCCGGCCGTCCCCGCTCCCCCGGCGTTGGCGGAGGTGGTGGTGACGGCGCAGCGTCGCGACGAGGCGGTGAAGCTGCGCGAACTGGGCGATTACAAGCTTTATTCCATCGACGAGCCCACCACAGTCGCCGCGCGACAGACCAAGCAGGTGCTGTTCCTGGAACAAGACGACGTCAAGTTCGACCGCGTGTACGTCTATCGGCTCAACCGGGAGGCAAGCGAAGGGGCCCACGACGAGGGGCCTACCGTCCCGACTCTCAGGCTGAGGAACACGCCCGAAACCGGCCTGGGACGCCCGCTGCCGACAGGCGCGGTCTCGATCCGCCAGAGGCGCGGCGAGCACGAGTTCTTTCTCGCGGAGCCGGAGATACGCAACATCCCGGTGGGCGAGCCCTTCGAGCTCGCGGTGGGCCAGGCTTCCGACGTCCGAGTGAGCTGGCGTCTTACGGGACTGCAGTCCGTCAAGCGAAACGGCCGAGAGGGGGTGCGGGCCACGGTTGAGGCGACCTTGAGCAATGCGAAGGGCGCTCCGGTGTTGGCGGAGCTGCGCCTTGACCCTTGGCAGGGCGACCGGGTCATCGCTGAATCGCGCCGCCATCTGATGAGGGAGGGCGAGATCGTCTGGTCGGCGCCCGTGTCTCCCAACGGTCAGGTCTCTATCACCTACACCGTCGAGCGGATGACCGATTGAGGCGGGTAAGACCACCTTACAGCGGAATGACGTTCCGCTTACGGCTGTAGGCGAGGTAGCCGACGCTGGCGCCCAGCCTGAGACCCACGCCGGCGCGGATGGGGGCGAGGGTGATCCCATCGGCGTGCTGGTAGTTCACGCCGAGGCCGGCGACGAAATAGGCCGAGCCGTCGACGCCCGGGAACCGGCGGAAGATCGCGTCCGGGTATTCGAGCATGTAGCAGAGGGTGAAGACCCGCCCGACGTTGCCGCCGAAGTCGAAACCGCCGGTAGGGCCCTGCCAGAAGACCTGCATCCGGTCCCTGTCCTTCATGTACATCAGGCCGTTGCCGTAGCGCAGGCCGAAGATGAAGGCCCCGGACCCCTCCGTGCCGGCGATGTAGGCGGTGGGCCGGCCCTTCTCGCGGAAGACGTGCTCGATCACTCCCCCGGCCTTCTCGGCGGTCACCCCGAAGAAATCGGAGACGGCGTTGACGATCTCGTGCTGCTCGTAGGGCTTGGCCGGCCCAGCCCCGGGTCCGCCGGCCGGCGGCGGCCCGGCCGGGGCGGGGGCGGGTCCGCCCTCCTCCTGGGCGAGGGCCGGGGCGCCGGCGGCGGCGGCGAGCCCCGAGAGGATGAGCAGGCGGCGGTCCATGGCGAATCACTCCAACGCGGCCGATGGGAAGCTGCAGTTTAGTCGGGATTTGGGCGTCCGCGCTGCGGCCAAGAGCCTGTGGCGCCCGTCGAAGCGGCGCCAAGCCCGGCGGGGCCAAGAGCCGCCCTCGCGGGCGGCGCGAAATTGCACTACATCCCGCCGCGCATGACGACCGACCCCGGCCATATCCGCAATTTCTCCATCATCGCCCACATCGACCACGGCAAGTCGACGCTGTCGGACCGGCTGATCCAGGAGACCGGCGCGCTCACCGCCCGGGAGATGAAGGAGCAGGTGCTCGACTCCATGGAGCTGGAGCGCGAGCGCGGCATCACCATCAAGGCCCAGACGGTGCGCCTGAGCTATCGAGCCGAGGACGGCCAGAGCTACGTGCTCAACCTGATGGACACGCCCGGGCACGTGGACTTCGCCTACGAGGTCAGCCGCTCGCTGGCCGCCTGCGAGGGCTCGATCCTGGTGGTGGATGCGAGCCAAGGGGTGGAGGCCCAGACCCTGGCCAACGTCTACCAGGCCATCGAGCACGACCACGAGATCGTGCCGGTGCTGAACAAGATCGACCTGCCGGCCGCCGAGCCCGACCGGGTCCGGGCCCAGATCGAGGAGGTGATCGGCCTCGACGCGTCGGGCGCCATCGAGGCCTCGGCCAAGACCGGCCAGGGCATCCATGAGGTGCTGGAGGCCATCGTCCGCCGTCTCCCGCCGCCAAGGGGCGATCCGGCGGCGCCGCTGAAGGCGCTGGTGGTGGACGCCTGGTACGACGCCTACCTCGGCGTGGTGGTGCTGGTCAGGGTGTTCGACGGGGTGCTGAGGGCCGGCCAGCAGGTGCGGATGATGCAGACCGGGGCGAGCTACAAGCTCGACCGGATCGGGGTCTTCCAGCCCAAGCAGACCGAGGTTCCCGAGCTCGGGCCGGGCGAGATCGGCTTCATCACCGCCCAGATCAAGGAGGTGGCCGACGCGGCCGTGGGGGCCACCATCACCGAGGAGCGGCGCCCCGCCGAGACGCCGCTGCCGGGATTCAAGCCCGCCCAGCCGGTGGTGTTCTGCGGCCTCTTCCCGGCCGATGCGGCCGATTTCGAGGCCCTGCGCGCGGCGGTGGGGCGCCTCAGGCTCAACGACGCCAGCTTCACCTACGAGATGGAGACCAGCGCCGCCCTCGGCTTCGGGTTCCGCTGCGGGTTCTTAGGATTGCTGCACCTGGAGATCATCCAGGAGCGGCTCAGCCGCGAGTTCGGCCTCGACCTCATCGCCACCGCCCCCTCGGTGATCTACCGGGTGACGCTGACCAACGGCGAGGTGCTGCAGCTCCACAATCCCGCCGACCTGCCCGACCCGGTGAAGATCGAAGGCATCGCCGAGCCCTGGATCCGGGCCACCATCTTCACCCCCGACGACTATCTCGGCGCGGTGATCAAGCTCTGCCAGGACCGGCGGGGCGAGCAGCGCGAGCTCTCCTACGTGGGGGCCCGGGCCATGGTGGTCTACGACCTTCCCCTCAACGAGGTGGTGTTCGACTTCTACGACCGGCTGAAGAGCATCTCCAAGGGCTACGCCTCTTTCGACTACCAGATCGAGGACTACCGCGAGGGCGACCTCGTGAAGATGTCGATCCTGGTGAACGGCGAGCCGATGGACGCGCTCTCGATGCTGGTCCACCGCACCCGGGCCGAGACCCGCGGCCGGGGCATGGTGGAGAAGATGAAGGAGCTGATCCCGCCCCACCTCTTCCAGATCCCCATCCAGGCGGCCATCGGCGGCAAGATCATCGCCCGCGAGACCGTCCGCGCGCTCAGAAAGGACGTCACCGCCAAGTGCTACGGCGGCGACATCACGAGGAAGCGCAAGCTGCTGGAGAAGCAGAAGGAGGGGAAGAAGAAAATGCGCCAGTTCGGCAAGGTCGACATCCCGCAGGAGGCGTTCATCGCGGCGCTGAAGATGGACGGGGATTAGCGAAGAGCGCCGCTAAGCTCACGGAGGGCTTCGGAGCGGGCTGAAATCCACCCGCTCATCCCGGCGAAAGCCGGGACCCAGTTCACTCCGCGAGCAGGTCAGGCAACCTCTCGTAGAGGTCGAGCCAGTCCGGGTTCATGGCCTCGATCAGCTGCAGTTTCCAGGAGCGCCTCCATTCCTTGATCCGGCGCTCGCGCTGGAAGGCCTGATCCCCAGAGGGATGCGGCTCGAACCACACCAGCTTGTCGACCCCGTACTTGGCCGTGAAGCCGCGGATGGTCTTTTCTTTATGCTGCTGAACCCTCACGCCAAGGTCTTCGGTGCTTCCCGTGTAGAGCGTTCCGTTTCGGCGGCTGGCGAGGATGTACGTGTAGAACATCGCTGGGCTAGGCTAGCACAGTTCTGGGTCGCGGCTTTCGCCGGGATGAGCGGGATCTTTATCTAGTACCGCAAGTATCCAGCCCGCTCCGCGGCCCACGCGCGCTCGTCCGGCTCCGCGAGCGCATCGAGGTCCGCCGGGCTGGCGGCCGGGTCGTCCACCCATTCGCGCAGGGCCGCGCCGCCGTTGATGACGTCGATGGCGAGCTTGCCGATCTCGTACTCGTAGGGGAAATTGCGCCAGAGCGGGTAGTCGGGCCCAAGGCGCCGGATCGCCTTGAAGCCGAGGGCCTGCAGGTGCCAGGGCCGGAAGGCGGCATGGCCGTAGGCGGGGCCCTCGGTGACCACCTGGACGCCGCTGCAGAGCTGCCCGGCGTGCTTGTGGAAGGTGGGCTCGAACCAGATGTCGCGGAGCGCGCAGCCGCCGAGCCACTGCGGGGCGAGCGCCTGCATCTCGCCGATCACCGCGCGCGCGTCGATGTCGGGGGCGCCGAAGAGCTCCAGCGGGCGGGTGGTGCCGCGGCCTTCGGAGAGGGTGGCGCCTTCCACCATCACCGTGCCAGGAAAGGCCCTCGCCATCCAGAGGTTGGGGGCGTTGGGGCTGGGATTGATCCAGGCCCGCTCGCCCAGCGGCCAGCCGAAGCCGGGACCCGCCTCGGGCGCCCAGCCTTCCATCTCGACCACCTGGTAGTCCACGTCGAGCTTCAGGGTGGCTTTGAACCAGTCGCCGAGCTCGCCCAGGGTGAGGCCGTGGCGCATGGGGAGCGGTCCGGCGCCCACGAAGCTCTCCCAGCCGGGGCGCAGCTTCAGCCCCTCCACCGGCCGCCCCACGGGGTTCGGGCGATCGAGCACCCAGACGGCCTTCTTGTGCGCCGCTGCGGCCTCCAGCACGTACCGGAGGGTGGTGACGAAGGTGTAGATCCGGGTGCCCACGTCCTGCAGGTCCACCAGCAGCACGTCGAAGGCGTCCAGCATGGCGTCGGTGGGGCGGCGGACCTCGCCGTAGAGGCTGAACACCGGGATGCCATGGACCGGATCGCGGTAGTCCGCGGTCTCGATCATGTTGTCCTGCTTGTCGCCGCGCAGGCCGTGCTGTGGGCCGAAGGCGGCGGCGAGCTTCAGGTCGGGCAGCGCGGCCAGGGCGTCCAGCGAATGGACGAGGCTGGCGGTCAGCGAGGCCGGATGCGCGAGGAGGGCGACCCGCTTGCCGGCCAGGGGGCGGCGCAGCGCCGGATCCTCCAGCAGGCGGTCGATGCCGAATTTCATGCAAAGTCTCCGGCCGCAAGGTCGAGGGCGAAGGCGCAGGCGTGGTGGAAATCCGGCTTCCCCGGCGGATGGGCGAGCGCCCAGTAGGATTTGGCGCCGCCCACCTCCTCGATCACCGCCGACAGCCCGAGCCGCCAGCGCGCTCCGGGCGATGCGCCCCGCAGGGCCCCGAGATCCAGTCCCGCCTTCAGCGCATAGCCGTCCGCGGCCGCTTGCGGCTCGATCACGGGCGCGGCCACCTCGGCGAGCGTCATGCCGCCGCGATAGCCATCGAAGCGGTAGGCGGCCCACCGACGCGACGGGGCGAAGTTGAACTCGAAATAGGCCTCGCCCTCCGAAGGCCGAAGGAAGGCCTCGAAGCAGGTGCTCTTCCAAAGCTCGTCCGCGCGGGCGGGCGACGCAGGGGGCGGAAGGGCGATCCTCCCGATGGCGCCGGTCAGCCGGTAGGTCAGGACGAGGCGGTCCGCGCCCGGCCGGGCGATCTCGACCGCGACCGCGGCCACCGCTTCGCTCCGCCAGTCCGGGTGGGGTTGCAGGCTGAGCCGCATGGGCGGGGCTTATAGCCGGCGAATCCCGGCGCCCGCGCCCCTTCTTCGCCGCCGCTGCGGCGCAAAGCCCACGAGGGGCAGAGCTTCACGCAGTCGTGATCGGCGCGCGCCGGCGGCCGAAATCGGCGCGGCTCCGCACGGTTGCGATGACGTACCCGCCAAACGGATCAACCGGCGATTGAAGCTACGCCATAAAAGCGCTCCATTCCAGTTGTCAGGTTCGTTCGGGTCGCGGGGCGGTAATGGCAGATAGGCCGGCGTCACGTGAAGACCTACACCATCTACGTCCACGACAGCCGCGCTAGGGCGCCGGTCCGGCTCTCCGCCGAGCTGGCGCATGACGAGCGCGCGCACGAGTTCGCACGCGAACGGCTCGCTTCCTCGCGCCACCACATCGCCGTGGAAGTCTGGGACGGGGCGCAGCGGCTTTGTCGTGTGAGCCCCACCGACCCGAGGGCGGCCAAGGCGGCCTAGCGCCATCGATTCCTGCTAGGCGTCCTCGGTCCGGGAGACTTCGGCGCCGAGCTTGCGCTTCTCCTCCGGGGTCAGCACCTCGTCCGGCGTCTCGCGCGCCTGGTCGTCGGGCGCGCCGTCCTGGCCTTGCGAGGTCCGCGCCGGGACGGGCGGGTCTGGCGCGCTCATCCGTCCAGCTCCGGATAGTGGCGGAAAATGCCTTGCTGATTGAAGGCGATGCGCCGCGGCGAGGCCAGGTAGGCGGCGATCCTGGGCCGCCGCTCGATCCGGTCGGCCAGGGCGAGCAGCCGGGGCGCCTCGCGTCCGAGCCGCTCCATGGCGATCGGGAAGGCGTACTGCAGACCGCGCGCCGCCTGGAACAGCGAGAGGTCGGCGTAGCAGAGCTCGTCCTCGCGCCCGCGGTTGACCCCGCCGCCCACCCCGAGCAGCTGCTCGAAGTAGCCCAGGTACTTGGGCAGCCGCTCCTGGCGGAAGTGCAAGGCGCGCTCGGCGGCGGCGGCCGTCTGGTCCTCATAGTAGAGGCCGGCCGAGATCGGATGGTGCACGTCGTGGGCTTCGCCCACGAGGTCGGCGACGGTGAGCTGCACCTGGTTGACCCAGAGCCGGCCCGCCTCCTCCGGCGGCGCGAGCCCGTGACGCGCGCCCAGGAACAGGAGGATGTTGGCGGTCTGGGCGATGACGAGCTCGCCGGCGACGAGCACCGGCGGCGCGAACGGCGGCGGATCGAGCTCGCCGAGGCGCTTGGCCAGCGCCCTTTCGCCGCCGCCCTGTCCGGGCGGCAGGCGGGCGACGTCGCGATAGTCCGCCCCCGCTTCTTCCAGGGCGAGGCGAACGAACTCGCCGCGCCCCTGGATGCCAGGCCAGTAGTGGAGCTCGTAAACCATTGGAAACCCTTCCGGGTCGGAACGCGGCTGACCGCTCCACGTTGCCTTTCCGAGGCCATCAGGAGGCGATCATGCCCAAGCAAAGCGAAGGTCAGCGTGAGACGACGTCACGGGTCATGCACGAATTCAAGCACGGCGAACTGAAGAGCGGATCGGGGGGCAAGGGCGGCAAGGTCAAGAGCCGCAAGCAGGCCATCGCCATCGCCCTGCACCAGTCCGGCGCCTCGAACGAGCAGTCCGCCAAGGAGAACAAGCGCTCGTACCGGCGCACCAAGGCCAAGGAAGCGCGCGGCGAGACGGCGATGCAGGAGAAGGAGGGCAAGAACGCCAAGACCCGCGAGGAGCTGGAAAAGGAAGCGCGCCGCCGCGACATTCCCGGCCGCTCCAAGATGAGCAAGGCCGAGCTGGAGCGCGCCCTTCGCCACCATTAGATCGCGTTGAGATAGGACCGGACAATCCACCCCGTCGCCCTGGGCAAGGGGCCGGACGGGCCGACGCCAAGCTCGAGTTCGTCCAAGAACCGGAGGGTCCGGCCCCGGATCGGCCTTGCAGGCCGTCCGGGTGACGATGAGAGGAGCGATTCAGCCCCAACTCAACCCGCCCTAGTGTGGTGGATCAGAAGTTCGCCCCATTGTCGTGGCGGGCGCTGTGGCGAACTTCTGATCCGTAAACTACACTAGAAACATATACTTGGCTAGTGTCCTTATCGATTCCGAAGTCCGACCGGAGGCGCCGCTCACGCTAGCGAACTTCGGAATCGGGACACTAGGACGGCGCCGCAAATCGGCGCACCGGCCCTTCCGCGCGCGGCGGGCAGGCCGCATATGTGGGCCATGGAAACCTGGTCGCCCAGCCGAAGCTTCTGGGGCTCGCTCTGGCGAGGCCTGCGCGGCCGTTGCCCGCACTGCGGGGACGCCAAGCTCTTCTACCGCTACCTGAAGGTCGAGCCGGTCTGCCAGCATTGCGGCCACGATCTCGACCGCTACCCGTCGGATGACGGCCCCGCCTACTTCACGGTGCTCCTGGTGGGCCACCTGGTGATCGTGCCGTTCCTGATCCTGGGCGCGCCGCTGATCTTCACCACTCCGGTCTGGATCCTGCTGCCCGCGGCGCTGACGCCGGCGGCGGTGGTCACCCTTGCGGCCCTGCCGGTGGTGAAGGGCGCGGTGATGGGCGTTCTATACGCCCTCGACATCAGCCGCGCCGACGCCCGCTTGCACACCGCCGACGCGGCGGAGTAGCCCCGACGACCACTACCGCGGGGGCATGCGGATGGCGCCATCGAGGCGGACCACCTGGCCGTTGAAGTAGTCGTTGCGCAGCATGGTGAGCGCCAGGTCGGCGAATTCCTCGGGCTTGCCGAGACGGCGGGGAAAGGGGACCGAGGCGTTCAGACCTTCCCAGACCTTCAGGTTCCGCTCCTTCATGCTCAGCATGGGCGGAGTGGCCATGATGCCGGGCAGGATGGTGTTGATCCGGATGCCTTCGCTCGAGAGGTCGCGGGCGATGGTCAGGGTCATGCCGGCGATCGCCGCCTTGGCCGCCGAATAGGCGACCTGGCCGATCTGGCCGTCCTGGGCCGCCACCGAGCCGGTGGCGACGATGGCGCCGCGAAGCCCGTCCGAGTCCAGCGGGTCCAAGCCCATCATGCCGGCCGCCGCGTTGGTGATGCAGCGGAAGGTGCCCACCGTGTTCAGCCGCAGCACCCGCTCGAAGATGTCGGTGCTGTGGCGCACCAGCGCCCCGGTCTCGCGGTCGCGCGAGACGGTCTTGCCGCCGGAGACGCCGGTCGGCCGGCTGCCGCCCGCGCAGGCCACCAGGATGCGCTCCTGGCCGTTGGCGGCGCGGGCCTGGGCGAAGCCCGCCTCAACCGCCGCCTCGTCGTTGACGTCCACCTGACAGAACACCGCGCCCAGCTCGGCCGCCTTCGCCTGGCCGGTCTCCGGATTGAAGTCGAAGATCGCCACCTTGACGCCCAGGTCGCGAAGCGCCTTCACCGTCGCCGCCCCGAGGCCAGAAGCCCCGCCGGTGACGATCGCGGAAATGGAAGAGTCGAGTTTCATGGGGGGCTCCAGCGCAATCTTTGGGCTTTCGGTCTGGCTTTCACGCGGCAATTGCCACAAGGAACCGGGATGATCGAGAGGAGAAGCCGTTGACCGAAGCCTGGATCATCGACGCCTGCCGCACGCCGCGGGGGATCGGCAAGGCCGGCAAGGGCGCCCTGGCCTCCATCCATCCCCAGCAGCTCAGCGCCACGGTGCTGAGCGCCATTGCCGAGCGCAACCGGGTCGACACCGGCGAGGTGGACGACGTGGTCTGGAGCACCAGCGCCCAGGTCGGCGCCCAGGGCCGCGATCTCGGCCGCATGTCCGCCCTCGACGCGGGCTACGACGTGCGCTGCAGCGGCATGACCCTCGACCGCTTCTGCGGCGGCGGGATCAGCGCGGTGGCCATCGCCGCGGCCAGCATCCGGGCGGGCATGGCCGACCTGGTGGTGGCGGGGGGCTGCGAGATGATGTCCATGCCCGGGCGCACCCAGCCCGGCGCGGCGGGGCTGAACGACGTCGGCAACCTGCGCCTGCGCGCCCGTCACCCTCAGTCCCAGCAGGGAGTCTGCGCCGACGCCATCGCCGCCATGGAGGGCATCAGCCGCGAGGCGACCGACCGGCTCGCCCTGGTCAGCCAGCAGCGGGCCGCCGAGGCCATCGCCGAAGGCCGGTTCAAGAACAGCCTGGTCCCGGTCTACCACGAGGACGGGACCTTGGCCTTGGATCACGAGGAGTTCCCTCGGCCCGGCACCACGCTCGAGGGCCTGGCGTCGTTGAAGCCGTCCTTCGAGGCGATGGCCGACCAGCCCCTCGACGAGCGCGGCGCCACCTACCGCAGCCTCATCCTGCAGAAGTACCCGGACGTGGACATCAAGTTCATCCACCACGCCGGCAACTCGTCCGGGGTCGTGGACGGCGCCGCCGCCTTGCTGCTGGCTTCCCCGGAGTACGCCCGCGCGCATGGCATGAAGCCGCGGGCGCGCGTGGTCGCCTGCGCCAACATGGGCGACGACCCCACCCTGATGCTGAACGCCCCCGTGCCGGCGGCGCGGCGCGTGCTCGCCAAGGCCGGGCTGGAGCTGGGCGACATCGACCTCTTCGAGATCAACGAGGCCTTCGCGGTGGTGACCGAGAAATTCATCCGCGACCTCGAGGTCGACCGCGGCAAGGTGAACGTCAACGGCGGCGCCATCGCCCTCGGTCATCCCATCGGCGCCACCGGCGCGATGCTGATCGGAACCCTGCTCGACGAACTGGAGCGGCGCGGCGCCCGGCGGGGCCTCGTGACCATGTGCGCGTCCGGCGGCATGGCGCCGGCGATCATCATCGAGCGACTGGACTGAGCGCCTGATGCGAGGCGACTGCGGCGAGGGAGGATTTTCGGCATGAAGGTCGCCATCGATTTTGGCGGGGCGGGCACGGACACGCGCGGCGGCGCGGTGCTCGAGGAGAGCCTCTCCTTCGCCGTCGAAGCCGAGAAGCTCGGAGTGGACTCGGTGTGGGTGGCCGAGGCCTGGGGCATGGACTGCGTGACGCCGCTGGCGATGCTGGCCGCGCGCACCAAGACGATGCGGCTGGGCTCGCACATCATGCAGATCAGCGCCCGGCGTCCTTCGATGGCGGCGATGACCGCCATGACCCTGTCGATGGCCTCCGGCGGCCGCTTCATCCTGGGCCTGGGCGTCAGCGGCCCGCAGGTGGTCGAGGGGCTGCACGGCGTGCCCTTCGCCCATCCCTACGAGCGGCTTCGCGAGTATGTGGAGATCGTGCGCATCGCCTGCTCGGGCGAGAAGATCCGCTACGACGGCCAATCCTATCAGCTGCCGCTGCCGGGCGGGGAGGGCAAGCCGCTGCGCGTCGCTTTGCCGCCCGATCCGAAGCTGCCGATCTATCTGGCCACGCTGGGTCCCAAGTCGCTGGAGCTGACCGGGGAACTGGCGGACGGTTGGCTGGGGACCAGCTTCATCCCCGAGGCCGCGGACGTCTATTTGGATCCGATCCGCCGCGGCGCGGCGCGGGTGGGCCGCAGGCTCGAGGGCTTCGAGGTGCACGTCTCGGCCCCGGTGGGGATCACCAGCGATCCGGCCAAGCTGGTGGCCAGCCGCAAGGGTTCGCTCGCCTTCCAGTTGGGCGGCATGGGCTCGCCAAAGACCAACTTCTACAACCAGGCTTTCCGCCGGGTGGGCTTCGAGGCGCCCGCGGCCGACATCCAGCGTCTCTGGAGCGAGGGCAGGCGCGAGGAGGCGGTTGCCCGCGTCCCCGACGACATGGTCTTCAAGACCAGCCTGATCGGCGATGAGGCGGCGGTGCGCGAGCGGCTGCGGGCCTATCACGCCGCCGGCGTGACCCTCCTGGGCGTGCAGCCATTCGGTCGGACCCGGGACGAGAAGCTGGAGATCCTGGGCCGCATCGTGGGGATGTGCCGCGAGCTTTCAGCCGAAGCGCCCGCAGCGCCGGCGGCCTGACGGGGGGCGTATGAACTTTTCCGAGCATCTGAGCGGGCTTCTGGCCCAGGACCGGTCGGCGCCCGCGGTCCAGCACGACGGCGGCTGGTTCACCTGGGGCGAGGCCGCGGACATCGTCGGCGGGGTCGACCGGGCGCTGACCGACGCCGGCCTGGGCGCCCACGCCACCGTGGGGCTGGTGATGCGTGAGGTTCCCTGGACCGTCGCCGGCTTCTACGCGCTTCTGGCGACCCGGCGGGCGGCGTTGATGTTCTCCGGCCGGCTGCCGGACGCGGCGCTGATCGGCGAGATGACTGACCTGCGGCCCGCGGCGGTGATCGCAGAGACCCGGGACTGGCGGCGGGAGGGGCTCGTGGAAGCCGCCCGCAAGGCCGGCGTCATGGGCCTCGAGATCACCCGCGATCCGACGGATCCGGTGCGCCTCGTGGCGGGCCTGGAGCGTCCGGGGCCGGGGCCTCACCACGCCCTGCCGGAGGGTTCGGCGGTGACCATCCTGACCAGCGGCACCACCGGGCCGGCCAAGCGCATCCCGGTGACCTACCAGGAGCTCGACGAGCGGCTGGCCCGGGGCCGCCGTTCGTCCGGCGTGGCCATCAACGCCCTGCCGCTCTACAACATGGGCGGGATCTTCGGCCTGGTGGACGCGGTGGTGCGCTCGCGCCCGGTGGCGATCATGGAGCGGTTCGACGTCCGGCGCTGGGCGGAGCTGATCCGCGAGCACAAGCCCAAGCAGACCGGCTCGCCCCCCTCGGTGCTGCGCATGGTGCTGGAAGCCAAGATCCCGCCGGAGCACTTCGCCAGCGTCGAGTTCCACTATTCCTCTTCCGCCCCGCTCGACCCGAAGCTCGCGGCCGAGTTCGAGGCCCGCTACGGCGTCCCATGCTTCCAGGGCTGGGGCTCCACGGAGATGAAGGCCTCGGTCACCGGCTGGTCCCCCGACGACCGCGTCGCCTTCAAGACCAGCAAGGCCGGCAGCTGCGGGCGTCCGCTGAGCGGCGTGAAGCTGCGCATCGTCGATCCGGAGACCGCGGCCCCCTGCGCGGCCGGTGTCGACGGCAGGATCGAGGTGTGGCGCGCCGATTTCCCGGACGAAGACCACTGGATGACCACCAACGACCTCGGCCGGATCGACGAGGACGGGTTCCTGTGGGTCAAGGGGCGGCTGGACGACGTGATCATCCGGGGCGGACTGAAGGTGGATCCGAAGGATGTCGAGGACGCCCTGGCGACGCACCCGGACGTGGTCGAGGCCGCGGTGGTGGGAATTCCGGACGAGCGGCTCGTGGAGGCGCCCGCCGCCGCCGTCGTCACCCGGGACAAGGCCCTCGATCCGCAGGCTCTGACCGCCTGGCTGCGCGAGCGGCTGCCGCCCTACAAGGTCCCGGTGCTGATCACCCGCGTCGAGGAGATCCCCCGCAACGCGATGATGAAGATAGACCGCAAGACCCTGCGCGCGATGCTGCAGCCCGCGTCGCCGCAATAGGGCGTCCGCGCTACAGCCCCTTGGCCGCCAGTTCGGCGTAGAGAGCGTCCGGGAAGCGGCGGTGCACCCACCACCATTGGGCCGGCGCCTCGCGGATGCGCGCTTCCAGGAAGGCGTTCACCTTGGCCAGACCCGCCTCCAGGTCGGCGGCCTTGCAGCCGGTGTTCTCGATCTTGATCGGCTCGTGGATGGTGACCCGGTAGCGCGCGCCCTTGAGGCGCTGGATCGACATGGTCTGCAGGTCCACCCCGAAGCGCAGCGCCCAGCGCACCGCCGCCGGCTGGGTGTTGACGAGATGGCCGAAGAAAGGGACCGCCGGCCCCTCCCGGTACTTCTGGTCCACCAGGAAGGCCACCGACATTCCCTTGGCGAGGGTAGCCATGAGCTCGCGGCCCCCCTCCCGGCCCTTGGTCACCGAGAGCTTCAGCCCGTAGGCGGCCCGGCTCTCGCGGATGCGGGCGTCCACATAGGGATTGTTGGTGGGCCGGTAGGCCAGCTGGCCGTCCAGCCCGAGCTTCAGCAGGGCGGCGCCCATGATCTCGAAGTTGGCGAAGTGGCCGCTGACGCCGATCACCGGGCCGCCCTGGAGCGCCACCGCCAGCACGTGCTCGAAATTGACCCGCTCGATGCGGCTCTCGTCGGCGACGATCCGCGGGACCATGAAGAACTCGAAGAAGGTTCGGCCGATGCTCTCCCAATGATCGCCCGCGACCCTTCGGCGCTGGGCGTCGGTCCATTCGGGAAAGGCGAGCCTTAGGTTGCGCATCACCGTCCGGTGGGTCGGGGTGAGCGGGCCCAGGGTCCTCAGCAGGAAGCCGCCCACGTTGGAGGCCGCATCGATGGGCGCGACGCCGAGGATGGCGGCCGCGACGTCCCATCCCAGCGCCTCGAGCCGCCACCCGAGGTCGCGCATCGCTTCCCGCCGATTCTTCGCCATTGGGCGCCCCTTTAGGGCCTGGTGTGGTGAATTTGAAGTTCGCTCGATTGATGGGGCGGGTGCTGAAGCGAACTTCAAATTCGTAAACCACACTAGCTTCAAAGCTTTGCTAGTGTCCTTGGCGGGTCCGAAGTTCGCTCGGCGCCCGTCCCATCCACTGGCGAACTTCGGACTCGGCACACGAGGCGCCCTGCGCCGCAACGTCGGCATGCGGCTTGCCTCGCCCGGGTGCGGCCGTGCCGCGGTGGCACAGGCCTCGAGGCGAGAGCGAACATGAGCGACGAGATCGATGTCCACATCGGTAAGCGCATGCGGCGCCGTCGCCGGCTGCTCGGTCTCACCCAGCAAGCCGTGGCGGGCGCTTGCGGAGTGCGCTTCCAACAGATTCAGAAGTACGAATGCGGGGCCAACCGGGTCTCGGCGGCCCGTCTTTGGCTGCTTTCCCAGGCGCTGGACGTGCCGGTGGGCTATTTCTTCGACGGCCTCGACGAGAACGGCGGCGGCTCATCGCCCCGGAACGCCGACAGCTCGAAGACCAAGCCCATGGGCCGCAACGCGGGCGCCGCCTAACCGGTCTTTTCGACGAGATCCTGCGGCTCGCCCTCGGCGCGGACTTCCACCGCGACCGTCATCCGCGAGCCGGCCGGGTCGCCCCGAACCTCGCCGCTGACCGGCGCCGCCTCCTCGGGCGTACGGGTCGCCGCCACCGGGATGAGGTCGGGGGATTCGGCCAGGTCGTTGGTCGGATCGAACTCGAGCCAGCCCAGGTCCGGCAGGAAGACCTGGGTCCAGGCGTGGGTGGCGCCTGCCCCCCGGACCGCCGTCGGGCCGGCCGAATGCAGATAGCCCGAGACGAACCGGGCGGCGTAGCCAAGCCGCCGAAGCGCTTCCGTCATCAGCCAGGCGACGTCGCGGCAGGCGCCCCTTCCCCGCCGCAGCGTCTCGCCAGGATCGAGCGTCCCTTCCTCGAACCGTTCGGCGTAGCCGATCTCCTCGTAGATCGTGCGGTTAAGCCGTCTCAGGAAGTCGAGCGCCGGCTCGTCGGGCGCCCCGAGCCGGGCGCGCAGCCAGTCGCTCAAGGCGTGATCCTCGTCGGCCGCGACCGGCGCCATGAACGGGGCGAGGCAGGCCCGGTCGGCCTGGCTGTAGGCGACCGGGAGGGCGGTTTGCGGATCGGCCACGGCGATGGGCGCCAGGGGGGCCGGAAACCGTTCGATGCCGATCTCGCTGACGATGGAGAGCGCGCTCGTCTCCCCAGCCGGTGCGAAGAGACAGACGCAGTTGCCGAGTGCATCATAGAGCCAGCGCGTCTCGCCCCCGGGGGAAAGGGTGAGCTCAGCCGAGAGGATCCGGATCGCATGGCCGTCGCGGGGCCGCAGCATCAGCCGCTGCGGGCCGAGGCTCACCGGGCGCGCATAGTCGTACCGGGTCTCGTGGCGGATCCTGAGGCGGGCCATGGGCTAGCAGAACCGGCGTGGAAGGGGTTCGTTCCATGGGCTTTACGGAACAAAAGAAGAACTCTAAGATCGCCGCAGCCCCTTCGAGGCCAGGACGTTAGCAGCCCATGACCATGCGTGCGCCTTCGAACATCTCCACCCGCGCCGCCCGGGCCGCCGAGCGGATCAGCCGCGACGGGGCCTGGGGCGAGGATCCGCCCGCGACGCTGGAGGCGCTCGGCGCCGGCCTGCAGGTCTGCCGCCGCTGCGATCTCTGGCGGGCCGCCACCCAGGCGGTGGGCGGGGCCGGTCCGTCCGGCGCGGCCCTGATGCTGGTGGGCGAGCAGCCTGGCGACCAGGAGGACCTGGCGGGCGCCCCCTTCGTCGGCCCCGCCGGCCGGGTGCTGGACCGGGCGCTCCGCAAGGCCGGCGCCCCCCGCGAAGAGATCTACGTCACCAATGCGGTCAAGCACTTCAAGCACGACCTGCGCGGCAAGCGGCGGCTGCACAAGACCCCGGGCGCCGGCGAGGTCAGCGCCTGCCGCTGGTGGCTGGACGCCGAGCGGCGGCTGCTACGGCCGAAGGTCATCGTGGCCATGGGGGCGACCGCTGCCCTCGGCGTTTTCCGCCGGCCCACGCCCATCGGAGCGAACCGCGGGCGCGCCTTTCCTCTCGACGGCGGCGGGCAGGGCGTGGTGACCTTCCACCCGTCCTTCGTGCTGAGAGCCCCGGAGGAGGCCGGCAAGGCCGAGGCCCTGGCGGCTATCGTGGCCGACTTGAAGTTCGCCTGGGAACTGGCGGCGGGATAGAGCGCAGAGGGCTGACGATCCCGCCGCGCCCCCTTGCCTTTTCCGGGGAAGGCGGTTTCGGATGAGCTTCTTGGATTTGAGACCAGGGAGCGCGCGATGCAGGAAGTCCGGCGGCCGAGGCTCGCGGGGAAGGCGGCGGTCATCCTGGGCGCGTCGCGTCCCGGCAACATGGGGCAGGCGATCGCGCGCCGCTTCGCCGCCGAGGGCGCCAAGGTGATCGTTTCCGGGCGCCAGGAGGGTCCGCTCCGGGAGCTGGCGGCGGAGATCGACGCCGAGTGGTTTCCCTGCGACCTCGTCGAGCAGTCCAGCATCGACGCGCTCGTCGCCCGGGCGCGCGACCGTTTCGGGCGGGTCGACATCGGCGTCAACGCCGCGGCCGCCGGGTTCGGCGGGAGCTTCCTGGAGACCACCGGCCAGGAAATCGACCGCTCGAACGCGGTGCTGCTCCGGGGCCCTTTCCAGTACATTCAGGCGCTGGCCCGGGCCATGGACCGCGGCGGCTCGATCATCATGCTTTCCACCGCCGCGGTGCACGCCCTGTTCGCGAACCACGGCGCCTATACGGCCGCCAAGGCGGGGTTGCACCAGGCGGTCCGCAGCGCCGCCTATGAGTTGGGCCCCCGCGGAATCCGGATCAACACGATCTCGCCCGGGCTCACGGCGACGCCCATGGCGGCCGAGTTCATGAAGACGCCCGGCGTCGAGGCGGCGTTCGTCAAGGAATATCCCCTCGGCCGCATCGGCACCGCCGAGGACATCGCGGCGGCGGCGCTCTTCCTGGCGGAGGACGAGTGCTTCATGACCGGCCAGGATCTGCAGGTGAACGGCGGCCTCACCTTGAGACGCAATCCGACCTCGGAGGAGATCGCCGCGTCGGTGGCGGCGGCTCGCGGCTGAGAGGAGGGCGCAGACGCCCTGGCCGGCCAAGCGCGGGCCGGGCTGCGATCAGTTCCAGACCAGCTGGACCTCGCGAATGTGGTTGGTCACGCCGGTGGTCTCGACCGGCCGCGTTCCCGGCGCGATCTCGAAATCGGGGATCCGCTTCAGCCACTCCTCCAGGAATATCCGAAGCTCGCACCGCGCCAGCCGATTGCCGATGAAGGTGTGCGAGCCGGCGCCGAACAGGAGGTGGCGCGCCGCCTTGCGGCGGAAGTCCACCGTCATCGGGTCGGGATTGACACTCTCGTCCAGCCCGGCCAGCGGGAAGACCATCAGGACCGACTCGCCCTTCTTCACCGTCACGCCGTCGAGCTCGGTGTCCTGAGCGGCGACCCGGGCGATGTTGCTGACGCCGAACCGCCGCATCATCTCCTCGATCGCCCCGTCGATGACGTCCGGGTGCTCGATCAGCTGGCGCCGATGATCCGGACTGGTGGCCAGGAAGGTCGCGAAGAAGGTCATGGTCGTGGCGACCGTGCCGAGACCCGCCGAGACGGCGAGCAGCACCATGCTGAGGATCTGCTCCCGGGTCACCGGCGCCCCGGCCGCCTCGGCGTCGAGCAGCGAGGAGATCCAGTCGTCCTGCCGCGCCTCGCGCCGCAGATCGATCTGCCGCTGCGCATAGGCCGTGAGCGTCGCCCACGCCGCCTGCGACTCCGCATTGCCCGGCGAGGTCTTCCCGGAAAGCCCCCTCAGGAATTCGAGATCCTCCATGGGCAGGTTGATCAGCGACATGAAGACGACCACCGGCATGACCGAAGAGAACGCGCTGACGAACTCGCATCCGCCCTTCGTCTTCAGATCCTCGATGATCGCCACCGCGACATCCTGGGCGCGCCCGGTCGCCCTGGCCAGCGCGGCGGGCGTGAAGGCCGGCATCATCAGCTGGCGGAACCGCGTGTGGTCCGGCGGATCGAGATTGACCGGGGTCAAGGGCGGCGCGGCGCCCTGCGGGATGAAGATGTCGCTGCTGGAGAACAGCTGCGGGCTCATGGCGACGCTCTGCATCGTCTCGAACCGCGTCAGCAGCCAGTGCCCCTTGTTCCGCGGCGTCCAGAACACCGGCGGGCAGGAATCCTGGATCTGCTTCCATAGTCGGTGGATATCGTCGGTCTGGCCGTCGATCAGGCCGGGCAGATCGTAGATGTCGACATCGTGGACCAGGGCCTCGGCCACGTGAGCGGGCTTCTCGGCCAGCGGATACCTGGGTGCGGACATTCTTCCGATTTCCCGGTGACCTAGGCGAACGGGATCTGCCTGGCCCAGTATTGGGCCGGTGATGCGCGGGCCGCAACGTTCTGGGCGCAGCTAGGCGACGAACCCGGCCTCGGCGAAGTCGAGCATCCGCTCGAGCAGCGCCTCCATGTCGGTCTCGGACGTGAGACCCTGGGAGAGCACATGCAGCCGCTCGAACTCGGCGAACCGGTTGTTGTGGGTCATGCCGAGACAGAAGTGCAGGCGCCAGTAGACGTCCTCGGGAGCGAGGCCGGGGCGGGCGGTCAGGAGGGCGTCGGCGAAGCGGCGCAGGTGCGAGACGTCGCTGCGGAGCACCTCGCGCATGGCCTCGGTGCCTTCGCTGCGGGCGCGGATGATGAACTGCACGGAGATCCGCCGCTCGTTGCGCGGATCGGACCAGCGCAGCGGCGGCTCGAAGAGGGCGCGCAGGATCTCGCGTAAGGGCGGGGCGCCGCCATCGCGGTCGGCGGCCTCGTGCAGCATGCGCGCCCGCTCGCGGTTGAGCTCGCCCGTCCGGCGCCGGAAGATCTCGAAGAGCAGGCCGTCCTTGGAGCCGAAGTGATAGTTGACCGAGGCGAGGTTCACGCCAGCCTCGGCGGTGATGTCGCGCACCGAGACGTTCTGGAACCCGTGAAGGGCGAAGAGACGCTCGGCCGCGGCGAACACCTGGGCCTTGGTGGCGGCCTCCCGGGTGGCCTCGACTTCGTCCTCCAAGTCTGACGGCTCCCGGGGCCGCAGCTTGCGGTGCGGATGCTCCATCCGGTGCTTCAGGGGCCTGAAGGGCTGTCGCCGTTCACGACAGCTTCGGCCGGTTGGAGCTCGGGCCGCCGCCGCGGACCAGCTCGCGCATGGCCGAGTCGAGGCCCTCCAGAGTCAGCGGGAACATCCGGTCCTGCATGAGCTCGCGGACCACGCCGATGGAAGGGGTGTGGCCCCAGTGCCGCTGCGGGGTCGGATTGAGCCAGGCGACGCTGTTCCAGGTCTGCACCGCCCGGTCCAGCCACACCGCGCCGGGCTCCTCGTTCCAGTGCTCCACCGAGCCACCCGGATAGGTGATCTCGTAGGGGCTCATGGTGGCGTCGCCCACGAAGATGACCTTGTAGGTGCGCCCGTAGGTGTTGAGCAGCTCAAAGGTGGGGATCTTCTCGGAGTGACGCCGGCGGTTGTCCTTCCAGACCGACTCGTAGAGGCAGTTGTGGAAGTAGAAGAACTCCATGCTCTTGAATTCGGTCCTGGCGGCGCTGAACAGCTCCTCGCAGACCCGGATATGGGCGTCCATCGAGCCGCCGATGTCGAAGAACAGCAGCACCTTGACCGTGTTGCGCCGCTCCGGCTGCATCACCAGGTCGAGATAGCCCTTGTTGGCCGTCTCCTTGATGGTGCTCTTCATGTCCAGCTCGTCGGGCTGGCCGACGCGGGCGAAGCGGCGCAGGCGCCGGAGCGCCACCTTGATGTTGCGGGTGCCGAGCTCGACCTGGTCGTCGAGGTTCTTGTACTCGCGCTTGTCCCAGACCTTGATGGCCTTGCCGTGGCGGCCCTTGTCCTGGCCGATGCGGATGCCTTCGGGGTGATAGCCGCCGCCGCCGATGGGGAAGTTGCGGCCCGCGCCCCGGCCGTTCTCCTCCTCGCCCTCTTCGAGCCCGTCGCCGCGCTCGCGCTCGCGGCGCATCTGCTCCTGGAGCATCTCCATGAACTTGTCGAAGCCGCCCATGGCCTCGATCTGCTTCTTGTCCTCTTCGGTGAGGAAGGTGTCGCTGAGCCGCTTCAGCCATTCCGTGGGGATGTCCTGGGCCTGCTCGGCGGAAATCATCTCCAGGCCCCGGAACACGTGGCCGAACACGACGTCGAAGCGGTCGAGGTACTTCTCGTCCTTCACCAAGGTGGAACGCGACAGATAGTAGAAATCCTCGACGCGCCGGTTGATCACCGACTTGTCCATGCCCTCCATCAGCATGAGGTATTCCTTGAGCGTCACCGGCAGCTTGGCCGCCTTGAGCTCGGTGAAGAAGCGAAGGAACATGGCGCTTTGATCTCGGGGGTCGAACGACCGTTTGACTGAGCATGGGGTCGCCGGAACGCTCTGTCCAGCCCCCGCTCGCCCCGCCTTCTGCATCCGTGATACCTTGGGGGGATGAACGCGGAGCCGCCACGCCCCTGCAGGCCGGACGCGCCGGCGGCCCGCTGGCCGGCGGGACGCGAGCCTTGAGCGTCGCCCTCTACACCCACCCCGACATGCTGGCCCATCGCCCGCCTGCGGGGCATCCCGAGCGTCCGGAGCGGCTAGAGGCGGTCACCGGCGCCCTTTCCGACGCCTCGGACCTGCGCCTGGATATCCGCGAGGCGCCGCTCATCGCGCCGAGCGACCTGGCGCTGGTCCATGGGCGCGACTACGTGGAGACCCTGGAGGCGCTGGAGCCCGCGGCCGGCGCCCAGCCCCTCGATCCCGACACCTGGCTCTCGCGGGGCTCGATCGCCGCCGCCCGCCGCGCCGCCGGCGCGGTGGTGGCCGCCGTCCGGGCGGTGGCCGCCGGGGAAGGGGAGCGGGCCTTCTGCGCCGTGCGTCCGCCCGGCCACCACGCCGGACCCGACCGGGCGATGGGGTTCTGCCTCTACTCGAACGTTGCGATCGGCGCGCGGGCGGCCCAGGCGGCCGGCCTCGGCAAAGTCGCGGTGGTCGACTTCGACGTCCACCACGGCAACGGCACCCAGGCGGTGGCCCTGGCCGATCCGGCGCTGTTCTTCGCCTCGGTCCACCAGGCGCCCGGCTGGCCCGGCACCGGCGATCCTTCCGAGACCGGCGTCGGCAACATCGCCAACGCCACCACGCCGCCCTATGCGCCGCGGCCCGTCTGGCGCGCGGCCTTCGAGGGGCTGATGGAGAAGGTGGAGGCCTTCGGGCCGGACCTCATCCTGGTTTCCGCGGGCTTCGACGCCCACGCCCGAGACCCGCTCGCGCAGCAGCAGCTGGAGGCCGAGGACTACGCCTGGGCCACCCGCGCCATCGTGGCGGCGGCGAATTCACGCAGCCGCGGTCGGGTTGTGTCCTCTCTCGAGGGCGGCTACGACCTCGAGGCCTTGGGGCGCTCGGCCCTGGCGCACGTCCGAGCATTGCAGGGGGCTTGAGGACGATGCCGGCCACGGACGCTGCGGTCTTGCCGCTCGATGCCTGAGGGCGAGACGGGCGGCGTCGTGGAAGCGCCTTCCCGGCCAGGCGCGGTCATCCTCGCGCGGCATGGAGAGCCGGCGCTCTCGCGCCGCTGCAGGCTCTCGGCCGACCAGTACCGCGAATGGTGGGCCGACTACGAGGTCGGCGGGCTCGCCCAGGGCCAGGCCCCGCCCCGGTCCCTGACGCAGGTCGCCAGGGGCGCCGGCTTCATCATCGCCTCGACGCGGCTGCGCTCGGTGGAAACCGCCCGGGCGGTCAGCTCCGGTCGGGCGTTCGCCGAGGACCCGCTGTTCGTCGAGGCGCCTTTGCCGCCGCCCCATTGGCCCGGATGGTTCAAGATGAGCCCCCGTTCATGGGGCTTTATGTCACGCCTTTGGTGGTGGGTGTTCGACCACCATGACAACCAGGAGACGCGCGCCGAGGCCCAGGCGCGGGCGGACGAAGCCGCCCGCCTGCTGGTCGATCTGGCCGCCAGCGGTCAGGACGTGCTGGTGGTCGCCCACGGCTTCTTCAACGGCATGGTGGGCGCCTCCTTGCGCAAGTACGGCTGGCGCTGCACAGCGGATGGGGGCTTCCGGTATTGGGCCGCCAGACGATTTGAACGATCCGTTTAGGTTGCGTTAGGGGGCACTGCGGCAGTGGGGCCACAGTCGGCGCTTTCCTATCCGGCCCCAGGTTGCCGCCCAGGAAGGGGACAATTAGGTTGAAATATGGTCCCCGCGAGGCGGCATGACAGGCGCTCATGAGATTGAGTCGCTGAGCTTCGAACAGGCTCTGGCCGAGCTGGAGCGAATCGTGGCCGAGCTCGAGTCCGGAAAGACCGATCTCGAGCAGTCGATCAGCGCCTATGAGAGGGGCGCGCATCTGAAGGCCCATTGTGAAGCCAAGCTGAAGGAGGCTCAGCTCCGTGTCGAAAGGATCGTCATCGGATCGACCGGCGCGCCCGGCGTCGAGCCCGCCGATTTCGGCTGACTCGGTCATGGGCGCCGGTCTTGCTCGGCGGATCGCCGAGGTCGCCGACATGGTCACGGTCGCGCTCGACGAGCTGTTGCCGCGCGCCGACGGCCCCGAGCGCCGGCTCACCGAGGCCATGCGCTACGCCGCCCTGGGGCCGGGCAAGCGCCTGAGGCCCTTCTTCCTGGTCGAGACCGGCCGGATGTTCGAGCTCAATGAGCAGTCGCTGCTGCGCGCGGCCTGCGCCCTCGAGTGCGTCCACGCCTACAGCCTGGTGCACGACGACCTTCCGTGCATGGACGACGACGACCTGCGCCGGGGTCGGCCCACCGCCCACAAGGCCTATGACGAGGCGACCGCGGTCCTGGCCGGCGATGCGCTGCAGACGGTGGCCTTCGAGATCCTCGTCGACCCCGACACCCATCCCGACGGGGCGATCCGCGCCGAGCTCGTGCGCCGGCTGGCGGTCGCCTCGGGCGCGCAAGGAATGGCCGGCGGCCAGATGATCGACCTTCTGGGCGTCCGCGGAGACCTGGGCACGGTGGCCCGGATGCAGCGGATGAAGACCGGGGCGCTGATCGCCTGCGCCTTCGAGCTGCCGCTGGTGATGGCCCGGGCCAAGGAGGCCGAGAGCCACGCCCTGATGGCCTTCGCCCAGGATCTGGGCCTCGCCTACCAGATCGTCGACGACCTGCTGGACGCCGAGGGCGACCCCAGCCTGCTCGGCAAGGCCGCCGGCGGCAAGGACGTCGCCAAGGGCAAGGCGAACTACGTGACCCTGCTCGGCGTCGAGCAGGCGCACGAGCGCGTTCGTTTCCTCGTCGATCAGACAAAGTCGCATCTCGACGCTTTCGGCGGCCGCGCCGGACACTTGCGGGCGGCGGTCGATTTCGTGCTAGACCGCAGAGCCTAAATGCGTATCTGCGAATATCTCTTCATCAGAGCCTGGACCTCGTAGCCGCATGTCCCCATCAACGCCACTGCTGGACACGATCAACAGCCCAGCCGACACGCGCGAGCTTTCGCTCGCCGATCTGCGGCAGCTGGCCGACGAGGTCCGAGCCGAGACCATTGACGCAGTCTCGGTGACCGGGGGTCACCTCGGCGCCGGCCTGGGTGTGGTCGAGCTGACCGTGGCCCTGCACCACGTGTTCGAGACGCCCAAGGACGTCCTCATCTGGGACGTCGGCCACCAGGCGTACCCCCACAAGATCCTGACCGGCCGGCGCAAGGGCATCCGGACGCTCCGGCAGGGCGGGGGGCTTTCCGGCTTCACCAAGCGGGCCGAGAGCCCGTACGACCCGTTCGGCGCGGCCCATGCGGCCACCTCGATCTCGGCGGCTCTGGGCTTTGCGGTGGCGAGGGACCGGCGAGGCGACGACAACGCCGTCATCGCCGTCATCGGCGACGGCTCGATGAGCGCGGGCATGGCCTACGAGGCGATGAACAACGCCGCCGACACAACCCGCCAGCTCATCGTCATCCTCAACGACAACGACATGTCGATCGCCCCCCCGGTGGGCGGCATGAGCGCCTATCTGGCCGGCCTCGTCTCGGGCGGCGCCTACCGGCGGGTGCGGCGGCTGGGGCGCGAGATCGTCGAGCACCTGCCGCGGCCGCTGAAGGTGATGGCCAAGCGGGCCGAGGAGTACGCCCGCGGCATGGCCACCGGCGGCACCTTCTTCGAGGAGCTGGGCTTCTATTACGTGGGGCCCATCGACGGCCACAACCTCGACCACCTGGTCCCGGTCCTGAAGAACGTGCACGAAATCCGCGACCGGCCGGTGCTGGTCCACGTGGTGACCCAGAAGGGCAAGGGCTACAAGCCGGCCGAGACCGCTGCCGACAAGTACCACGGGGTCCAGAAGTTCGACGTGATCACCGGCCAGCAGGCCAAGAGCCAGTCGAACGCGCCGGCCTACACCAAAGTGTTCGCCAACGAGCTGATCAAGCAGGCCGAGCGCGACGACAAGATCGTGGCGATCACCGCGGCCATGCCCTCGGGCACCGGGCTCGACCTGTTCGGCAAGCGGTTCCCCAACCGCACCTTCGACGTCGGCATCGCCGAGCAGCACGCGGTGACGTTCGCCGCGGGCCTGGCCGCCGACGGCATGAAGCCGTTCGCGGCCATCTATTCGACCTTTCTCCAGCGGGGCTACGACCAGGTGGTGCACGACGTGGCCATCCAGCGCTTGCCGGTGCGCTTCGCGCTCGACCGAGCGGGCCTTGTGGGGGCTGACGGTCCCACCCACGCCGGCAGCTTCGACATCGGCTATCTCGGCCAACTGCCCGGCTTCGTGCTGATGGCGGCGGCCGACGAGGCCGAGCTCGCCCATATGATCTCCACCGCGGTGGCCATCGACGACCGCCCGAGCGCCTTCCGCTACCCCCGGGGCGACGGCATCGGGGTCGAGATCCCCGAGTTGGCGGCGCCGCTCGAGATCGGCCGCGGCCGCATCGTCCGCGAAGGCTCGGCGCTGGCGATCCTCTCCTTCGGCACGCGGCTGGCCGACAGCCTGAAGGCCGCCGACGTCCTGGCCGCCCGCGGCTTTCCGGCCACCGTCGCCGACGCGCGTTTCGCCAAGCCCCTGGACCTCGATCTCATCCTGCGGCTGGCGCGTGAGCACGAGGCCCTGATCACCGTCGAGGAAGGCGCGATGGGCGGGTTCGGCGCCTTCGTGCTCCAGGCCCTGGCCGAGCACGGCGCCCTCGACCGCGGATTGCGGGTCCGGACTCTCACCTTGCCCGACACCTTCCAGGATCAGGACAAGCCGGAAGCCATGTACGCCACCGCCGGCCTGGACGCCGACGGCATCGTGCGCGCCGCGCTCGGGGCCCTCAGCGCCGGCGGGCGGACCCTGAAGGGGATCCGGGCCTAGCCCCCTCCGGCCCTTCGGGCCACCTCCCCCAAGAAGGGGGAGGTGAGGCGGTTGGGCTTTCCCCCCGACGTCAGAACGGCCACCACCGCTGCGCGAGGCCCGTGCCCACCGGGGTGCGCTGGACCGCCGACACGTCGCCGCGCCCGCCGTAGGAGATGCGCGCCTCGGCGATCTGGGTGTGGCGAATGGTGTTGGCCGACGAGATGTCCTCGGGCCGCACGATGCCGCCGACGGTCAGCTCGCGCAGCTCGTTGTTGGTCTTCACCTCCTGGCGGCCCTGGATGATCAGGTTGCCGTTTGGCAGCACGCCGGTGACCACGGCGGCGATGGTCAGGTTGATCTGCTCCTGGCGGTTCACCGCGCCCTGGCCCGCGGAGGTGGTGGTGCCAGACTGGTTGATCATGTGCGCGGGGTCGTAGCCGGCCGGGAAGATCTTGCCGAGCGCCTGTTCCAGTCCGAAGAAATTGGCCACGCCGCCCTGGGTCGAATTGGTCCGCGAACTGTCGGTGGAGTTCGACACCTTCGCCGAAACGTCGATCGAGATCAGGATGGTCAGGATGTCCCCGACCTTGTTGGCGCGCTGGTCGTTGAAGAAGGTGCGCGCACCCGGCCGCCACAGCGAGTTGGCGGTGGACTGCGCGATCGGCTGGCCGGTCTGGCTCATCGAGGCCATGACGCTGGGGGCGGTGTTCTGGGAGGCCTGCAGCACCGACTTGGAGGTCGGCGACAGCGACGGGCCCTTCACCGTCTCCTTCACGGAGGCGCAGGCGGACAGGCCGAAGCCCAGGGTGATCAGGGTGGTCAGGACGGCGGCGGAACGCATGGCAAGCTCCATCAACGCAGGGCGGCGTAAAGGCGGGGATCGGACTGGGCGGCGCGCATCTGCTCGGCGCGGGGGCCGACGACGGCCTCGCCCGGCCCGGTGCAGACGGCCTGGATGACTTTCTTTGAGGTCGGGTTCATGGCGGTGAAGACGTCGCCCACGGCCGCGGCCTGGGTCGCCCTGGCCTGCAGGCTCAGGCTGACGCCGTCGGCTTCGTAGGCGATGCGGACGATGTCGTCGCGCTTGACGACCATGGCGGCGGCGAGGTCGCGCTGGCCGACGGCCGCGCCCTCGCGCAGGGGCTTTCTGGCCTGCATGCCGATCACCGCGTCGGCGTCGCGCGGCGCGTCTGAAGCGGCCACCGCCTCCTTGCTCCACACCAGGTCCGACGCCTGGACGATCTCGCCGGCGCCGATGTTGCGGGCATAGGCCAGCACGCCGGCGCTGTGGCGCGCGGCGGTCGAGCCCGCCCGGGCCGCGTCGGCCTTGGCGATGATGCGGCGGAAGCCCGCCGGGTTGTCCCACTCCAGGCCGTTATTCATGGCCAGGGCCTGCACCCGCCCGGCGTCAAGCACCGCGCTGGCTCCCAGGCCCGAAGCGACCACGACGCGGCCGGCCGGGCCGGCGCCGTCGAACAGGTCGCCGAGCGTCACCCGGCCGTTCGAGAAACCGATATCGGCGCGCAGGTCGACCGGGGTCCCGGCGAAGGCGGGCGCCGCGGTGAGCAGCACGGCGGCGGCGAGGATGGCTGAGCGGATCATCGGCCTACTGCTTCAGCTGCGAGGTGGCGGCCAGCATCTGGTCGGCGGTGTTGACCACCTTGGAGTTCATCTCATAGGCGCGCTGGGCGTTGATCAGCGAAGTGATCTCCGTCACGGCGTCGACGTTGGACGCCTCGGTGTAGCCCTGCAGCATGACCCCGAAGCCGGTTGAACCGGGGTTGCCGGTCACCGCCGCGCCGGAGGCGCCGCTCTCCATGAACAGGTTGTCGCCCATGGCCTCCAGCCCCGCCTCGTTGGCGAAGGTGGCGAGCTGCAGCTGGCCGACCGTGGTCGGGGCGGTCTGGCCGGCCTGGGTGACCTGCACCTGGCCGGTCTGGGAGATAGAGATGTCGGTGGCGTCCTGCGGGATCGAGACCTGCGGGATGATCTGGTAGCCCTCGGAGGTCACCAGCTGGCC
>JAFBAO010000078.1 GCA_019247715.1 Caulobacteraceae bacterium
GAAGACCAGCGCCCGCCCCTCGCGCTCCACCAGGTCGGCGATCTGCAGGTCCTGGGTCTCGAAGGGATGGGTGGCGTCCATCACCAGCGCCACCACCTCGGCGAAGGTGATGGCCCGGATCGCGTCCTGCACCGAGAGCTTCTCCAGCCCCTCGGCCACCCGCGCCTTGCGGCGCAGGCCCGCGGTGTCCACCAGCCGGATCCGCCGGCCCGACCACTCCCACTCCACCGGGATGGCGTCGCGGGTGATGCCGGCCTCGGGGCCGGTGAGCAGCCGGTCCTCGCCCACGAGGGCGTTGACCAAGGTGGACTTACCGGCGTTGGGGCGCCCGACGATGGCGATCCGCAGCGGCTTGTCGGCCGGCTCGGCCGGCTCGGGCGCCTTGCCAGGGGCGGCCGCGTCGATGGCCTCGAAGAGCTCGGAAAGGCCTTCGCCGTGCTCGGCCGAGATCGCCACCGGCGCGCCGAACCCGAGGGCGAAGCCCTCCAGCGCCCCGTCGTCGCCGGCCCGGCCCTCGGCCTTGTTGGCGGCCAGCACCACCGGCTTGCCGCGCCGGCGCAGCAGGGCGGCGAACCGCTCATCCAGTGGCGTCACCCCTTCGCGCGCGTCGATCACGAAGAGGGCCACGTCGGCCTCGTCCAGGGCCAGCTCGGTCTGACGGCGCATCCGCGCCTCCAGGCTCTCGTCCGCCACGTCCTCGAAGCCGGCGGTGTCGATGAGCTCCAGGTCGAGGTCGCCCAGCCTGCCATGCGCGAACCGGCGGTCGCGGGTGACGCCCGGGCGGTCGTCCACGAGCGCGAGACGCCGCCCGGCCAGGCGGTTGAAGAGCGTGGACTTGCCGACGTTGGGGCGCCCGACGATGGCGAGTCTCACCACCCGCGCCCTCCCCCCTCAGCGGATCGCGATCAGGTCGGCCTTCTGGGTGGCCACGTAGATGGTTCCGTTCGCCGCGATGGGGCCGATGAGCGCGTCGTCGCCGAGCTTCAGGCGCCGCTGCACCGCCCCGGTCTTGGGATCGAGGGCCACCGCCTCGCCGGCGCTGGAGACGGTGATCAACCGCCCGGAGGCCAGGATCGGGCTCGACCAGACGACACGGGCGATCCTGGAGGCCTTCTTGCCTTTGGCCTTCGGCGGCACGGTGTTGAGGTTGGTGATCCAGTAGATGCCGCCGGTCTGGCGCAGGGCGCAGATCACCGCTCCGGTCTGATCCACGACGAAGACGACGTCGCCGGCCGGCCAGGGGGTGGTGATGCCCGAGATCGGAAGGCTCCAGCGCTGGGCGCCGGTGCGCAGGTCGGTGGCGGCCATCATCTCGGCGTGGCTCACCGCGAAGACGTCGCCCTTGTAGATCGCCGGACGCCCGGCGATGTCTCGGATCTCCGAGAGGGCCCGGGAGGTGGTGGTGTGCGAGAGGCTCTGCTCCCAGAGCTGGGTGCCGTTGGAAGCCCTCAGCGCCACTAGCTCGCCGGAGGCGAAGGAGGCGACCAGGGTGTCGCCGGAGACCGCCGGGCTGGAGGCCGCCACGATCCGGGCCGGCTCGGTCAGGGCCTGGTAGGTCCAGTCCGGGGCGCCGCTGGCGGCGTTGAAGGTGAGGAGCTCGTCGTCGACGTCCACGACGAAGACCCGCCCGTCCGCGACCGTGGGGGCGGCGTGTACGGGGGCGTCGGTGCGGCTCACCCAGTCCACATGCCCGTCGGCCGCGTTGATGGCCGCCACCAGCCGGAAGCCGGAGGAGACGTAGACCTTGCCGTCGGCGTAGGCGAGGCCGCCGCCGAAGGCCTCATGGTCGCGCCGCGACTTGGGCTCCAGGTTCACCCGCCAGACCTGCGCGCCGGTGCCGGCGTCATGGGCCGACACCTCGGCCATGGCGTCCATCACGAACACCTTGCCCTCGGCCATGATCGGCGGGGCGGTCACGTGGACATGTCGGTTGGAGGCCCGCCCGAAGCCCCTGCGCCAGGCGATCTGGAAGTTGGGCGCCGCCTCGACGTGCTCCACCGACTGCTCGAGATCCCCGCCCGGCAGCGGCCAGGCCGAGAGCGGCTGCGGCGGAGGCAGGTAGAAGTCCTGCCCTTTCAGGGTGTCCGAGACCCGCAGCTGTTCGTTGAGCTCCAGCAGGGAGATCCGCTGGCCCGGCGAGGCCGACGAGGCGTGCGTCCGATGGAACGGATGCGGCATCGAGAAGTTCTGGCAGGCGCTGAGGCCCAGCGCCGAGAGCGCCACGGCCAGGGCGACAGCGCGGACGGAGGCGGCGGTCCGGGTCATTGGGCGGCTCCCGCAGGGGCCGGGGCCGTCTGAGCCGCGGCCGCCCCGGCGGGCGGCGGGGGCGCCGGGCCGGCCCGGGCGGCCGCGAGCGCGGTCGCCACGTCGCCGGAATCGATCAGCGCCAGGGTGAGCTTGGCCCGCTCCTGGACGTCCTTGGGAGTGTCGAGACCGATCGAAAGGATGGAAAGGTCGCTGCGCGCCGCGGCGGTCTTGCCGGCCACGATCTTGGCCATCGCCAGCGCCTCCTTGGCGTAGGGCGCGAAAGGCCGGCTTGCCTGGGCCAGCGGCTGGAGGCGCGTCTGTATCTGCGGATAGGGCGCGGTGTCGAGCAGCACATCGGCCGCCCTGAGGCTGGCGAGATCGGCGAGGATCGGGTTGGGCGCGGCCTTGGCGGCCGCATCGAAGAGCGCCGCCGCGCCCGCCTCGTCGCCGGCCGCCGCCTTCAGGCCGCCTTGCTGGATCAGCGCCAGCGCCTTGTAGGCCGGGGTCCCGGCCGCCGCAGCGGTCTGGAACTGGGCGAGAGCGCCCTTGGTGTTCTTGGCCGCCAGGGCGTCGAGGCCGGCCTGGTAGGCGTTCCCCGCCGCATTGAGGTTCCGCTCCTGGTAGAGCCGGAAACCCCAATACCCGAGGTAGCCCAGCAGCGCCGCCGCCAGAACCCCGGTGATCCAGGGCGCCCATCGCCGCAGGGTCGCCAGGTAGCGGTCGGAGCGCAGCTGCTCTTCGACCTCTTCGAACAGATCGACCACTAACGACGGCTCCCGGAGGCTCTGGATTGGGCGGGGAACCTATCTTCGAAGGTCCCGGCCTGCAACGAGACCTTGAGGGACAGGGCCAGGCGGGCCTTCCGGCCATCGAAGCCACGCCCGCCGCGGCCGGAAATCCGGAGGTGGGGAATTGTTTACACCCCCTCGGCATTGTGCCCGGCCGCAACCGGGAGTGATCGGTGCCGCACAAGCCGGCGACAAAGAAGGCGGCCGCGAACGCCGCCCGCCTACGGCAGGCCGAGGCCGAGGCGCGCCAGGTGGCCGCGATGGTGCGGGCCGCCGCCGGGTGTGTGCTGTGGCGTTATGACGCCGTTTCCGACGAATACGAAATCAACCCGGATTTCGGCGGCGCGTGCCTGCGCCGCCCAGGCGAGCTGATCCGGCGCAGCATCCACCCCGAAGATGCGGCGCGGGTCCAGGCGAGCTTCCAGCGCTCGCTGGAGTCGGGCGCACCCGGGGCGACGGAATACCGCGACCGGGCCCCGAGCGGCGACGGCTGGCGCCGGTTGCGGGTCACCTGGCGGGGCGCACCGGCCCGCTCCGGGGCCGGGTGGGACATCATCGGGGCCGCCCAGGACATCACCGAGCTCGCCGAGGCCCGTGACGCGGCGGTGAGCGGCGAGAAGGCCGCCCGGGCGGCGGTGGAGGCCAAGTCGCTGTTCCTGGCCAACATCAGCCACGAGATCCGCACCCCGATGAACGGTATCCTGGGCGTGCTGCATCTCATCAAGGCCGACCCGCCGGCGCCCGAGCGCAAGCGGCTGATCGACCAGGCCCTGGCCGCGGCCGGCGGTCTCTCCGACGTGCTTAACGACATCATCGATTTTTCATCGGTGGAGGCTGGGCGGGCGGCCCTGGCGCCGGAGGCGGCCGATCCGGCGGAGACCCTGCGGGGACTGGCGGCAAGCTTCCAGGCGAGCGCCGACGCCAAGGGGGTGCGCTTCTCCACCTGCTTCCCCGAACACCTCGGCTGGATGGCGCTCGACGTGGCCCACCTTCGGAAGATCTTCTTCCACCTGGTCAGCAACGCCGTGAAGTTCACCCCGCAAGGCTTTGTCGAGGCTCGACTTTCCGCGAGCGGGGACGGCGAGGCGCGGCGTCTCAGGATCGAGGTCGAGGATACCGGCGTCGGGGTCGCCCCGGAAGCCCAGGCGGGCCTCTTCGAGCGCTTCACCCAGGCCGACAGCTCCATGACCCGCCCCTACGGGGGCCAGGGGCTCGGGCTTTCGATCACCAAGGGGCTGGTGGAGCTGATGGGCGGCGAGGTCGGCTTCGCGCCCAGGCAGGGCGGCGGGTCGGTCTTCTGGGCCGAAGCGCCCGCGCCGGCCGCCTCGGCCCCGGCCCCGGCCGCGGCGTTGGACGAGGACGGCTGGCTCGCCGGCGTCAAGGTGCTGGTGGTGGAGGACAATCCCACCAACCGGCTGATCGCCACCCGCATGCTGGGTCAGATGGGCGCGGTCGTCTCCACCGCCGCAAACGGCGCCGAGGGCGTGGCGGCCATGGAACGCGCCAATTTCGACCTGGTGTTCATGGACATCCAGATGCCGGTGATGGACGGCTGCGAAGCCTCTCGCCGCATTCGCGCCCTCCCCGCCCCCAAGGGCAAGGTGCCCATCGTCGCCACCACCGCCAACGTCATGCCGAAGGAGCTGGCGGCGTACCGCGACTGCGGCATCAACGGCGTCGTCGCCAAGCCGATCTCCCCCGCCTCGCTCCTGGCCGAGGTGGTGAAGGTGGCCCAGGCGGCCTGAGCGGCTTCAGGGCCGGTTCCAGCGGGCGTTGGCGAAGTAGGTCTCGGCGGCGGCCGGGAAGGTCCGGGCCTTGACGTCGGCGGCGTAGGCGCGGGCCGCCCTGCCGATCTCGGATCGCAGGTCGGCGTAGCGGCGCACGAACTTCGGCGTCCAGTCGAACAGGCCCAGCATGTCGTCGGTGACCAGTATCTGGCCGTCGCAGCCGGCCGAGGCGCCGATGCCGATAGTGGGGACCGGAATGGCCTCGGTGACCTCCCGCGCCAGGGCCTCGGCCACGCCCTCCACCACCACGCTGAAGGCCCCGGCGTCGGCGGTCGCCTCGGCCTCGGCCACCACCCGCGCCCGCTCGTCCTCGGTGCGGCCCTTGGCCTTGAACGCCCCGTCGACGTTCACCGCCTGGGGCCTCAGGCCCACGTGCCCCATGACCGGCACGCCGCGGCGGACCAGATAGGCGATGGTCTCCGGGATGGTGGGTCCGCTTTCCAGCTTCACCGCCTGACAGCCGGTCTCCTTGAGGATCCGCACGGCGTTGGCGTAGGCGACTTCCTTGGCGCCCTCGTAGCTGCCGAACGGCATGTCCACCACCACCAGCGCCCGCTTGGAGGCCCGCATCACCGCCTGGCCGTGCAGGATCATCATCTCCAGGGTCACGCCCACGGTGCTGGGGAGCCCGTGGAGCACCATCCCCACCGAGTCGCCCACCAGCAGCAGGTCGCAGACCTCGTCGAGGATCTCGGCCACCGGGGCGGTGTAGGCGGTGAGGCACACCACCGGCTCGCCCCCCTTGCGGGCGGTGACCTCGGGGGTGCTGAGGCGGCGGACGGTCTCTTGGCGTTGGGCGGACATGGAGCTCTCGTGAGGCGGCGCGGGGAGACGCCGGGCAAATTCTACGCCATCGGCGGACCGATGGGGAGGCCGGCCCCCCGGAGGGGGGCTAGCGCCGGCCCTTGGACCGGTTCAAAGCCACGGCGGCGCGGATCAGGGCCTTCAGCGCCCCCGCGTCGATCCCCTCGCCCTCCCGGACGTCGATGGCGCGCCGGGTGTTCCCCTCGAGGCTGGAATTGAAGAGCCCGGCGGGATCGTCCAGGGACGCCCCCTTGGCGAAGGTCAGCTTCACGATGCTCTTGTAGGTCTCGCCGGTGCAGATGATCCCGTCGTGCGACCAGACCGGAACCCCCCTCCACTTCCACTCTTCGATGACCTCGGGATCGGCCTCCTTCACCAGGGCGCGAAGCTGCGCGAGCATCTCGCCCCGCCAGTCGCCCAACCCGCGGATCCTCTCGTCGATCAGCCGAGAGGCGGGGACGCCGCCCTCTTCGGCGCCGCTCTTCTTCACGTCGGTCCTGCCTTCCTCACGACGCCCCCCGCCTTGCCCTGGCGCAAGGTTGCTACGTCAGGCCTCGCCCGCCAAGACCTCCTCGAGCCTGGCGAAAATCCGCCGCCATCCGCCCTTGGCGCCGCCGAAGGCCAGCTTCTGGTCCGGCCGGAACCCGGACTGCTCCAT
>JAFBAO010000088.1 GCA_019247715.1 Caulobacteraceae bacterium
AACGAGGTCCCGATCCGCAACCTGCAGAACAAGCTCGCCGACCGAGGCGTGCGCCTCTACACCGAGCGCGACCATCCGGGCATCCACGTTTCCGGCCATCCCTGCCGCGAGGAGCTCCGCCGGATGTACCAGTGGGCGAGGCCCAAGATCGCGGTGCCGACCCACGGCGAGCGCCGCCATCTGCTCGAGCACGTCAACCTCGCCAGGGACATGCAGGTGGCCGAGGCGATCGCGCCCCGCAACGGCGACATGGTCCGCCTCGCCCCCGGCCGCGCGGAGGTGGTGGACGAGGTCCCTGCGGGCCGCCTCTACGTCGACGCCGGTGTCGTCACCCCCGAGCATGGGGAAGCCCTGCGCCAGCGCCGGCACGCGGCGTTCAACGGCGTCCTGGCGGTGAGCGTCGCTCTCGACCGCAAGGGGCGGATCGCCTCGGGGCCGCAGGTGCGCGCGCTCGGCCTGCCGGCCGATGCGGACTATCGGCTCGACGAGGCGATGGACGACCTCGCTGGCGAGGCGGAGGCGGCGCTGAAGAAGCTCGGCCCCGGCGAGCGCGACGACGACCATGCGGTGGAGAGCGCCCTCTCGCGAGCGGTCAAGCGCGCCGCCTTCCGGATCTGGGAGCGCCGCCCGGTGGTGGAGACCACGGTGCTGCGGCTGTGAGCGCCGCCGCCTCGCCCCCCGCCAAGGGCGGCTATTTCTACACCTTCGACGGCGAGCGCTGGACGCCCAAGGGGCCGAGCCGCAGCCCCTGGGACCGGGGCGCGCTCAGCGGCATGGCGGTGGCCGGGCTCCTCACGCATCTCGCCGAGGAGGTGGCGGCGCCGGTCCCCATGCTGCCGGCCCATCTCACCATCGACATCCTGCGGCCCGTGCCCTACGCGCCGCTGGCGGTGCGCTCGGCGGTGGTCCGGGAGGGCCGGCGGTTCCAGCTTCTGGAGACCTACCTGCTGGCGGACAAAGAGCCGGCGGCCAGGGCGAGGGTGCTGCGGGTGCGCGAGGCGCCATCGCCTACGGTGCCGGCGCCCTTGCCCTATCCGCCGCCCGAGGCGGCCGGCGACCAGCCCTATTTCCCGCCCGGGCACGGCATGCTGAGCCTGCTGGAGACGCGCCTCATCCAGAACGCGAAGGTGGGCGCCTCGGGGGGCGGGGTCATCTGGGCCCGCTACGAGGCTGAGCTCGCGCCGCGCCTGCCCATCGCCGGCGTGGTGATGGCGGCCATGCTCTCGGACTTCGGCAACGGCCTCTCCCGTATCCTCGACCGCCGCCAGTGGAGCTTCGCCAACCTGGACATCTCGGTGCACCTGGTGCGCCGGCCCGTCGGGGAGTGGATGCTGGTGGCCGCCGACGGGCTCCTGGAGGGCCTGGGCGTCGGCCTTTCCAACATGCTGCTCGGCGACCGCCAGGGCGAGGTGGGTCGCTCGCACCAGTCGCTGTTCATCGCGCCGATGGGCTGACCGCCCGGCCCGAACGCCGGCCTGGACTTCCGGGCCGCGCGTGGCGTAGGCGAAGGGCATGACCACCTTCCACGAGCGCATCCGCAAGACCCTGAAGATAGACCCGCAGGCGACCGCCATCGAGTTCCGTGGTGAGTGGATGAGCTGGGGGGAGCTCGGCCGGATCGTCGAGGGCGTCGATGCGGCCCTGGCGCAGGCGGGCCTGCCGGCCGACGGGGGCGCCGGCCTCGTCATGCGCAACACGCCGCCGATCTGCGGGGCGGTGCTCTCGCTGATCGCCAGCGACCGCTGCCTCATCACCCTCAATCCCTACTATCCCGACGCCACCCTGGCCGAAGACGTGCGCAAGCTGCGCCCGGCGGCGGTGGTCGCCTCCAAGATGGACTGGGAGCGCCCGGCGTTCCGCGAGGCCGCCCGCGAGATCGGCGCGGCGGGGATCGAGATCGCCGAAGACGGCGCGGTGCGGCTCGTCCCCGGCCTGGAAGCCATCGGCCCCGGCGAGCATTTCCAGCCCGAGGAGGATGTCGGCATCTACATGCTGACGTCGGGCACCACAGGGCCGCCCAAGCGGATCCCCATGACCCGCCACCGGATCCTGAAGACCCTGGAGGGCGCCGCGCAGCAGTTCGAGAAGAACCGCACCCTCGAGGACGAGCCGGTCCTTCGCAAGGCGGTGATGATCCACCAGGGCTCTATGACCCACGTCGGGGGGCTCTGGAACCTGATCAGCGCGGTGATGGGGGGCTTTCGGATCTGCCTGCTCGACAAGTTCAACGCCGCCGAGTGGCGCCGGGCCATCGCGGTCCACAAGCCGCGCGCCGCGGGCTTGCCGCCAAGCGCGGTGCGCATGCTGCTCGACACCGACGCCACCAAGGAAGAGCTTTCCAGCCTCGTGGCCCTGCGTTGCGGCACCGCGCCGCTCGACGCCGACACCATCGACGCGGTGTGGGACCGCTGGGGCCTTGCGGTGCTGACCAGCTACGGCTCGACCGAGTTCACCGGCGTGGCCGGCTGGCAGATCGACGACTTCCGCAAGAACTGGAAGGCCAAGCGCGGCGCGGCCGGCAGGCTGAACCCCATCTACGAGGCCCGGGTCCGCGACCTGGAGACCGACGAGATCCTGCCGCCCGGCAAGGAAGGGGTGCTCGAGCTGCGCGGCGACCACGTCTGGAACGGCCAGTGGGTGCGCACCACCGACCGGGCAATCCTCGACGAGGACAAGTACATCTGGATCAAGGGCCGGCTCGACAACGCCATCAACCGGGGCGGCTTCAAGGTCCACGGCGAAGAGATCGCCAGCGTCCTCAACCAGCATCCGGACGTGCGCGAGGCCTGCGTCGTAGGGGTGCCGGACAAGCGGCTGGGCGAGGCCCCGGCGGCGGCGGTGATCCTGAGGGACGGCGGGCGCCTGACCGAGGAGGAGCTGCGCGCCTGGGCCCGCGAGCACATGCTGCCCTACCAGGTCCCGGTGCGCTTCGTGTTCGTGGACGACCTGCCGCGCACCGCCTCGGAAAAGCCGATGCTGCCGGCCGTCCGCGCCCTGCTCGCCGAGGCGGCCGAGGCCTAGGGCCATGAGCACCGGCGGCCTTCCTTCGCGCGTCCAGCTCCAGTGACCGGCGGCGTGTCATCCGAGCCTCGCGGCGATCGTGGGATGACCTAGATATGATCGTCGCTCATCCGCCGCATCCGAAAGGGGAGGGCGCACCGCACGGCGCGGCGGTCTGGCTCGACCTGACTGACCCCAACGAGGCCGAGCGCTCTCTGGTGGAGGACCACGCCGGCGTGCGGCTTCCCACGCGCTCCGAGCTGGCCGAGATCGAGCAGTCGTCGCGGCTGGCCTACAGGGACGGGGTGCTGCGCCTCACCGCCCCGGTGATCGCCAAGGCGGACACCGACCACCCGAGCCTTTCGGAGGTCGGCCTGATCCTCACCGCGCGGCTGCTGATCACAGTGCGCTACGATCATCTGAAGAGCTTCGAGGCCGCGGCCGACAAGATTGACGCCGAAGGCCCTCCGGCCTCCGGGCCGGACGCGTTCATCACCCTTCTGGAGGCCTTCGTCGACCGGCAGGCCGACCTTCTGGAGGAGGCCAGAGCCCGGCTCGACCAGATCTCGCACCGGGTCTTCCGCCGCAGCACCGCCGACCCGTTGCGCGCCCGGCTATCGGGCGGAGTGATGCGCGAGCGGCTGCAGACGCTCGGCCGGATCGGCGAGCGCATCTCGATGATTCGCGAAAGCCTGCTGGCGGTGGAGCGGATGGTCCCCTTCGCCCTCGATTCCGCCAAAGACTGGTTCGCCGGCGACCTTGGCGTGCGCCTCAAGGGCGTGCGCGAGGACATCGGCTCGATCAGCCTCTTCGAGGAGCACCTGCTCGGCAAGGTCCAGTTCCTGCTGGATGCGGTGCTGGGCTTCATCAGCATCGAGCAGAACGACATCTTCAAGGTGCTGACCATCGCCTCGGTAGTGGGCATCTTCCCGACCCTGGTGGTGGGCTGGTACGGCATGAACTTCCACAACATGCCGGAGTTCGGCTGGCGCTATGGCTACCAGTTCGGCATCGCCGCGATCGTGCTCTCCACCATCGCCCCGCTGCTCTGGTTCAAGTGGCGCGGCTGGCTCTGAGGCCATCGCCATAGCCCGGCCTCCGCGAGCGTCCAGAAAGCCTCGAAGAAGGCGGGGCGGCGGGACGGATCGGAACATCCCGGCGCGCCGAAGCGTTTGCTTACATCTTCTTGACGGCGACGCTGGCGATACGAATGGAACCCTTATTCCGTTTCAGCCTAGGTGAGCGGGACGGCGATGATTCTTATGGGGATCATCGACGCGACAGTGACCGAGGAAGTGTATTGGACGCTCGCTCCCCCTTCGCCGGCTCGGGCGAACCGGAAGACGCAAGTCTCAATGTGGCGGTGCGAGGCGAAGAGGTGATCATCTTCCTGCCGGGCGGGGCCGCCATCGCCATGAGCGCCCAGGACGCCACCATCTCGGCGCGAAGGCTGCTCGACGCGGCCGAGGTGGCCAAGGGCCGCATCCCGAACGGCTGAGCCGGCCGCGAGATCCCGGCGCGCGCCGAACGGGCGCCGGGGCCGTCTTGCTTTGGCCCGACCTTTGGTGGACGCCGACCCGCCTTTACGTCTCCCTTACGGGGCGCGCCCCGGATCGGAATGGAGAGCTTACGCGGATAGGGGCTAGTCCCTGATCGCCGCAGACGGCGCTCGCCCGCCTGCCTGGCCGAAGGGACCGGGGCAATGCTCGACCTCATCTACATCGTTCTCGGCGTCGCGGTGTTGGGCGCCTTCCTCCTCTACGCCGTAGGGCTTCGGAGGATCTGACATGCTCGTCGAGCTCATCTACGGCGCGGCGGCCCTGTTCGTCGCCGGCTACATGATCGCGGCCCTGCTGCGTCCCGACAAATTCTAGGAAACCGATCCGATGAACGCGAGCGGCTGGGCCGAGATCCTTTTCACCATCGGCGTCACCGTCGCCCTGGCCTTCCCGCTGGGGATCTACATGGCGCGCGTCTGGCAGGGTGAGAGCACCTGGCTCGACCCCGTCTTCAGGCCGGTGGAACGCGGGCTCTACTGGACCTTCGGGATCGATCCGAACAAGAGCCAGAACTGGTTCGGCTACACCGCCTCGATGCTGGCCTTCAGCGCCGCGAGCTTCGTCGTGCTCTACCTCATTCTGCGCTTCCAGGACCTGCTGCCGTTCAACCCGCAAGGGTTCAAGGGCGCGAGCCCGGACCTCGCGTTCAACACGGCGGTCAGCTTCATCACGAACACCAACTGGCAGTCCTATGTACCGGAGGCGACGCTCTCGGCCTTCTCCCAGATGGCGGGCCTCACCAGCCACAACTTCCTCTCGGCCGCCGCCGGCATCGCCATCGCCGCCGCAGTAGCGCGCGCCTTCGCGGCCAACCGCGGGGAGGGGCTCGGCAACTTCTGGGCCGACCTGACCCGGATCAGCCTCTACATCCTGCTACCGCTCGCCGTGGTCGTGGCCCTGTTCTTTGTCGCGCAGGGCGAGCCCCAGACGCTCACCGGCCACGTGGACGCGGTCGGGATCGAGGGCGGCAAGCAGACCATCATCCTCTATCCCACCGCCAGCCAGGAGGCGATCAAGCAGCTCGGCACCAACGGCGGGGGGATCTTCAACGCCAACTCCGCCCACCCGTACGAGAACCCGACTGCTTGGACCAACCTCCTCGAGATCATCGCGATGAACGTGCTGGGCTACGCCTGCGCCATCGCCTTCGGCATCGTGGCGCTCGCCCGCAAGGAGGCCCGCGCCCTGGTGGCGGTGATGGCGCTCTTCGTGCTGGGCGCCTCGGCGGTGATCTACTGGACCGAGACGCAAGCCCCCCCGGCGATGCTCGCCGTTCACGCCGCCACCGCGGTGAACATGGAAGGAAAGGAAGTCCGCTTCGGCGCGCCGTCGACGGCGGTCTGGGCGGCGGCCACCACCGGCGCCTCCGACGGCGGCGTCAACGGCATGCACGACAGCTTCATGCCGCTTGGCGGCGGGATGGCGATGTTCATGATCCAGCTCGGCGAGATGCTGCCCGGCGGGGTGGGCTCGGGCCTCTACGGCATGGTGGTGATGGCGCTCATCGCCGTCTTCGTCGCCGGGCTCATGGTCGGGCGAACGCCGGAGTACCTCGGCAAGAAGATCGAGGCGCGCGAGGTCAAGCTCGCCATGCTGGCGGTGCTGATCCTGCCGCTCTCGATCCTGGGATTTGCGGCGCTGGCGGCGGTGCTGCCCGTCGCTCTCAAGGCGCTGGAGAATTCCGGGCCCCACGGCCTTTCGGAGATCCTCTACGCCTACTCCTCGGCGACCGGGAACAACGGCTCGGCCTTCGCCGGCCTCTCGGCCAACGTCCCCTACTGGAACGCGACCCTCGGGATCGCCATGCTCCTGGGCCGCTTCGCCTACGTGGTCCCGGTGCTGGCCATGGCCGGCGCCATCGTGGCCAAGCCCAAGCTCGCCCCCACCGCCGGCACCCTGCCGACCCACGGGCCGCTGTTCATCAGCCTGCTTATGGGGGTGATCCTGATCATGGGCGGGCTGCAGTTCTTCCCCGCTCAAGCCCTCGGCCCGATCGTGGAGCACTTCCAGGTGCTCCAGACCGTCGCAGCCCAGCACTGATCCTTTTGGAGATCCGTCTGCAATGACCGACGTTGTTGCTGTTCCTCACCTGGGCGAAAAGCGCCGCTCCGCCGTGGCATCCACCGCCCTGTCCTCGAGTGTCATGGTGCGGGCCGTGCGCGATTCCTTCGTCAAGCTCGACCCGCGCCAACTCTCCCGTAATCCGGTGATCCTGGCCACCGAGGTGGTGGCGGTGCTGGCCACCATCTCCACCATCGACGCCTTCCGCACCGGCGCCTCGCCCTGGTGGGCGTTCCAGCTGGCGCTCTGGCTCTGGTTCACGGTGCTGTTCGCCAATTTCGCCGAAAGCATCGCCGAGGGCCGGGGCAAGGCCGCCGCCGACGCCCTGCGCGCGCAGCGGGTGGACGTGCAGGCCAAGCGCCTGGACGACAAGGGCGGTTTCGTCCTGACGCCCGCCTTCAAGCTGCACGCCGGCGACGTCGTGCTGGTGGAGGCCGGCGACATGGTCCCCTCCGACGGCGACATCGTCGAGGGCGTGGCCTCCGTGAACGAGGCGGCCATCACCGGCGAATCCGCGCCGGTCATCCGCGAAAGCGGCGGTGACCGCTCGGCGGTGACCGGCGGCACCACGGTGGTCTCCGACTGGATCAAGGTGAAGATCACCGCCGATCCGGGGAACACCTTCCTCGACCGGATGATCGCCATGGTCGAAGGCGCCGAGCGGCGCAAGACGCCGAACGAGCTGGCGCTTACCGTGCTCTTGGCGGGCCTCACCATCATCTTCCTGATCGCGGTCGCGACTCTCTTGGGCCTTGGCCAGTATTCCGGCGTCAAGCTCGACCCGCTGGTGCTGGGCGCGCTCTTCATCTGCCTCATCCCCACAACCATCGGGGCCCTGCTCTCGGCCATCGGCATCGCCGGCATGGACCGGCTCCTGAAGGTCAACGTGCTCGCCACTTCCGGACGGGCGGTGGAGGCCTCCGGCGACGTTGACACCCTGCTGCTCGACAAGACCGGCACCATCACCCACGGCAACCGGATGGCTGCCGAAGTGGTCGCCGCGCCGGGCGTGCGCGCCGAGGTCGCCATGAAGGCGGCGATGATGGCTTCGCTGGCCGACGAGACCCCGGAAGGGCGCTCGATCGTAGACCTGGCGGTGGAGAAGGGGCTCACCGGCGTCCCCCCGGCGGGTTCCACGCCCGTCCCGTTCAGCGCTGCGACCCGGATCTCCGGTCTCGACGCCGGCGCCGACAGCTGGCGCAAGGGGGCGGTGGACGCGGTCCTGAAGCTCGTCGGGCTGAGTGCGAACCAAGTCCCCGGCGAGCTCTCCGTCGCCGTGGACCGGATCGCCCGAGCCGGCGGCACGCCGCTGGCGGTGGCCGAGAACGGCGTCCTCGTGGGGGTTATCCACCTGAAGGACGTGGTCAAGTCGGGGGTGAAGGAGCGGTTCGCGGACCTTCGCCGCATGGGCCTGCGCACCGTGATGATCACCGGCGACAACCCGGTCACCGCCGCGGCGATCGCCTCTGAGGCCGGCGTCGACGACTTCCTGGCCGAGGCCACCCCGGAGGACAAGCTGCGGCTGATCCGCGAGGAGCAGGGCAAGGGCCGGCTGGTGGCCATGTGCGGCGACGGCTCCAACGACGCCCCGGCCCTAGCCCAGGCCGACGTGGGGGTCGCCATGCAGACCGGGACCCAGGCCGCGCGCGAGGCCGGCAACATGGTGGACCTCGACAGCGACCCCACCAAGGTCATCGAGATCGTCGAGGTGGGCAAGCAGATGCTGATCACCCGCGGCGCGCTCACCACCTTCTCCATCGCCAACGACGTGGCCAAGTACTTCGCCATCATCCCGGCGATCTTCGTGGTCTCCCTGCCGGCGTTGGGCGCGCTCAACGTCATGGGCCTCGCAAATCCGAAGAGCGCGATCCTCTCGGCGGTGATCTTCAACGCCCTGATCATCATCGCCCTCATCCCGCTGGCCCTACGCGGCGTGAAGTACCGGCCGATCGGCGCCTCCAAGCTGCTGCAGCGCAACCTCTTGATCTACGGCCTGGGCGGCGTCGTCGCCCCGTTCGTCGGGATCAAGATCGTCGACCTCATCATCACCACCCTCGGCCTCGCCTAAGAGAAGGCCCCGACCATGCTCTCCGAAATCCGTCCCGCCATCGTCTCCACGGTGCTCTTCACTCTGCTGCTCGGTCTGGGCTATCCGCTCGCGGTCACCGCGGTCGCCGAAGCCGCCTTTCCCTACCAGGCGAACGGCAGCCTGGTCCGCGACGCGAAAGGGCAGGTGATCGGCTCGGCCCTGCTGGCCCAGCCTTTCGCCAAGGACGAGTACCTGCATCCCAGGCCCTCGGCCGCCGGCTCGAACGGCTATGACCCCACCAGCTCCAGCGGCTCCAACTACGGCCCGCTGAGCAGCGACCTCGCCAAGCGGATCAAGGGCGACGCCGAGGCCCTGCGCAAGTCCACCGGCCAAAGCGCGATCCCGGACGACGCGATCACCACTTCCGGCTCGGGCCTCGACCCCGACATCTCGCCCGGCTATGCCGACCTGCAGGCCGACCGGATCGCCAAGGCCCGCGGCGTCTCCGCCGATCAAGTGCGCAAGGTCATCGCCGAGCAAGTCCACGGCCCGGCGCTCGGGTTTATCGGCCAGCCCACCGTCAATGTGCTGATGACCAACCGCGCCCTCGACGCGGCCTTGCCGAGGGTGAATCCTAAGCTGGCATGAATCCCGACGAGCCCCGCCGGCCCGATCCTGACGCCCTTCTGGCGGAAGCGGCGAAGTCGGGTCGCGGCCGGCTCAAGGTCTTCCTCGGCATGGCGCCTGGGGTAGGCAAGACCTACGAGATGCTGGCGCAAGCCGCGCGCCGGCGCGAGGAGGGAGGCGCGGTGCTGGTCGGGGTCGTGGAGACCCACGGCCGGCGCGAGACCGAGGCGCTGCTGGACGGGCTGGAGGTGCTGCCCCGCAAGCCCATCGAGTACAAGAGCCGCCATCTGCTCGAATTCGACATCGACGCGGCGCTGGCGCGCAGACCTGCGCTGCTGCTGGTCGATGAATACGCCCACTCCAACGCCCCCGGCTCGCGCCACCCGAAGCGCTGGCAGGACGTCGAAGAACTGCTTGCCGCCGGGATCAACGTCTGGACGACCCTCAACGTCCAGCACCTGGAGAGCCTGGTGGACGTGGTCTGGAAGATCACCGGCGTGCGCCAGCGCGAGACGGTGCCGGACTCGGCGCTCTCGCGCGCCGACGACATCGAGCTGGTGGACATCACCCCGGACGAGCTTCGCCAGCGCCTGGCCGAGGGCAAGGTCTATCTGCCGGACACCGCCCAGCTCGCGGCGGCCAACTTCTTCAAGCCGGAGAACCTCACCGCCCTGCGCGAGCTTGCCCTCAGGCGCATGGCACAGACGGTGGACGACCAACTGCTGGTCCACATGCGCCAGCGGGGCGTCGAGGGCCCGTGGGCGGCGGGCGAGCGCATCCTGGTCCTCGTCGCCCCCGACGCCATGGCCCAGAGCCTGGTGCGGGCCGGGCGGCGGCTCTCCGACATGATGATGAACGCGCCCTGGACCGTCGCCTACCTCGAGCGGCCCAACAAGTCCTCGCCGGACGCGGCCGGCGCATCGCGGATCGGCGCCGCGCTCAAGCTCGCCGAACAGCTCGGCGGCTCCAGCCTGGTGCTCACCGGCGACGACCTGGTGGGCACGCTCCTGGAGTACGTCCGACGCAACAACGTCACCCAGGTGGTGGTCGGCCGCTCGCACCGCACGCGCTGGCGGGCTCTGTTCGGCCGCGCGCTGATCCCGGCGATCGTCGAGCAGCTCAGCGGCACGGCCCTGCACATCATCACCGAGGAGGGCGAGACTGAACCCGCCCTGAGGCCCAAGCTCGCCCTGTCCGCCGCCCTCGGCCAGTGGCGCGGACACGCCGCCTCGGGGGGCCTGGTCGCGCTCGCCGGGCTGATCGCCCACGAGGTCGACCAGTTCAACAGCGGCGCCAACCTCGCGATGATCTTCCTGGTGAGCGTGCTGGGCAGCGCCATGGCCTTCGGCCTCTGGCCGGCGGTCACCGCCGCCGCCCTCGCCGCCCTGGTCTACAACTTCTTCTTCCTCGAGCCGCGGCTGTCGTTCGCGATCGGCCACGCCGCCGACGTCTTCACCTTCCTGGTCTTCTTCGCGGTGGCGCTCGGGGCCGGCTGGCTCACCGGCCGCATCCGCGACCAGGCGATGGCCACCTCGCGGCGGGCGACCGCGATCACCGCCCTGCTGGCCGCCAGCCGCCGGCTCTCCGCCTCCACCAAGAAGGACGAGACCGCCCAGGCGCTGGCCGAGCAGTTGGCGGCCGCCACCGGCGGCGAGGCCATCGTGCTCCTGCCGCGCGACGACGAGATCGTCCCGGCCGCCGGCTCGCCGACCCTGAAGCCGCTCGGGACCGCCGACCTCGCCGCCGCCCGCTGGGCCTGGCGCAACGGCGAGCCCGCCGGCGCCGAGACCGGCACCTTGCCCAACGCGGCCTGGACCTTCCGGCCTCTGCAGGGGATCCGCGCCCGCTCCGGCGTCGCCGGGGTCGAGCCGCAGACATTGCGGAGCGAAGAGAGCGAGCGTTTCGTCGCCTCCCTGCTGGACCAGGGCGCGGTGGCGCTGGAGCGGGCCGAGTTCGCCGCCGACGCGGCCGACGCCGAGGCGCTCCGGCGCTCCGACAAGCTGCGTTCGGCGCTCCTGAACTCGGTGAGTCACGACCTGCGCACGCCGCTGGCCACGGTGCTGGGTTCGGCGACAACCCTCCTGGAATACGGGGATGCGCTGGAGAAGGCGGTGCGGCTCGACCTCCTGGCCAGCATCCGCGAGGAGGCCGAGCGGCTGAACCGCTACGTGGGCGACCTCTTGGACATGACCCGGCTGGAGGGTGGGGGCCTGGAGGTCCGCCGCGACTGGGTCGATGTGCGCGACGCCCTTGCCGAGGCCGCCCAGCGGGTGTCGCGCCGGCTGGAAGCGCGTAACGTGACCCGCGATTTCCCCGCCGACCTTCCGCTGGTGAAGGCCGACGCGGCGCTCCTGGAGCAGGCGCTGGTGAACATCCTGGAGAACGCCATCGGCTATAGCCCCGACAACTCCACCATCGAGCTCGCCGCTTACGAGGACCGCAACAATGTGGTGCTCTCCATCGAGGACGAGGGGCGGGGGATCCCCACCGCGGAGCTGGAGCGGGTGTTCGAGAAGTTCCGGCGCATGGAGGAGGCCACCGATCGCGGCAAGGGCGCGGGCCTGGGGCTCGCCATCTCCAAGGGCTTCATCGAGGCCATGGGCGGGCGCATCGCCGCCGCCAGCCCCATCCACCAGGGCCGCGGCACCCGCATCCTCATCAGCCTGAAGAAGGAGGCCGTCGCTCCCAGCCCGGCGCCGGCCCATGCCTAAGCTGCGCGTCCTCGTCGTCGACGACGAACCCCAGATCCACCGTTTCCTCGGCCCGGCTCTGGCCGCCGCCGGCTACGACACCGTGCGCGTCGAGACCGGCCGCCAGGCCCTGGCCGAGATCGCCCGCCGTCCGCCCGACGCGGTTGTGCTCGACCTCGGCCTGCCGGACATGGAGGGCCAGGAAGTACTCGAGAAGGCCCGCCAGTTCTATCTGGGGCCGATCCTGATCCTGTCGGCCCGCGACCGGGAGCTGGAGAAGATCGAGGCCCTGGATGCGGGCGCCGACGACTATGTGGAAAAGCCCTTTCGGGTGGGCGAACTCCTGGCGCGGCTGCGGGTCTCCATGCGCCGCCAGCAGCGCGGCGAGGCGCCGCCGCCGGTGATCCAGGCCGGCGACCTCGTCATCGATCTGCCGCGCCGCCTCGTCACCCGCGGCGGCCAGCCGGTGCGGCTTTCACCCAAGGAGTACGACCTGCTCGCCAAGCTCGCCGAGGCCGACGGCAAGGTGCTCACCCACAGGGAGCTGCTGGTCTCGATCTGGGGCCCCGCCCACGCCGACGACACCCAGTACCTTCGGGTGTTCATCGGCCAGCTGCGCCAGAAGATCGAGGCCGATCCCGCCAGTCCCAAACTGATCCTCACCCAGCCGGGTATCGGCTACCGCTTCATGTCCGACGAGATCGCCCGCCCGGCGGAGTGAATCAGCGCAGCCGGACCGTCAGGCCGAACCCGAAGACGCCGGCGGGACCGCCGCCTATGAGCGGTATTGGCGGTTGAGGGCTTCGGGTGCGGTCCATCACCGGAAAGGGCGCCCCCGCGCCGTCGTCCGGCTGCTCATAGCCGAGCAAGAGAGACACGGCGCCGCGACGCACGCCATAGCCGGCCTCTATCTCACCGGGATGGGCGTTCGGGTCCGGGCGCCAGCCGAGGTCGCGCGATCGCCAGTTGAAGGCCTGGCCGCCGGCGCGGGCGTAGAGACCCCAGGCCGGCGCGCTTGCCGGCCGCGGTGGCGACGGAACCGCCTGGGCTTGGGCTTCAGTCACCGCAAACGCGGCCAACCCGCCGAGCAACGCCACGAGCATGCGCATGGGCGAATCCTCCGCGTGACGCCGCAGCAAGCCCTGGGCCACCGTCGAAGGCCCCCCCGGCTCGGATCGGGACAACTGGCGCGCCAGCCGAGCCGCGCCGCCCTGATCGGGAAGATGTGCGGGGAAACTTGCCCATCGGGGCGCACCTGATGCGCCGCCTTCCCCTCTTGGACGGAAGGGTTGCGCCCTAATCAGCCGTTAACCGCAATCATGCTCGCCTTCGCCCCACGACGCCGGAGGGGATCTTGGCGCTCCAACAAGCATCGCCGGTGAAGCAGGCCACCCGACCCGGGGAGGGCGCGGGCGCGCTCGTGCGGCTGGTGGAGCTTCAGACCATTCCCATGCCGAACGGCATCCTCGGCGTGGCCGAGGTCTCCGAGCACATCGGCTTTCCCGTTCACCGCGCCTACTACATTCGGGACGTACCTGCGGGCCAGAGCCGCGGCGGCCACGGCCATCGCCAGCTTCGCCAGTGCTTCCTCTGCCTGCGCGGCAGCGTGCGCCTCAGCATCTCGCGGGCCGGCGTCACCGAGACCGTCGAGCTCTCGCGCCCCTCGCAGGCGGCGGTGGTGGGACCGGGCTGCTGGCGGGACCTCAGCGACTTCTCCGAGGACAGCGTGGTCGTGGTGCTGGCCTCAGACGAGTATGACGAGGCCGACTACATCCGCGACTACGCCGACTTCCTGCGCTGGGACGCCGGCGAGACACCGGTGACGGAAGTGCCCTATCTCGACCTCGCGCGCGGCGCCCAGGCGGTGGGCGCCGAGATAGAGCTGGCCATCCGCCGGGTCGTCAGATCCGGCCGGCTGATCGGGGGCGAGGAGGTCGCCGCCTTCGAGGCCCGCTTCGCCGACTACTGCGGCGCCGACCATGCGGTGGGCGTCGGCAACGGACTGGACGCGCTGGCCCTGACCCTTCGCGCCTGGGGAATCGGGCCCGGCGACGAGGTGATCGTGCCGGCCCACACCTTCATCGCCACGGCGCTGGCGGTGGACGAGGTGGGCGCTGCCCCCGTGCTGACGGACGTCGAGCCCGACACCGGCCTGATGGACATGTCCAAGCTCGCCGGCGCGATCACCGAGCGCACCCGGGCGGTCATCCCCGTTCACCTCTACGGCCATCCGGTCGACATGGACGCCCTTGGCGCGGCCATCGGCGGGCGCGACATCAAGGTGCTGGAGGACGCCTGTCAGGCGCACGGCGCCCGCTACAAGGGACGGCCCTGCGGCGGCCTCGGCCAGGCGGCCGCCTTCAGCTTCTACCCGACCAAGAATCTCGGCGCGCTCGGCGACGGGGGCGCGGTCACCACGGCCGACCCGGCGCTGGCCGAGCGGGTGCGGCTGCTGGGGAGCTATGGCGCGCGGGAGAAGTACCGGCACGAGATCGCCGGCCGCAACTCGCGGCTGGATCCGGTGCAGGCGGCGGCGCTGGGGGTGAAGCTGGAGCGCCTCGATGCTTGGAACGCCCGCCGCGCGGCGCTGGCGCTGCGCTACTTCATGGGGCTTTCCGATCTGCGCAGCCTCTTCCTGCCACCGGTGCGGGGCTGGGCGCGGCCCGTCTGGCACGTTTACCCGATCCGCGTCCCGGACGCCCGCAACGCGCTGCAGGCCTTCCTTGCCACCCGCGGGATAGGGACCAACATCCACTACCCGACCCCCGTCCATCTGCAGCCCTGTTACGCCGGCCGCTGGCGCCAGGGCGACTTCCCCGCCGCCGAGGCCCTGGCCGCCTCGGTGCTGAGCCTGCCTCTTGACGCGACCCACACCGAGCGCGAGATCGACTATGTGGTGGCGCGCATCCGGGAGTTCTTCGGCGCATGAGCGAGCCCGTCCTCGATCTCGCCAGCCTGGAGCTCGACTACGAGGGGTTCCGGCGCCTTGCGCTCGACGCGCGCCTCAGCGCCCACGAGAAGATCGGCTTTCCGCCCGCCTACCGCGAGGGCTTCGAGGCGGCCATCTTCGCCGACATCCTCGCCAAGCTGCCGAGACTGGCCGCCGAGCGCGGCTTGAGGGTCGTCGACGTCGGACCCGGCTGCGCGGGTCTGCCCCGGCGCCTCATCGAGCTCTGCCAGGCGCGGGGCCACACCTTGGTGCTGGCGGACAGTCCGGAGATGCTCGCTCTGCTGCCGGACGCCGCCCACGTGACCCGCAAGTGCGCAGGTCTCTTTCCGAAGAATGCCGGCGAGGTTGGCGCGGCGCTGGGCGGGCCCGCTGATGCGATCCTCTGCTACAGCGTCCTCCACTACATCTACGTCGACTCCAACCTCTTCGATTTCATCGACGCCACCGTCGCCATGCTGGCGCCGCAGGGCCGGGCGCTCATCGGCGACATCCCCAACCACTCCAAGCGCCGGCGCTTCTTCGCCACCGAGCGCGGCCAGGCTTTCCACCGGGCCTTCACCGGCGCCGCCGAGGCCTACGAGATCGCCTACGACACGCCCGCGCCGGGAAAGATCGACGATGCGGTGCTGACGGGCCTCATCCAGCGCGCCCAGGCCGCCGGCTGCGACGCCTACCTGCTGCCTCAGGACGCGGCGCTGCCGATGGCCAACCGGCGCGACGACCTGCTGCTCATCCGGCCCTGATGTCCGCGCCCAAGCCCTTGGTGATCATCGGCAACGGCGAAATCGCCGAGATGGCCTGTGAGTATTTCGCCTACGACAGCCCGCGGGAGGTCGCCGGCTTCGTCATCGGCGCCGAGTACATCAAGGTGCCCAGCCTGCACGGCCGGCCGGTGACGCCGCTGGACGAACTGGCCGTGCGTTATCCGCCCGACGCCTACGACGCCTTCGTCGCTATCGGCGACGGGCAGCTCAACCGCCTGCGCCGGCGTCACGTGGACGGCGTGCGGGCGCTGGGGTACCAGCTCGCCAGCTATGTCAGCTCCAGGGCGTTCGTCTGGCGCAACGTCGAGATCGGCGAGAACTGCTTCATCCTGGAGCACAACGTCCTGCAGGCCTTCACCGCGGTCGGCGACAACGTCACTCTGTGGAGCGGCAACCACATCGGCCACCGCTCGGTGATCGAGGAGGACGTCTTCATGTCCTCACACGTAGTCGTGTCCGGCTTCTGCCGTATCGGGGCCCGCAGCTTCCTGGGCGTCAACGCGGCGGTGGCCCATCAGGTCACGGTGGCGCCCGACAACTTCATCGCCATGGGCGCGGCCGTCGCCGCTTCCACCGAGCCGGACTCCATCTACCAGGGTAATCCGGCCGAGCGGCGGTCGATCTCCGCCAAGCGGTTCTGCCGCGTCCGGGAGTAGGCGTGGAGGTCCGACCGTACCGCCCCGTGGACGCCGAGGCCTGGAACACCTTCAACGCCGGCGCGGTGAACGGCGCGTTCCTTTTCGACCGTCGGTTCATGGACTATCACGCCGACCGCTTCCGCGACGCCTCCCTGGTGGTGGAGGAATCCGGGGCGCCGGTGGCCCTGTTGCCCCTCAACCGGACGGAGGCGGAGGCCTGGTCGCACCAGGGGCTGACCTACGGCGGTTTGATCCACCACGGCCTCGGGACCTCGGCGGTCATGGACGCGCTCGAGGCCTGCGCGAGGCGGCTCGCCGCCGAAGGTGTCCGGCGCCTCGCTTACAAGGCGCTGCCCTGGATCTACCCGCGCATGCCGGCTCAGGGCGACCTCTACTGGCTGTTCCGGCGCGAGGCGGCGCTCATCCGCCGCGACGTCAGCGCCGCCATCGACTACCGGGCCCGGGGGCGGGTGTCCGGACGGAGGGCCCGAGGGGTCCGCAAGGCCGAGAAAGCGGGTCTCGTTTTCGAGCGCTCGCAGGATTGGGCGGGCTTCTGGCGGCTGCTGGAGGCGGTTCTGGCCGAGCGCCATGGCGCCGAGCCGGTCCATTCGCTGGCCGAGATCGAGCGCCTGGCGGACTGCTTCCCGGCCGAGATCGCCCTCCACGCCGCGGTTCGCGACGGCGAGCTGCTCGCCGGCGTGGTGATGTTCGCTTCCGGCCAGGTGGCCCACGCCCAGTACATCGCCGCCGGCGAGGCCGGACGCGAAACCGGCGCGCTGGACGGCCTTTTCGAGCGGCTCATCGCCCTCTACGCCCCGGGCCATCGCTATTTCGACTTCGGGATCTCCAACATCGACCAGGGCCACACCCTGAACGAGGGGCTCATCCGACAGAAGGAGGAGTTCGGCGCCGGCCCCGTCGTCCACGACCACTATCGCGTGGCGCTCTGACCGGGTTCAGAAATCCGCCCTGCGCGAGGAAGCGCTCTCGGCGGCAAGCCTAGCTGGCCGGCCGGCCGCCAGGCGAGGCCGAGGCCGGTGCGGCCGTAGCCGTCGCCGTTGTAGAAGAGAAGCTCGCGCCCCTCGACCACACACGGGGCGCCGAAGCAAGTCATCTGACTCTCCCAGGCCTCGAACGGCGCCGGAATGACCGGCGTGAGGAGCGGGCGTCCCTGGAAGTCGCGCGCGGTCTCCATGAGGCGGTAGCCCTCGCGCGTCCGCACCGACAGCATCAGCCGGCGCGCTCTGCCGGTGGCGTAGGAGACTGGCCGGCCGAACCCGATCTCGCCCGCCGCCGCATCGGGCGCCATCAGCACCTTGCCGGCGCCCTGCCAGTCCCACAGCCGCCCGCTTTCGAGGGTCATGAGGCTGTAGGAGGGGAGGCGCCGCCCGTCCCCGGCTTCTTCGAAGGCGTCGCCGCCGATGTAGAGCAGGCGCCAGCCCTCGCCGCCCCGCTCCACGAAAGGCGCGGTGCGAAACAACCGCTCGCCAGGCCTGGGGGCAAGGAGCGGGGCGCTGGCGCGCGCGAAGCTCGCTCCGCCGTCGTCGGAGAAGGCGACGGCGCCGAAAAGCGTGTAGGGGCTCTCAGGCGGCCCCCGACGCCAGCCGATGTAAAGGAGCGCCAGGCGCCCGTCCGCGTCGAGCGCCTGCGAGGGGTTGACCCCATCGCAGTCGAAGGCGCCCGCCGGGCCCACGTCCAGCACCGGCGAGGGCGAGCGGCCCATCAGGCGGAATGGCGGCGCGGGCTCGAAGTCGGCGAAGAAGATCCGCCCGCGTAGGTCAGCGTCGCAGGAGGCGTAGAAGACGCGGACCCGGTCCCCCGTCACATGAGGGGTCGGCAGCATCACGTGGGTGCGGCTGAGGGGCTCGCCCGACGCCTCGAGCACGCGGCCGAGCTTGCGCCAGGGCCGCGTCACGCCGCGCCGCGCGCTCCGCATAGCGCCCTACCTTCCCACCAGCGATCGAACATCCGGCCGAAAGCGGCCTCCACGCGCCGGGTGAAGCCGGCCTCGTCGCAAAGAGGACCCCCATCGAACGCCGGGCGGACCTGGGAGCGAATGGCGTCGAGGCCTTCGATATCGCGCGCGAGGGCGACGGCCCGGGCGACGAAATCTTCGGGGCTCGAGGCTACGAGGTCGCCAAGGCCGCAGGCTTCCAGGATCGAGCGCGCATAGCGCGCCCCGGTCGTGGCTGCATCCTTGATGAGCACCGGGACCCCGTTGGAGAGGGCGTCCAAGGTGGTGGTCGATCCCGGCGCCGGCCAGGCGTCCAGCATCAGGTCGATGGCCTGGAAGGCCTGCAGGTATGCTTCGCCGCTCGCGTGGCCGGCGAAGACGATCCGCTCGGGGGCGACGCCCCGGGCGGCGAAGCGGGCCTGGGTGGTCCGCTGCAGCACCGGATCGGCGAAATAGCGGTAGCGGAGCAGAAGCCGCGCCTCGGGGGCGCCTCGGAGCACCGCCGCCCAGGCGTCGAGCGTATGACCGCTGAGCTTGGCCGGGTGGTTGAAGGAGCCGAAGGTGACCTGGCCGCTCGCCAGCGCCGGGGTCGGCGCGGGCGCGAGTCGTCCGGGCGCCGGCCGGAAGGCGTTGAACACCGGACCGATCGGCCAGAGCTTCTCGGTGAACAGCGCGCCATCGGCCGGATCGGCATCCTCAGGCCCGGCATGGAGGACGTAATCAATCGCCTCGAGCCCGGTCGTATGGATGAAATTCATCCAGGCAGCCTGCACCGGGGCCGGGCGGCGGGCGAAGAGGGCGATGCGCGAGCCGGCGGAGTGGCCCCAGCAGTCGACCAGCACATCGATCGCGTCCGCGCGGACGAGCGCCGCCGCGTTGGCGTCATCGCGCTCCCCGATCGGGTGGACGTCGATCCAGCCCGGCCAATCGGCGTCGGTGGCCGCGCTGGCGGGATAGAGGGTGACGGCCGCCGCCGCCGGGTCGTGGTTCTCGAGCAGGGGGGCCATGAACTGGGCGAGCTGACAGCCGGCGAATCTCGGCGCGACATAGCCGATCCGAAGCCTGCGACCAGCCCGGGACGGGTTTGAGGCCGGCCCGGCGGCGGGGCCGGCGGCGTAGGCCCTGGCCCAGGCTGAGGCGGCCCGGTGGTGGCGGGCCTCGCCGTCGTCGCAGAGCAGCTGCGGATAGATCATGAACTGGGCGACCGGTGGGGAGGGGAAGGCCTCAGCCGCCAGGCGGAAAGCCTCGCAGGCCTCCTCGGCCCGGCCCTGGTGCTGGAGGGCGAGGGCGTAGCTTAGGAGGCCCGAGGCGTCCACGACGCCGGCCGAAAGCGGCAAGGCCTGGATGGCCGCCGACATCGCCACCAGGCTCTTAGCATAAAGGGCGTCGGCGACCTCGGCCGCGTAGGCCGGCTCGCTCTGGCAGCGTCCGATGTCGGCGCCCATGGCCCGCGCCTGGACGAGGGCGTGCAGGGTTCGCGCGTCGTTCATGGCCGCCGCGGCGCCCGGGTCGCCCAGAGTGAGCTTGGCGCTGGCCAGCCAGTAGCGGGCCTCGAGGTCGGCGGGCGCCGCGCTCGTCGCCTGTTCCAGCAGCGCGGCCGCGGCCCTCGGGTCTCCGGCCAGCAAGGCCGCTCGTCCGGCCGCCAGGGGTGAAGCGGAGGAAGTCGTGTTCATGACCCATCCCTCGGGAGACACGCCAGCCTCGCCGAGCCGACTGAAGCCTTGGTTAACCATGCGCCGCCCCGGGGCGCGCGGGGCCGCGCGGCGGCGGAAGGCACGAGCGAGCGCGAAGTTGAACAAACCGCAGAAAACCGCGCCCATGATGAAGATCTGGTAGGGTTACTGGACCTTAAGTATCTACCCAAATTTAAGTATAAAATTGTGGGTTTTATTAAATGACGCCTGGTTTTATAGGCCTCATCGGCTCTCGACTTATTCGAGATCGCTGGGGAGCCACGAGTGATGCGGCTGGCGCCGGAACATATCGGCGAGCTTTGGTGGTCCGATCTGGCCCTGCATACGGGCCGTTACGCGGTCTTCGCACTGCTCACCTGGGCGGTGCTGTGGGTCGGACTCAAGCGGCCTCTGAGAGGACGGAAGATCCGCGAGGATAACCCTCCGGCCGCCCAGATGGCGCTGGAGTTCCTGATCTCCATGCGCTCGGTGGTGATCTTCGCCACCGCCGCCATGGGGATGGCGCTGCTCTCGGAGGCCGGCGCCTATCCTCTGTCGCGGCTAGCGCGCCATTGGGGACCCGTCTGGTTCTGGACCAGCCTCGTCCTGATGATCATCGGCCACGACGCCTACTACTACTGGAGCCATCGGGCGATGCATCACCCGCGGCTGTTCCAGAAATTCCACCGCCGCCACCACCGCAGCCACAACCCCTCGCCGTTCAGCGCCTACAGCTTCGACCTGCGCGAGGCGGCGCTGATGTCCTCGTTCGTGATCCTCTGGCCCCTCGCGGTTCCCACGCCCTGGCAGGTGGTCACGCTCTTCATCCTGCATCAGATCGCCCGCAACACGCTCGCCCACGCGGGCTACGAGCTGATGCCCGCCAGGGCGAACGGACGGCCGATGTTCGACTGGCTGACCACCACCACCCACCACGACCTCCACCACGCCAGCGGAGGATCGAACTTCGGCCTCTACTTCACCTGGTGGGACCGTTGGATGGGGACCGAGAACCCGGACTACTACGCGGCGTTCGCCCGGGCGGTGCGCCGCCCGCTGGGCCGCCGCCCGGTCCTCCCGGCGACCCCGGCGCCGGCCGCCCCCCTCCGCGGCTGACGCGGGATTGTCAAACCCGCGGCGCAGGCGAACTCTGTCTCCCGGACATGGACGCCGCCCTTCGCTTGGATTCCGACCCGCCGTCGCTGCGGGCGCACGCGGTGCTGCTCGGTGAGCGGGTCAGCCGCGCGGCGCCGGAGGTGGACGGCGCGGTGACGGCCGCGCCGCTGTCGTTCAAGGCGGGCGAGGGCGGTCTCGTCGTCCTCTTCCGGTATGGCGCCGCCGTGCTCTTCGGGCTCAGCGCCCAGGAGGAGGCCGAGACGCTGAACCGGCTCGCCGCCAGGGTGATCGCACCCGAGGCCAGCCCCGAGGTCGAAACTGCCCAGATCGTCGTACGGCCGGGCGAGGAGGAACAGATCACCGCCGCCGGGGCGATCCAGCTCGGTTCGGCCAGTCCGGAGCACCTGCTGATCGTCGCCGACGTCCTGGCCAAGAGCGTCGCGCTCGCCCGCGACGAGCGCCAGGTGGCGGCGGTGTTCGACGCCGTCGAGCCCTTCGCGGCCGGCCTCTCGCAACGGGGACGCTCTCCGGGCGGTCGGACGGCGATCCTGAAGATGATCGGGCGCGCGCTCCTGGTGCAGCACCGGGTGTCCGGGCGGGTGGCGGTGCGGGAAAAGCCGGACACCCTTTGGGACCGGCCGGACCTCGAGCGGCTCTACGGGCGGCTCGAGGACGAATACGAGCTGATCGAGCGGGCCGAGACGTTGGACCGGAAGCTCGGCTTCATCTCGGCCTCCGCTTCGGCGCTCGTGGAGCTCAAGGACGCTGACCGTTCTCTGAGGCTGGAGCTGATCATCGTCATCCTGATCCTGGCCGAGCTCGCGCTCGCCCTCCTGCAAGTCTTTGGGCAGCATCGGTAAACCCTAGCCTTGCCTGCGCCCTTCTCCGACGGCAGTTTGGCGCGCGCTGGGGAAGGATTGACCGATGCCGCATCGACGCCGCCGAATATCCGATCCCCTTGCGCCCGCCGCCCTCGGCGCTGGCCTGGCGCTGGGGCTTTTCGGCCTCGCCGCCGCAAGCCCCACCCATCACGGCGCGCCCAAAGCGCCCGCCCCGGGGCCCGCAGCCAGCGCCGCCGCGGCCCAGGCCAGCGCCCCGACGCCGCCGCCCGAGCCTACCAGCGCGGCCGCCGCGCGCGGCTTCGCGGTGGTCCAGATCGCCACGAACGATCCCAAGCGGCTGATCGCCGACTGGTTCAAACCCAAGCCGGGCCAGCAGTTGGCGACCTCCACGGACATGATCGCGAGCAAGCCGATCGTCACCTTCCTCATCTTCAAGGGATGCGCGCCCGCCGCCGACGGCAACTGCAACGTCACCGCCGACTACGAGGTCACCGACCCCAACGGAAACGCCTACGACCAGACCGAAGAGGCGGCGATCTGGGTCGGCCGGCCGCCGCCGACCGGCGACGGCCTGCAGCTGGCGGCGTCCTCCTACGGCTTTCGGCTCAAGCCCAAGGATCCGCTCGGCGTCTATCGGGTCCGGGTGACCATCGTCGACCACGTGTCCGGGCTGATGCTCCAGACGCAGCAGTCCTTGACCGTCGCGGCCAAGTAGGTGGGCGCCAGCCTTTCGCGATCTGCGAGACCTCGGCCGTGCGAAGCGGGTGGCGGGGCCTGTCAAATCAGGACATGAGTGGCGATCGCCAAAATCTTGCGGAGCTCGAACGATGAAGCTCTGGCCGCTCCTCGCCGCAGCACTCGCCCTCGCCGCCTTTCCAGGCGCCCACGCCCAGACGCTGGGCCAGTCTGACGATTACGTCTGCAACCACGGCGATCCCTCCGACGAGGGAACCAAGCAGGCTTGTGCGAGGCTGCGCGGCGACTCCGAGGCCGCGCAGTTCGACGAGAGCGTCCCGGTGCGGGAGAGGCGGGCGCAAGCGCCGCCCCCAGCGCCGGTCCCGGCGCCGGCGCCGGCCGCCAAGGGCGCCGTTGCGGCCCAGACCCTAGCCCCCGACACGAGCGGATCCGGCGCCCCCGCGCTCACCCAGGCCCGGCCGGCCGCCGCGCCCGTTCCTTCGCTCACCGCCCCGAGCGCCGGCGCGGGACCTTCGGCGCTGGGGGCCGGCCCCCCGGGCGCGGCGCAGGCCCCATCGGCGCGCGTCGCCTCTGCGACGGCGCCTGGTCCGGCGGCCGGGCTCGCCTTGCTCACGATCGGCGGCTGGATCTCGATCGCGGCGGGGACGATCCTCGGCCTGCTCGCCATCGTGCTCTACATCGGCGAGCGTTCCGCCAAGGCCCGCTCCCCGGCCTGAACGGGGGCGGCGCCGGGCCGATAATTTGATCGACCAAGCCCATGGCGCAGCTCCGAGTCGGCAATTATCGTCCCGGCATGGCTATCGAGATGATCGAACTCAAACTCGGAGACCCGCCGCCCAGCAGCGCGGGCGCCGTCATCGTAAGGCAGCTCCCCGGCGGGCTCGGTCAGGTCTGCTTCATGAACCGCCAAGGTCCGGTGGTGGTCTACTCTTCGCAGATCGGCCGGGGCGACGACTTCCAGCAAGCGGTTCGCTGGGCCCTGGACTGGGCCGCCCATCGCCGGATCGAGCGGATCTACGTGGAGGCAGGCCCGGCGCGGGCCGCCTCGGAGGCCGCTTGGTCCGCCGCCTGAGGCGCTCGCCTCAGGCGCCTTCGTGCTCGACGACGAGGTCCGGGTAGATCCGGGTCGACCTCGGAGGCGTCAGGCAGGCGACGCGCCAGGCGGTCTGCATCGCCGCCTCCTGCGAAGGCGCCGAGCCAGAGGCGCAGGCGAATCCCAGCTCGTCCCGTACGGTCCAGCGCCAGGCCTCCCCCGTGCGCCGCACCACGATCGCCTTCATCTCATCCCGCATCGGCTCCGGCTCGCCTTGCCCAGGTTCTCGACGGCCGGAAGCTAGGAGACGACTCAGCCCGCGGGTGCGAAGGTTCCATCAATATTTGGCGACGAGACGATGGCGATGGCGCTATGCCCCCGCTCTTGCACCGCCGCTCGCGGCCCCGGCGGCGCGCCGCCTTGTGCGAGCAGCCCCCGCGGGCCGAACATGGCGCCTCGATCCGCCAGAGGAGACGTCCGTGCCACGCCGACCCTCGCGTCCGGGAGAGGTTCCCTCGGTCTCCTCTCGTCCGGCTGAGCCGCACCCCCCGACGGTGGGCGGCCGCAAGCTGAAGCCGGCGACGCTGATGATGGGCCACGGCTACGACCCGCGGCTCTCGGAGGGCGCACTGAAGCCGCCCATCTTCCTCACCTCCACCTTCGTCTTCGAGAGCGCCGCGGCTGGCAAACGGCACTTCGAGGCGGTTACCGGCCGCCGGCCGGGGGGCGCCGAGGGCCTCGTCTATTCGCGCTTCAACGGACCCGACCAGGAAATCCTCGAGGACCGCCTGAGCGTCTGGGAAGAAGCGGAGTCGGCCCTGAGTTTCTCGAGCGGCATGTCGGCGATCGCCACGGTGCTGCTCTCCCTGGTGAACCCCGGGGACGTGATCGTCCATTCGGCGCCCCTCTACGCCGCCGCCGAGACCCTGATCGCCACGGTGCTCGGGCGCTTCGGGGTCCGCTTCGTGGATTTCCCCGCCGGCGCCGAGCCGGCCGAGATCGAGTCGACGCTGGCGCGGGCCAGGGCCCTGGGTCCGATCGCGCTGATCTACCTGGAGAGCCCCGCCAACCCCACCAACGCCCTGGTCGACGTCGAGGCGGTCAAGGCCGCCCGCGACGCCTTGCCCGGCAAGGCGCGCCCGCCGATCATCATCGACAACACCTTCCTGGGTCCCCTGTGGGCCAAGCCCCTCCAGCAGGGCGCCGACCTCGTGGTCTACTCCCTCACCAAGTACGCGGGCGGGCACAGCGACCTCGTGGCCGGGGGGGCGCTGGGGCCGAAGGCGCTCATCGACAAGGTTCGCACCTTGCGGAACATCATCGGCACGATCCTCGACCCGCATTCGGCCTGGATGCTGCTGCGCAGCCTCGAGACCCTGGAGCTTCGGATGACGCGGGCGGGGGAGAACGCAGCGAAGGTCTGCGCCTTCCTGCGGGGCCACCCGAAGGTCGAGCGGGTAGGGTACCTGGGTTTCCTGGAGCCAGGCGGGCGCCAGGCCGACATCTTCCGCCGCCACTGCGCGGGCGCCGGCTCGACCTTCTCGCTTTACCTGAAGGGCGGCGAACCCCAGGCCTTCGCCTTCCTGGACGCCCTCAAGATCGCCAAGCTCGCCGTGAGCCTCGGCGGGACCGAGACGCTCGCCTCCCATCCGGCGAGCATGACCCACCTTTCAGTCCCGGACGCGCGCAAGGCGCAGCTCGGCATCACCGACAACCTGGTTCGTATCTCGGTCGGAGTGGAGGACGCCGACGACCTGATCGCGGACCTGGACAACGCCCTGCAGGGGGCCTGAGCCGGTCAGGCCGCCGCCCAGCCCGGCGGGGCGAGCTCGAAGCCCTCGAACTCGAAGGCCGGCGCCACCACGCAGGCGACCAGCGTCCAGGCCCCCAGCGGCTCGGCGGACTGCCAACGACGGGCCGGGACGAGCGCCTGCAGGAGGTCGCCGCCCAGCACATCCGGCCCGAGCCGCTGCTCGGTCAGCTCGCCGTCCTGCGCCATGCTCAGCCGCAAGGGGCCGCCGGCGTGGAAGAGCCAGATCTCCGCCGCGTCGATCCGATGCCAGTGGGAGCGCTGGCCCTTCTCGAGGAGGAAGAGGATCGAGCTCGCCGCGCCCCGTCCGGCGCCGGAGCGGTCCCGCCAGGTCTCGCGATACCAGCCGCCCTCGGGGTGCGGCGCTAGGGCGAGCGCCCGGATGATCCCGCCGGCGTCCTCCATTCTGCCGGCCGCCTAGGCCGCCCCGGCCGTCGCCTCGCCTTGCCATGGCCGCTCGTATTTGAAGCTGAGCCGCAGCTTCGTGCGGAAGCTCTCCACCGAGCCGGCTTCGCCGAGCGTGATGTCCTGCTCGACCACCTCGGCGACGCGCAGGTCGCGCAAGGTGAGGGAGGCGGTCTTGATGGCTTCCCTGGCCGCCTCTTCCCAGCTGGTCTTGCTGGTGCCGATCACCTCGGTCACCCGGTATACGGTCATCAGATCCTCCCTAATTCGCCCGCGCGGCTGAAGAAGGCGCCGCGGACAGGAGGTTAGGCCGGCAACCAAGGATTAACTAGTTGGGCGCTGCACTTGCCGGCGCGGCGGAGGCGGCCCCAGGAGGGGCGGCGAACCAGTATCAGCCTTCGTTTGTTCAGGTAGGGCGCAAGACGCCTCCGCCGCACCCAGCTCAGAGGCCCGACCACCTACTCGGGCTTGGCGGCCGAGAGCGCCTTGGGACGCTCGGCGATGGTCAGCTGGCTGATCACCCCCGGATCGTCGTGGAGCTTCAGGTAGAGCCGCCCGTCCTGCGGACGCGGCGCGCGTAGGGTCTCGCCGGGATAGCCCTCCGGCACCTGCACCGGATGGTCGAAGGCGGGGTTGTCGGCGATCGCGTCGATCAGGAAGAGCCGCACGCCCAGAAGCTCGCAGCCGCCGCCCTGGGCGCATTTCAGCCCGCGGATGGCCGGCAGGCGCACCAGGGTGGCGAGCGGCAGCCAGTCGCCTGGGTTGCCGTCCTGGACCAGCCGGAACCTGAGGCGCCCGTACGCCGAGGTCCCGAGCGCCTTGGCCGGATCGAGGCTGGCCACGGCGACCTTGGGATCCTCGATGATGAGGCCGTTCCCCGACGCCAGGCTGGCGGAGGCGCCGCCGTCGAGCGTCGCCACCTCGATGGTCTCATGACCGCTGAAGGTGGTCGGCGCCGTCGCGCGGACGGAGAAGGTGAGTTGCCCCCCTTCCGCCAGCTCGTCCGGTCCTCCCAGCCGGATCGCGCCCGCGGCCTTCGCGACCGGCGCCTGGGTGCTCTTGCCGATGAGGGCGATGTGCGGCCTCGGCGGCGCCACCACCACCTTTAGCCGCGCGGTGCGGCCGTCCTTCAAGAGGATCTTCGCCTGTTCGACCGCCCCCGGCGCGAGCCTCGCGAGCCCGGCCGGCTCGCCCGCCGCCAACTGCAGGGTGTCTTCGCCGCCAGACGAGGCCAGGGGGCCCGGCTTGAACTCCGTTCCCGCCAGAACGAGGCTCGCCACCTGATCGAGACGGCTCCCTTTCAGCTCCCCGCCCGCGTCGCCCGCGTGGAAAGCGAAGCTGGAGAGGTGGCCGGCTTGAGAAAAGGCCTGGAGGGCGATGGATTCCGGCGCTCCCGCGCCGTAGCGCTTGACCAGCAGCGTCAGCGGCCCGGGCGGCGCGCCGGCGAGGGGGACGCTGACGTTGAGCTGGCCGCCCGGCTCGGCCTTCCAGTCGAGGCTCTGGGCGTCGCCGGACGCCTGGCGAAGCTGGACGCTCTCCACGCAGGCGCCGGCCGAACCCTCGAGAAGGACCTGGTCGTCGCGCCCCGCCACCACGGCCCCCGGATCGTCGCCCGCCAGACGCCAGGGGGCGCGGCCGTTCTCCAGGCGGAAGCTCGGCCCTTCGAAGGGCGCAAAGCCCCACATGCCGGCCAGCCGACCTTCGACGACGCCGCCCAGCCGCGCCGGATCGAGCCCGGTCTGATCGACCACGAAGCCGCCCTGCTCGGCGTCGGCCCGGGCGGGCAGATCCACGCGCTTGCCGGCCTGGTCGGTGAGCCGAAGCACCATGTCGTGGGCGAAGCGGGTCGAGTAGGCGAGGGGCGCGCCCTCGACGGGCAGGACAAGGCCGGGGCGCTGGACGCAGTAGGCGGCGCTCGGATCCACGGGACGCAGCGGCGGGGCCTGCGCCGCTTCGACGGCCGGCAGCGCGCTCACCAGCACCGACAACGGGTTGTGGAACGAGGGCGGGGTGTTCAGCACCAGCGCCACGCGCTCGTCCCTGAGCTGCGCCAGGGCCGGGATGTACTGGTACTGCGCCGTATGGAGCGAATCCAGGATGCGGGCGATGTCCATCGCCGCGCCGATGTAGGGGCTGTAGTAGCCGAAGCCCGCCTGGGCGGTGGCGCTGAGCTCGGAGGCCAGCTGGGCAGGGTTGCCACTGGTGAGCGCCTCGACGATCGAGGTGCTGTGCCCGTCGTTGAGCACCAGCGCTTCGCGCCCCTCCATCAGGCAGGCGGCCTGCAGCTCGGGAAGCTTGTCGAAACAGTCGGTGTTGAGTTTGATCGTCAGGCTGCGGGCCAGCAGCGGCGAGACGGTCTTCAGGCGTTCCGGGTCGGCCGGATCCTGCCTGCGCAGGGCGGCGAGGAAGGCGTCGAGGCGCGAGCGGTCGAGGCTCGCCTGGACGAGGTCCTGGGAGGCGCGCACAAAGGCGCCGGGCCGCCCGCGCACGGCGTCCACGAGGGTGCGGAAATCCCCGCCGGTCTGGGGCGCCAGGAACACCACCGCCTGCTGCGCGCCTTCGGGCACCGTGACCTTCAGCCCATCGCGGGCCTTCGGATTCCAGGTGTCCGACCGGTAGAACCAGGTCTTCGGCGGCGGATTGGCGGCGCCGCGCAGGAAGGCCACCACCAGCAGGTAGCGGACCGACTGGGTGGCCGGAAGGTCCGCGCGGATTGAGAGCTGATCGCCGGCGGCCAGATTCGGGACCTCGGAGATCGGCAAGGTGACCTGAGCGTGCGTCACCGTCACCTCGAGGACGGGTCCCGCGAGATCGAACGGCGGGGTGTCCGCCAGGGCCGCTGCGGGCGCAGCGAGGGCGAGCGCAAGCGCCCAGGGAAGGAAGCGGAAGGCCATACGCGGTCCGGCGGAGTTCACCACAAGGCCCCGACCGTCGGCCGAGGGGCTGCAGACGCCCGGACGGTCGGCAAGCGGAACCGGGCGGTTTCTAAAGCTGCTTTATGGCGACAGAGCGCCTGCGGCCGAATGCCTCGGCGCGGACGGCGATTTTCCCTAAGCGAAGCCACGGCAACTCGGGCGAGACTTCGACGGAATCGGGGCGCCGGCTCGGCGAGGCCTCCGCCCCGGCGGCACGCCTGTTGGACGGGGGCAACCGGCGCTGCGGCAAGGTCCGCTATCGTCGGTGAAGGACGTCATACCATGGTAATTTTGCGAATCCTGGCCCTCGCAGGGGCCCTGGCGGCCTGCGGATCGGCGCTCGCCGAGCCCAGCGTCAACGAATATCGAGGGCAGACTGCGGGCGCCAAGAACGCCGGCGAAGTCTGGCTGGACGGGGCGGCCAACGGCTACGCCTGGGCCAACGCCCAACTGGCTTCGCAGGGTCGGGCGAAGCTCTATTGCCAACCCTCGCAGACGACGATCAGTCACGACGAGGCGATGCGGATCTACAGCGAGTACGTCGAGCGCCACCCCGAGATGGGCGACAAGCCCATGGGGGCGGTGATGCTGTTCGCCCTGGAGGACAAGTTCCCCTGCGTGTGAGCAAGTTCGGACGCCGCCCGCCTTCTGCGGGCGCGTCCGCTCGTCATTCCGTTAGGCCATCACGATCACCACCACGCGGCGGTTCTGGGCCCGGCCCGCGCGGGTGTGGTTGTCGGCCACGGGGGCCTTGTCGCCGTAGGAAATGGTCGCCATCCGGTTCAGCGGTACGCCCTGCTGGTTCATGAACAGCCGCACCGCCTCGGCCCGTTCCTCACCCAACCGCATGTTGGCCGATTCAGAGCCCCGGCTGTCGGTGTGGCCCTGGATCTCGACATAGACGTTCTTGTTGTCGCTCTTCAGCTTGCTCACGAAGTCCATCAGCCGCGACTGGGCCTCAGGCGACAGCTTGGAGCTGTCGGTGGGGAACTTCACCGAGTCGTCGGACAGCACCATCTGGTAGAGGAACTTGCCCTCGGCCAGCTTGCCCGCCGCCTCGGCCCGCTCGAGTGCTTCGCGCGTGCTCTGGTCCAGCTGGCCCAGGTGAGTCTGGTGATCGTTGACCTGACCCTGCAGGGTCGTGACCTGTCCCTGAACGGGCGCCACGTGTTGGTCCACGTACTTCTGCGTCGCCAAGCAGCCGCTCAGCGCAAATCCTGCAAGCACCACCACGCCGATTGTCAGTTTCGCCATTTGCTCCCATTCCTTCTTAGCGCCGGGTCGGCGACAAGCGCTGACCGGGCGTCCGGGAAAACGCGGCCCGCTGGAACGCGGGTTGCGCGCCGCACGCCGAAGCCGTCGCCGTAGCTTCACATGAGCCCGTCCGCAATGGCTCGAACGCAAAAGCGTCGCCATTGTTTCAGCTCCGTCGCGATTTCCCTCTTCAGAGCGAAACCTCGGCGCGCAGGCGGAGGTCAGGCGCGCAGCAGCCCGGGATCGACCGGCAACTGACGGATACGCACGCCCGTGGCGGCGAAGATCGCCCCGCCGAGCGCGGGGGCGGCGGGCGGCAGGGCCGGCTCGCCAAGACCGGTGGGCGGATAGTCGGTGCTCAGGAACTTCACCTCCACCTGGGGCGCGTCCGCCATCCGCAGCAACGGGTAGGTGTTGAAGTTCGCTTGCTTCACCGCCCCGCCCTCGATCGTGATCGCCTGGAAGAGCGCCGCCGAGAGACCGTCGATCACCGCGCCCTGGACCTGGTTCAGCGCCCCGGAGGGGTTGACGATCAGGGACCCCACATCTGCGGCCACCCACACCTTCTCCGGGCGCACCCGCCCGCTCGGCTCGACCCGGGCGCGCACCACCTCGGCGAAGTAGCCCTGGTGGGAATAGTGGAAGGCGACGCCCATGCCGGTCCTGGGCGGCAGGCTGGTCTTTCCCCAAGCGGACATCCCCGCGACCGTCTTCAGGACGCCGCGGGCCCGTTCGGCGTTGTAGGCCTCGCGCCCCTCGCCCACGATCTTCGCATCGCCCAGCAGCGCCAGGCGAAAGGCCACCGGGTCCTGGCCGGCGGCATGCGCCAGCTCATCGATGAACGATTGGATGACGAAGGCGTGGGCGTTCGCGCCCGGCGCGCGCCAGTAGCCCACCGGAACGCCAAGGTCCATCAGCGAGGAATCCAGACGGCAGTTGGCGACGAAGCCGGCCGGGAACTCGGCCGGGGCGATGGCGCCGGCGATCACCGGCTTGCCGCCTGCCCCGTAGCCCACGTGATGGTCCTGCCAGGCGACGAGCTTGCCGGCCGCATCGAGGCCGCCCTTCAGGTAGTGGAAGCCGCCGACCCGGTAGAAGTCGTGGCGGAAGTCGTCCTCTCGGCTCCAGAGCAGCATCACCGGGGCCTTGGCCTCGCGGGCGATCCAGGCGGCCTCCACAGCATAGTCGACCATGCCCCGCCGCCCGAAGCCGCCGCCGGCGCGGATCATGTGGACAATCACCTGCTCCGGGGCGAGCCCCAGCGTCTTGGCGATCAGCTGCCGGCAACCCTCGGGGGCCTGGGTGGGGGCCCAAACCTCCATCCGCCCGTCCTTGTACTCGGCGGTGCAGTTCATCGGCTCCATGGGCGCGTGGGCCAGGAACGGGTAAGCGTAGGCCGCCTCCACGGTCTTGGCCGCGCCCTGCATCGCCGAGGCGGCATCGCCATCGTTGCGTAGGGTCTTCTGCGGCGGTCCGCCCGCCAGCTCGGCGGCGCGCGCCGCAAAGCCGGCGCTGCCCTGGGCCGAGGTCGGATGGGAGGCCCACTGGATGTTCAGCGCCTCGCGCCCCTGGCGGGCAGCCCACCAGCTGGTCGCCACCACCGCGACCCCGGGCAGCAGGCCGGTAAGCTCCTCGCCGCCGTCCACCACGAACGCCGCCCGCACGCCCTTGACCGCCCGGGCGGCCGCGAGGTCGGCCTTCGCGACCTTGGCGCCGAAGACGGGGGCCTTGGCGAAGGTGGCGAACAGCATCCCTGGGCGCCGGATGTCGATGCCGAAGAGAGGCTGACCGGTGACGATCTTGGGGGTGTCGTACTGGGCCTTGGGCTTGCCGACGATCCGGTAGTCCTTCGGGTCCTTCAGCGGAACAGAGGCCGGGTCCGGCGGGGTCGTAGAGGCGCACTGGGCGGCGAGGGGGCCATAGGCGAGGGTGCGGCCGGAAGCGGCGTGGACCACCTCGCCGGGGGTGGTCGAGCACTCCCCCGCTGGGCAGTTCCAGGTTCGCGCGGCGGCCTCGATCAGCATGGCGCGGGCCACGGCGCCCACCCGCCGCATCTCCTGCCAGTTCATCGGGATGGCGGTGCTGCCGCCCGCGAACTGGCGACCGAACACCGCAGGATCGTTGGCCGCCTGTTCGACCCGAACGTTTTCCCAGGCGACGTCCAGCTCCTCGGCGATCAGCATCGGCAGGGAGGTGCGCACCCCCTGGCCGATCTCCGGATTCTTGGCGAAGATCGTGACCACCCCGTCGGGGGCGATCTTGACGTAGGCGTTGAGTCCCGTCGCCGTGGCCGGCGACAGCGCGTCGGCCACCGCCTTGGGTGCGAGGCTGCAGGCAAGCACCAGCCCGGCCGCCGAAGCCGAGGCCCGGATGAAGTCGCGCCGCGAGGCGCCCACCGGCTGGATCGTCATGGCCTCAGGCCTCCACCGGCTGGCCCGACGCCCGCTTGATGGCGGCGCGGATGCGGTTGTAGGTCGCACAGCGGCAGAGGTTGCCGTTCATCGCCGCCTCGATGTCCGCGTCGGTGGGTTTCGGGGTCTTCTGTAGCAGGGCGGCGGCCGACATGATCTGGCCCGCCTGGCAGTAGCCGCACTGGGCGACGTCAAGCTCGGCCCAGGCCGCCTGCAGCGCCTTGCCCGCGGGCGAGGCGCCGATTCCCTCGATGGTGGTGATCTTGGCCGCGCCCACGGCCGAGACGGGCGTGACGCAAGCGCGCGCCGGATGGCCGTCCAGATGCACCGTGCAGGCCCCGCACTGGGCGATCCCGCAGCCGAACTTGGGCCCGAGCACGCCCAACTCGTCGCGCAGGACCCAGAGCAGCGGCATCTTCGGATCGACGTCGGCGCTGAGCGCCTTACCGTTGACGCTCAGCTTGAAAGCCATCCGGGATCCTCCACGCAAAGCCGCGGCATTCTAGCCCGCACGGCGGGATCGGTAAGCCCTTCCTGGCCGGCGTTCAAAGAAATGCGCGCGGAACGCGAGACGCTCTCGCCTGCGCCACGTCCTCTAGTCCAACGTCAGAGGCGATATCGGCTGAACCCGTGGAGGATCGGGCGACGGCCTCAGGAGTCTTCGCGGCTGAGGATCACCGTCAGGAGCTGGGCTTTCTGAGGAAGGTCCTCGGCGAGCCGTGAGGCCAGCTCCCGGGCGCCGACCGGATAGGCCTCGCCGCCGGCGGCGATGTCAGCCGCCCGCTGGGCCATGGTCTCCAGGTCGCGGGCGAAGCCTTCGAGCTGTTCTTGGGCGAGGCGGTGGGCCTCGGACTGCAGACGTCGGATCCGCTGCGCGCCGCTCTCCATGCCCCGGCCAATGTCGACGACCTCACCGGCGCCCGGCGGATGGCCTGTCGGGTCGCGCGCTTCGGGATCGGATGGGGTCATGGTCTCTATCTCCGCCAAACCTAAGGTTTGCGCCAACAATACGCCGAAGCTTCTGCAATCAAAGGCCGCGTCGCGCCGGCGGTCGATCTGCCGCGCGCACACCGTTCTCGTCACCCCGCGGGGCCTGGATGGAGTGGGGGAGACGGCCGGCCTGGGGCAGGGGGCGGCGGCCCCGCGTTAAAGCTCCGCCTGTTGAGCGAACGCCGGCGCCGTTGGGGCGATCCGACGGAACCAGAAGAGCAAGGCCTCGTCGTCGTCGCGGACCTGGACGCCGACGTGGAAGGGCGAGGCCTCGAGGCGTTCCTGGGCGATCCGGCGGGCCGCATTGGGGTCCCGGGCCGTCGCCGACTCGTAAGTAGGCATGGAAGAGCGCGCGTCTTGGATGACGAGGTTGAACGTCCGCATGTCCCGCTCCCTAATGGGTGCGACAAAATGCACATCTTGCGCGTTCTAGGCAAGCAATCTGCGAATCACAAAGTGGCGCCCAGCTCCGGCATGGTGAATCCGAAGTTCGTTTGATTCCGGGACCTTGGCGCACCTCGGACCCGGACATCAGGCTGGCTGCAGGACCCCCGCCTTGGGTGGAAGCGCGCCGAAGGTGCGGACCCGCGCCCGGTAGTCGGCCGCCGCCGCGCCGAAGTCGTCCGCGTCGAACTCCGGCCACATACGGTCCGTGAACCAGAGCTCGGCGAAGGCGCATTCCCAGAGCAGGAAATCCGAAAGCCGCTTCTCGCCGCCGGTGCGGATCAAGAGGTCCACCGGACCGGCCTCCCCGATCAGCCGCTCGAGGCCGCCGAGGGTGGCCGCGCCTCCGAGCGCCCGGGCGGCCGCGACGATCGCTTCGCGCGAGGAATAGTCGATGGCGATCCTCAAGGAGAGCCGCCCGCCCCCGGCGCTCGCCGCCTCCACCGTTTCCACCTCCGCCGCCAGATCCGGCGGCAGGCGATCGCGCCGTCCCAGCATCGACAGGCGCACGCCGTTCTCGACCAGGCGCCGGGCGTCGGCGGCCAGGTAGGCGCGAAACAGCGACATCAGGGCCGCCACCTCGGGGTCGGGACGGCGCCAATTGGCCACGGAAAAGGCGAAAAGAGTCAGGGTGGTGACGCCAAGTCCTGGAGCGGCCTCCACGCATCGCCGGACCGCCTCGGCGCCCGCCCGGTGGCCGTCGGCCCGCGACAGGCCCTGGCGCGTCCCCCAGCGGCCGTTACCATCCATGATGATGGCGACGTGAAAGGACTTCGGCGCGTCCGCTTCACTTTGCAATGTAAAGTTTCCTTGCAAAAAAAGGGGGGATCAGGCGGGGGCCGCGCCGGGGACCGGCGTCTGGCCGGGCGCGGACTTCGCCGCTTCGGCGGCGTCCCGGACCACCTGGTCGAGCACGGCGAGGTAGCCCAGGAACCGCTCGCGGCCCCGGGGCGTGATCGCGCAGAGCGTCTGGGGCCGCTTCTTCTCGAAGCCCTTGGTCACCTCCACGAGCCCCGCCTCCTGGAGGACGGCGAGGTGGCGGCTGAGGTTGCCGTCGGTGAGCCCGCAGAGCCGACGAAGGTCGCCGAACACCAGCCCCTTGGGGTGGGCGGCCAGCGAGGTCAGCACGCCCAGGCGGGCGCGCTCGTGGATCACCCGGTCGAGGCCCTGGTAGGCGAAGCGGCCCGCATCACTCATGGCCGCGCTGGTCCCAGACGAGCACGCCGGCCACCAGAAGCTGCCCGACCCCGAAGGGGAGGCCCATGGCGATCGGGGCGAAAGCGCCGGGGCCGTGGAAGACCGCGAGGCAGGCGAGACCGGTGGTGAAGTACCAGGCCCCCACCAGCCACATGGCGTTCGGCAGGAAGCGCGCCGAGGCGAACACGCCCAGGCCGAAGGCGAGCTGCCAAAGGCCGGGCAGCATCCACAGGCTCTCCGGCGCGAACCGCCACAGGACCAGGGTGAGGAGCCCGCCGGCGAGGCCCGCCGGAAGGAACTGCTCCACCGCAGCCCGCAGCATCTCGTTGGCGAGCCGCGAATAGATCCGCCGCACGCGGATCACCATCTCGAAGCCGATCAGGGCGCATGAGAGCGCCGCCACGCCCAGCCACAGCAGCAGATAGCCGTCCACCGCGGTCTCGGGGGAGGGGATCCAGCGGGCCTGGGCCGCGGCGGCCGAGCCGACGATCAGGCTCGTCAGGGCGAAGGTGGTCGGGCCGAAGCCCCGGAACTGGGCCGCCTTCGCCAGCTGGTCCCGGATGGCGCCGATCTCCGCCAGCGCCCGTTCGAGGTCTTGCATCGCCGTCCACCCACTTTGCGGCGCAAAGTATACTCCTTCGCAGTGTCGCGAGCAAGACCGGTCGAGGCTAGCTGACCGGCACCGCCGCGGCGCGGCGCTCGCCGAGGTGGGCGTGGATCGCGGCCACCACCTCGGCGCCCTCGCCGACGGAGGCGGCGACGCGCTTGATCGAGCCCAGGCGCACGTCGCCGATGGCGAAGACGCCCGGCAGGCTGGCCTCCAGGGCGTGACGAGGCCCTGCGCCGCCGCCGGTGACTACGAAGCCGCTGGGATCGAGCGCCAGGCCCGAGCCGACCAGCCAGTCGGTGTTCGGGTCGGCGCCGATGAAGCAGAACAGGGTCCGGATCGGCCGCTGCGTCTCGGCCCCGGAGGCATGGCGCCAACGCACCGTCTCCAGCGCTCCATCGCGCCCCTCCAGGGCGCTGATCTGGCATTCGGTCACCAGCTCCACGTTGGGCAGGGAGCCGATCCGGTCGATGAGATAGCGCGACATGCTGGCTTCCAGGCCCCGGCCCCGGACGACCACCCAGACCTTGGCCGCCTGGCCGGCCAGATAGACCACCGCCTGGCCGGCCGAGTTCCCGGCCCCGACCAGAACGATCTCCTGGCCGGCCGAGAGCTTTCCCTCCAGCGGCGAGGCCCAGTAGTGGACGCACCCCGCCTCGAAGTCGGCCAGCCTCTCGACGTCCAGGCGCCGGTAGCGGGCGCCGCTGGCCACCACCACCGTGCGCGCCCGCACCCGCTCGCCGCTCGCCAGGCGCAGGCCGAGCGGGCCGTCGTCCGCCGCCGGCTCCAGAGCGACGACCTCGTCCGGAATGGCCATCTCCACTCCGAATTTCTGGGCCTGGTTAAAGGCTCTGGCCATCAAGGCGAGGCCGGTGATGCCGGTGGGAAAGCCGAGGTAGTTCTCGATCCGCGCCGAGGCGCCGGCCTGGCCGCCGAAGGCCCGGCAGTCGAAGACGATGGTGGAGAGTCCCTCCGAGCCCGCATAGACCGCCGCCGCCAGCCCCGCAGGACCGGCCCCCACGATGGCGACGTCGAACACCCGCTCCGGGTCGATGGCGCCCACCAGCCCGATGCACCGGGCGAGCCGGACCTCGCCGGGATTGCGCAGCATCTGCCCGCCGGGACAGAGCACGATCGGCCACTCGCCGGGGGGCACGTGGAAGCGCTCGAGCAGCGCCTTGGCCTCGGGATCGTCGTCGCTGTCGAGCACGTGCTGGGGGTGGCCGTTGCGGATCAGGAAACCCTGCAGGCGAAGGACGTCCGGGTGGCCCGCCGGCCCGATGATCACCGGCCCCCCGGCCCCCACCTCGAGCAACTCCATGCGCCGCAGGATCAGGGCCCGCATGATCCGCTCGCCGAGCTCGGCCTCGGCCACCAGCAGCGCCCGCAGCGCGTGCGGCTGCAGCGCCAGCGCCTCCACCGGGCCGGCGGCGTGGGCGTCGACCAGGGCCGGCCGGCCGGTGAGCTGGGCCAGTTCCCCCAGGAAGGCGCCCGGCCCGTGCGTCGTCACCGGCCAGCTGGCGCCCTCCTCGTCGCGGCGGGTGACCTTGACCTCGCCGTTCAGGACCACGGTGAGGCCGTGCCCTGGCTCGCCCACCCGCTGCAGGGCCTCGCCGGACGCGTAGGCGCGTAGGGGCCCGAACCCACGCAGCCGCTCGATCTCGTCGGCGGTCAGCACCGGGAAGATCTGATCGCGCCGGGTGTCTGCCAGCGATCGGGGAGGGGAGGCCATCGGGCCGCAGTACTAACACGGGTCGCCGCGCGCGCCGCCGCCTTCAATTGGGGCCCTATCGGTGCTAGGGACCCGCCATGATCGGAAAGCTCAATCACGTGGGGGTCGCTACGCCCTCCATCGAGGACTCCTGGAAGCTTTACCGGGAGGTCTTCGGCTGCACGGACATCACCGAAAAGCGCGCCCTTCCCGAGCAGGGGGTGTGGGTGAGCTTCGTCAACCTGCCGAACGCCCAGATCGAGCTCATCGAGCCCTATGGCGAGAACTCGCCGATCACCGCCTTCCTGGCCAAGAACCCCAAGGGCGGCCAGCACCATGTCTGCTTCGAGGTGCCGGACATCTATGCGGCCCGCGACGACATGAAGGCCAAGGGGGCCACCGTGCTCGGCAACGGCGAGCCCCGGATCGGCGCCCACGGGGTGCCGGTGATCTTCGTCCATCCGAAGGACATGGGCGGGGTGCTGGTGGAACTGATGCTGGAGCCCGGCGCGGCTCACGCGGGCGCCCACTAGAGATGAGCCTCCCCACCAGCCTGGCGATCTACGCCATCGTATGGTGGGTGGTGCTGTTCGCGATCCTGCCGATCGGGGTGGTGAGCCACGCCGAGGCCGGGATCGTCCCGCCTGGCGGTGGCGATCCGGGCTCGCCGGTGAACCCCAAGCTGGGTCGGAAATTCCTCACGACCACATGGGTCTCGGCGCTCATCTTCGGCCTTTTCTGGATGGCCGTCCGGCTTCATTGGCTCAGCCTCGACATGTTGAGGCCGCACGGCTGAGGGGATGCGCGACACGCCGGCCCCAGACCTTCCCTCACCGCCAGGGAGCGGCGCAGACCGGCCAATGACCCCTCCGTCCGTCGCTCGCGCGCCGCCCTTCAGCGCCTGGGAGCGGGAGATCGCCGTCCGCTATCTGCGCGCCCGGCGGGTGGACGGCGGGCTGGCGCTGATCGCGGTCATCTCCTTCGTCGGCACGACGCTGGCGGTGATGGCGCTGATCGTGGTGATGGCGATCATGAACGGCTTCCGCGCCGATCTCACCCGCCTGATCCTGGGCTTCAACGGCCACGCCTATGTGGTGGGCGCGGACACCGGGCCGGGACTGGAGGCTTCGCTCGGGCGCATCCGGGCGGTTCCGGGCGTGGTCCAGGCCTTTCCGGTGCTGGAATCGGAGACCCTGGTCCAGAGCCAGTCGAGCGCCGCCGGGGCCGTCACCCGGGCGGTGCGGCCGGAGGATCTGCGGGCCACGCCCCTCATCGCCCACAACATCAAGCGCGGCTCCATGGCCGGCTTCGGCAAGGGCGAGGACGGCGGCGACCAGGTGCTGATCGGCATGCGCCTCGCCCAGAGCCTGGGGGTCGAGCCGGGCGACACCATCACGCTCACCTCGCCCTCCAGCGTGGCCACCGCCATGGGCGCCATCCCGACCCAGAAGAGCTACGTGGTGGGGGGCGTCTTCGAGGTGGGGATGAGCGAATACGACCAGACCTTCCTCTACATGCCCCTCCAGCAGGCGGAGCTCTTCTTCGGCCGCAGCAGCGCCGACTTCGTGGAGGTCAAGCTCGCCGATCCGGAAAAGGCCCCGGCTTTCAAGGACCGGCTGGCCGCCGCCGCCGGCCCGGGCGCAACGGTCACCGACTGGACCGAGAAGAACCGCGACTATTTCGGGGCCCTGCAGGTGGAGCACAACGCCATGGGCATGACCATGGGGCTTCTGGTGGTGATCGCCGGCCTGCTCATCCTTTCGGCCCTCGTGATGCTGGTGAAGAACAAGGGCCACGACATCGCCATCCTGATGACCATGGGGGCGAGCCGCGGGGCGATCCTCAGGATCTTCCTCATGTGCGGCCTGATCCTCGGCAGCGTCGGGGCGCTCTGCGGCCTGATCGGCGGCGTGCTCTTCTGCTGGAACATCGGGGCCATCCAGAGCTTCGTGGAGTGGGCGACCCACGCCCAGGTCTTCAACCCCAGCATCTACTTCCTGACCCGGGTGCCGGCGAAGATCGTCTGGTCGGAGGTGGCGCTCACCATCGGCTTCTCGGTCTGCGTGGCCCTGGCCGCGGCGGTGGTGCCGGCCTGGTTCGCCTCGCGGCTCGATCCGGTGGAAGCGCTGCGGTATGAGTGAGCCGGTCCTGGCCATCCGGGGCCTGAGGCGCAGCTACGTCACCGGCCAGGGGACGCTGGAGGTGCTGAAGGGCGTCGACCTCGAGGTCTTTCCCGGGGAGCTGGTGGGCCTCGTGGGCCCGTCGGGGTCGGGCAAGTCGTCGCTGCTGCACGCCGCGGGCCTCCTCGAGCGGCCCACCGCCGGAACCATCCAGCTCGGCGGCGAGGACTGCTCGGGTCTCTCCGACGCGGGCCGCGCCCGCCTCAGGCTGGGATCGATCGGCTTCGTCTATCAGTTCCACCACCTGCTGCCGGAGCTCTCGGCCCTCGACAACGTCGCCCTGCCGGTGATGATCGCCGGCCGGCCCCGGCGCAAGGCCGAGGCGCGGGCCCGGGCGCTGCTGGAGGAGCTGGGGCTGGGCGCGCGCCTGACCCACCAGCCGGCCCAGCTCTCGGGCGGCGAGCAGCAGCGGGTGGCGGTCGCCCGGGCGCTCGCCAACGCGCCGCGGCTCCTGCTCTGCGACGAGCCCACCGGCAACCTGGATCCGGCCACCTCCGTGGCGGTGTTCGAGAACCTCCACGACCTCGCGCGCTCGCAGGGCGTCGCGGCTCTGGTCGCCACCCACAACATGGAGCTCACCCGCTTCATGGACCGGGTGATGGCGCTGAAGGACGGGCGCCTGGAGCTTCGAGAGGCGTGAGGCGGACCATCCGTCGATGAATGCTTTGGCGACCCACGTGCTGCTGCTGCTGGGATCGGCGGCGGTGATCTACTTCGCCTGCGAGTTCTTCGTGAACGGGGTGGAATGGACCGGCCGCCGGCTCTCGGTGGGCGACACCGCCACGGGCACCATCCTGGCCGCCTTCGGCACCGCCCTGCCGGAGAGCGTCGTAACCTTCGTGGCGGTGGTGTTCGGCAAAGGGGACGCGCAGCGCGAGCTCGGCGTCGGCGCGGCGCTCGGCGGTCCGCTCGTGCTCTCGACCATCGCCTACGCCACCGTCGGCCTGGTCCTCATCCTCACCCGCCAGCCCCTTCGGGGGCAGGCCAACGTCCGCCAGGACTTCCGGCGCCTGAGCGGCGACCAGGGCTGGTTCCTCGCCATCTTCGTGGTCAAGCTCGCCCTTGGCCTTGTCGCCTTCGCGTTCAAGCCGTGGCTCGGATTCCTGTTCCTGGCCGCCTACGGTCTCTATTTCTGGCAGGAGATCCGCGGCGGCGGGGCGGCCGGCGAGGCCCCCGAGCCGCTGATCATCGCCAGGGGCAGACCCGGCGAGGCGCCGCTCGGCCTCAGCCTCGTCCAGACGCTCGCCGCCCTCCTGGTGATCTTCGGCGCCTCGCGGCTCTTCGTCATCCAGCTGGATGCGCTGGGACCGACGCTGGGCCTGAAGCCCCAGTTGCTCGCCCTGCTGCTCAGCCCCATCGCCACCGAGCTCCCCGAGACCATGAACGCCATCATCTGGGTTCGGCAGGGCAAGCACCGGCTGGCGCTCGCCAACATCAGCGGCGCGATGATGATCCAGGCCACCGTGCCCACCGCCTTCGGCCTTTTCTTCACCCCCTGGCGGCTCGATCATTCGCTGGTCCTGGCGGGCGCGGTGACCATTCTGGCCATCGCAGCGATGTTCGTGACCTTCCGGCGCGGGGTGATCTCCAGGGCCTTCCTGGCCTCGATGAGCCTCTTCTACGCCCTCTTCGCCACGCTCCTGGTGCTGCTGCATCTTTAGAGCCGCCGCTATGCTCGGCGCCGGCAGCCGAGGGAGCCAGCGATGATCAGCGGACGGTGTCTGTGCGGAAGCGTGACCTATCGGGCGGCCTCGGCGCCGATCGTTGTTAGGGCCTGCTGGTGCCGGCTTTGCCAGTACATCGGCGCCGGCAGCGGGACCGTGAACGCCTGCTTCGCCCGCGAGGGCTTCATCATCCAGGGCGAGCTCGGCGACCACATGGGCGTCGCCGACAGCGGCGCGCGCATGCACCGCCGCTTCTGCCGGAGCTGCGGAACGCACCTCTTCAGCGAGGCCGAGCCCCGGCCTCACCTGATCTTCGTTCGGGTCGGAACCTTGGACGATCCCGAGGCCGGCAGGCCCCAGATGACTATCTGGACCAGCCAGGCCCCCAGCTGGGCGTGCATCGCCGAGGATCTGCCGCGCGTGGAGGCTCAGCCGCCGCCGGCCGGGTAGGGGCTAGGGCGCCGGCTTTGCGTGGCCGATCGCCCAGACATAGGCGGCCACCGCATCGACGTCCTTGTCGGTGAGCTGAGCGCCGCCCTGCGGGGGCATGGGCTCGCGGCGCCGTTTCGGGTGCGGCACGCCCTTCTCGATAGTCGCGCGGATGGACCGGAGACTGCCGTCGCCCCAGAGCCAGCGCCCGGTGTCGAGGGCCGGCCCTTGGGGACCGCCGGTCCCGCCCGGTCCGTGGCAGCCGCTGCAGGTCCCGCCGCGCGCCGCGCCCTCAAAGATCCGCTGGCCGAGGCGCACTTCCTCGGCGGTGGCGCCGGGCGGGGTGGGAAGAGCCTCCCCGGCCTCGGCACGCGTCCCCTCCGGCGGCTCGGCCGACAGCGCGGCGGGCGGGCCGACCGGCGCCGCCGGGGCGGGGGCGACCGGATCCGAGCCGTCTCCCTGGTAGGTGATCCGCCAGATGCGGCCGCGCACGTCGTCGGCGACGTAGATCGCGCCGTCCGGTCCCTCGGCGAGGCCGGTGGGACGGAAGGCGGCGCCGCCGGGGTCCCTGTCGGGGCCGGCGAAGCCGTCGGCGAAGACCACGAACGGGCCGGACGCCTTGCCGTTCTCGAGCGGCTGAAAGACCACGTTGTAGCCGCCCTGCGGCAGCGGGGCCCGGTTCCAGGAGCCGTGGAAGGCGATGAAGGCGCCGCCGCGGTAGCCCTGCGGCAGCTTGGCGCCGCGGTAGATCAAGAGGTCGTTCGGCGCCCAGTGACCCGGAAAGGCCGCCACCGGGCCGCGCCGCCCGGCGCAGATCCCGACCTTGCGGCCGCCGTCGCCGCCGTATTCGGGCGCCAGCACCAGCTTGGCCTGCTGCTGATCGTAATAGCACTCAGGCCAGCCGTAGTCGGCGCCCCGCGCGACTTGGACCAGCTCCTCGGCGGGCAGCTCGGCGCTCTGGCCGGGGGTGTAGAGGCTCGGCCAGTTCTGGGCGAGCTGGTCGCGGCCGTGCTGGGTCGCGAAGAAGCGTCCGGCCGCGTCGAAGGCGAAGCCCTCGGCGTTGCGGAGCCCGCTGGCGTAGCGCCCGGCCGAGGAGAAGACCTGGCCGGTCCTGTTCGCGTCATAGCGCCAGATCCCAGCCCGGATCCGCTTTTCACCGCAGGGATTGCGTCCCGGCGAGCCCGGGATGCGGTTGTCTCTCTGGCAGGCGTTGGTGGCCGAGGCGACGTCGACGAAGAGCTGGCCCCGGGCGTCGATGCCGAAGGGATGCATCGGGTGGTCGCCGGTGAGCGGGAGGCCCGCCACCACGACCTCCGCCGGCCCCGTGGGCGCGAGCGATCCGGGCGTCAGGCGATAGCGCAAGATGCGGCCCCTGTCCTCGGCGTAGACCGCGCCGGCGTAGACGGCGATCCCAGTGCCGCCCGCGCCGCCTTCGCCCACCGAAGGGCCAAAGCGCTGGACGACGTCGGCGCGGCCGTCTCCGTCGCTGTCCCGCAGCGCCACGAGCAGTCCCCCCGCCGGGGCCGGCCGGTCGGGATAGTAGGCGCCGCTCCAGGTGTTCACATAGACCGTCCCGTCCGGCGCCACGGCGAGATGGCGGGCGTGGCCGAGGTCGTCGGCGTACACCGTCGCGCAGAACCCGGGCGAAAGGCTGAGGCCGCCGTTGTCGCCGGGGCAGACGACAGTCACGGGGGCCCTGGCGGGGCGACCGCCCGTCCCGTGCCTCTGGCAAGCCGAGAGCCCGCAGGCGGCAAGCGCCGCCAGCGCCAGGGTCGCCGCTTCTCTCGCCCTCACCGCTTTGCTCCCTTTGGACCGCCTGCCGCCCGGGAACTCTAACCCATCGTCGGCGGGACCGGCGTCTCCAGCGGCGGGGTCGGGGCGGGGGTGGGGTCCGGCCGATCCGGCGCTTCCAGCGGCGCGGCGGGCTCCCCCGGATCGGGACGGTCGGGGGCTTCTGGAGGAGGCTGGACCGTGTCTGGATCGTATGGCTGGCTCATGGGGACTCAAAGCCGGATGGCCCGGCGCCGTTCCGGCCCCGCACGGGTCTGAACCCGGTCAGGCTCTCCCGCGAGGGCGCGCCCGGACCGACCGCCAGGTCGACCCCTACGCCCGCTCGGGGGTCGCCACGATCATCCTGCGGTAAAGCCGCCAGGTCGCATGGCCCAGCATGGGCATCACGAAGATGAGGCCGAAGAGGGCCGGCAGCGAGCCCAGCGCCAAGGCCCCGGCCACGATCAGGCCCCAGACCGCCATCGTGCGCCAGTTGGCGACCACCGCCCGGACCGAGACGGCGATCGCCCGCCCGACGCCCACGTCCCGGTCCAGGAGCAGCGGGAAGGAGACGACGCTGATGGCGAGGGCGACCACGGCGAAGAGGAAGCCCACCCCCATCCCGATCACGATCATCGTCCAGCCCTGGGCCGTGGCGAACACGTCATGGACGAAGGCGCTCAAGGAGGCTGGGGCGGCCGGTCCCAGGGTGGCCAGGTAGATCCCGTAGGCCGCCCCCAGCCAGGCCAGCAGCACCGCCAGCAGGATGAGGCCGAGCTCGAAGATCGAGCCGAGCGCGGGCGAGCGGAACACCCCGAAGGCGTCGGTCCAGGTCACCGCCGCGCCCTGCTCGCGCCGCCGGCTGATCTCGTAGAGCCCCACCGCCGCCGCCGGTCCCACCAGGGCGAAGCCCGAGGCCAGGGGAAAGATGAGCGGCAAGAGGTTGTGGTTCAGCAGCAGTTCGGCCAGCACCAGGCCGGCGAGCGAATAGACGAGGGCCACGAACACCACGTCTTCGCGCGCCGCCACCAGGTCGCGGGCGCCCTGGCGAAGGGCGTCCTTGAGGTCGGCGAACCCAACCTTGCGGATCGCCAGCGGCGTATCGGCTGGGTGATGCGGGTGTGCGACGGCGTGGCCGGCGTCGGAGGCGGCCACGGTCATCTGCTCGAGCGCCATCTCGAACGGATTGCGGATGTGGTTTGGCGGCACGTCGTTCCTCCCTCTCGTTTGGTCGGAGGGAAAGGCGCGGGCGCCGATCGCTGGACGGGCGCCGCGGACGCCGCCCTCTGGACACCCTGAGACTATCACGCGGGGGCCGGGTTGTCGCGGACCCCTAACGAGCCGGCGCCCCTCGCCCGGGCGCGGCCGCCTGGAGGTCGAGCCAGGCCAGCAGCTTCAGGGCCGGCCCCAGCACCGCCAGCGCCGCGAAAGGCAGATATTCGGCCAGGTGCAGCGGCGTGACGCTCTGCAGCGGGCGCAGGAAATCGAGCGCGAAATCGAAGGCGATGCAGGTCGTCCCCAAGGTCCAGACCGTGCGCCACGACTTCGGGCCCATGATCCGGGCGAGGCGTGGAAGCGAGCCCAGGGCCAGGAGGGCGGCCGCCAGCGCCCCCGGGCCGAACACGAGAAACACCCAGGCGGCCGGCGGCTGGCCGATCAGGCAGAGCCAGGCGACCAGACCCAGATGCACGGCCAGGACGGCCGCGAACGCCAGGCCGAGCGCCGCCGCCCGCGCCTTCAAGGGGCGGAACGCCTCCCCGAAGAGGGTGACCAGCGCGCCGGCCACATAGCTCTGCCAGAAGCAGGCGAAGGCGAGCCTGGCAGTCAGGCGAAGGCCGAGCTCGGCGCCGGCCTTGCCGAGACCCGCATGCAGGAAGGCGGCGGCCGCAAGGGCGAGCGCCAGGGCGAAAGCCCCGCCGATCCAAACCGCCAAGCCAGCCCGGCTCATGCCGTCAAACCCCACCTTGGTTAAGGCAAGCGCTTCGGCGCCTCGCCTGTCAATCGCGCTCAACCGGATGCTTGGCGCGCCGCGCTCCAGAGGTTAGGCCATCTGCGCCCCTCCGGGCGCGCACGACGGGAGAAGCGAGAATGACGGGAACGGTGCTTCGTGAAACCAGGGACGGCCTTGCGATCCTGACGCTCAACCGTCCGCAGAAGCTCAACAGTCTCACCGTCGAGCTCTTCGAGGACCTCGACGCGCACGTGACGGCCATCGCCGCCGAGACCGACCGGGTCGGCTGCGTGGTGCTGCGGGGGGCGGGCCGCTGCTTCTCGGCCGGTCACGACCTTGGCGACATCGCCGCCGGCGAGGCGCTGCCCCGGCCCAATTTCCAGGCCCTGGTGATCCAGGCGCTCTCGGAGCTGCCGCAGCCGGTGATCAGCGCCGTGCACAGCCACTGCTACACCGGGGCCCTGGAACTGGCCCTGGCGGGGGACATCATCCTCGCCTCCGAAGACGCCAAGTTCGCCGACACCCACGCCCGGTGGTCGCTGGTTCCGGCCTGGGGGATGAGCCAGCGGCTGCCGCGCCGGATCGGGCGCGCCAAGACCAACGAGATGATGTTCACCTGCGCCACCTATTCGGGCGCCGAGGCCGTGGCCATGGGCCTGGCCAACCGCTGTTTCCCCGACGAAACCTTCTTTGCGGACGTCGAGGCCTTCGCCCGGGTGATCCTGGAGCAGTCCTGGTTCAGCCACCGGGCCAACAAGCGGCTGCTGGTGGACACCGACGGCATGACCCTGGACGCCGGCCTCGGCCACGAGATCTACCATACTTCCGGGCGCGGCCCCGACATGCAGGAGCGGATCGCCGCCTTCGCCAAGCGCAAAGGGTGAGGAGCTAGCCCGCCAACGCCTCGTATTCGGCCAGGGCGTCCTTGAGATAGGCGCCGATCCGCTGGATCTGCGGAAACTTCGCCGAGTCTGCGGCTATCCCCAGGTCCAGCGCCCCGGCGTAGCGGCGCGAGGTGATGTTGAGGAAGCGGCCCAGACCCACGATGGGCGTGGGGTAGTTGGCGAGCAGGCGAAAGCCGGCCATGAACCGCGCCTCGGCCGGCCCCGGCACGTTGGAGAGCGTGACGTTGCCGGGCAGCTGCGCCGAGCCGGGGCTCGCGAAGCGCTCGCGCCGCTGCCTCGCGCCGTAGGGCCTTTCGGGCCCGTCTAGCAGGGCTTCGTCGTACTGGGTCCGCGCCCGCTCCACCGCCATGGAGGCCTGGATCGCGCGAAGCCGCGCCACCGGGTCCTCGATATGGGTGGCGAGATGCGGGTGCAGGGCGACGATCCGGTTGCCGTAGTCGCCGTGCTCGGGCCGCCGATAACTGCGCGCCGAGTTGACCACGATCGGATCCTCCGGGAGGTCGTCCAGCTCGATCAGCCGCCGGCGCACGGCCGAGGCGGCCATGGCCAGGAAGATGTCGTTGATCGTGCCGCCGAAGGCCTTGGCGAGCGCGCGCACCCGCTCGAACGGCAGGCTCACGGCGTCGTAGGAGCGCTCAAGGGAGCTGGGGCCGGAGAGCTTGAGGCTCGGGGTCTTCGCGCGCCTCGGCAGCTCCCCCGACTTCAGCATCGCCAGAGCCGCCTCGACCTGCGCCTTCTTCTGCTCGCGCAGCGGCGCCTCGGCGGCGAACCGCGCTTCCGCGGCCGCCCGCCAGGCCTCCGGCGAGGGGAGGGCGCCGGCCCGGCGGACTCCGACGGCTGGCCCCGTCTCGTCCCGTAGCTTCGAGAGCGCGGCCTGGAAGGCGATCCCGTCCGTCAGCGCGTGATGGACCGTGACGTAGAGGGCCGCGCGGCCTCCCTCGACGTTGGGGAAGAGGAAGATCCGGAACGGCGGACGCGAGAGGTCCAGCCGGTCGATGATCCGCCCGGCGATGAACCGGCGCAGTCCCGCCTCGTCGATCGGCGCCGGGATCGTCTGCAGGTGATAGTCGAGGTCCGGCTCGGCGACGTCGACCCAGACGTCCGAGTCATAGCCGTCGGGGGACTGACGCAGCTCCACGAGCAGCGGGCTCTGCGGGAGGCGCTCGGCGATCTGCCGCCGGAACCGGTCCGCAACGCCGCCCGCCTCACCGGGGGGAACCTCGAAATATTGGAGCGCCCCGATGTGCAGGGGGTTGGTCGGGACGTCCATGAGCACCATGAAGTGGTCGTCCGGCCGCAGCCGGCGCACGCCCGGTCCCAGATCGCCCGCCGTCTCCATGGCCGCCTCCTCGCGGCCCGGAACCTAGATCAGGAGGCCGCCGTTCGCCACCGGCGCGACCTCTCGCCGCCGCCGTGGGATCCTCGAACGACCACGTCACGGGGAGGCCGAGGAGCCTCCCGGGACGTGCGGTTTACGAATTGAGTTCGCTTCAGCGCCGCCCCATCAATCGAGCGAACTTCAAATTCACCACACTAGCGACGGCCGCCGTGATCATGGTCGCCGTCGCGCCAGCCGCGGTCGTGGTCGCCGCCGCCGCGGTCGTGGTCGCCGCCGCCGCGATCGCCATGCCAGCCCCCGTCGCGATCGCCGTGCCAGCCGCCGTCGCGATCGCCGTGCCAGCCACGATCACCGCCGTGCCAGCCGCGCCACTCGTTCCAGTGGCGCTCATGCCAGTCGCCGCCGTGCCAGTAGCCGTCGTCCCAGCGCCGCCAGCCGCGACCCTCGTACCAGCCCCAGGGGTGGCCGCCGGCCCAGCCGTTCCAGCCGTAAACGCCGCCCCAGCCGTAGCCGTAGCGCCACGGATAGCCACACCAGTACCAGCCGGGCCCGCGCCAGCCGTCGTCGTACCAGCAGTAGTGGCGTCCGCCGTAGAGATAGAAGCCCACCTGGGCTTCGATCAGGTAGGGGTCGTGTCCGTAGAGGGGCGCCGCCTGGGCGCCGGTCGCCGCCGCTCCCGCCAGCGCCATCGCGCCCGCTGCGGCCGCCGCCGCGAGTTTCTTTCGCATTTCTGTCTCCAAACCTCCCTCGTGCGTGGAGATACAAACGATCAGCCACGCTTCCGGTTTCCCACGGCGCCGCTGAACCGTTCCTGAACGCTTCGGGCGAGGGCGGCCGCTATAGCCGTCAGGAATGCTGATCCCAAGCCGCCGTGAGGCCGCGCCCACGGGTGCGCAGACCTGCGATTACTTCGAGTTGCGTCCGGTAATTCCAGATCATGTGGTCCTCCACGGCGAAGAACCTGCGCGAGGGCAGCCAGACCGCCAGCGACCAGAGCTCCACCGCCAGCCAGGCCAGGAGATTGCGGTCCCGCCGCAGCGGCGCCTTCGGGGTCCGCGCGGCCAGCAGCCGCGGATCGCCGCTGTGTTGGTAGCCCCAGGGGCTAGCCAGGGGCACGCCTGGAACCAGATCCCAATGGTTCACAAGCCGATAGTGCGGACACTTCACCTGCCGGTCGAAGTCGCGCGTGGCGACCCTCGGCGAGCCGAAGGTGTAGCAGGCGGCTAGGTTGTCCCGCTCCAGCGCCGCCGAGGCGATCTGGGCGAGCGCCCCGCCCAGGGAGTGGCCGGTGATGTAGAGGCCGAGGTCGGCCGGCACGGCCGCGTCCACCGCCGAGCGGATCTCGTCGGCCGACACCGCGAAGGCCTTCCAGAAGCCGCTGTGGACCCGGACGCCCGGAAATCCCGGCAGGTCCATGCGCAGCGCGTCGAGGTCGATCGCCCAGTCGGCGAGATTGGCGGTGCCGCGGAAGGCAAGGACGGCGAACTCGGCGGGATTGACCGCGAGGAAGGCCTGGACGTCGTTGCGGTTGAAGACCCCCGCGAGCGCGAACTTGCCGCCCGCCAGGCACGCCGCCAGCGCGTCGCGTCCGCCTGGCTTCTCGGCCTTGGCCGCGCCAGGGCCGGGCGGCGGCTGCGCATCGACGAACGGGATGTAGGCGAGCTCGGAGAAGATGGCCATCAAGGCCGCGGTCCGGTCCGAATAGGCCGCCCGCCAGGTGGGGATCGCCACCGCGTCGCCTGCGGTGAGACGGGGAGGGGCGGGCGGCTTGCCGGCGGCCATGGGAAATCACCTTGGGTGGACGGACGAGACACCATCATCACGCACGGTCGCGGTTAGGATTGGCTTGACGTTTAGAACAAACCGTGAAAGGAACAAAACAAGCACAAACGGAGGTTCTCCCCATGTTTCGGTTGGCGCGCGAAGGTCTGGCCCTTGCCTCGGTGGCGAGCTTCGTTTGGATGGTCTGCAATCTCGCCCAGTTCGCTGGGTGAGTCGCTTCGGGCGCGGCGCTAGCGTTGGCAAGGCGAGGTTGGCGGATGGCGATGGGCGGCGACGGTTTCGTGCACCTGCGCGCGCGCTCGGCCTATTCGCTGCTTGAGGGGGCCATCAAGGCCGAGAAGCTGGGGGCGCTGGCGGCGGCCGAGGGGATGCCGGCGGTGGCGCTCGCCGACCGGGCCAACCTCTTCGGCGCCCTGGAGTTCTCGGTCGCCACCAAGGACAAGGGCGTGCAGCCGATCATCGGCTGCGCCCTGCCGGTCAGCGGGGTGGGGGAAGGGCGGCCGGAGCGCTGGGCGCGGCGGCCCACGGTGGTGCTGCTCGCCCAGGACGAGACCGGCTACCGCAACCTCACCGAGCTTTCCACCGCCGCTTTCCTGGGCGTCGCCCCCACCGAGGAGCCGCACGTCCCGTGGGCCACGGTCGCGGAGCACGCGGAGGGGCTCATCCTCCTCTCCGGCGGCCCGGACGGGCCCGTCGACCCGCTGTTCGCCGCCGGCCGCACCGCCGACGCGGCCAAGGCGCTGGCCGAGATGCGCCGGGTGTTCGGCGACCGCTTCTACGTGGAGCTGCAGCGCCATGGCCTGGCCGCCGAGGCCGCCGCCGAGCCGGGGCTGGTGGGCTGGGCGTACGACTTCGACGCGCCCCTGGTGGCGACCAACGACGTCTATTTCGCCAAGGCCGATACGCACCGGGCCCACGATGCGCTGCTCTGCATCGCCGACGGGGCGTTCCTCGGCCAGGAGGAGCGCCGGCGCGTCACCGCCGAACACTGGTTCAAGGGCGCCGCCGAGATGCGCGCCCTCTTCGCCGACCTGCCGGAGGCCTGCGACAACACCCTGGAGATCGCGCGCCGGTGCGCCTTCATGGTAAGGAAGCGCGATCCGGTGCTGCCGCGCTTTCCCACCCAAGCGGGCCGCAGCGAGGACGAGGAGCTCGCCGCCCAGGCCCGCGAGGGCCTGCGGGCGCGGCTCGTGGCGGCCGGGGCGAACCCGGACGACGCCGGCTATCACGAGCGGCTGGAGCGCGAGATCGGCGTCATCCAGTCGATGGGCTTTTCCGGCTACTTCCTGATCGTCTCCGATTTCATGAAATGGTCGGTCGCGCACGGCGTCCCGGTGGGCCCGGGCCGCGGCTCCGGCGCCGGCTCGCTGGTCGCCTGGTCGCTCCTCATCACCGGCGTCGACCCGCTGCGCTACAACCTGATCTTCGAGCGCTTCCTAAACCCCGAGCGGGTGTCGATGCCCGACTTCGACATCGACTTCTGCCAGGAGCGCCGCGAGGAGGTCATCGCCTACGTGCAGGCCAAGTACGGCCGCGACCGGGTGGCCCAGATCATCACCTTCGGCACCCTGCAGGCGCGGGCGGTGCTGCGCGACGTCGGCCGGGTGATGCAGCTGCCGCTGGGGCTGGTGGACCGGCTGGCCAAGATGGTCCCCAACAATCCGGCCGCCCCGGTCACCCTGGCCAAGGCCATCGAGATCGAGCCGCGCCTGCAGCAGGCCCGCGAGCGTGAGGAGGGGGTCGCCGAGCTCCTGGGCATCGCCCTGCAGCTCGAAGGCCTTTACCGGAACGCCTCCACCCACGCCGCCGGCGTCGTCATCGGCGACCGGCCGCTCACCGAGCTGGTGCCGCTCTACCGCGACCCGCGCTCCGAGATGCCGGCGACCCAGTTCAACATGAAATGGGTGGAGAGCGCCGGTCCGGTGAAGTTCGACTTCCTCGGCCTCAAGACCCTGACGGTGATCGACCGGGCGATGGGGCATTTGAAGCGCCGCGGCGCCGACTTCCCGCTCGGCCAGATGCCGCTCGACGACCGGCCGGCCTACGAGCTGATGAGCGCCGGCCAGACCCTCGGGGTGTTCCAGATGGAAGGCCAGGGGATGCGCGACATCCTGCGGCAGCTGCGGCCCACCAACCTCGAGGAGGTGTCCGACCTCATCTCCCTCTATCGCCCCGGCCCCATGGACTCGATCCCCGAGTACGTGGAGTGCAAGGGGGGCCGCAAGCCGATCGAGATCGTCCATCCGCTCACCGAGAAGGTGCTGCGACCCACCTTCGGGGTGATCGTCTACCAGGAGCAGGTGATGCAGATCGCCCAGATCCTGGCGGGCTACAGCCTGGGCGAGGCGGACCTGCTGCGCCGCGCCATGGGCAAGAAGAAGAAGGAGGAGATGGACAAGCAGCGCGCGCGTTTCCTCACGGGCGCGGCCGAGCGGGGCGTCGATAGGGGCGCCGCGACGCTGCTCTTCGATCGGATGGAGAAGTTCGCAGGCTACGGGTTCAACAAGAGCCACGCCATGCCCTATGCGCTGATCGCCTACCAGACCGCCTGGCTGAAGGCGAACGCGCCGGTGGAGTTTTTCGCGGGCTCCATGAGCCTCGACCTGTCCAACACCGACAAGCTGGCGCTTTTCTACCAGGACGCCAAGCGCTCGGGCGTCGTGGTCCGCGCCCCGGACGTGAACCGCTCCGGGGCCGACTTCGAGGTCGCCGACGGCGAGGTGCTGTACGCCCTGGGCGCCATCCGCAACGTGGGCCTCTCGGCTATGGAGCACCTCGTGGAGGTGCGCGAGGCGGGCGGCCGCTTCCGCGACCTATTCGACCTCCTCGAGCGGATTGATCCGCGCCAGGTGGGCAAGCGGGCGCTGGAGAACCTGGCGCGGGCCGGCGCCTTCGACTCCATCCACCCGAACCGGGCCCAGATCCTGGCCGCCGCCGACGACCTGATCGCCTACGCCGGAAGCGTGGCGGCCGAGCGGGCGTCCGCGCAGGGCAGCCTGTTCGGCGGCGAGCACGCCGACGCCGGCCGCCCGCGGCTGCCCAAGACGGCGCCGTTCGTCCCCTCCCAGCAGCTCGACGAGGAGCTCGCCGCAGTGGGCTTCTACTTCAGCGGCCATCCCCTGGACGCCGCCGCCGACGCCCTACGCCGCAAGCGCGTCACCCTGCTCGCGGACGCCATCAGCCAGGCCAAGGCGGGCGCCGAGGCGTTCCGGATGGCGGGCGTGGTGCGCCACCGGCGTGAGCGGACCTCCGCCAACGGCGCCGACAAGTTCGCCTTTGTCACCCTCTCCGATCCCACCGGCGACTACGAGGTGCTGTTTCCGCCCGAGGTGCTGCGCAAGCGCCGCGACATCCTGGAGCCAGGGACGGCGCTGGTGATCCGCACCCGCGCCAAGGCGGGCGAGGCGGACGTGCGGTTCTTCGGCGACGAGGCCGAGCCCCTCGACGAGGCGCTGGCGACGCTCTCGACCTCTCTGCGCATCCATGTCTCGCCCGGGGCCGCCGATCCTACGGCCCTGCGCCAGCGTCTGCGGCCAGCCGAGAAGGGCGGCGGCGCCATCGTGCTGGTGGCCGCGTTCCCTGGCGGCCGCGAGGCGGAGCTGAAACTGCCCGGCCGTTACCAGCTGGATCCGGCCACCCGCGGCGCCCTGAAGACCGCCCCCGGCGTCAGCCTGGTGGAGGAAGCTTAAGGCCCTCACCCGCTCATCCCGGCGAAAGCCGGGACCCAGGGGGGAAGCTGAAACACCCGATCTGGCGCCGCGCCCTGGCCAATCTCGTCCGTGGGGATCGGAAGAATCGCGGCCCCGGCCCGGCCTGGCGTGGCCGGGAGGCTGGGTCCCGGCGTTCGCCGGGATGAGCGGATCGGGCGAGCTTCCGCGCCCTACCGCAGCCGGTCGCGGAGCATCTCCAGAGCCGTCTGCAGCGCCGCGAGCTGGATCTCCTCGCGGGTCTCGAATTCGAAAAGCTCGTGCCGGTGCAGGACCGACTGGTTCGCCCGGGCGGTGGCGAAATGGACGGCGCCCACCGGCTTCAGCGGCGTTCCCCCGCCGGGGCCCGCCACCCCGGTGACCGCCACCGCCACGTGGGCGTGGGAGTTCTCCAGCGCCCCCTCGGCCATCATCCGCGAGATGGGCTCGGAGACCGCCCCGAGGTCGGCGATCAGGTCGCCCGAGACGCCCAGCATCTCCTGCTTGGCCCGGTTGGTGTAGGCGACGAACCCCCGCTCGAAGACGTCGGAGGCCCCCGGGATGGCGCAGATGGCCGCCGCCACCAGGCCGCCCGTGCAGCTCTCCGCGGTGACGATCCGCAAGGAGCGCTCACGCGCATCGTCGATCACCAGTCGCGCCAAGGTCTCGATCTCGAGCGAAAACATCGGTCCCTCCGTCGGCCAGCCGCCGACAACAGCATTCGGCGCCGCCGCCTTTCAAGCCGGATTCGAGCGGCGGAGACGACCCTCAGCGGCCCGAGGACGTCTGGCCGCTACGCCGGCAGCTCCACGGCCGCCACCGCCTGGGCGGCCAGGCCCTCCTCGCGGCCGGCGAAGCCCATGCCCTCGGTGGTCGTGGCCTTCACGCTCACCGCCGACACGGGCGTGCGCAAGAGCTCGGCCAGCCGCTCGCGCATGGCCTGACGGTGCGGCTTGATCTTCGGCCGCTCGCAGATCAGCGTCACGTCGGCGTTGAGCACCCGCCCGCCGCGGCCGGCCAGCAGCTCCACCGCGTGGGTGAGGAACCGGTCGGAGGAGGCGTCCTTCCAGCGTGGGTCGCTGGGGGGGAAATGGTCGCCGATGTCCCCCTCGCCGATCGCCCCCAGGATCGCGTCGGTGAGCGCGTGCAGCCCGGCGTCGGCGTCGGAATGGCCGACGAGGCCGTGATCGTGGGCGATCGGCACGCCGCAAAGCATCACCCCGCTCCCCGGCCCGAAGCGGTGGGCGTCGAACCCCTGGCCGACGCGAACCGTCCGCGCCGAGCCGGCAAGCCTTTCAGCCATGGCGAAGTCCTCCGGATAGGTGAGCTTGGCGAGCGCTGGGTCGCCCGCCACCAGCGCCACCCGCATGCCGTCGCGCTCGGCCAGGCTCGCCTCGTCGGTGGGCGTCTCGCCCTCGGGCCAGGCGGCGAAAGCGGCCCTGAGGGCCCCCAGTCGGAAGGCCTGCGGGGTCTGGGCGCGCCAGAGCCCCGCGCGGTCGGCGGTGCCGGCGATGGCCCCAGCGCCGTCGTCGCGCTTCAGGGTGTCGGCCAGGGGCAGGGCGAGGATCGCGCCGGGGGCGGTCTCGAGCGCCACCAGCAGGCGCTGGATGGCCGGCTGGGTCAGCAGGGGCCGGGCCGCGTCGTGGACGAGGACGATGCTCTCCTCGTCGCCCTCCAGCGCCGCAAGGCCGTTGCGGACCGACTGGGCTCTGGTCTCGCCGCCGGCCACGGCGCGCCAGCGCGGCAGCCCGGCAAGCGCCTTGGCGGCTTCACCCTGTGCGCCCGGCGCCGTCACCACCACGACGTCCCGGGCGCCGGCGGCCAGCAGGGCCTCAAGCGACCAGCGGACCACCGGCCGCCCCGCTAGGGTCCGCCACTGCTTGGCGCCGCCGGGGCCGGCCCGGGCGCCGACTCCCGCGGCCACGACCACGGCCGAGAATTCCATAAAGAGGCTCTTAAGCGACGCGCGCCCCAAGTCTAGGCTTTACGCAGCTGCAACATTCTGCCTAAAAAGTCATCGACGACGCTGCCCAATTCATGGGCAGTCGCAAGGGGGCCATTTGCATGAGCGGAAGCCGCACGCGGTTGGCCTCTGGGCGGCCCCACCTGGACACGCTGAAGGCGACGGCCTTCGACCTCATTCCCGAGCCGGCCATGGTGGTCGACAGCGAGGGGGCGCTGGTCGCGGTCAACGAGGCGGCCGAGGCGCTCTTCGGGCAAGGCCTGGCGCTGCTGGCGCGCGGCCGCTTCAAGGCCGCCCTGCCGCCGGATTCCGCCCTGGTCTTCCTCATCAACCGGGCGGTCAGCCAGGGAGGGCCGGTCCGCGAGCGGGAGATCGAGATCGCCCTCTTCGGCCATCCGCCCTTCCAGGCCGACGGCGCGGCCGCCCCGCTCGGCGACGGGGCGGTGCTGCTCACCCTGCATCTGCGTGGCGGGACCTTCGGCGTCGACCGGACCGTCGATGTGGCCGGTCTGCGCTCGGTCGTGGGCCTGGGGCGGATGCTGGCCCACGAGATCAAGAACCCACTCGCAGGCATCCGGGGCGCCGCCCAACTCCTGAAGAGCGGGGCCAAGACCGAGGACGCCCCGCTCGCCCAGCTCATCATGGACGAGACCGACCGCATACGGCGCCTGGTGGACCGGATGGAGGCCTTTTCCGACGACGCGGCGCCGGCGCGCGCGCACGTGAACATCCACCAGGTCCTCGACCGGGTGCGGGCGCTCGCCGCCAATGGCGTGGCCGAGGGCCTGCTGCTGCGCGAGACTTACGATCCTTCCCTGCCGCCGGTCCTGGGCGACGAAGATCAGCTGATCCAGATCTTCCTCAATCTGGTGAAGAACGCCGCCGAAGCCGCCCATGCGCGGCGCGACGGCCGCGGCGAGGTTGTCATCTCCACCGCCTACCGCCACGGCGTCCGGGTCCGGGCCGGCGAGGGCGTCCGCACCCAGGGTGCGCCGCTGGAGGTCAGGGTGCAGGATAACGGTCCGGGCGTCCCGCAGGCCCTGCGGGATCATCTGTTCGAGCCGTTCGTCACCACCAAGGCTAACGGCGCGGGCCTCGGCCTCGCCCTGGTGGCCAAGCTGGTCTCCGGCCACGGCGGTCTCATCGACTTCGACTCGGAGCCCGGTCGGACCGTCTTTCGCGTGCTTCTGCCGGTCGCGCCGCCGTCGGCCGCCTTCGAAGGTTCCCTATGAACGCCCAGCCGCAAAAGATACTGATCGCCGACGACGATTCCTCGATCCGGCTGGTCCTGAGCCAGGCGTTCAGCCGCCTCGGCTACCAGGTGCGCGCCACCGGCAACGCCACCACCCTGCTCAAGTGGGTGACCGACGGGGAAGGCGACCTCGTCATCACCGACGTGGTGATGCCCGACGAGAACGTGTTCGACGTCCTGCCCAGGATCCGCAAGCAGCGCCCGAAGCTGCCGGTGATCGTGATGAGCGCCCAGAACACCCTGCTCACGGCCGTGAACGCCGCCGAGATCGGCGCCTTCGACTACGTCCCCAAGCCCTTCGACCTCGACGACATGACCGCCACCGCCCGGCGGGCCCTCGCCCGGCCGGCCGACATCGAGGCGGCCCGGGCGCAGGCGAAAGCGATGCGCGACGAGCGCCTGCCGCTGATCGGCCGCTCGGCGCCGATGCAGGAGGTGTACCGCACCATCGCCCGGCTGGTCGGCGCCGACCTGACGGTGCTGATCCTGGGCGAATCGGGCTCCGGCAAGGAGCTGGTGGCGCGCGCCCTGCATGATCTCGGACGCCGACGCGACGGCAAGTTCGTCGTCATCAACCTCGCCGCCGTCCCGCGCGAGCGGGTCGAGACCGAGCTGTTCGGCAAGGGCGACGGCGACTACGGCAAGCTGGTGGAGGCCGACGGCGGCACCCTTTTCCTCGACGAGATCGGCGACATGCCGCTGGACGCCCAGACCCGCCTGCTCAGGGTCTTCGACGGCGCCGAGCCGGCCATCAACCCGCGGACCGGGCGGCGCCCCAACGTGCGGGTGATAGCCGCCGCCAACCGCGACCTGCGCGGGCTCATCCAGCAGGGGCTGTTCCGCGAGGACCTGTATTTCAGGCTGAACGTCGCCCCGGTGCGCCTGCCGCCGCTGCGCGAGCGCACCGAAGACATCCCCGACCTCGCCCGGGCCTTCCTGCTGCGGGCCAACCGCGAGGGCTTGCCGGCCAAGACCATCGACGCAGCGGCCCTCGAACGGCTCAAGGCCCACAGCTGGCCCGGCAATGTCCGCGAGCTGGAGAACCTGATCCGGCGCATCTGCGCCCTCTACGCCGAGGAGATGATCACCGCCCGGATCATCGAGCGCGAGCTCTCCGAGCAGGCCACCGCGCCGCCGGGCGAGGCTGGGCCGATCACCCTTTCCACCCTGGTCGAGCGGCACCTGGCCTCCTACTTCGCCGACCAGCCCGACGGCGTTCCCCCCGCCGGTCTCTACGACCGGGTGCTGGAGGACGTGGAGCGGCCGCTGATCCAGCTCACCCTCGCGGCCACGCGGGGCAACCAGGTGCGGGCGGCCGAGGTGCTCGGGCTCAACCGGAACACCCTTCGCAAGAAGATCCTCGACCTCGGGCTGGAGGCGGTGCGCGGGCGCCGCTGAAGGCCCGCACCGCTCCTAGCTCCGGGAGCCTGACGCATAATAGCCACAACCCTGTTGAAATTCGGGCACAGCCAACGATAGGCTGAGTTCGATGGAGTCAGATCCCGCCTTGCCCTTGGGCCGCCCGGCGTCGGGCAGGCGCGCGTGGCCGGCCTTTCTGGAATCGCCGCGGCTGGTCGGCGCGGGGTTCGCCGTGGCGGCGATTCTCACCGCGGCCGCCGTGGGACTGGGCTCGTCGCCGACCCTGTCCGGTCCGCTGGGCCCGGCCAGCCCCCTGGTCCTGGCCCTGGTGGGCGCCGACCTCGTCCTCATCCTGGCGCTCGGAAGCCTGATCGGCTGGCGGCTCGCCGGGCTGGCGGACAAGCAGGCCCGGGACGCCGGCGCGCGCCTGCACCTGCGGTTCGTGACCCTGTTCGCCCTGGCCGCTGTAGCGCCGGCGCTGGTGGTCGCCCTGTTCTTCGGGGTGCTGGTGACCCGTGGGGTGGAAAGCTGGTTCAACACCCGGGTTGAGACGGTGGTGGAGAATTCGGCCACGGTGGCGCGCTCGTACGTCGACGAGCAGGGCCTCTACATCCGCGACCACGCCGCTTCGATGGCCCGGGAGCTGAACAACGCCGGCCCCAGCCAACTGGCGAGCTCGCCGGTGGCCTTCTCGCTCTTCCTCGGCCAGCAAGCGAGCGACAACGGCTTCACCGCCGCCTACGTGATCGATCGCGGCGGCCGGATCCTCGCCAGCGCCCACGCCGGGATCGCCCCCGAGTTTCTTCTGCCGCCGGCCAAGCTCTTCGCGGCCGCCGATCCGGGCGACGAGGTGGAGGCGAACTCTTTCGAGGGCGAAGAGCTCTTCCGGGCGCTCTACCGGCTGCGCGGCTATCCCGACGCCTATCTGTACGTGGTCCGGCCCGTGACCCACGGCGTCTTCAGCCACCTGCGCGAGACCAGCGATTCGGTGGCCGCCTACCGTCAGGCCAAGGAGAGCCGGGGGCGCATCCAGGCGGGCTTCGCCTTCATCTACGCCGAGGCGGTGCTGGTGGTGCTGCTGGGCGCGGTCTCGTTCGGCATGTCGGCCGCCGACAGCATCGCCGGCCCCGTCGCCCGCCTCGTCCAGGCCTCGGGCAAGATCGCCGGGGGCGATCTCACGGTGCGCGTCGACACCCGATCTGGTCCTGATGAGATCGGCGTGTTGTCACGCGCTTTCAATAGGATGACAAGTGATCTTGAGACGCAACAGAAAGCCTTGATGACCGCTCACAAGGAGGCAGAGTCGCGCCGTCAGTTCGTCGAGACCATGCTCTTCGGGCTCAGCGCGGGAGTGATCGGGCTCGACCGGACGGGCCGCGCCTCGGTGGTCAACCGCCAGGCGGCCGCCCTGCTGGAGCCTGCCGGAGACGCCGTCGGGCGCCCGCTCACCACGCTGGCGCCGGAGTTCTCCGACGCGGTCGAGCGCGCCGCCCGCTCGGGCCAGGAGGTCGAGGAGGACCTGGACATCGTCCGGGGGGGCGAGGCGCGGCGCCTGCGGCTGCGGGTGAGCCACAGTCCCGAGGGCCTGGTGCTGACCTTCGACGACATCAGCCGTCTAGTGGCGGCCCAGCGCAATGCGGCCTGGCGCGACGTCGCGCGGCGCATCGCCCACGAAATCAGGAATCCGCTGACTCCCATCCAGCTCTCGGCCGAGCGGCTGCGGCGCAAGTACCGCAAGGAGATCGCCACGGACCTCGAGACCTTCGACCGCTGCACCGACACCATCGTGCGCCAGGTCGGCGACATCGGCCGCATGGTCGACGAGTTCTCGGCTTTCGCCCGGATGCCTGCGCCGGTCTTCGCCGAGCATGACGCCGGCGAGCTCCTTCGTCAGGCCGTGTTCGCCCAGCGGGTGGCCGATCCGGCCACCTCCATCGAGATCGTCGAGCCCTCGGGGCCCGCGCCGGTGGTGTGTGACGGGCGCATGGTCGGCCAGGCGCTCGCCAACCTGCTCAAGAACGCCGGCGAGGCGATCTTGGCGCGCCGCCAGGACCCGGCCGCGCCGCCCGGCCGGATCACCGCCTGCCTGAGCCTGGACGCTCGGCAGGCGAGCTTCGAGATCGAGGACAATGGCGTCGGCCTGCCGGCGAAGGACCGCGGACGGCTCACCGAGCCCTACGTCACCACCCGCGAGAAGGGCACCGGCCTTGGGCTGGCGATCGTCAAGCGAATCATGGAGGAGCACGGAGGCGACCTTCAGATAGGAGACGCCGCCGAGCGTCCCGGCGCGCGGATGGTCTTGCGCCTTCCCCTCGGCCGTCCGATCGCTCCCGGCGTCGATGTCGGCGAGCACGTCCTGAAAGAAGCTTGAGATGGCCCACGACGTCCTGGTGGTCGACGACGAGATCGACATCCGCGAGCTGGTGGCGGGGATCCTGTCGGACGAGGGCTACGCGGTTCGCACCGCCGGCGATTCCGAACAGGCGCTGATGGCGATCCGGGCCCGCCGGCCCTCGCTGCTGATCCTCGACATCTGGATGCAGGGCGGCGGGATGGACGGCCTCGAGCTCCTCGACCTGGTCAAGAGCCTCGACGCCGACATGCCGGTGATCATGATCTCCGGCCACGGCAATATCGAAACCGCGGTGAGCTCCATCAAGCGCGGCGCCTACGACTTCCTGGAGAAACCGTTCAAGTCCGACCGCCTAATGCTGCTGGTGGAGCGGGCCATCGAGGCCGCCGGCCTGAGGCGTGAGAACCGCCGTCTGAAGGCCCTCGCGGGCGCGCCGAGCGGCTTTCTGGGCTCCTCGACCGCCGCCCAGCAGCTTCGCCAGACCATCGCCAAGGTCGCCTCCGCCAACAGCCGCATCCTGATCACCGGCCCTCCGGGCGCCGGCAAGGAGACGGCCGCCCGGCTGATCCATGATTCCAGCCAACGTTCGAAGGGCGAGTTCATCGCCATCAGCGCCGCCGGCATGACCCCCGAGCGGATGGACCTGGAGCTGTTCGGCGAGGAAGGGGAGGGCGGTCGCCCCCGCAAGATCGGGGTGTTCGAGCGGGCCCACGGCGGCACCCTCTACCTCGACGAAGTGGCCGACATGCCTCGCGAGAGCCAGGGCCGCATCTTGCGGGTGCTGGTGGACCAGCGGTTCCGGCGGGTCGGCGGCGACAGCGACGTCCAGGTGGACGTGCGGGTGATCTCCTCGAGCTCGCGCGAGCTTCGCGAAGAGATCGCCGCGGGCCGATTCCGCGAAGACCTGTTCCACCGCCTGAACGTGGTGCCCCTTAGGGTTCCTGGCCTCGAAGAGCGGCGGGACGACATCCCCGAGCTGCTGGATGACTGCATGGCGCTGATCGCCGCCGCCCAGGGGCTGCCGCGGCGCACCCTCTCCGAGGACGCGGTGGCCACCCTGCAGGTTCAAGCCTGGCCCGGCAACGTGCGCCAGTTGCGCAACATGGTGGAGCGGATCCTGATCCTCGCCCCCGGCGATCCCTCCGAGCCGATCACCGCCGAGATGCTGCCGCCGGAGGCCACCTCCCAGGCGCCGGCCGGAGGCCTCGGCGCCGATCGGATCATCGCCCTGCCGCTTCGCGAGGCGCGCGAGCTCTTCGAGCGCGAGTACCTCGACGCCCAGATCATGCGGTTCGGCGGCAACATCTCGCGCACCGCCGCCTTCATCGGCATGGAGCGTTCGGCCCTGCACCGCAAGTTGAAGTCCCTGGGCTTCGGGGCCGCCAAGGGGCTGGAGGAGGGGGACGACTGATGGGGCGGGTCGCCTATGTGAACGGCCGGTTCGCGCCCCACGGGGAGGCGGCGGTCAGCGTGGAGGACCGCGGCTACCAGTTCGCCGACGGGGTCTACGAGGTCTGGGCGGTGCTAGGCGGGCGCCTGGCCGATGCGGACGGCCATTTCCAGCGGCTCGAGCGCAGCCTCCGCGAGCTGAAGATCGTCCCGCCCATGACGCGCGCCGCCCTTGAGGTGGTGCTGCGCGAGACGGTGCGGCGCAACCGGGTGCGCGAGGGACTCGTCTATCTGCAGGTGACCCGCGGCGTCGCACCGCGCGACCACGCCTTCCCGTCGCCCGCGCCCCGCCCCTCCGTCGTCGTCACCGCCCATTCCGTGGACCGGGCCGCCGCCGACGCCAGGGCCGAGGCCGGGGCGGCGGTGATCACCGTCCCGGAGACCCGCTGGGCGCGCTGCGACATCAAGACCGTCGCCCTGCTCCCCAATGTGTTGGCCAAGCAGCAGGCGAGGGCGGCCGGGGCGGTGGAGGCCTGGTTCGTGGACGAGCTCGGCCTCGTCACCGAGGGCGCCTCCAGCAACGCCTGGATCGTCGACAAGGCGGGTGCCCTTCGGACCCGGGACACCCAGGCGAACATTCTGAGAGGCATCACCCGCGGCACCCTGCTTCGGGTGATGGCCCGCGAGGGCCTGAAGGTGGAGGAGCGGCCCTTCACGCCCCAGGAGGCGCTGGAGGCGCGCGAAGCCTTCATCACGGGCGCCGGAACGCTGTTGCTGCCTATCGTGCGGGTGGACGGGCACACAGTAGGGAATGGCAAGGTTGGGCCGGTGGCGAAACAGCTGAGGCGACTCTATATCGAGGAGGCGCGGCGAACGGCGGTCTGAGAAGGGCGTTTCGCCGACGGGAACTCGTGTGTGGCGGCCGAGCCGCCTTCAATGACAAAGGGGATCAACCCGATGAGCGTCACCACCGCCGACAAGAAACAGAACCTTCAAGACACCTTCCTCAACAGCGTGCGCCGCTCGAAGACGCCGCTCACCATCTTCCTGGTGAACGGCGTGAAGCTTCAGGGGGTCGTGAGCTGGTTCGACAATTTCTGCGTCCTGCTGCGGCGGGACGGCCAGACGCAGCTCGTCTACAAGCACGCAATCTCCACCATCATGCCCGCTCAGCCGGTCCAGCTCTACGAGCCGGGCCCAGACGATCACGATTGAAGCCGCCTAGCCTAGAACGCAGCGATCCCATTCAGTCCGCCCTGGTCCTGCATCCGGACCGGGACCGGAAGGACGCCGTCCGGAGGCCCGCGGCGCGGCTGGCCGAAGCTGTGGGCCTCGCCGAGGCCCTCGACCTCGACGTGCGCGAGGCGCTGGTGGCGCCCTTGCGCGCGCCCACGCCGGCGACCTTGCTGGGCGCGGGCAAGGTCGCCGAGGTGGCGGGTCTGGTCGAGGGCGAAGCGCTGGACGTCGTGGTCGTGGACGACACCCTCTCGCCCGTTCAGCAGCGCAACCTGGAGCGGGCCTGGAAGGCCAAGGTGATCGACCGGGCTGGACTGATCCTGGAGATCTTCGCCCGGCGGGCCCGCACCCGCGAAGGGCGCCTGCAGGTGGAGCTGGCGCGCCTGGAGTACGAGCGCTCGCGGCTGGTGCGCACCTGGACCCACCTGGAGCGCCAGCGCGGCGGCTTCGGGGTGATGGGGGGCCCCGGCGAGACTCAGATCGAGACCGACCGGCGGCTCCTGGCCGAGCGGGTAGGGCGTCTGAAGCGCGAGCTGGAGGAAGTGCGCCGAACCCGCGCGCTCGGCCGCCAGGCGCGTCGGCGCGTGCCATTCCCGGCCATCGCCCTCGTGGGCTACACCAACGCCGGCAAGTCGACCCTCTTCAACCGGCTCACCGAGGCGGGGGTGCTGGCCGAGGACATGCTGTTCGCCACCCTCGACCCCACGCTCCGGCGTCTCAGGCTCCCCGGCGGCCGGGCGGCGATCCTTTCCGACACCGTCGGCTTCATCTCGGACTTGCCCCACGAACTGGTGGAGGCCTTCCGCGCCACGCTGGAAGAGGTGAAGGAGGCCGACATCATCCTACACGTCCGCGACATCGCCACCCCCGAGAGCGAGGCCGAGGCGAGCGACGTGCGCCGGGTGCTGGACGATCTCGAGGTGGGGGAGGCCGGCGGCCAACGCGTCCTCGAGGTGTGGAACAAGCTCGACCTCATCCCGGAGGAGGCGCGCTCCTTCCTGACCGCCCGAGCCGAGAACGACCGGGGCGGGGCCGCGGCGGTGTCGGCGACGACCGGGGAAGGGTGCGAGCGGCTTCTGCGTCGGCTGGCGGCGCTGGTGGACGAGGGGCCGTTGCTGACCATCACCTTGGCCGCCTCGGACGGCGAGGCGCTCGCCTGGCTCTACCGCCACGGCCGGGTGCTCGGCCGCAACGAGGAGGAGGGCGCGGTCACCGTGAAGGCCCGCCTGGACGCCACGGCCCTGGGCCGCTTCGAACGTCTGCGCCCGCAGGCGGCGGCCGCCGCCGCGGCGGAGTAGGGCCCAGCCCCTGACGTGATGCCGGGGCCAGACGGGCCGACGCCAAGCTGGAGTTCGTCTGGGAACCAAAGGGTAGGGCCCCGGACCGGCCAGGCCGACCGGGGTGACGATGAGAGGAGCGATTCAGCCCCAGCTCAACCCGCTCCAGGCTAAGTCCGCTCCGCCCGTTTCGCCTCGTCCCAGAGCCCGTCCATCTCCGCAAGGTCAGAGGCCTCAGGGGACGATCCGGCGGCCGCAAGTTTCCCTTCTATATATTTGAAACGTCGAATGAATTTCTCGTTCGATCCACGCAGAGCCGCTTCCGGGTCGATATCCAGGTCGCGGGCGAGGTTGGCGAGCACGAACAGCACGTCGCCGAGCTCGTCCTTCACCTTGCCGAGGTCGCCGGCCTCCACCTCGACCTCCAGCTCGCCGATCTCCTCCCGGAGCTTCTCCAGCACCTCCTTGGCCGACGGCCAGACGAACCCGACCCGCGCGGCGCGCTTGGAAAGCTTGACAGCCCGGGTAAGGGCCGGAAGGCCCGCCGGAACCTCGTCCAGGAGGCTGACAGACGGGCTCGTGGCCCGCTTGGCGGCGCGCTCCTCGGCCTTGATGGCCTCCCAGGCCAGCGTCTGCTCGCCCGCGTCACGCACGACCTTGTCGCCGAACACGTGCGGGTGGCGGCGGACCATCTTGTCCGCGATACCGGCGGCGACGGCCTCGAAGTCGAACGCACCGAGCTCCTCGGCCATCCGGGCGTGATAGACCACCTGCAGGAGGAGGTCGCCCAGCTCTTCCTTTAGCTCCCCGCGATCGCCGCGCTCGATGGCGTCGGCCACCTCATAGGCTTCTTCGATGGTGTAGGGGGCGATGCTGGAAAACGTCTGCTCCCGGTCCCAGGGGCAACCGCCGTCGGGCGCGCGCAGCCGCGCCATGATCTCGATCAGCCGGAAAATGGGATGCGGGGGCTGGGACATTCGGATGGCCGATTCGGTCTGGAACGCTGCGCCAGAGGGCCTCGGACGCTGCGGTTTCACAAGCCCAAAGCGACGACGCGGCGCCACGCGGAAGCGCCGAATCGCACCGTGATGTCGGACCGAACGCGCATGCCGCAAGCGCCGCGCAACACTGCGAAGACTCGAACCGACCGGAAATGTTCACGCGCCAGTGCGCCTCGCGACGTCGGCGAACGGGCCGTCTCACGGGGTCCGGATCAGACCGACAAACACCGTTGCAACCCCACGCGCGAGCTGCGCTCGCATGGGTCCGATGAAACCGGATTTGCGCCAGAACAAGAGCGCAAAAGCCGGATCCATATCGCGTCTAAGGAAGATTATCGGAAATTGGAGGTGGCTCGGTTTTGATCGCCGGATCGATGTCGGCGCGGGCGAGTTCGCCGCCCACAAAGAGCAGCGGACAGCCGCGCTTTCGGCGATGGCGTAGGCGAAGCAATCCCCGAGGTTCAGGCCCGCCGGATGCCGGCCTTTGCCCCAGCGCGCATAGGCGTTTGCGACGCGACGTCCGCCGGGCGCCGTCACTGGTGCGATCGTCCAGCACGACGATGACTCTCAAGGCAGCGTCAGCTCGCCGCGCTCGATCCGGCGCAGCACCTCCACGAAGAGCTGCGGCTCGGCGGCGGTCACCTTGCGCTCGATGGCCCCGGCGTCGTCTCCGGGCGCGAGCCGAACCTCGCACGTCGCGATCACCGGGCCGCGGTCGTATTCGGCGTCCACCACATGGACGCTCGCGCCGCTGACCACCTCGCCGGCCGCCGCGACGGCCTCGTGGACGCGCCGACCGTACATGCCCTCGCCGCCGAACTTAGGCAGCAGCGCCGGATGGATGTTGAGGATGCGGTTCCTGAACGCCGCGAGGGTCGCGGGGCCGAGCTTGCGCAGGTAGCCGGAGAGCACCACCAGCTCCACGCCCGCCTCCTGCAGCGCCCGCGCCAGGGCCGCGTCGGCGGCGTCGGGGTCAGGGAGCGTGGGGATGCAGAGCGCCGCAACGCCATGCTCACGGGCGAAATCCAGCGCCGGCGCGGCAGCCCGGTTGGTGACCACCAGCCGCGCCTCGGCCTCGAGCTCCCCTCCCTCGATTGCGGCGACGACGGCCCGCATGCTGGAGCCGTTCCGAGACGCGAGGAATCCGAGTTTAAGCACCGGTTTTTACGCGTTTTTTATGGATCGATCTCAAACTCGAACCTCATCCCGTCGTAGGCTGGCTCGACGCCCTTCGGAAGCCTCGCCTTCAGCTCCGCGTAGTCAAGGTCGATGTGCATGTTGGTGAGGATGCCCAGCCGCGGCTTCACGCGCTCGATCCAGCCGAGCGCCCGGTCCACGTGGGCGTGGGTGGGGTGCGGGGCGTAGCGGAGCGCGTCGACGATCCAGAGCTCGACCCCGCTCAGCGCCTCGAAGGCGGGTTCCGGCAACTCCAGCACGTCACTCGAATAGGCGACCGGCCCGAACCGGTAGCCCACCGAGCGCACCACCCCGTGGTCCTGGTCGAAGGTCGTCACCGGAATCTCGCCGGACGGGCCGCCGACGCTCCAGCACGTCCCGTGCGGCGGCAACCGGACGATATTGGCGATGGCCGGATAGTCCTTCTCGCCCTGGAAGATGTACTTGAACCGCCGCAGCAGCGTATCCTCGGTCGCCGCGTCGGCATGGCAGGTCATGCGCTGGCGCTGGCGGATGGCGAAGGCGCGGATGTCGTCAATCCCGTGCGACTGGTCGGCATGGTCGTGAGTCATCAGGAGGGCGTCGAGCCGTAGCGCCCCGGCCTCCGCCACCTGCTGGCGGAACTCCGGGGAAGCGTCCACCACCGCCGTCGTCCACTGGTCGGGACCGCCGTCCGAGAGCCGGCGCGCCATCATCGAGCAGCGCGTGCGCCGGTTTCGGGGGTCCTTGGGGTCGCAGACGCCCCAGTTCCCGTCGGCGCGCGGGACGCCCCCGGAAGACCCGCAGCCCAGGATGGTGATCTCCAACCTCGCGCTCACGGCTGAGGAATCCGGTCGAAAAGATTGAAGAAGGCTCGTTCCGTGCGCGCCTCGGCCTCCGCCAGCGACCAGCCGCGGATCTCGGCCAACTTGGCGAGAACCAGGCCGATGTACGCCGGCTCGTTGCGGCGGCCGCGATGGGGCGCCGGAGCCAGGTAGGGGCAATCGGTTTCCACCATGATCCGATCTTCGGGCATGGCGATGACGGCGTCACGCACGTCGTCGGCGTTCTTGAAGGTGGCGATGCCTGAGACCGAGAACCAGGCGCCGAGCGCCGCGGCGCGCCTCAAGAGCTCCGGCCCCGAGGTGTAGCAGTGCATCAGGAAGCGAAAGCCGCCACGGCCCTGCTCTTCCTCCAGGATGTCGGCCATGGTCTCGTCGGCGGCGCGCGAGTGGACCACCAACGGCAGGCCGGTCCGGCGCGCGGCCTCGATGTGGGCCCGGAACACCCGGACCTGCACGGGGCGGGGCGAAAGGTCGTAGTGGAAGTCGAGGCCGGTCTCCCCGATCCCCACCGCCTTTCGATGAGCCGCGAGCTCCGCCAGCCGTTCGGGCTCCAGCTGCGGGTCTTCCTTGGCCTCGTGCGGGTGGACGCCGACGGTGTGCCAGATGTCGTCATGGGCCTCGGCGATCGCCTGGACCCGCGCGGCGGAGGCGAGCTTGTCGCAGATGGTGACCATCAGGGCCACGCCCGCGGCGCGGGCGCGATCGATCACCTCGGATAGGTCCGCCTCGAACTGGGGCGCGGAGAGGTTCACGTGGCTGTCGATCAGCATGCCGGACGCGCGAAGCCTAGAGAGGACCCAGGGCCTTGAGGCCGCGCAGGGCGGTGAAGAAGGCGTCGCCCCGGTCGAGGTTCAACGCCTCCACTTCGCCGGGCAGAGCCGAAAGCGTCTCCCAAGCCTCGGCCCACGGATCGAGGGCGCCCCGTCCTCCCTCGACGGCCGCCATTGTACGTTGGTGGAGCGCGGCGGCCAGGCGGTCCATCAGCAGGGCGAAGCGGGCCTGGCCCTCCGGTCCGCGGAAGCGGTCGGCAAGGCTCACCGCGGCCGCCTCGTCCACCGAAGGCAGCCCGGCGACGAGGGCGCGGGCGGTCTCGTCGACCTCCAGGGCCCCGGCCGCAGCCAGCCGCAGCGCCCTTCCCGGCCCGCCTCGCGCGAGCTTCAGGAGATTGAGGACCGCCTCGGCCGGCAGGCCGGTCTGGGCGGCGAGCCAGGGCGCCGAGGTCTCCGCCAGGGGCGCCTTGAAGGCCAGGCGCCGGCAGCGGGAGCGCAGAGTCGGCAGAAGCGCGCCCGGCGCGTGCGAGATCAGGAACAGCACGCCGCGCTCCGGCGGCTCTTCGAGCGTCTTCAGGACCGCATTGGCGGCGTTGACGTTGAGGTCGTCGGCGGCGTCGATGATGGCCACCCGGAAGGCCGCCTGGCCGGGGGACTTGGCGAAGAACGCCGGGAGAGCACGCGCCTCGTCCACCGGAATCGACTTTCGCGCCCTCCCCTCTTCTTCCCGCTCCAGCACCAGGAGGTCTGGATGGGCGCGCGCGGCCACCTGGCGGGAAACCGGATCCTCGGGCGCGCTTCCCAGCAATCCGTAGCCGGGATCGGGCCGGGCGCCCAGCAGGCGGCGGGCGGCGCGGTAGGCGAAGGTGGCCTTCCCGACCCCTTCGGGACCGACCAGGAGCCAGGCGTGATGCAACCGCCCGCGCTCCAGGGCCGCCAGGAAGGCCTGCTCCGGCTCTTGCGCCCCCTCCAGACGGAAGACCCCGCGCGGATGGGCGATGGTCGGCGCCTCGCTCATGCGCCGATGAGCCGGGCCTGGACAATCTCCCAGATCGCCGCCGCCACGCTCTCCGGATCAGCGCCGGCGTCTACGACGACGCAGCGGCCAGGCTCCGCGCGCGCCAGGCTGAGGAAGCCGTCGCGCAGCCGCCGATGGAAAGCCTCGCCCTTCTCCTCGAACCGGGTCTCGCCGTGCGGCCGGCTCGCCGCCCGCGCCAGACCCGCCTCCGCCGGCAGGTCGAGGATCACGGTGAGGTCCGGGCGCGCATCACCCACCACCTGCGCCTCCAGGACGGCGATGAAGGCCGTCGGAACACCGCCGCCCGCCCCTTGATAAGCCCGGGTCGAGTCGGCGAATCGGTCGCTGACCACCCAGGCGCCGCGGGCGAGCGCCGGGGCGATGGTCCGCTCAACGTGATCGCGGCGCGCGGCGCACATCAGAAGCGTCTCGGTGAGTGCGGACCAGCGGTCCGCGTCGCCGGTGACCAGCAGGCCGCGGATCGTCTCGGCGCCCGGCGAGCCGCCCGGCTCGCGGGTCAGCACCACCTCCTGGCCCTTCGCCCGCAGCCGCTCGGCAAGGCGCAGAGCCTGGGTCGATTTCCCCGCGCCCTCGCCGCCTTCCAGGGTGATGAAGCGTCCGCTCGCCACGGCGCGCCACATGGGCCGCTTGCGCCGACTTGTCCAGACGGGGCGCCCGGCGAGCCGTCCGGTAAGCAAATCTCAAAGGAAGCCCTCCATGAAGCGACTTCGATCCGGGCGAGGGGCTCGTAAGGGGCGCATGGCGAGGCAGGCGCAAGCCGAAACGGCGGGCCCGGAGGCGTGGCTCGAGGAAGGGCTTGCGCTCCACGCCGCCGGAGATCGCCCCGGCGCTGAAGCCCTCTTCCTTCGCGCCGCCGAAACCCGCCCCGACGACCCCACGGGTCTTTATCTGCTGGCCCTGTCCCGCTTCGAGGCCGGCGATTCGGATTCCTCGGAACGGCTCCTGGAGCGGGTGACGGAGTTGAGGCCCCAGCACCTGCAAGCGCGCCTCACCCTGGCGAATCTGCGCCAATGGCGCGGCGAGAACGCCGCAGCGGCGGCGGCCTACGGCCAGGCGGTGGCCCTGGATCCCGCCCGCCCCGATGCGCTCATCGGGCTTTGCCAGACCCTGATGGCGGCCGGCGACGCCGAAGGCGCCGCCGCAGCTGGTCAGGCCGCCGCGGCCGCTGCGCCCGGCGATCCCGCCGCTCAGCTCGCCTTGGCCGCAGCCCTGCTGGGCGCCGGCCGCATCGAAGGAGCCGTAGCCGCCTATCGGGCGAGCGTGGCGCTGAAGCCCGGCGACGCGGCCGCACGGGCCGGCCTCGCCTTGGCGCTGCTGCAGGCGGGCGACGGCGGCGGGGCGTTGAAGGCGGCCGCCCAGGCGGCGGAACGCGATCCCGCTTCGGCGGAGGCCTGGTTCGCGCTCGGCCTCGTATGCCGCAGCGTCGGTCGTCCCGCCATCGCCGCCCCCGCCTTGCGGCGGTCGCTGGCGCTCGATCCGACCCGCGCCGGCGCCCATCTCAGCCTCGGCGCGGCGCTGGTGGAGCTGGACGACTTCCCCGGCGCCGAGTTCGCACTACGGCGGGCCGTGGAGCTCGACCCCGCCTGCGCCGAGGCCCACGCCAACCTGAGTTCGCTCTATTTGCGGGGCGAGCGCTTCAGCCAGGCGCGCGCCCACGCCGAAAGGGCCCTCGTCCTAGATCCCAGGATGTGGGTCGCGCACCGCAACCTCGCCGGCCTCTGCGCGCGCGAAGGTCAGGCCGAGGCCGCCCGTCGCCACCGCGACCTCGGCTACGGCGTCGCCAATCTGCAGGTGCTCAGCGCCGCCCAGCCGGTCCAGCGGGTGCTGGTGCTCACCACCACCGAAAGCGGCAACGTGCCCGAGCGCCACCTCCTTCCCGCCGATCGCTACACCCGGATCAACTGGTTCGTCGAATATGCGCGCGCCGAGCAGTTCGAGGCGCTGCCGCCGTACGACGTCGTGTTCAACGCCATCGGCGACCCGGACCTCAGCGCCCCGACCGCGCGCAACGTGGCGAGATTCCTCGAAGTCTGCAGGCGTCCTTTTTTCAACCGACCCGACAGGATCGAGCGCACGGCGCGGCGCCTCGCCGGCGCCCTCTTCGCCGGCGTTCCTGGCCTTGTCGTCCCGAAGGTGGCGAAGATCGACGCCCAGACGCTCGCTGACCGGGGCCTCATGGCCGCGGCCGACGAGGCCGGCGTCACGCCGCCGCTGCTGGTGCGCCCGATCGGCTCGCACGGCGGCCAGGGCCTGATCCTGGTGAGCGAAGCCGCCGAGGCGGCCGCGGTTCCGGCAGGGGACTGCTACGTCACCGCCTTCCACGATTACCGCTCTCCCGACGGGCTTTGGCGCAAGCACCGGGTGATCTTCGTCGACCGGCGGCCCTATCCCTATCACCTGGCCATCGGGAAGGACTGGATGGTCCACTACGAGACCTCGGGCACCGGCACGGACCCGGCGCGCATCGCCGAGGAGAGGCGGTTCCTGGAGGATGCCGAGCAGGCGGTCGGGGCGAGCGCGATGGCGGCGGTGCGCGAGATCGGCGCGCGGATGGATCTCGACTTCTGCGGCGTCGACTTCGGCGTACTGGCGGACGGGCGCGCCCTGCTCTTCGAGGCGAACGCCACCATGCTGGTCCACCCCGAGTCGCCGGATGGGCCTCTGGCGCACAAGAACCCCTTCGTCGAGCGCATCCTCGGCGCCTTCCAGGCCATGTTGGCCGCCAGGACCGCCGGCTAACCGTAGAGCGCCTTGGCCCTTGCCTCGAAGCAGCCCACTAGGCGGCTCGCGGCGCGGTGGAAATTGGCGACCAGCAGGCGGTCCAGCAGCCGCGACTTGAACTCGAAGTCGATATCGAAGGTCAGCGTCGAGCCGCCCGGCAGCTCAGCGAACCGCCACCGGTTTTCCAGCCGGCGGAACGGGCCGTGCAGCAGCGAGACGGCGATCGTGAGCGCCGGCTCGTCGAGCCGCACCCGGGTCGAGAAGCGTTCGTGGACGACGGTGAACCGCACCTCGGCCTCGGCGTCGAGCACCGCCACTCCGGGCTCCTCCTCGCGCCGGCCCCAGGCGCGCAGGGAGACCACCCAGGGCACGAACTCGGGGTAGCGCTCCACGTCCCCCACCAGGGCGAACAGCTGCTGCGGCGCGTAGGGGAGTCGGCGCTCCAGGTGGTGGCGCAAGCGTCAGGCGCCGCCGAGCCGGGCGGCCCGCAGCCGCTCGAAGTCCTCGCCGGCGTGGTGGGACGAGCGCGTGAGCGGGCTCGCCGCCACCATCAGGAAGCCCTTGGCGTAGGCGATGCTCTCCAGCGCCCTGAACTCCTCGGGCGGCACGAACCGGTCAATCGGTGCGTGCTTGCGGGTGGGCTGCAGGTACTGGCCGATGGTGATGAAGTCGACCCCGGCGCAGCGCATGTCGTCCATCACCTGCATCACCTCCTCGCGGCTCTCGCCCAGGCCCACCATCAGGCCCGATTTGGTGAACTGGCCGGGATCGAGCTCCTTGGCCCGTTCCAGCAGCCGCAAGGATGCGTAGTAGCGGGCGCCGGGCCGGATCTGGAGGTAGAGGCGCGGAACCGTCTCGAGGTTGTGGTTGAAGACGTCGGGCCGCGCGGCCAGCACCGTCTCGGCCGCTCCGGACTTGCGCAGGAAATCCGGCGTCAGGATCTCGATGGTGGCGCTGGGCGCGGCGGCGCGGATCGCCTCCACTGTCCGGGCGAAATGCAGGGCGCCGCCGTCGGCCAGGTCGTCGCGGTCCACCGAGGTGATCACCACGTGCGCGAGGCCCATCTTGGCCACCGCCGCCCCGACCCGCGCCGGCTCCTCGGGGTCGAGGGGACCAGGCTTGCCGGTAGCCACGTTGCAGAAGCCGCAGGCGCGGGTGCAGACCTCGCCCATGATCATCATGGTGGCGTGCGACTTCTCCCAGCATTCGCCGATGTTGGGGCAGCCGGCCTCCTCGCAGACGGTGACCAGGCCGTGCTCCTTCACGATCCGGCGGGTCTCGTTGTAGCCGGCCGAGCCGGGCGCGCGCACCTTCAGCCACGGCGGCTTGCGCAGCACCGGAGTCTCCGGCCGGTTGCGCTTCTCCGGATGGCGCAGATCGCGGGCGGAAAGGGCGTCGATGACAATGGCCATCCGGTCTAGATCGGCGGTTCTCGCGTCCCGATCAAGCCTGGTTGGCAAGGCCGCGGTCGACGAAAGGACACCGGCTCGTCCATATGGCGCGGTCCGCCCTGCCCCCCTATGGTGCCGGCGATGACTCGAACCGACGAGACCGCGGCCGCCCGCACCGCCTTCTCCAGCGACCCGGTCCGGCGGATGAGCCATGGGAACGCGCTCGCTAAGGCCCTCCTGGGCTTCGGGCGGCGGCCGTCGCTGGTGCTGGCGCTCGCCACCTTGGTGGTTCATCTGATCGCCAACAGCGAGTACGGGGTCTTCCGCGACGAGCTCTACTTCATTGTCTGCGGCCGGCATCTGGCGGCGGGATACGTCGACCAGCCTCCGCTCGCCCCGTGGATCGCCGGCGCCTCGTACGCCCTCTTCGGGACGGCGCTCCTGCCGCTCAGGCTGGTTCCGGCCCTGGCGATGAGCGTCACGGTGGGGCTAACCGCCGAGATGTCGCGCCGCCTCGGCGGGCGAACGTTCGCCCAGTGGCTGGCCGGGCTTTGCGTGCTCACCGGCAGCGTGTTCCTGGTGAACGGTCTTCTGCTCACCACCGACATGCTGCAGCCCCTCACCTGGCTCGGCTGCAGCCTCTGCCTCGTCCGCCTGGCCCAGAGCGGCGACGAGCGTTGGTGGCTGCCGTTCGGCCTGGTGCTGGGCGTGAGCCTGCTCAGCAAGTACCTGATCGCCTTCTACCTCGCGGGCCTGGCGGTGGGCATCCTGGCGACGCCGCTCCGCCGCTCCCTGACCAGGCCTTGGGTCTACGCCGGTGGAGCGATCGGCCTCGTGATCGCCGCGCCGAGCCTCGTCTGGCAGACCACCCACGGCTGGCCGTTCCTGGAGCTCGGCCACGCGGCGGTTTCCACCCGCGACCTCCCCCTGACCGCCCCCGCCTTCGCCGCCCAGCAGGTCATCTTCTCCGGGATGGCGGTCGCCCCGGTCTGGATGGCGGGGCTTTGGCGGTTCTCGGCGCGGCCCTCCCTGCCCCAGCTCAGGGTCTTCCCGATCGCCTACGTGGTCTGCGCGCTGCTGTTCTTCACCCTGCATGGCAAGGCCTACTACCTTACCCCCATCTACCCCGCCCTGCTGGCGGGTGGCGCCCTGGCGGTGGAGGACTGGGTGCGCTCGGCGCGCTTCAGGGCGGCCATCCTCGCGGTGATCGCGGCGGTCGGCCTGATGCTTGCGCCCTTCACCTTGCCGGTGCTGCCGGTTCCGGTGCTGGCGAAGTATTCGGAGATGCTCGGGCTCGGCCCCAAGATGGCCAGGGTCGACCGCTTGCCGGTGAGCGTCCTGCCCGAGAACTTCGCCGACATGCTGGGCTGGCAGGGCCTCGCGGCCAAGGTGAGCGCGGCGTACCAGGCCCTGCCGCCCGACGAGCGGGCGAAGGCCGTGTTCTTCGGCTGGAACTACGGCCAGGCAGCCGCCATCGACGTCTATGGCCCGGCCATGGGCCTGCCGCCGGCGATCAGCGGGCACAACAACTATTATCTGTGGGGTCCGGCCGGACACGACGGCTCGGTGATGATCGTGGCCGGGGGCAAGCTGGCCTGGCTGCGCGCCAACTGGCGGTCGGTCGAGGTCGCGGGCTGGATCGACACGCCTTACGCCATGCCGGTCGAGACCAACATCCCGATCTATGTCCTCAAGGATCCCAAGATCCCGCTCGCCAAGCTTTGGCCGTCGCTGAAGCACTATGAGTGAGGCTTGAGCCGCCGGCGTCTCGCTGCGGCCGCAGCGACCGCGGCCGCGTTGCTGGCCGCCTGCGGCGCCCGCGATCCGGGCGGCGCCTTCGTCGACAGCCGTCCGCCGCCCGGACTGGCGGAGCGCTTCCACCCGCCCGAGGGCTGGGCGTGGGGACTGGTTTCGACCGGCGGGCCGCTCCATCGCTACGGCGTGGCCGCGCCCGCCGCCGTCGCCGGGGCCGACATCCTCGTGCTGCCCGATGAGGGCGAAACCGCCGAGACCTGGTTCGAGACCATCCGCGAGCTCGGCGGGGCGGGCTACACGGTCTGGGTGCTGGAGGCCGTCGGCCAGGGCGGCTCCGAACGGCTGAAGACGGCCGACAGGAAGCGGGGCGACGCAGGCTTCGCCGACGACGTGGCGGCCGCTCAGGCGATGATCGGGCAGGTGATCCGGCCGCGTGGCCCGCTCATCCTGCTGGGCGAGGGGACCGGCGCCCTGATCGCCGCCCGGACCGTGGAGACCGGCGCCCATCCAGCCGGCCTCATTCTCAGCGGCTCGCCCTGTGCGCCGGACGTCGGCCTGCTGCGGGCCTGGTCCGCAGCGGCGGACGACGCGGCCCTGGGGCGGACCCACGACGCCTGGCGGGGCGCGGTCACCAACGCATGGCGGCGCGCCAATCCGGACCTCAGACCGCGTCCGCCGACCCCGGACTGGAGACCGGCGCGGGAGAAGTTCGTGGCTGAGACGGCAGCCGCTTCGAAAGCGATCGCGGCCCCGACGCTGATCCTCGCGCCCGAGGGCGCGCCGGCGTGCCTGGCCTCTGCACACGCCGAGCGGCGCGTGGTCGCCGAGGCGGGGCCGGCCCTTGAGCTCGAGGACGATCGCCGCCGCGAGGGCTGGCTAGCGGCCATCGAGGTCTTTCTGAAGCAAGTCGGCCGCCGGCCGGCCATCCCCCAAGCGACAAGCCTTTTCAAGCAAGGCGGGCCTCTGTAGCGTCCGCCCCTTACATTTTGGGGAAGGAACGCGTTCACCGGCCATGAAGGGCGTTTTCGACCCGTCGGGGACGAGGCGTGGGCTGTTCGACGCGCTGACCCAGGCGGCGCGCGCCTACGGTCCCAACAAGAAGATCCTGGAAGACCAGGAACGCCATCCGATCAGCTATACGGACCTGATCCGGGCCAGCTTCGCCCTCGGCCGCAAGCTCGCGGCCATGACCCAGCCCGGCGAGCGGGTCGGCGTGCTGCTGCCGTCGAGCGCCGGGGCGGTGGTGACCTTCTTCGCCCTGCACGCCTACGGCCGGGTTCCGTCGATGCTCAACTTCACCGCCGGGCTTCGCAACCTGCGCGCGGCGGCGAGCCTGGCGGGCCTGCGTCGGGTGCTCACCTCACGCCGGTTCATCGAGCAAGGCAAGCTGCACGACGTGGTCGACGCGCTCGAGGGCGGCTGTCAGATCACCTACCTCGAGGAAGTGCGCCAGAGCATCGGCCTCGCCGACCGCCTCTACGCCCTCGCCGCCGCCGCCCTGCCCGCCAGGTTCCGGGCGGTCACCGGGCCCGACGATCCGGCCGTCGTCCTCTTCACCTCCGGCAGCTTCGGAAGCCCGCGTGGCGTGGTGCTCACCCAGGCCAACATGCTGGCGAACGTCGGCCAGATCGCCGCTCACATCGCGCTCGACCCGCAATGGGTCATGTTCAACCCCCTCCCCGTCTTCCATTGCTTCGGACTGACCGGCGGCGTGCTGCTGCCGCTGCTCACCGGCATGAAGGCGTTCGAGTACCCTTCGCCGCTGCACGTGAAGCTGATCCCCTCGCTGGTGAGGGAGAGCAAGGCGAGCATCCTCCTGGCCACCGACACCTTCGTCGGCCAGTACGCCCGCGCCGCCGAGCCGGACGATTTCAAGACCCTGGAGTTCGTCGTCTGCGGCGCCGAGCGGGTGCGCGAGGAGACCCATGACCTGATCGCCGAGCGCTTCGGCCCGCTGCCGGTGCTGGAAGGGTACGGCGCCACCGAAGCCTCCCCGGTGATCGCGGTCAACAAGCCGGAAGACAACCGCCGCGGCACGGTCGGCGGCTTGTTGCCCGGCATCGAGACGCGAATCGAGCCGGTCGAGGGGATCGCGCGCGGCGGTCGGTTGCTGGTGCGCGGTCCGAACGTCATGGCCGGCTACCTCGGGCCGGGCGGCGTTCTCGAGCCGCCGCCGGACGGCTGGCACGACACCGGCGACGTGGTGGAGATGACGGCGGACAACTGGATCACCATCCTCGGGCGTGTGAAGCGGTTCGCCAAGATCGGCGGGGAGATGGTCTCGCTGAGCGCGGCCGAGGCCCTGGCCTCGTCCCTCTGGCCGGGCGCCCGCCACGCGGTCATCGCCGCGCCGGATCCGCGCAAGGGCGAGCGGCTGGTGCTGGTCACCGACCAGTTCGACGCCGACGCGGGCAGGCTGCTGGCCCACGCCCAGGCGGTGGGCGTCTCGGAACTCGCCGCGCCCCGCAAGATCATCAGGGTGGCCGAGGTGCCGGTGCTCGGCAGCGGCAAGACCGACTACGTGGCGGTGCAGCGCATGGCGGAGCTGGAGGCCCGCGCCGCCTGATCGTCCAAATTCAGCCCAGTTTGATCGCCATCAAGGAGAAGCGGCGCTGTTCGGGGTGGATTTGCTCTTATGACCGCTCCTTTTGCTCCTCCGGGCCACGACGGCCCTCGCTTCGAGATCAAGTCCATCGGCCGGTCGCTCTGCGACCTGGCGCCGGGAGAGGACGCGGTCGATCGTCGTGGCGCCAAGGTCGCGCTCGTCTCCACGGCCGCAGCCGTGGTCGCGCTGCTGGCCCTGGTCGGCTGGCTGCTGATCGGCGGCGGACCGCTTTCTTAGCGGTTGAGCCGCTCCCATCGTCTGCAACGATCGAAACGGCCGAGTCAGCTCCCCTCCGCTACGCTCGCTGCCTGGTCGTGGCCCGCTCCGCCGCTTCGCGAGGAAGTTCTCAGCCGACGATGTCCGCCTCGGTGAAGAACTGGGAGATCTCGTCGCGGGCGTTTTCGGGGCTGTCGGAGCCATGGACGGAGTTGCCCGTGAAGCTTTCCGCGTAGAGCTGGCGGATGGTGCCGGGCGCCGCATTGGCCGGATTGGTCGCGCCCATCACCTCACGGTAGCGGGAGACGGCGCCCTCGCCCTCCAGCACCTGGACCACCACCGGGCCCGAGGTCATGAACTCCACGAGCTCCCCGAAGAACGGCTTCTCCTTGTGGATCCCGTAGAAGGCCTCGGCCTGGGCCCGGCTCATGCGGATGCGCCGCTGGCCGACGATGCGCAGGCCCGCCTCCTCGATCACGGCGTTGATCTTGCCCGTGAGGTTGCGCCGGGTCGCGTCCGGCTTGATGATCGACAGGGTGCGCTCGGTCATGGTCTTGAGAGGCCTTGCGGAGAGAGACTTGGATTTGGTGAAGGTGCGGGCTTATAGCCGGGCCCTCCCCATTTCGCCAACACCATGCTCCGCATCAGCGACCTCGTTTTCGACGCCTACGGCCGGCGCTTTTTCGACCGTGCCAGCGTCAGCATGCCGTCCGGCGCCAAAGTGGGGCTGGTGGGCCGCAACGGCGCGGGCAAGACGACGCTCTTCCGCCTGATCCTCGGCCAGCTCAGCCCGGGCGGCGGCGAGATCGAGCTGCCGCGCGGGGCGCGGATCGGCACGGTGGACCAGGAGCTGCCCGCGACCCCGGTCTCCATCCTGGAGACGGTGCTGGCCGCCGACGCCGTCCGCGCCGGCCTGATGGCCGAGCTGGAGCACGCCGCGCCCGAGCACCTGGCCGAGATCTACCATCGCCTGGCCGACATCGAGGCGGACCGGGCGCCCGCCAAGGCCTCGGAGATCCTCTCGGGCCTCGGCTTCTCCCAGGCGGACCTCCACCGGCCCATGGCCGAGTTCTCCGGCGGCTGGCGCATGCGGGTGGCCATGGCTGCGGCCCTCTTCTCCGAGCCCGACCTGCTGCTGCTCGACGAGCCCACCAATTACCTCGACCTCGAAGGGGCGCTCTGGCTGGAGGCGCGGCTCCGGAAATACCCGCGCACCGCGCTCATCATCAGCCACGACCGCGAGCTCCTCGACCACTCGGTGGACGCCATCCTTCACCTCTCCGAGGCCAAGCTGGAACTCTACCAGGGCGGCTATTCCCAGTTCGAGCGCCAGCGGGCCGAGCGGGTCCGGCTCGCCGCCGCCACCCAGGCCAAGACCGAAGCGCGCCGCGCCCACCTGCAGTCCTTCGTCGACCGCTTCCGGGCCAAGGCGAGTAAGGCGCGCCAGGCCCAGTCGCGCCTGAAGATGATCGCGCGGCTGCAGGATGCGGCGCCGGCCATCGAGGCGCATGTCCAGCCCTTCCTTATCCCCTCCCCTCAGAAGGCCCTGGCGCCGCCGCTGGCGCGCCTGGAGGGGGCGGCCGTCGGCTACGGCGGGCCGCCGGTGCTCTCGCGGCTGGACTTGAGGCTCGATCCCGACGACCGGATCGGCCTCCTGGGGATCAACGGGGCCGGCAAGAGCACCTTCGCGCGGCTGCTGGCCGAGGACCTTGTCCCCGCCGCGGGCCAGGTCCTGCGCGACAAGCGGATGAAGACCGCCTGGTTCCATCAGCACCAGATCGAGGCCCTGGATCCCGCCGACACGCCGCTCTCCATCATCCGCCGCCGGCTGCCCCAGGCGGCAGAGGCGGAACGGCGCGCGCGGATCGCCCAGTTCGGTTTTCCCGCGGCCAAGGCGGAGACCGCCGTCGGCGCCCTATCGGGCGGCGAGCGCGCGCGGCTGCTGCTCAACCTCGTGGCCATGGACCGCCCCCACCTCCTCATCCTGGACGAGCCCACCAACCACCTCGACATCGACAGCCGCCGCGCGCTGCTGGAGGCGCTCACCGACTACGAGGGGGCGGTGATCCTCATCACCCACGACCGCTCGCTGATGGAGATGGTGGCCGACCGCCTTTGGCTCACCGCCGAGGGCACGGTGCGGCCGTTCGAGGGCGACATGGAGGACTACGCGCGGCTGGTGATCGAGCGGGCCCGCGCGCCGGCGCAACCGGCCGCGCAGGCGCGGATCCGGCCGCCGCCCCCCAGGCGCCCGCCGGCGCTCGGACCTCTGAAGCGCAAGCTCGAAGCCGCCGAGGCCGCCCTGGCCCGCGAAACCGCCGCCCTGGCCGAGGTCGACGCAGCTTTGGCCGACCCGGCGCTGTACGCCCGGGGGCCCGCCGAGACGGCCAAGATCAGCGAGCGACGCGGGCGCCTCGCCGAACGGCTGCGGCAGGCCGAAGCTCTTTGGCTGGAGACCGCCGAGGCCTACGAGGCCGCCTCGGACGAGACGTGACCGAAACGCCTTCGACCCGTCCTACCCGCAGCGCACTTCCTTCACGCGGCCGGTGTCGGCATCATAGATGATCGTCTGGCGGTAGGGCGTGTAGTCGCGGCTCATCGGACAGCTCGAGCAGACCACTTGGCGCCGGCTCGGCAGCACCGGCACCGGGATTTCCGTGCGCGGCCGTCCCACCAGGGACTGGAGTTCCTTGGCCCCGCAAAGATCGTCGGAGGCGGTCGCCGGCGGGCGCGGCGCTGGGTAGGCGGGCGCGGGCGGCGTCGCTGGGGCGGAAGACCGAACCGGCGCCGAAGGCGGCCGCGGCGCCGGCGCCGGCGCCAGGCAGGCGCTCAGCGCCAGGACCACCGCGATTCCCCAGACTTTCAGGCTTCCTTCCGCCATCCCCCCGACTCACCTTGGCGCCAGTAGGAGACCGCATAGCCGGCCGCCTTGAATTCCGTCCAGCGCCGACGCGCCTCGCCGAGCGCCGCCTCGTCGCGGCCGTCGAAGAGCAGGACACAGCGTTTGTAGGTCGAGACGTCGCCGGCCTCGGCCCCGTCGATGAGAAACAGGACGTCCGCCTGGTTCAGGTTCTCGGGTCCGGTGGCGATGAGGATCGGCTGGCGCGAAGCCTGCGGCTCGCCCTCGGGGCCGTGCGGCAGAAAGCTGTCTTCCCGATAGCTCCAGAGCCAGCCGTCCAGATGCTCGACGCGCTCCAGATCGCCCGGCCGCACCAGCGCCCGCCAGCCGCGCGTCAGGGTCTTTTCCAGAAGCTCCGGCAGGGCCGCGTCGAGGCTGGTGCGCTCGAGGTGGTAGAACCAGACCTCGCATCCGGCCTCCGCCACCCTCAGCCCTCGTAGAAGTCCGCCACCAGCCGGTCGAGCAGCCGCACCCCGAACCCGGTGGCGCCGTTCGGGATGGTGGGGACCGCGGAGTTCGGCTTCCAGGCCGTGGAGGCCATGTCGATATGCGCCCAGGGCAGGCCGTTGACGAACTTCTGAAGGAAGAGCGCGGCGGTGATCGAGCCGCCGTAGCGGGGGCCGACGTTCTTCATGTCCGCCACCTGGCTTTCGATGTTCTTCTCGTACTGGGCCGGCAGGGGCATCCGCCACAGGGGATCGTCGCTCGCCTTGCTGGCCGCCAGCAGGTTCTCGGCGAGGGCGTCGTTGTTGCTGAATAGGCCGGCCAGATCCTTGCCGAGCGAGACGATGATGGCGCCGGTTAGGGTCGCCAGATCGATCATCAGCTTCGGCTTGAAGCGGTCCTGGCAGTACCAGAGCGCGTCGGCCAGCACGAGCCGCCCCTCGGCGTCGGTGTTGATCACCTCCACCGTCTGGCCGGAGAGCGACTTGACCACGTCGCCCGGTCGCTGGGCCGCCCCGTCCGGCATGTTCTCCACCAGGCCGAGGATGCCCACCGCATTGACCTTGGCCTTGCGCGCCGCCAGGGCGTAGAGCGCCCCCGTCACCGCCGCGGCCCCGCCCATGTCGGTAATCATCTCCTCCATGCCGTCGGCCGGCTTGATGCTGATCCCGCCGGTGTCGAAACAGACCCCCTTGCCGACGAAGGCGATGGGCGCATCGCCCGCCTTGCCGCCCTTCCACTGGAGAACGACGAGCTGGCTCTCGCGCTCGCTCCCCTGCCCCACCCCGAGCAGCAGCCGCATCCCAAGCGCCTTCAGCTGCTTTTCGCCAAGAACCTCCACCTCGACGCCAAGCTCGCACAGCTTCTGAACGCGGCGGGCGAACTCCTCCGGATAGAGGACGTTGGCGGGCTCCGAAACGAGATCGCGGGCGAAGACCACCGCGTCGGCGAGGCTGGAAAGCGGTTTGAAGGCCTTGCCAGCCGCCTTGGCGTCGGCCGCCGCGATCCTGAGCACGCCGATCGAGGGCTTCTTCTCCGGTTTCTCGGTGGTCCGGTACTTGTCGAACCTGTAGGCGGCGAGCCGGGCGCCGAAGGCCGCATGCGCGGCCCGCTCGGGACCCCAGTCGGCCAGCGCCAGGAGGAGGACGTCGCTGCCCGAGGTCTTGACGGCGCCGTAGGCGTGGGCCGCGGCGAGCTCGGCCGCCCTGTCGTCGAAGGCGTCTTTCTTTCCGGCGCCCACGATCACGACGCGCGCGGCGGCGAGGCCGGCCGGGGCGACGATATCCAGCGTCTGACCCATCGCCCCCTTGAACCGGCCCGCGGCGATGGCCCGCTTCAGCGCCCCGGACATCCGCTCGTTCAGCGCCTCGGCCGTTGCAGAGAGCGCCCCGTCCTCGAAGGCGAGGACCGCCAGCGCGGTGGTCTCCGAGGGCTGGACCTCGGCCGCGACGAATTCGATCTTCATGCCCAGGCTCCGACCATTCAGGGGGGCATAGGCCGGCACCCACACTGAGCGCAAGCGGCGGACGACGAACATTGCGATCCGTCCGCCTCGGGCCGCATAGTCGGCGGGAACGAGGGAGGGCGAGCATGGCCTTCGCCAGGATCGGCAAGATCGATCTCTATTTCGAGCGGGTCGGCCGGGGCCAGCGGCTGCTCTTCATCTCCGGCACCGGCGGCGACCTTCGGGTGCGGCCCAACGTGCTCGACGGTCCGCTCGCCGAGGCTTTCGACCTCGCCGCCTACGACCAGCGAGGTCTCGGACGCTCGGCCAAACCCGATGTCCCCTATGCGATGGCCGACTACGCCGACGACGCCGCCGGCCTCCTCGATCACCTGGGCTGGCCGACCGCGAAGGTGATGGGCGTCTCCTTCGGCGGGATGGTGGCCCAGGAGCTGGCGCTGCGGCATCCACAGCGGGTCGAGCGGCTGGTGCTCGCCTGCACCTCCCCCGGCGGCGCTGGCGGCGCTTCCTATCCGCTGCATGAGCTGGACGCCCTCGACGCGGAATCCCGGGCGCGCCTGCTGATCCCGATCTCGGACGTGCGTCACGACGAGGCGTGGGCCAAGGCCAATCCGGAGCACTTCGCCAGGCTCGTCGCCCAGGCGGCGCAGGCCCTCTACGCCGACGAGCCTGGCCGGGCGGCGGGCGCCCGCCGTCAGCTCGAAGCCCGGGCGCGGCACGACGCCTGGGAACGGCTGGGCGAGATCCGTTGTCCGGTGATGATCGCGGCCGGCCGCTACGACGGGATCGCCCGTCCCGAGAGCCAGCACAATCTCGCCAGCCGCATCCCCGGCTCCGCCTTGCGCTTCTTCGAGGGCGGCCACCTCTTCATGATCCAGGACAAGGCCGCCCTCCCCGCCATGATCGCGTTCCTGAACGCCTGACAGGTCATCGATCGCGGTCTTCGCCCAACTAGTCTATTGGCCGGCCATGGCGCGCGGGCGGATCGGCAAAGGCGGAAGGGACGAGCGGCGTCCGCGTCGCGGACGGCGCGAGCGGGCCGCAGCGGACAGCCTACCGCCGGTGGGCGTCGCCGACGTGGTGGAGCGGGACGCGGACGGCGATCTCTTCGTGCGCCTGGTCAAGGCCGCCGACGACGCGCCGCTCGCACGCCTCGCCCCGGACCCGCGCGAGAGGGCCGCCGGCGCCCCGGGCCTCGGCGACCGGCTTCTGGTGAGGCTCACGACGCTCGAGACCGGCGAGGTGGAGGCCAGGCTGATCAAGCGGCTCGGCCAGAGCGCCCACCGGATCCTCGGCGTGGTGCGCAAGGGCCGCGGCGAGGTGCGGGTCGAGCCGGTGGACCGGCGCTCCAAGGAGAGCTTGCTGCTGGCCGGCGCGGACGCGCAGAACGTCAGCGAGGGCGAGCTGGTGCTGGCGCAGGTGGGGGGCGCGGCCGAGCGCCGCTATGGCCCCAAGCGTGGCAAGGTCCTGGAGGTGGTGGGCCGCGAAGAAGACCCGCGGGCGGCCTCGCTGATCGCCATTCACGCCCATGGAATCCCCACCGGCTTTCCCCCGGAGGCGGAAGCCGAAGCCGAAGCGGCGGAGCCTCCGACGCTCGCGGGCCGCACGGACCTTCGGGATGTCCCCCTGGTCACCATCGATCCGCCCGATGCGCGCGACCACGACGACGCCGTCTTCGCCGAGCCGGACCCTGATCCGCGCAACAAGGGCGGCTGGATCGTCTGGGTGGCCATCGCCGACGTCGCCGCCTACGTCCGAGCCGGCTCGGCGCTCGACCATGTCGCCGCCCAGAAGGGCAACAGCGTCTATTTCCCGGACCGGGTCGAGCCCATGCTGCCCGAGCGGCTTTCGGCGGGGCTCTGCTCCCTGCGCGAGGGCGAGGCGCGGGCCTGCCTCGCCGTGCGGATGGTGTTCGACGCCGAGGGGCGCAAGCGGACCCACCGATTCCATCGCGGCCTGATGCGTTCGGCCGCCAAGCTTTCCTACGAGGAGGCGCAGGCGGCGATCGACGGGCGCCCGGACGACCGCACGGAGCCGCTGATGGCGGCGGTGCTGAGCCCGCTCTTCACGGCGTTCGCGGTCCTGGACGGCGCCCGCGCCGGCCGCTCCCCGCTCGAGATCGAGTCGGCCGAGCGGCGCATCCACTTCGGCGCCGACGGCCGCATCGCCCAGATCACGCCGCGCGCCAGCCTGCCGGCCCACAAGCTGATCGAAGAGTTCATGATCCAGGCGAACGTCTGCGCCGCCGAGACGCTGGAGCAGCGCCGCACGCCGCTCATCTACCGAATCCACGACGCGCCCAGCGAGGAGAAGGTCCAGGCGCTGGTGGACTTCCTGGCGACGCTCGGGATCGCCTGGAGCAAGGGACAGGCGCCGACCACCGCCCGCTTCAATGGCCTGCTGGCCGGGTCCCGCGGCGGCCCCCACGGCGAGATCATCAACGAGGTGGTCCTGCGCACCCAGATGCAGGCGGTCTATTCCTCCGACAACATCGGCCATTTCGGCCTCAACCTCGACCGCTACGCCCACTTCACTTCGCCGATCCGCCGCTACGCCGATCTGGTGGTCCACCGGGGCCTGATCCGGGCGCTGGGCCTCGGCGACGACGGCCTCACCGAGCGCGAGGTCCCGCGCCTGCCGATCATCGCCGAACAGATCACCCTGGCCGAGCGCCGGGGCATGGCCGCCGAGCGCGACGCGGCCGACCGCTACGTGGCGGCCTTCCTCGCCGACCGGGTGGGCGCGGAATTCGTCGGCCGGATCACCGGGGTGACGCGGTTCGGGCTCTTCGTACGGCTCACCGAGACCGGCGCCGATGGGCTGGTCCCGGTCTCCCGTCTGGGCGACGAATACTTCGTCCACGACCAGCACGCCCACGCCCTGGTCGGCGAGAGGAGCGGCCGGCGCTGGCGGCTCGGCCGGGAGGTGGAGGTGAGGCTGGAGGAGGCCACCCCGATCACCGGCGGCCTCCTCTTCGAGATGCTGAGCGAGCCGGAAGCCTCCGACGGCTTGCCTGCCCCGCGGACGGGTCGACGCGGCCCAGGTCGCGCTCCTCCCCGGCGCGGCGGCCCGCCGCGCCGCCGCCGGCGGTGATGGCCCGCCGCGCCCGCGAGGCTCAGCCCTTGCGCCCGACCAGGGCGAACATGGCGCCCTGCGGGTCTTGGCCCTGGAGGACCCAGTCCCCGCCTGGCACTTCCATCGGCCCGTTGAGGACCTGGCCGCCGGCGGCCTTCACGCGCGAGGCGGCCGCGTCGATATCGCCCACCTGGAAGTAGTAGTTCCAGGCCGAGACCGGCGCCTGGGGCGGGCGGCGCATCATGCCGCCGAGCACCTGATCGCCGTTCGCGAACAGCTGGTAGGCGCCCATGTCGCCCATGGGGATCGCCTCGTCCTTCCGCCAGCCGAACATCTCGCGGTAGAAGGCAAAGCCCGCCTCGAGATCGCTGGTGAAGAGCTCATGCCAGCCGACATGGCCGGGGGTCCCGCGATCGGCCGGGCCTTCAGCTGCGTCGCTGGGGAGCGGCTTGAAGAGCGCGATCACCGCGCCTTGCGGATCTGCGGCGATCGCGAAGCGGCCGACGCCAGGGATATCCATGGGCCCGTGATGGACCGCGCCGCCCAGGCGCTTGACCTGGTCGGCGGAGGCGTCGACGTCGTCCACGGCCACGTAACCTGTCCACGAGGGCGGCGCGCCCATGGCCTTGGCCTCGGCGGGAATCAGCATCACGCCGGCCACCTGGCGGTCCTTGGCCTTCATCAGCGTGTAGGTCATCCCCGGCATGGGGACGTCCTCGGCCATCCATCCCACGACGCTGGAATAGAAGGCCTTGGCGCCCGCCGTGTCGGTGGTGATCAGCTCGTACCAGACGAAGCGGCCCTTGAAGTCCGTCATGTCGCCTCTCCCATCTTGGCGCTTCAGGCTGAGCGCCGCGTCAGCCGGGCCGGATGCGGCCCGATACCAAGACGCACGAAGGCGCCGCGTTTCGACATCCATATGACGAGCGCCCACCTTTTTGGGCCAGCCGCGCCATCATATTTCGAGTCTTTGATATTGACATAAAAATTATTTAGAGCCCTTCTGCGTGTCACGAATATGGAGCGAGAGATGGCGGCGCCTGCAAGGATGCTCATGGCCACCTGGGACGGGGCCGGCAATTTCCCGCCCCAGCAAGCCCTTCTGGCCACGCTCACGGCTCGTGGATGCGAGGTGGAGGTGCTGGGCCACGCGAGCCAGCAGTCCGCAGTCGAGGCGACCGGCGCGCGGTTCCGCCTCTGGGAGAAGGCTCCGCCGCTCGACTCCGCCCGACCGGGGAGCGACGGGATCGTCTTCGGCGAGCTGCTGTTCTCCAAGGGCGCGGCGGCCGACTTCACCGCCGCGATCGAGCGCGCGGCGCCTGACCTCCTCCTCGTGGACTGCATGCTGGCCTCCGTCCTCGGCGTAGCGCGCGCAAGCGGCCTGCCCACGGTGGCGCTCGGCCACGTCATGTACGGCGTCGTCCAGGCGCCGATCTTCGCGGCCTTGAAGGAACCGATCGAGGCCAGCCGGCTGGTGCTGGCGTTCTCTTACCGCGCCTTCGACCCGGCCCTCGATCCCCCGCCCCACGTGGTCCACGTAGGACCGTTGCGGCCCGCCGGCGCCGCGTGCGCGAGCCCCTGGCGCCGAAAAGCCCCGGACCGCCCCCTGGTGCTCGTCAGCCTGAGCACCAGCCACCAGGACCAGGCGCCTCTGCTTCAGCGCCTCTGCGCAGCGCTAGACGGCATGGAGGTCGAGGCGCTGGTGACCACCGGCCGGGCCGTCGATCCAGCCAGCCTGGCGGCCTCCCCGAACGTGACTCTCATTCGGCATCTGGACCACGCGGCGGTGCTGGGCGGGACCGATCTCCTGATCACCCACGCCGGGCACGGAACGGTGATGGCCGGCGTGACCTATGGCGCGCCGATGCTCTGCCTGCCCATGGGGCGCGACCAGCACATGGTGGCGGCCAGGGTCGCCGACCTGGGGCTCGGAAGGGTCCTGGCGGCGGAGGCGGACGTGGCCCTGCTCCGGGCGACGGCCGAGGCGCTGCTGTCCGACGTCGCCCTCAGGGAACGCTCCCGCGCCTTCGCGCGCCAGGTCGCGGGCGAGGCCGACGCCGAGCGGGCGGCGGACCTGCTCGAGGCGGCGGCGCGCGCGCCGGCGCGCCCGTGAGCGGCAGGATCTATCGCCAGACGGCCCGCGCCGCAGCCACCGAAGCGACCCGCCGGCGAATCGTCGAGGCCTTCGTGGAGCTGAGCCGCGACCGCTGGTTCGACGAGATCACCCTGGCCGACGTGGCGGCCCACGCGGGAACCACCGTGCGCACCGCCCTGCGCCATTTCAGCGGCAAGGACGGTCTGGTCGCGGCGGTCCCGGAGCATCTTGCGCCCCAGATCACCGCCCGCCGTGCGGTCCGGCCCGGCGACGTGGGGCTGGCGATCGAGCGGCTGTTCGAGCTCTACGAGACGAGCGGCGACGCGTTCCTGAGGTTCCTGGCCCTGGAACAGCGCTTCCCCGTCCTGGCGCCGCTTCTCGAGGCCGGGCGCGCCGGCCACCGCGCCGTCACCGCGGCCAACTTCGCCCCCTGGCTGGAGGCCCTGCCGGCCTCCCAGCGCGGGGGCGCGCTCGATGCGGTGGTCATCGCCACCGACGTCTACGCCTGGAAGCTCCTGCGCCGCGACATGGGCCGATCCGAGGCCGAGGCCAAGGCGGCGCTGCGGGGAATGGTCGAGGCGCTCATGGCCGGCTTTTCGGAGCGCGCCAACGCGTGCGCCTAGGAAGGCGAGACGGCAAGGCGCGCTCTTGCCGGGGGCGGCGCCAGAGGCCAATGTCGCGCGCATGAGCCAACAAGCGTTTGAAACCGACGCGGCGATGCCGCGCACCCCGCTCCGCACCGGACGGGCGGCAAGGCCCCGCGACGCGGCCACCCTGATCATCGTCCGCCGGGACGGACCGAAACCCCGGGTGCTGATGGGGCGCCGCCATGGCGGACACGACTTCATGCCCGACAAGTGGGTTTTTCCCGGCGGCCGCATCGATCCCTCGGACTTCCGCGCGCCGGTCGCCGCCGAGCTGCGGCCGGAGGTGGCGGTCCGCCTCAACAAGACCGCTCCGCCCAAGCGGGCCCGGGCGCTCGGCCTGGCGGCGATCCGCGAGACCTTCGAGGAGGCCGGCCTGCTGCTGGCCAAGCCCGGCGCGGCGCGGCCCGGCGCCGGACCCTGGCGTCAGTTCATCAGCCAAGGGGCGCTGCCCGACCTGTCGGCGCTCGACTTCATCGCCCGCGCCATCACGCCCCCGCGGGTGCCCAAGCGCTTCAACGCCCGCTTCTTCATGGCCGACGCCGAACGGCTGGTCAGCCTGGAGCGGCAGGCCGATTGCGGCGAGCTCACCGAGATCGCCTGGCTGGAGCTGGACGAGGCGCTGGGCCTCGATATCCCGATCATCACCCGGGTGGTCCTGGGCGAGATCCCCAAGCGAATGGCTGACCCGCACCGGCCGGCGCCCGATATCAAGACATGGCGTGGCGCGCGGGTGACAGGGAATCTCTGAAAAGTCCTTAGGGTCGTCCGCAGCTTGACCCCTGCGGGCGCCCTTGCGAGTTTGGGGCTTGGCGCGTCCGCCCGAATCTCGGCGTCTGCGGACTAATCCCTTATGGCCCGGAATCCGCGGGGATAGTTATTGTTCAATCTGCTTCGTTACCGGCCGATGCCCGTGGGCGCGATGCTGCACCACAATCTGCCGCACATCCGGGACATGGCGATCGGGGAGTTCCTAAGCTACCTGATCTTCGGCCTGCTTTTCTTCGTCGTGCTGGCCTGGATGCGGCATGCGGGCGTGTTCCGATTCCGCATCCGCAGCGAGAACCGGGACAAGGCGGGCCAGATCGGCCGGGAGGCGGCCAATTCGGCCCGTTCCATCCTGATCTTCAACGGCGTCCAGATCGCCACGCGGATCGCGGCGCTGGCCTTCGGCTTCATCATGACCTTCGAGACACCGATCCCGCTCTGGCAGGCGATCATCAGCTTCCCATTGGTCATGATCGGTCACGACGCCTACTTTTACTGGCTGCACCGCTTCATGCACCTGCCGGCGGTGTTCAAGCCGGTCCATCGCGAGCACCACAAGTCGGCGGCGCCCACGGTGTTCACCGCGTATTCGCTTTCGCTGGGCGAAGCCTTCCTGCAGGGAATCTACCCGATCCTGTTCGTGACCGTGTTCCCCTGCAACTTCTGGACGCTGATCTTTTTCCAGTTCGTCGAGATCGCCCACAACGTGGCGATCCATTCGGGGCTCGACGTCTTTCCAAGACCGCTGGTGGTCGGGCGCCGTTTCGGCTGGCTCTGCGGGGCGGTCTACCACGACATGCACCACGGCGTGTCGATCCGCCATAACTACGGACTCTACTCCCGCTTCTGGGACCGGCTGATGAAGACCGAGCACCCGGATTTCGTGCGCATCTACGAGTACGTCCACTCGCGCGGCAACGACGGGCGCGCCTATGGTTTGCTGGCCGCGCCCGCCAAGCCGGCGCCGATGCGGGCGGAACGCGTGCTGGAGCCGGCGGAGGCCGGATAGGCCTGGGAGAACTCCCATCACTGCGCTCCGCCAATCCGACCTAGCCTTGGAACCGGCCCGCCCCGTGGCCGCGGCCGCCACGGCGCGCCCTGGCTACAACGTCGCAGTCGGCTACCTCAGGGCCTTCTCGCGCCTGCTGGTCTTCGCCCTGCACGCGGTGGTCGCCTACTATCCGGGCCCCTATCCGCTGCACGGCGACGCCGCGCGCATCTCCATGCCGGTCATGGACGTCCGGCACTTCGCCGGGGCCCGCATCCTGGTGGCCTTCAACGAGATCTCGCTGATGTCGTTGCTGTTCTTCCTGTCGGGGCTGTTCCTCTGGTCCAGCCTCAGCCGCAAGGGGGCGATCGGCTTTTTCCGCGAGCGGCTGGTGCGGCTCGGGCTGCCGTTCCTGGTCTGCGGAGGCGTGGTGGCGGCCATCGCCTACTATCCGGCCTATCTGCAGGCGACGCCGGACCATCCTTCGCTGGCCGGCTACGCCCAGACCTGGCTGACACCGGCCCACTGGACGACCGGACCGGCCTGGTTCCTGCTGATCCTGTTCATCTACGACCTCATCGCCATCGGCCTCTACCTGGCGGCGCCGGGGTGGGGTCAGCGCCTGGCCCTGGTCGCCGCGGGCGCGCGCGAGCGCCCGCTGCGGTTCTTCCTCGTCACGGTGGCGATCTCGGCCGTGGCCTACCTGCCGCTGGCGATGCTGCTCGGCCCCTACGACTGGTGGCACTGGAGCATCTTCTGGCTGCAGAAGTGCCGGGTGCTCGAATACGCCGCCTTCTTCTTCCTGGGCGCGGCGGTGGGGGCGTTCGGCCTCAGCCGCGGCCTGCTGGCCCCCGACGGGGCCCTGGCGCGGCGCTGGGGCTGGTGGGGCGCGGCCGCCATCGTCGTGTTCCTCATCGCCGCCAACGTCCTCAGGAAGACCACCACCCACGGACTGGACTACCATCCCCTCTGGGGGAACATCGCCAACATCGGCTGGGTGATCTGCTGTGCGGTCTGCGCCTTCGCCCTGATGGCGGTCTTCGTCCGCTTCGCCAAGCGCACGCCCCTGTTGGACAACTTCGCCAACAACTCCTACGGCATGTACATCGTCCACTACATGTTCGTGACCTGGACCCAGTACGCCCTGCTGGGCGCCGCCATCTCGCCCATCGCCAAATGGCTCTGCGTGCTCGCGGTCACCGTCACGGGAAGCTGGGCGCTGGCCGCCGCGCTTCGCCGGATCCCAGCCGTGGGGCGCAATATCTGAAGGGTCGAAGGCCTCGGCCTACCGCGCCCCAGGCGCCGCCGCCGACCCCGCCAGCAGCCCGCCGTCCAGACTGAGCTCGGCGCCCGTAAGGTAGGTCGCCTCGTCTGACGCCAGCAGCACGGCGAGGGCGGCGACCTCTTCGGGGCGCCCGAAGCGCCGCAGCGGCGTGTCGGCCACGAGGGCGGCCATGCGCTCGGCGCGGTCCGGCCCGGAGCCCAGCATCGGCTCCCACATCGGGGTAAGGATCGCGCCGGGATGGATGGAGTTGCAGCGGATCGCCCAGCCCTGCTGGGCGCAGTAGAGGGCCACGCTCTTGGTGTGATTGCGCACCCCCGCCTTCGACGAGGCGTAGGCCGCCGCGCCCGGAACCCCGATGAGGCCCGATCGGGAGGAGATGTTGATGATCGAGCCCTCTCCCTTGGCCTTCATGGCCCCGATCGCATAGCGGCAGCCGAGGAAGGTCCCGTCCAGGTTGACCGCGTGCACCGCCCTCCAGGCCTCGAGCGTCGCGTGCTCCGGGTCTTGGGGGCCGGAGGTCTCCAGACCGGTGATCCCGGCGTTGTTGACCACGACGTCGCAGGCCGGAAATTCCGCCGCGAGCCGCTCCCAGTCGGCTTCGCTGGCGACGTCGAGGGCCAGGAACCGGCATCCCGTCTCGGCCGCCATGGTCTGGCCGGCAGGCTCGTCGCGGTCGACGGCGACGACCGTCGCCCCCTCTGCGCCGAAGGCTTCGGCAATGGCCCGCCCGATCCCGCGGGCCGCCCCGGTGACGATACAGGCCCTCCCTTCCAGTCTAGGCATCCCGAGGCTCCTGCTAGGGTTAACGAGGCGCCGGGCGAATTGACTTCGCGGCGGCGATTCGTATTGTCCGCGCCTTTCCGCATTCGGGCCGATCGCGCCGGCCGTCAGGACTCGCCATGGCCAAACCGGCTTCCATCAAGATCCGCCTCAACTCCTCGGCGGACACCGGCTTCTTCTACGTGACCAAGAAGAACGCCCGCACCATGACCGAAAAGCTCGTGCTCAAGAAGTACGACCCGGTGGCGCGCAAGCACGTGGAATTCAAGGAAGGCAAGATAAAATAAAGCCTTGCGGCCGGCGGTTCAGGCGGCGCTGGCGATCACCATGTTGCGGCCGGCCGCCTTGGCCGCATAAAGCGCCTCGTCCGCCCGCTTCAGGAGGCCCTCGGCGCTGTCGCCGGGGCCCGTAGTGGCGGCCACCCCGATGGAGATGGTCACCGTCAGCGGCTCGGCCGTCTGAGGCACCCTGAAGGGCGAGCCGGCCACGTGGCGCCGGATCCGCTCGGCCACGTGGTGGGCGTCGGCGAGGCCGGTGTCGGGCATGATCACCACGAACTCCTCCCCGCCGTGCCTGCAGGGAAGATCGATGGCGCGCACGTTGGAGGCCAGCCGCACGGCGAACTCGCGCAGCACCACATCCCCCACGTCGTGGCCGAAGTTGTCGTTGATCTTCTTGAAGTGGTCGATGTCGATCATCAGCGCCGCCACCGGGTCCCCCCCGCGCACCGCCCGGTTCACCAGCGCCCCCAGCTGCCCGGTCATATAGCGGCGGTTGTGCAGGCCGGTGAGCTGGTCGGTCACCGCCAGCTCCAGCGAATAGTCGAGGTTGTTCCTGAGGAAATCGGTGTAGCGCTTGGCCCGCACCTGGCTGCGCACCCGGGCGGAGAGCTCCTGGGGATCGATCGGCCGGGTCAGGATGTCGTTGATCCCGATGTCGAGCGCCTTGACGAGCCGGGCGCGGTCGTCCGGATCCACCACGCCCAGGAGGGGCAGATGCCGGGTGGTCTCCTCGGAGCGCAGCTGCGCGGCGAAGCGCAGCCCGTCGAAGCCGCGCGCCATCACATTGACGATGACGAGGTCCACCGGCCCGCGGGCGGTGAGCAGCGCTTTCTCCGGGTCGCTTTCGGCCACCGGCCGGTGCTCCACGGCGAGCTCGGCGGCGATCCGCTGGGCCTGGCGCTCCTGATCGTCCACCACCAGCACCCGGCCGCCGGCCCCCCCGAGCCGCGAGGCCGCGCCGGCGATCACCCCGATCCGGCGGCCGGACGCCTCGCGCTGGCGCAGCTCGTCGATGACCAGCTTCATGCGCGTCAGGCTCTTCACCCGCGCGAACAGCAGGACGTCGTCGATCGGCTTGGTCAGGAAGTCGTCGGCGCCGGCCTCCAGGCCGGTGATCCGGTCGGCGCGCCCGTCCAGCGCGGTCACCAGCACCACCGGGATATGGCGCGTCTCGGCGGCTTCCTTCAGCCGCCGGCAGACCTGGAAGCCGTCCATGCCCGGCATCATCACGTCGAGCAGCACGATGTCGGGCGTTTCGGCGGCCGCGGTCGCCAGGGCGCTGACCCCGTCGCCCGCCGTCAGCACTTCGTAGTATTCCGCTTCGAGCTTGGCCTGCAGGAGACGGACGTTGGCCTCGATGTCGTCCACCACCAGGATGCGGCCGGTCATGCAAGCGTCTCCGCGCCGGCGGTTGGCTCCAGGAACCGCTTGATGGTCTCTAGGAAGTGGGAAATCGAGATCGGCTTGGCGATGTAGGCGGCGCAGCCGCCGGCCCGGATCCGCTCCTCGTCCCCCTTCATGGCGAAGGCGGTCACCGCCACCACCGGAATGTCGGCGAGGGTTTCGTCGTCCTTCAGCCACTTGGTCACTTCCAGGCCGGAGATCTCCGGCAGCTGGATGTCCATCAGGATCAGATCGGGGTGGTGCTGGCGGGCGAGCGTCAAGGCTTGCAGCCCCTCGCGCGTCTCGAGGGTCTCATAGCCCTGGGCCTCGAGCAGATCATGAAAAAGCTTCATGTTCAGCTCGTTATCCTCGACGATGAGGACTGTCTTGGGCATCCGCCTTCCGATTCGACCTGGACTTTGCGAAGTCCATTTACCGACGAGGCGACTCACCCCGCGCAACTGGCCGCCACTGAGCACCAATATCCTTAAACCTGGGTTATTCTAAGCGGATGCCGAGGACGAGCGGGCCAACGCCACCCCTGGAGATTTCCGAGCTCCGGCTCGACGCCGCCGCGCCCCTGGTGCTGGTCGATGCGGACGAGGTGATCGCCCTCTTCATGCGCGGCTTCGAGTCCTTCCTTTCAGACGAGGGCCTGGAGATGCGGATCGATCGCTTCGCCCTCTTCCAGAACATCTACAGGCCCGGGGAAGCCGCGCACATCGCGCTCGAGCATGGACGGGCGCTGCTTCACCGCTTCTTCGGGACGGGAATCGAGGCCGTCGAGCCCGCGCCCGGCGCGGCCGAGGCTCTGCGGAGGCTGGCCGGCGAGGCCAGCATCGTCATCCTCACCAACGCCCCGCCCCACAGCCGCGAGCCGCGCGCCCGCTGGCTCGTCAAACACGGGTTCGACTATCCCCAGGTGGTGAACGCCGGGCCGAAGGGGCCGACCGTCAGAGCCCTGGCGTCCCTGACCGGCGGGCGAACCGCCTTCGTCGACGACCTGCTCAGCCAGCTCGACTCGGCCGCCGAGGCTTCCCCGGCCACGGCGCGGTTCCAGATGGTGGCGGACGAGCGCCTGCGCCCGCTCGCCCCTTGCGCCCCCGATCGGCACGCCAGGATCGATGACTGGGAGGCCCTTGCGCGCGCCATCGCCGCCGCGATCCGCGGATAGCCGCCGCTCCGCGGCGCCGCGGGGGGTGACGAACTTCATGCGTGTCCAAGATTCCCTTGCCGGCCGGCGCGCCAATCGGTCATCTCCCCTCATGATCCGCATCGGCGTCGACTTCGGGGGGACCAAGATCGAGGCCGCGGCCCTTGATCCGCATGGCGGGTTCGTGGCGCGCGTGCGCAAGCCCAATCCCGGGAGCTACGCGGCGGCGGTGGAGACCGTGCGCGATCTGGTGGCCGAGGCCGAGCGGGCGGCGGGCGTCGCCGGCGCCACCATCGGGATCGGCGTGCCGGGATCGCTTTCGCCCAAGACCGGGCGGATGCGCAACGCCAACAGCGTCTGGCTCAACGGCAAGCTTTTCCAGGAGGACCTGGAGGCCGCGCTCGGCCGCGCCGTCCGGCTCGAGAACGACGCCAACTGCTTCGCCCTTTCCGAGGCCTTGGACGGCGCCGGCGCGGGCGCGGAGGTGGTGTTCGGCGCCATCCTCGGGACCGGCTGCGGCGGCGGCGTGGTGGTGCGTGGCAAGACCGTCGAGGGCGCCAACCGGATCGGCGGCGAGTGGGGACACACCCCCCTCCCCTGGCCGAGCGCCGAAGAGCGCGCCACGCACCGGTGCTGGTGCGAGCGGCCGGATTGTCTCGAGACGTGGATCTCCGGATCGGCCTTCAGCGCCGAATATGCCCGGCGCACGGGCGACATGCTCGACGGGGCCCAGATCATGGAGCGCGTCCGCGCCGGCGAGGCGGCCGCCGCCGCGACCTTCGCCGACTACGTCGACCGGCTCGGCCGGGCGCTCGCGGTGGTCTGCGACATCCTGGACCCGGACGTGATCGTGCTGGGCGGCGGCATGTCCAACGTCGCTGAGCTCTACGAGCGGGCGCCCGGCGCGATCGAGACCTACGTGTTCTCCGACGTCTTCGTGACGCCGGTGCGAAAGGCCAAGTTCGGGGATTCCTCGGGGGTGCGCGGCGCCGCCTGGCTCTGGCCCCTGGAGCGGTGACGGCGCTCTGCCGAGACTGCTTTTGGCAGGGAGAGACCGCCGCCCGCTGCCCACGTTGCCGCTCGCCGCGGATGCTCAGCCACCCCGAGCTCGGGCGCCTCGCCGTGGCGCACCTCGACTGCGACGCCTTCTACGCCTCGGTGGAGAAGCGCGACCGGCCCGAGCTTCGCGACCTTCCGGTGATCGTCGGCGGCGGGGTGCGCGGGGTCGTCACCACCTGCTGCTACATCGCCAGGATCTTTGGCGTCCGCTCCGCCATGCCGATGTTCAAGGCCCGCCGCCTGTGCCCAGGGGCGGTGATCATGAAGCCGGACTTCGCCAAGTACCGCGTCGAAAGCCGGCGGATCATGGCCAAGCTCCGCGCCCTCACGCCGCTCGTCCAGCCGCTGTCGCTGGACGAGGCCTGGCTCGACCTCTCGGGCACCGAGCGGCTGCATGGAGCTGTGCCGGCGGCGATCCTGGCGCGGCTCCAGGCCGAGATCGAGGCGGAGATCGGGATCACCGTCTCGGTGGGCCTCGCCCCCAACAAGTTCCTGGCCAAGATCGCCTCGGATCTCGACAAGCCGCGGGCTTTGCGGTGATCGGCGCCGCCGAGGCTCGCGACTTCCTGGCGCCCCGGCCGGTCTCCATTCTCCCCGGCGTTGGTCCGGCCTTCGCCGAGGTGCTGGAGCGCGAGGGCTTTCGGCGCATCGGCGATCTGGCGGCGGCGGACCCGCGGCGGCTGGCGGACCGCCACGGCGCCCATGGCCTTCGTCTCCACCAGCTGGCCCAGGGGCTCGACGCCCGTCCCGTAAATCCCGCCGAGGCCCGTAAGAGCCTTTCGTCGGAGACCACCTTCGACGAGGACCTCAGGCGAAGGGGGGACCTGGAGGACGCGCTCTGGCCCCTGTGCGAAAAGGTCGCCAGCCGCGCTAGGCTCGAGGCGATCGCCGGCAGGGTGGTGACCCTGAAGCTGAAGACCGCCGATTTTCGCACCCTCACCCGCCGCCGGACCCTTCCATCCCCCACCCAGACCGCACACACCCTTTTCGCGGTCGGGCGCGAGCTCTTGGCCGCCGGAGCGGACGGCGGGGCCTTCCGGCTGGTGGGGATCGGCATCTCCGAGCTGGTCCCCGGGGGCCAGGCCGGCGGCGACCTTTTCGCGGGCGACGAATCACGCCGACTCAGCGGCGAGCGCGCCATCGACGCCCTGCGCGGGCGCTTTGGACCGGCGGCGGTGGTCAGTGGGCGGGCTTTGAAGCCCGGGCGAGGCCGAAACACCCCGGAATCGCCCCCGAAAGAACGGGGGTCGTGAATCGGGCCTTCCAAAGGGCGTAGGTTTTCATATCTAATCGCCCTGGGCGCATCCCGCGCCCAGCCGCGTTGGAGACTGGCCGTGGCGGAGAAGAATCAAGGCGACCAGACAATCGGCACGGGTACGGCCGTCGTCACCCAGACGAAGCCGAAGACCCAGAAGCCGTCCATGTATCGCGTGTTGATCCTCAACGACGATTACACGCCCATGGAGTTCGTGGTCTATATCCTTGAGCGCTTCTTCAACAAATCGCCCGAAGCCGCGACCCGCATCATGCTGCACGTCCACCAGAACGGCGTCGGCGTCTGCGGCGTCTTTACGTACGAGGTGGCGGAGACCAAAGTCGCCCAGGTGATCGAGACCGCCCGCCGCCATCAGCATCCGCTCCAATGCACCATGGAAAAGGATTGAGAGGCCCAGCTTGCCATCGTTCTCGCGTAATCTAGAAGAGACGCTCCACCGGGCTGTGGCTTACGCGAACCAGCGTAAGCATGAGTACACCACGCTCGAGCATCTGCTGCTGGCGCTGATCGACGATTCCGACGCCGCGAGCGTCATGCGGGCCTGCGAGGTCGACCTCGCGGAGCTCAAGAAGAATCTCACCAACTACGTCGACAACGAGCTGAAGAGCCTGGTGGTCGACGACGGCGAAGACGCCAAGCCCACCGCCGGCTTCCACCGGGTGATCCAGCGGGCGGTGATCCACGTCCAGTCGTCCGGGCGCGACGACGTCACCGGCGCCAATGTGCTGGTGGCCATCTTCTCCGAGCGCGAGAGCCATGCGGCCTACTTCCTGCAGCAGCAGGAGATGACCCGCTACGACGCGGTGAACTTCATCGCCCACGGCATCGCCAAAAAGCCGGGAGCCTCGGAGCCTCGCCCGGCCAAGGGCGTTGGCGCTGAGGGTGACGAGGAGAAGACCCCGGTGAAGGCGGGGGGCGAAGCGCTGGAAGCCTACTGCGTCAATCTCAACGAGAAGGCGCGCCAAGGGAAAGTCGACCCGCTGATCGGGCGGATGAGCGAGGTCGAGCGCTGCATCCAGATCCTCTGCCGGCGCACCAAGAACAATCCGCTGCTGGTGGGCGACCCCGGCGTGGGCAAGACGGCCATCGCCGAGGGCCTGGCGCGCAAGATCGTCTCCAAGCAGGTGCCCGAGGTGCTGGCCAAGTCCACCATCTTCTGCCTCGACATGGGGGCCCTGCTGGCCGGCACCCGCTACCGCGGCGACTTCGAGGAACGCGTCAAGCAGGTGATCAAGGAGCTGGAGAACCACGCCAACGCGATCCTCTTCATCGACGAGATCCACACGGTGATCGGGGCCGGCGCCACCAGCGGCGGGGCCATGGACGCCTCCAACCTCCTGAAACCGGCGCTGGCGTCGGGCAACCTCAAGTGCATGGGCTCGACCACCTACAAGGAGTTCCGCCAGCATTTCGAGAAGGACCGCGCCCTGGTGCGGCGTTTCCAGAAGATCGACGTGAACGAGCCCACCATCGAGGACTCGATCAAGATCCTCAAAGGCCTGAAGACCTATTACGAGGAGTTCCACAAGCTCAAATACACCGGCGAGGCGCTGCGCGCGGCGGTGGAGCTTTCGGCCAAGTACATCACTGACCGCAAGCTGCCCGACAAGGCCATCGACATCATCGACGAGGCCGGCGCGAGCCAGATGCTGCTGCCCGAGGGCAAGCGCAAGAAGGTGATCGGGATCAAGGAGGTGGAGGCGGTGGTCGCCAAGATCGCCCGCATCCCGCCCAAGTCGGTCTCCAAGTCCGACACCGAGGCGCTCCGGCAGCTGGAAGACGACCTGAAGCGGGCGGTGTTCGGCCAGGAAGAGGCCATCGGCCAGCTCGCCGCGGCCATGAAGATGGCCCGCGCGGGCCTGCGCGAAGGCGACAAGCCCATCGGCTGCTATCTCTTCTCCGGACCCACCGGCACCGGCAAGACCGAGACAGCCCGCCAGCTCGCCTCCACACTCGGCATCGAGCTGCTGCGCTTCGACATGTCCGAATACATGGAACGGCACACGGTGAGCCGGCTGATCGGCGCGCCTCCGGGCTACGTCGGCTTCGACCAGGGCGGCCTGCTCACCGACGCGGTGGACCAGCATCCCCACGCGGTGGTCCTTCTGGACGAGATCGAGAAGGCCCACCAGGACGTCTACAACATCCTGCTGCAGGTGATGGACCACGGCGCCCTCACCGACGCCAACGGCAAGAAGGTCGACTTCCGCAACGTGGTCCTGATCATGACCACCAACGCCGGCGCCGCCGACGCCCAGCGCAACTCCATCGGCTTCGGCCGGGGCAAGATCGAGGGCGCCGACGACGAGGCGATCAAGAGGCTGTTCACGCCGGAGTTCCGCAACCGCCTCGACGCCATCGTCGCCTTCAAGCCGCTGACGCCGGAGGTGATCCGGATGGTGGTGCAGAAGTTCGTCCTGCAGCTCGAGGCCCAGCTCGCCGACCGGCACGTGACCATCGAGGCCACCGAGCCGGCCATCGACTGGCTGGCCAAGAACGGCTTCGACGAGCTCTACGGCGCCCGTCCGCTGGCCCGCACCATCCAGGACCAGATCAAGAAGCCGCTCGCCGACGACATCCTGTTCGGGCGCCTCTCCAAGGGCGGCCACGTCAAGGTGGTGCTGAAGGACGGAAAGCTGGCGTTCGAGTTCAAGAGCGCGCCCGCCGGGGGCAAGCCTGCCGCGCCGCCGGAAGCGCCCACCAAGCCGCCCGCCGAGCCGGCGCTGGCAGAATAGAGCCAGGCTCGCAACGAGATGCGCCGCCGATTGATCGTCGACGGCGCATCCGCCTATCGTGGCCTCGAGGGAATTCAGGAGACCGGCATGGCCGAGGCGGCGACGCTCGCGGCGCGCAAGACGCGCGAGCTCTTCAACCACCACATGGACTCGACGATCTGGAACGAATTCAGGTTCCGTGACGACGACGTGATCGTGGCGACCTACGCCAAGTCCGGCACCACCTGGACCCAGCAGATCGTCGGCCAGATCCTCTTCAAGGGAGATCCCGGCATCGCCGTCCACGAGATCTCGCCCTGGCTCGACATGCGGATCCTGCCGCGCGCCGATATCCTGGCCGGCCTCGAGGCCCAGCGCCACCGGCGCTTCGTCAAGACCCACCTGCCGGCCGACGCCCTGGTCTTCTCGCCGAGGGCCAAGTACCTCTACATCGGGCGCGACGGGCGCGACGTCCTCTTCTCTCTCTACAACCACCACGCCAAGGCCAACGACCACTGGTACGAGGCCATCAACGGCACGCCCGGCCGCGTCGGTCCGCCGATCTATCGGCCCGATCCGGACATCAACCGCTACTTCCGCACTTGGCTCGACTGCGACGGCTATCCCTTCTGGTCGCTCTGGGAAAACATCGCCAGCTGGTGGGCGATCCGCGACCTGCCGAACGTGAAGCTGGTTCACTTCAACGAACTGAAGGCCGACCTTGCGGGCGAGATGCGCAAGATCGCAGCCTTCCTGGAAGCCGACATCGCCGAGTCGGACTGGCCACGGCTCGTGGAGCACTGCACCTTCGACTACATGAAGACCCACGCCGAGCAGATGACGCCGCTGGGCGGCGCGATTTTCGAGGGCGGCGCGACGAGCTTCATCAACAAGGGCGTAAACGGCCGATGGCAGGGCGTGCTCACGCCCGAGGAGATCGCCGACTACGAAGCCATGGCGCTCAAGCGGCTGGGGCCCGAGTGCGCCCGGTGGCTGGCGACGGGCGACGGGGCTTGAGAGCCTAACCCCTTACCTCAATTCACGAGATCTCCGCCGCGATCTGGCGGGCGAGCTCCGCGAGTTCGGCCGGGTCTGCGGCGCCGCCGCCCGCATGCCGGCCGAGCGGCACGCCCTCCCAGCGCGGGACGACGTGGAAATGGAGGTGGAAAACGGTCTGGCCGGCCGGCCGGCCGTTGAACTGGGTCACCACCACGCCGTCCGGCTTCAGCGCCGCCACCATCGCGCGGGTCACGCGCTGCACCGAGAGAATCAGGGCCTGCAGAGGCTCGGGCTCGATCTCCAGCAGGTTGCGGGCGTGGGCCCGCTTGTGGATCACCAGCGCGTGGCCGCGGCTTTGCGGGAAGGCGTCCATGAACGCCAGGGTGTCGTGGTCCTCGAAGATCCGGGCCGCGGGCAGGTCGCCGCGGGTGATCTTGGCGAAGATGTTGTCCGGATCGTACTCGCCCAGCAGGCTCATGGCCGAACCCTCTCGTTACGGCTACCGTCCTAGCAAAGACCTCCTCCCCGAGCCATGCCCGCGCGACCTCGCCGCCCGGGCGTCGGGAGGCGGTCAGGCCGCCTTGAAAGGCGAATATTCCTCGGCCAGCCAGTCCATCTCGCCTTGCACCATCCGCCGCTCCTCCTCGAGGAACCGCGCCACCGCGCTCCTCAGACCCGGGTCGGCGATGTGGTGGGCCGAATAGACCGCGGTAGGCAGATAGCCGCGGGCGATCTTGTGCTGGCCCTGGGCGCCGGCCTCCACCCGCGCGAGCCCGTGTGAAATCGCCCAGTCGATGGCCTGATAGTAGCAGAGCTCGAAGTGCAGGAAGCGCACGTCCTCCAGGCAGCCCCAGTTGCGCCCGAAGAGACAGTCGCCGCCGATGAGGTTGAGGGCGCCGGCGATGTAGCGGCCGCCGCGCCGCGCGAGCACCAGCAGCACCCGGTCCGCCATGCGCTCCCCAAGCAGCGAGAAGAAGCGCCGGTTCAGGTAGGGGCGGCCCCACTTGCGGGCGCCGGTGTCCATGTAGAAGGCGAAGAAGGCGTCCCAGTGCTCCTCGGTGAGATCGCGGCCCGTGACCTGGAGGATGTCGAGCCCCGCTTGCGCTTCACGGCGTTCACGGCGGATCGTTTTGCGCCGCCCCGAGGAGAGCGCCGAGAGGAAGTCCTCGAAGCTGGCGTACCCGGCGTTCAGCCAGTGGTACTGCTGGTTCTGGCGCAGCAGCAGGCCGCGCTCGCCCATGAACCGCCATTCGTCCTCGGTGGGGAAGTTGATCCCGAGGGTCGAGACGCCCGCCTGCTCGCAAAGCGCCACCGCCCCGGCCAGCAGCATCCGGCGCCCGGCGTCGCGCTCGATATCCGGCCGCACCAGGAGCCTCGGCCCGGTCACCGGCGAGAAGGGCGAGGCCGAGACCAACTTGGGATAATAGCGTCCTCCCGCCCGCTCGTAGGCGTCGGCCCAGGCGTGGTCGAACACGTACTCCCCCTGGCTGTGCGACTTCAGGTACAGCGGCGCCACCGCCGCCACCTCTCCCGCCTCATCCCGCACCGCCAGGTGCTGCGGCGCCCAGCCGGTCCGGCCGGCCGCGCAACCCGTCTCCTCGGCGATGTCCAGGAAGTCGTAGTCGATGAAGGGATTGGCCGCGTGCTCGGACGCCAGCGCGCAGGCGTTCCAGGCGTCACGGCCGATCTCGGCGATGCGCCGATGCACGCTGACCTCCGACCGCAAAGCGCTCACGCAGCCCAGCCTTCGAAGATGCAGTTGTCGCAGTGGTCCTTCACCGCCGCCCATTGGCTTGGCGAGCGGACGGTCCAGCCCACCACCGGCATGCCGGCTCGGCGGAGCCGGTCGGCCTTCTCGCTCGGCAGCATGTCGAGGCCGAGCGCCAGGAAGTGCGGCCGGGCGAGCTCCACATGCTCCAGCCGGGCGAAGGCGCGTCGCAGCTCCGGCGCGAGGCGGCGCGCCTCGGCGTCGGCGTAGCCGTAGCTATCCAGTCCGCGAAGCACGTTGGGATGGCGATCGGCGAACCAGGCGTGCGAATAGGGATTGAAGCCGATCACCGCGGTGGGGCCGTTGTGGTCGATCAGCACTTCGTGGACGCGCTGCTCCAGCGGGCCCACCTCGCCGTACGGCGTCTTGATCTCGATCAGCACCAGGGCCCGGCGGCCCACCAGCGTCAGGGCCTCGGCGAGGGTCGGCGGCGCCTCCTCGGCCCCCGCCAGCCGCAGACGTCCGAGATCGGCGGCGGTGTGGTCGGCAAGCCGGCCGGGCGCGCCGGTCATCCGCTCGAGATCGACGTCGTGGAAGACGATCGCCTCGCCGTCCGAGCTCAGCTGCACGTCGAGCTCGATGCCGTAGCCCGCCTCGCACGCCGCCTCGAAGGCGGCCAAGGAGTTTTCCGGCGGACCGGCCGGCGACCACAGTCCGCGATGGGCGATCGGCGGCGTCAGGAGACGCTCCCAGGCGGGCCCGAAGCGCTCTCTCATGAGGCTTCCACCACCGCGTCCACCTCCACGGCGTAGTTCATGGGCAGCCGGAACACCCCGACCGCCGAGCGCGCGTGGCGGCCGGCCTCGCCGAACACCGCCACCATGAGGTCCGAGCAGCCGTTCAGGGCCTGGGGAATGTCGAAGAAACCGGGTCCGGCCTGCACAAAGCCGTTGAGCTTGACGACCCGCCTCACCCGACGCAGGTCGCCCTCGCAAGCCGCCTTCATCTGGGCGATCAGATTGAGGCCGCAGAGACGCGCGGCCCGCGCCGCCGCCTCGGCGTCGACGTCCTCGCCCACCACGCCGCGCACCCCGCCCGCCGCATCGGTCGAGACCTGGCCGGAGATGTGGATCAAGCCTCCGACCCGGACGAACGGGACGTAGTTCGCCACCGGCCTTGCCGGCGCCGGCAGGACGAGCCCCAATTCCGACAAGCGTCGCTCGGGATCGGACATGGCTTCATCCGCTTACCGCTTCGTCCGTCCGCCTGGAAGGCTCCCCCAACGAAAAACGCGGCCGGGTTGGACCCGGCCGCGTTGACCATTGCAAAGAGTCGCCGCCGGATCAGCGGGCGCTTTGCATGCGCTCCACGAAGGCGGTGACGCGTTCGTTGATCGGGGCGAAGGAATCCTTCACCGAGGCGGCGACCGTCTCCGAAGCCTTGTTCAGCTCGGCGATGTACCCTTCGAGGGCGCTCTTGGCCCAGGCGGTCTGGAGTTCGACGACTTCCTGCACGCTCTTGGCCGAGCTGAGGTTGCGGGCCGCGGCGACCTGGTCTTCGAGGCTCTTCTTCGAATAGGCCATCGCCTGAGCACCGAGCGCTTCGGCGCCCTTGGTGGCCGCGGTCACCGAGGCCACGACGGCTTCGATGTTCTTCTTCGAATGGGTGTTCATGTCGCTAAGAGCGGTGAGCGACTTTTCGATCGAGTCCTTGAGGGCCTGATTGCCGGCGGCGGTGAACTGCTCCACCGTGGTCTTGACGGTTTCGGCGCCAGTGGCGGCCATGGGTATCTCCTGGAAATAGGGCGGGGCGGACGCTGGGTACGGGATCGCGCCTTGGGCGAATGCCCGATTGACGGGACGCCGCCTTCTCACATGCTGCACTGCGATAGTCAAGGAGTTTTTGTGCGGTGCAGCATAACGAAAAACCCAGCGTCGATCACGCTTTCGCGTTTCAGCGTGCTGCGACGCTTTCGCTCAAGTCTCGTTTACCTCCACGCAACCAAGGTGAAGCCATGCTAGGGTCTTCCCCGGCGAGCGACTCCCCTCGCTCCAGTAGAGTCCGTCCGACGGAGCCCGCATTAATGTTCGAGCCCGCCCGCCGCGTAGCTAGCGTCCTGGCCGCCCTTAGCCTGGTTTCCAGCGCGGCCCCTGCCCTGGCGGAGCCCTCCGCACCTTCGATGTCGCCGCCGCCCCCCCTGGCGGACCTGCGGGTGCCGTCCGACGAGCCGCGCTACGCCGCGATCGTGGAAGACGCCCGGTCGGGCGAGGTGCTCTATGACAAGCGGGCGGATTCGCCCCGCTACCCGGCGTCGATCACCAAGATCATGACGCTCTATCTGACGTTCGAGGCGCTCGCGACCGGCCGCCTTTCACAGACCGACATCCTCGTGGTCTCGCCCCATGCGGCGGCCCAGGCGCCCACGAAGCTGGGGCTTCGGCCCGGCGACACCATCACCGTCGAAGACGCCATGCACGCGGTGGCCGTGAAGTCCGCCAACGACATGGCGGTGGCCCTGGCGGAGAAGATCGGCGGCAGCGAGGGCCGTTTCGCGGCCCTGATGACCCTCAAGGCGCAGGAACTGGGGATGACCCGCACCCGGTTCGTCAACGCCAACGGCCTTCCCGACAGCCGCCAGATCACCACCGCACGCGACATCGCGACCCTTTGCCGGGCCGTCCTGCGCGACTACCCGCAGTACTACGGCTTCTTCGGACAGGAACAGTTCACCTTCCGCGGTCAGACCATGACCAACCACAACGGCCTGCTTGGCAGGATGCCCGGGGTGGACGGCTTCAAGACCGGCTTCACCAACGCTGCGGGCTTCAACCTCGCCGCCTCGGCGGTCCGCAATGGCCGCAGGCTGATCACCGTGGTGCTCGGGGGCTCCTCGGGAGCGGCGCGCAACGCCAACGTCGAGGATCTGCTGCTCACCGGCTTCGACGTCGAGGAGCGTCGCGCCCGCGGCGAGCCGATCACCCTCGCCCAGAACTACTTCGAGGCGCCGCCGCCCGGGGGCTCCATGCCGCACGCCGTCGAGCAGGGCGACGCCGACCCCATCGACGTGGTCCTGACCAGCGCCAACCGCGGCGCTCCGGTGAACATCCTGCCCTCCAGCTCCAGCCCGCTCTCGCCCGCCCGTCCGGTCGGTCGCTTCGCCTTCGGCGCCGCGCCGCCCGCCGCTCAGGCCCAGGCGCGGGATGCCCGCAACTGGACGGTCCAGGTCGGCGAGTTCCGCTCCGACCGGCTGGCGACGCGGCAGGTGGATTTCATCGCCGACAAGTTCAAGCAGCTCTTCGACGACCGCGAAGGGCAGGTGAACCACTCGGGCGGCCGCTTCCGCGCGATCTTCACGGGCTTCAGCCAGGCCGAGGCCAAGGGCGCCTGCGCCGAGGTCCAGGCCAAGGGGCTCCCCTGCCAGGCGTCGGGGCCGGGCTGACGCTCTCGCGCCGCTAACGATCCTCCAGGAGTCGCCTGCGCGCCAGGTTGAGCTGGCTCGCAAGGCCAGGGGCGCCGCCCATGTCCGGATGCACCCTCCGCATCAGCCGCCGATAGGCCGCCTCGATTTCCTCGACGCCGGCCCCTTCGCCCACGCCAAGGGTGGCCCGGGCCTCGGCGAGGCTCATCGGGACCGCCGGCGGCGCGCGCCGCGGCCATCTCACGGGCGGCGAGAGCCAGAACGCCGCGGCGGCGAGGAGCGCCGCGCCTAGCCAGGCGCCCCGCAGCGCCGCGACCACCGCCCCGGCGGCGGCGGCCAGGGAGACGACGAAGGCGGTCCTTCCTCTGAGCGCCCGCCTTTCGAAGGCGAGGAGCGCCAAGACCAGCGCCCCCAGCGCCGCGAAGATCATCGCACTTGGCGCGCTACTCCGCGGCCAGGATCGAGCCGGCGGAGGCGAAGCCGAGCTCGCCCATCAAGACCCGCATCTCCTGACGGGCGGCCACCTGGGCGAGCGAGATGGGGATCGGCCGCACCCCCGGTCCGAGATCGGCGACCGTCAATCCGAAGGGGAACAGCTCGCGGTAGATCACCCGGTCGCGCAGGCCATGCAAGGTTCGAAATCCCACCCGCCGCGACAGCGCCTTCAGCCGTTCGTCCACCCGCTTGCGATTGCGCGGCTCGGCGGCGGTCATCCGGTTGCGAAGCACCACCCAGTCGACCGAGCGCGCCTGCTGGGCCGCCCGTTGCTTGCGGGCCTCCCAGACGGTCTCGGCGTAGTGGCTGGGGCGCAGGAGGTCGAGGGTCAGCGGATCGACGACCCCCAACACCGCGAAGTCGACGAAGCTGTCGTTCATGGGGGTAACGATCAGATCGGCCCGCTGGTGGGCGGCCCGGCTGAGCTCGGTGTCGGCGCCCGGCGTGTCGATGAGCACGAAGTCCGCCTCGCCCAGCTCCGCCAGCGCCCCCTCCAGGCTGGCGGCGTCCTCGACGCCGTCGACGTGGGCCACCTGCGGCAGCACCGCCTCGTGGGCGGCGATCCAGCGGCTGCGGTTGGCGAAGAAGTGGGCCAGCGTCTGCTGGCGGCGATCCAGGTCGACGGCGGCGACTTTCGCTCCGTCGTGGGCGAGAGCGACGGCCAGATGGACCGCCACCGTGGACTTGCCGGCCCCGCCCTTCTCGTTGCCGACGACGATGATGCGCATCCGGCTCCCCTGGTGAGGCCATGTGCCCCAGAATCACTTCAGGCGCACCCGGGGTACGAGACACTGGCCGCAGGCCATCGTCAACGCGACCACCCGACAGAACGCCCCGCCTGGACTCGGTCCCCCTTGGCCCTCCATATGCCGGCGACGCCGCCCCCCAGAGGACCCGATGCCGGACCCCACGCTTCCCGCCGCGCGCACCGTCGCCGAGCTTCGCGCCGCGGTGAGCGCCTGGCGCGGCGCCGGCCGCAGGGTCGCCCTCGTCCCCACCATGGGCGCACTGCACGAAGGGCATCTGTCGCTGGTGCGGCTCGGCAAGTCCAAGGCCGATCATGTCGTCGCCAGCATCTTCGTCAATCCGACCCAGTTCGCGCCCGGCGAGGACTTCGAGGCCTACCCGCGCGACGAAGCCCGCGATGCGGCTCTGCTGGCCGGCGCCGGCTGCGACCTGCTCTACGCGCCGACCGTTGCGGAGATGTATCCGCCGGGATTTTCCACCAGCGTCGACGTCGGCGGGGTCTCGACGCCCCTCGACGGGCTGGCGCGGCCGACCCACTTCGCCGGCGTCGCCACGGTGGTGACCAAGCTGCTGCTGCAGTGCCGCCCGGACGTGGCGATCTTCGGGGAGAAGGACTTCCAGCAGCTGCTCGTCATCCGGCGCCTGGCGCGCGACCTCGACCTGCCGGTGGAGATACTCGGAGGCCCGACGAAGCGCGACGTCGACGGCCTCGCCCTCTCCTCGCGCAACGCCTACCTGTCGGTCGAAGAACGGCGTGTGGCTGGAACGCTGAACCTCGCCTTGAAGACGGCCGCCGAGGCCTTGGCTGCGGGCGCGGCGGTGGACAGCGTCGAGGCGGAAGCGAAGGCGAGGATCGCCTCCGCGGGCTTCGGGTCGATCGACTACGTCGAGGTCCGCGCCGAGGACGACCTCGGCCGCCTGGGCCCAGGTCCGCTCGAGAGCCCGGCCCGCATCTTCGTCGCCGCGCGGATTGGCCGCACCCGCCTGATCGACAATTGGCCGGTCCGGACGCCGGTGACCTAGATCGAAAAGTCTGGAACGCGTTCCAACCGCAGGCGCGGCTCCGTCCCTGAATGCGCCCGGCGACCGCTCACCAGGCGCCGATCTCGCGCAGCCGCCGGGCGAGCTCGGCGGGGACCTCGCCGTCGGCGGCCCCGCCCAGGTCGGCGGGGACATCCTCCTGGTCCAGGTAGCGCCAGCCCTGGAACGCGCGCCGCGGCTGCGGAACGGTCGCGATCATCTTTTCGCCGACGCGGATCTCGCAGCGGCGCCCGGCGCCCTCCCCGATCGTCTCGATCGCCTGGACCGGCTGGCGGACCAGGATCACGCCCTTGAAGACCCAATAGAGCGAGCCGCCGGCCAGGATCTCGGCGGCGCGCTTCGGGGTCTGGCGGGTGCGCACGACCGGCGGATGTCCCGCCGCCGCACGGGCCGCGCGCCAGGTGCGCAAATCGTCCGGCGTCTCCGCGCCCACACAGAGCTTGATGAGGTGCAGCGCCATGCGGGCGTCAGTCCTTGGCCGTCAGCCGCATCAGCAGCGCCCCTTCGGCCACCTGCTCGCCCGCCGCCACCGCCACTTCGGCCACCACCGCATCGAAAGGCGCCGGCAGGCTCTGTTCCATCTTCATCGCCTCGATGACGACGAGCGAGCCCCCCCGGCGCACCGCATCCCCGGCCTTGACGCCCACCTCGACCACCCGGCCGGGCATCGGCGCCAGGATCATCCCGCCGCCGGCGCTCGCCTCCCCGGCGTCGGCGCTGCGGGGACGCGCGAAGGGATAGGCCTCGCCGGCCTCGAATACGACGGCGCAGTCGTCGCCGACTCTGAGGCTCGGCCGTCGCCGGTCGGCGAAGGGCGCAGCGAAAACGTCCTCGCCCTGCTGAATCAGGGCGGGCGCAGGTTCGGCTCCGAGCCTGAAGCCGGCGAGCGGCGCTGCACTCCACGGCCCGCGGTCGGCCCCGTCGCTCGCCAGCGCCCACGCGGCCGCCGTCAGCGCCTCGTCCGAAGGCCGCGGCCGGACAGTCAGTTCCGGAACGCGCTCGATCAACCCCGTGTCGACGCGCCCCTCGCGCACCTCCGTATCGGCAAGCAGACGCGCGAGGAAACCTGCGTTGGTCTTCACCGGCCAGGCCTCCACGGCCCCGAGCGCGCCGGAAAGCCGCGCCAGCGCCGACTGCCGGTCCGTCCCGTGGGCGGTGAGCTTGGCGATCATCGGATCGTAGTGCGTCGCCACCTCGCCCCCGGCCTCGACGCCGGCGTCGATCCTGATCCCCGCTGGCAGGAGCAAATGGCCGAGCGGCCCCGCCGAGGGTGCGAATCCCGCAGCAGGATCCTCCGCATAGAGCCTAGCCTCCACGGCCCATCCCGTCATGGTGATCTCCTCCTGGCGAAGCGGCAGAGGTTCGCCGGCGGCGATCCGCAGCTGCCATTCCACCAGGTCGAGGCCGGTGATCGCCTCGGTCACCGGATGCTCCACCTGCAGGCGGGTGTTCATCTCCATGAACCAGATCCGGTCCGTTCTGAGGCCGTCAGAGGCGTCGGCCAAGAACTCGACGGTGCCGGCGTTCTGGTAGCCTACGGCCTTGGCGGCGCGGACGGCGACATCGCAGAGCCAGGCGCGGCTCTCGGCGCTTAGACCCGGCGCCGGCGCCTCCTCGGCCAGCTTCTGGCGGCGGCGTTGCAGCGAGCAGTCCCGCTCAAAGAGGTGGACCACGTTTCCGGCCGCGTCGCCGAACACCTGCACCTCCAGGTGGCGGGCCTTGGTGGCGAAGCTCTCCAGCAGCACTCGGTCGTCGCCGAAAGCGGCGGCCGCCTCGCGCCTCGCCGAGGCGAGCGCGGCGGCGAAATCGGCCTTGCGCTCGACCTTGCGGATGCCCTTGCCGCCACCGCCGGCTATCGCCTTGATCAGGACCGGCCAGCCGATCGCCTCGGCCTCGCGCCGGAGCCGCGCATCCGACTGGTCCTCACCGAGGTAGCCGGGGGTCACGGGGGCGCCGGCGGCCGCCATCAGCCGCTTGGCCTCGTCTTTCAGTCCCATAGCCCGAATGGCCGACGGCGGCGGCCCGACCCAGATGAGGCCCGCCTCGATCACGGCCTCGGCGAAATCGGCGTTCTCGGAAAGGAAGCCGTATCCGGGATGGATCGCCTCGGCGCCGGTCGCGCGGGCCGCCCCCAGGATGGCGGCGCCGTTCAGGTAGCTCTGCAGGGCGGCCGCCGGTCCGATCGGCTTCGCCTCGTCGGCTTCGGCCACGTGGCGCGCATGGGCGTCCGCCTCGGAATAGACCGCGACGCTCGCCACCCCCATGCGCCGCGCGGTGCGGATGACCCGGCGGGCGATCTCGCCGCGATTGGCGACCAGCAGCTTGCCGATCAATCCGACCAGCTCGGCTTGCGGCGTTCGAGAAAGGCGCGCACCCCCTCCTGGCCCTCGGCGCTCGTCCTTTGGGCGGCGAGGCGATGGGCGGTGTGGCTCATCAGGGCGTGGTCGACGGGCCGCCAGGCCACCTCGTCCACCAGCTTCTTGGCCTCGCCCATGGCCAACGGCGCGCAAGCGAGGACGTCGGCGACCAGCTTCGCCCTCGCGCCCTCGAGTCCGGCCGTGTCCGCGACCACCTGGTCGACCAGCCCGATGCCCCGCGCGAACTCGGCGTCGAACCCTTCGCCGCTGGCGAAGAGGCGCCGGGTCATACGGGTCCCGATCGCCGCGACCACGTACGGGCTCACCGTCGCCGGGATGAGGCCGAGCTTCACCTCGGAGAAGGCGAAACGGGCGTCGGCCGTGGCGATGGCCATGTCGCAGGCTGCCACGATCCCCGCCCCGCCGCCGTAAGCCGGTCCCTCCACCAGGGCCACGGTGAGCGCCGGGATGTCGTAGAGGTGCTTCAGCATGACCGCCAACTGCAAGGCGTCATCGCGGTTGTCGCCCTCGGTCTGATCGGCCGCCTCGCGCATCCACTCGAGGTCGGCGCCCGCCGAGAAGGCGCCGCCCGCCCCGCGCACGAACACCACCCGCAGCGTTTCCTGGTCGCGCAGGGTCTCGAAGTTCTCCCGCAGCGCCCCGATGAGCTCGGCGTTGAAGGCGTTCTTCTTGTCCGGCCGGTTCATGGTGACCGTGACCGCGCCCTCCGGCGTGGCCTCGATGAGGACCAGGTCCGACTGGGCGTCGGTGTCGGGCACTTCGACGAAGGGATCGGCGATGGGGTTCGGCATGGACGGGCTTTCACTGACGGGGCGAGATTGGTCCAAGAGCCCGCCCGGGACAACCTGCCTCTACATCCTGAAGACGCCGAATCGCGTGTCGGGGATCGGGGCGTTCAGGGCGGCGGCGATGGCGAGGCCCAGGACGTCGCGCGTCTGGACCGGATCGATGATTCCGTCGTCCCATAGGCGCGCGGTGGCGTAATAGGGGTCGCCCTCGGCCTCGTAACGCTCGCGGACGGGCGCCTTGAAGGCCTCCTCTTGCGACGCCGGCCAGGCCTCGCCGGCCGCCTCCAGGGCGTCGCGGCGGATGGTCGCCAGCACGCTGGCCGCCTGCTCCCCGCCCATCACGCTGATGCGGCTGTTGGGCCAGGAGAACAGGAAGCGCGGCGAATAGGCCCTCCCGCACATGCCGTAGTTCCCCGCCCCGAAGCTGCCGCCGATGATGAGGGTGAGCTTGGGGACTTCGGCGCAGGCCACGGCGGCCACCAGCTTGGCGCCGTCCTTGGCGATGCCGCCCGCCTCGTACTTGCCGCCGACCATGAAGCCGGAGATGTTCTGCAGGAAGAGAAGCGGAATCTTCCGCTGGCAGGCGAGCTCGATGAAGTGCGCCCCCTTGAGCGCGCTTTCGGAGAAGAGCACGCCGTTGTTGGCCAGGATCGCGACCGGGTAGCCCCAGATCCGCGCGAAGCCGGTGACGAGGGTTGACCCGTAGAGCTGCTTGAATTCGTCGAATTCCGAGCCGTCCGTCAGGCGGGCGATGACCTCCCGCACCTCGTATGGCGCCCGCACGTCCGGCGGGATGATCCCGTAGAGCTCGGCCGGATCGTAGGCCGGCGGCTTGGGCTCGCGCATGTCAAGCAGCGTGCTGGCGGACGGTCCCAGGCGGGCCACGATCTGGCGGACGATCTCGAGGGCGTGGGCGTCGCTCGCCGCCACGTGGTCGACGAGTCCGGACCTGCGGCCGTGAGTGTCGGCGCCGCCGAGGGTCTCGGCGTCGATCACCTCGCCGGTGGCCGCCTTCACCAGCGGCGGCCCGCCCAGGAAGATGGTGCCCTGCCCCCGCACGATGACCGTCTCGTCGCTCATGGCCGGTACATAAGCGCCGCCCGCGGTGCACGAGCCCATGACGCAGGCCACCTGGGCGATCCCCGCAGCGCTCATCCGCGCCTGGTTGAAGAAGATCCGCCCGAAATGGTCGCGGTCCGGGAAGACCTCGGCCTGGTGCGGCAGGTTCGCGCCGCCGCTGTCCACCAGATAGACGCAGGGAAGCTGGTTCTGCAGCGCGATCTCCTGGGCGCGCAGATGCTTCTTCACGGTGATCGGGAAGTAGGCCCCGCCCTTCACGGTGGCGTCGTTGGCGACCACCATCACCTCCCGCCCCGCGACGCGGCCGACGCCGGCGATGATCCCGGCCGCGGGGGCCGCGCCCTCGTAGAGGCCGAAGGCGGCCAGCTGGCCGATCTCCAGGAACGGCGAGCCGATGTCCAGCAGCCGCTCCACCCGCTCGCGGGGCAGCAGCTTGCCGCGCTCGGCGTGACGCCTGCGGGCCGCCTCCGGTCCGCCCAGCGCCGCGTCGGCGATCCGCCGGTGGAGCTCGTCGGCTAGGCCCCGGTTCAGCTTCGCGTTGCGGCGGAAGGCGTTGCTCTTGGCGTCGATCGCGGAGCTGAGCTTCGGCATGAACAAGGGATACGCCCGCCGGCTTTGCTCGGGAAGGTTCAGGCCGCCTTGCGCGCCGTCGCAAGGCCCAACCCCGCCATGAGGAAGACAGAGCCGCTCAGCCGGTTGCGCAAACACCCCCGCCCGAGCAGTCCGCGCAGCCTTGCGGCAAAAAGCGCCCAGCCGCTGTCCATCAGGATCGCGAGCGCGAGGAAGGTCGCCGAGAACAGCGCCAGCTGCGGCCCGAGCGGAAACCGGGCGTCCAGGAATTGGGGGAAGAAGGCGCCGTAGAAGAAGAGCGTCTTGGGATTGGCGAGCGAAACCGCGAAGCCGCGAAGGAGCACCCGACGCAGCGGGCCCCGCTGCGGGCGCGCCTCGGAAAGATCCTCGGCAGGCGCCCGCCAGGCCTTCAGGCCCAGGTAGGCCAGATAGGCGACGCCCAGCCAGCGGAGCGCGCCCAGCCAGCGGCCGAAGACACCCAGCAGCTCAGTCATCCCCAGCGCCACGATCGCCAGCTGGACGACCATCGCCGCGCTCGTGCCGACGACGGTGGCGAGCCCCAGGCGCGGGCCGCCGGCGAGGCTCCCCGCCACGATCAGCGCCACGTTGGGGCCGGGGATCGCCATCAGCACGACGGTGGCGGCCACGAAGGTGAGGAAGAGGTGCGGCGGCATCGGCAAGCCAGGGTTTGCGTCCAGTCGCCCGTCGCGCCGCCGCCGTCAAGCGAGGCGGTGGCCCTTGCGTCGGACCGACTTGAAACCCCAAAGTAGGCATACGGACGCGCGAGGAGGAAAGAACCATGAAGCTGTCGCTGTCGCTGGGACCGCGCGGGCGCGATGTGACGCCGCCCATGGAGCTCATCCTCCTGGCCGAGCGGCTGGGCTACGACGCGGTCTGGACCGCCGAGACCTACGGCGCCGACGCCATGACGCCGCTCGCTTACATCGCGGCGCTGACCAAGAAGATCAAACTGGGCACCTCGATCGCCCAGATCGATGCGCGCACCCCGGCGAACCTGGCCATGTGCGCCCAGACCATCGACGCCTTGGCCGGCGGCGGGCGGATGCGGGTCGGCATCGGCACCTCCGGGCCCCAGATCGTCGAAGGCTGGCTGGGGCGTCCCTGGGGCAGAACGAACTACCGGCTTCGCGACACGGTGGCGATCCTGCGCAAGATCTGGCGGCGCGAGTACGTGGAGCACCACGGCAAGGAGATCGAGCTGCCCTACCGGGGCCCGGGGTCGATCGGCCTCGGCAAGCCGCTGAAGAACATCATGCATCCCGGCCCGATCCCGATCTACATCGGCGCCGACACGCCGCTGAACGTGCGGATGACCGGCGAGGTCGCCGACGGTCTCATGGCCATGCACCTGACCCCCTCGACGATGAAGCAGACGATGGCGACGCTCCAGGAGGGTATCGCCAAGCGTACGGACGGCATGACGCTCGAGAAGTTCTATATCCGGGGCGGGGTCGGCGTGCGCATCACCGACGACGTCAAGGCCGCGCTGGCGGCCGAAAAGGCCCATATCGCCCTCTACGCCGGCGGCATGGGCGCGCGGAGCATCAATTTCCACAAGGAGGCGATGGTCAAACGCGGCTTCGGAGAGGCCGCAGATCGTATCCAGGAGCTGTTCCTCGCCGGCCGCAAGGAGGAGGCGGCCGCCGCGGTCCCAGACGAATACGTGGACGAGGAATACCTGGTGGGCCCGCAGGCGCGGATCGCCGAGCGCTACAAGGCCTGGCGCGACAGCGGCCTTTCCGAGCTCGCCATCCGAATGGCCCCGCCGGAAGTGATCGAGCTGATGGCCAAGATCGCCTCGAAATAGCGGCCGGGGCCGCTTCGATGCGGCGACCTCCGCCCTCGGCGCAGCGCCTCAGGTCAGGAGTTTGCCGCCTACCAGGGCCAGGGTGGAAGCGAGGACGGGGCGAAGCACCCCGTCAGGCGTTCGCGCGGCGACCAGGCTGCCGATGACGATTCCCGGGATCGAGCCGCTGAGCAGCGAGGCGAAGAGCTGCCAGTTCACCGACCCCATCAGCCAATGGCCCATTCCGGCGAGCAGGGTGAGCGGCACGGCGTGGGCCACGTCCGAGCCCACCAGCTTGGCCACGTCCATCTTCGGATAGAGGATGAGGAGCACGGTCATCCCGAGCGCGCCCGAGCCCACCGAGGTGAGGGAGACCAGCACCCCCAACACTGCGCCCAGCAAGATCGTCAAGGCCGTGGTGCGGCCCGGACCCAGTCCATGGGTGCGTTTCGCGAAGAAGCCGACGATGGTCTTGCGGAAGAGGATGGCGATCGCCGTGGCGATCAGGGCCCAGCCGAGACTCGTGGTGATCAGGGAGTTGGCGGAGTCCGCGTGCTTGGCCTGCTGCTGGGAGAGAATCCACAGGGTGATGGCGCTGGCCGGCACGCTGCCGGCGGCCAGCCGCCAGACGATCCCCCACTGCACCGTCCGCTTGAACCCGTGCACGCCGGTGCCCACCGTCTTGGTCGCCGCCGCATAGAGCAGGTCGGTGCCGACCGCGGTCGAGGGATGGATCCCGAACGCCAGGACGAGGAGCGGGGTCATAAGGGAGCCCCCGCCGACCCCCGTCATCCCTACGAGGAAGCCCACCAGGAGACCCGAGAGCGAATAGAGCGGATTGATGTGCAGAAGGAAATCCAATGCGCGCCCCCCTCGAAGGAGGCCTTTTATTCCTTCAAACCCTATCGGAGTTCAAGCCTCGCCGCCGGTTCGACCTGCTCGACGATCAGAGTGCCTGCGGGCGAAGGGCGGATTGCCGGTTGGGCGCGCGCTCCATCCACCCAGGGTCCCCAGTCGGACAGCGGCAGGATCACCGGCTGGCGATCGTGATAGGGGGCGACATCCGGACCCGGCTCGCAGGTCAGCAGGGTGAACCGGTCGTCGCGCACCAGCCCTGCGAAGCAGAACACGTCCTGTTCCGCATGCGTGAAGCGCCACTTGGTCTTGGGATACTTCACGCCCGTGAACTCGAAGAAGTGGGTGGCCGGAACAAGGCATCTGCCGCGATCGAACCGGCGGTCCTCCGAGCGGAAGTTGATGATCGGTCCGGCCTTCGGGCGAGGCGGCGCAAGCCCCCAGCGCAGTTGGTCGAGGCGGACGCCGTCCTCGAACGCCTGCACGACGGGCGCCGGATCGGTGGGCGAAATCTCCTCAAGCGGCGCCAGGTTGGGGATCGCCTGCGGCGAGCGGAAAGGCAGCTTGAGCTGGCCGAAGATCTCCTGCAGCCGGTGATGAGGCGCGTTGTAGCCGTAACGATTGCACATCCCTCATCCTAACCCGGGCCGGGCGCCGAGCCAGCGCCCGGCTGCGGCGGCGAAGGCGGCTATTTGCGGAAGGTGAGGAACCAGCCGGCCGAGGCCGCCAGCGTAGCCGCGGCCAGCAGGACTGTCGGGGCCTTCGTGGTGAGCCAGGTCTGCGGTCTGGTCCAGCCCGCGCGCCACGCGCGCTTGAGCCTCCGCGGTCCGAGACTCATCGTTCCCCGCCATGCGTGCGCCATGCGCCGGCAATGGGATCGAGCCCTCCAGGGTTCCGCCAAGACGATCCTATCAGCCTTCACAAGGCCGTGTCTGAGCGGCCGCCGTCCGCTCAGAGGACGCGCGCGTGGAAGGTGTCGCACGCCTCGATCGTCCCTTGATCCAGGCCCCGCTCGAACCAGCGGACCCGCTGCGCCGACGTGCCGTGGGTGAACGCGTCGGGGACGACGCGGCCTTCGGTCTGGCGCTGCAACGTGTCGTCGCCCACCGCGCGGGCGGCCGCCAGACCCTGTTCGACGTCACCGGTCTCGAGGATATGCTCGGTCTTGTCGGCCCGGTTCGCCCAGACGCCGGCATAGCAGTCGGCCTGCAGCTCGCGCCGCACCGAGACGCCGTTCGCGCCCCGTTCGGCGCCGGCGAAAGCGGCGTCGTCGTTCATCTCGCCCAGCAGGTTCTGGACGTGATGGCCGACCTCGTGAGCGATCACATAGGCTTGGGCGAAGTCTCCGGGGGCGCCGAACCGCTCGCGCAGCTCGCGGTAGAAATCGAGGTCGATGTAAACGCGTCGGTCGTTCGGACAGTAGAAGGGCCCCATGGCCGAAGCGCCTTCGCCACATCCGGTCTCCGTCTCGCCGGTGTAAGGAACGAAGATGGGCGGCTGATAGGCTTGGCCGCGCTCGGCGAAGATCTGGCGCCACACGTCCTCGGTCGAGCCGACGATCTTGGCCGAGAAATGCAGCAGCGGGTCGCTCGCGCCGGCGCCGGGTGCGGTGGCGGGCGCGGTGGCGGGCGCCTGGGAGTCGGAGCCGTCCCCGCTCAGGAGCTGGCCTGGATTGACCCCCAACAGCAGGGCCAGCAGCAGCCCGACGACGCCCAGCCCGCCGCCCCCCCAGATGACGGGTCTGCCGAAGCCGCCGCGGCGATCCTCGATGTTGGAGCTTTCCCGCAGATCATCCAGACGCATGGGCCGTCCTCCTGGCCGAGCAACGCCTAGCGCCCAGGCGGCAGGCTCGAGGCCATGGCGAGCAACTCAGCGTGCTCGGGGTGGGAGACCATCCGGCAAAGCGCCGCGGCGCGCCGGCAGGCCTCGCGACACTCTTCCATCTGGCCGAGCTTCTCGCAATCGGCCGCGCAGACCTCGCAGATGTCCGCGCACAGGACGCAGATGCGATGCTGGAACTGGCTCTTCTGGACCAGGAAGTCGGACGCGAGCCGGCAGACGGCGGCGCAGTCGGCCATCAGCCGCAGGTGCTGCGGCCGGGCGTGCTCTCCCCCCGTCTCCAGGCAGCGGACGGTCGCCTCGGTGACGCAGACGGCATGGCATTCGGCGAGCGCCCGGATGCATTCGCGCGTCTGGACGCTGAGGCTGTTGGGATGCGGTTCCATGACTTGAGTGAACGGCTTGCGAACCACAGCGTTCCTGTGCCGATGGCCGCCGTCTTCGCCAAGTCACCGGGCGCCCACAAGGAGAGAATCATGCCGGTCGAGAACATCGAAGGATGGGATGGAAGGACGAACGCCGGAGAACCGGTGGGGGCCGCCGATCTCAAGGGAGAACCCCGCCAGTTCCAGTCTATCAGCGACGTGGCGGACCGGGCGGCCGACGCGGTCTCGAGAGTCACCGACCGGGCGGCCGAGACCTACCAGACGGTCCGGACCAGGGCGCAGGCGCTCGGCGACCAGATCGATCCCTTCGTTCAGGAGAAGCCGTACGCCGCTCTCGGCATCGCCGCACTCGCCGGCCTTGTCCTGGGCAGCCTGCTGTTCGGGCATCGCAGGGAGGTGATCTACGTGAAGCCGCGTGGCCCGGCCAACCGCACCTGAGGCGCCGCGACCGACGATGGCGGGACGACGCCGTCGGACTCTTTTTTGGAACGCAACGCCTGGATTGCGATTCTGCTATTCGCGCTGACTTGAACATTGCCGGGGCCTGACGGGCCGTGAACTACGTCGCCTATGTCAGCTGCCTTGTCCGGGGCCACGACTGGCGTCTCAGTCGGCGCGGCGCCAACCATCTGAGATGCCGGGTGTGCGGCTTGCGCACGCCAGAGCCGGAGCGGCCGAAGCTCCGGCCGGCCAAGGCGACGTCATCCCGGTCTGACGAGCAAACGATGCGGCTCCGGACCAAGCGGCCGCCGCCGGGGGCGGAGGCCCCGCCGCACATGGCGACGCCGGTCAACGGCGCAAAGCCAGGGCTGGAGGCGCTCGCGGCCGCCGTTCCGCCACAAGTCCATGCGTCCAAGGCGCAGGTTGATTCCGCAATCGACGAGAGCCAGGTGATGTTCAGCAAGTCCCCTCCCCCTTCCCCCGCAAGCTCGCCCTCCGAGCACCCCACCGATGGGGAGGGGCGGCGCGCCCCGCTCGGCCAGGGCTGCCGCATCGGCGCCGACATGGTTCTCGAGGGCGCCATCTCTGGCGGCGGCGAAATCCACATCGACGGCGTCGTGAAAGGCGAGGTGCGCGTCGAACGCGTCTTCGTCGGCGAGGGGGGCAAGGTCGACGGCGGAATCTATGCCGACGTCGTCGAGATCCGCGGCAAGGTGAGCGGCCTCATCACCGCCAAACAGGTGCGCCTGCAAGGCGCCTGCGATGTGGACGCCGACATTCATCACGAGCAGCTGGCCATGGAGCCCGGCGCGTCGTTCCAGGGTCGGAGCCTGCGGCTTCAACGCGACGCCCCGCCGGCCGGCCCCCGCGCCTGACGTGGGTCCTGCGCCGGAGCGAAAGCCGCGCCCGGCGTGGCCGGCGAGGCAACCGACTTGGCTAATTGGCGTTACCGCGTGGGTTTATGCTCCGGAGAACCTCACGCTCCGAACGCTAAACGAGACTGGCTAGAGGAGGGACGACCCGTGAAGCTTTATCAATACGTGGCGCTCAGCGCGCTGTGCTTGGCGGCGGTGGCATGCAAGCCGGCCGCACAAAAAGCCGCCGAGGAAGCCAACACGGCTCAGGCGCAAGCCAACGCCGCCGAAACGTCGGCCTCCGAGGCTGCCGCCTCCGCGAACGCCGCCGGCGAGATGAGCAACGCCGTGACGGCCGAGCCTGCCGCCGAGACCGCCGCCGGTGCGGCCAAGGGCGCGGGCGAGCATGCGGAGAAGGCCGCCGACGCGGCCAAGGCTTCCAGCGCCGACGCCGCCAGGGCCGAGAAGAGCGGCTCGCAATAGGCGCCCGCGCGACGAAACGCGAGCGCGGGGATTGGGGCCTTTCCCGGGGCGAGGCCGAAACGGCCCAGAAGCGTTCTGAATTCCCCGCGCAACATTGATGTGCGACCCCGCTCTGGCCGGCGCGCACAGGCGAGTTCTGAGCGCCGACACGAAGGCCCTGGCTTCCCCCCAAGCCGGGGCCTTCGCTTCTTCAGCGTCCACGCGGCACTGTCGCAAAGCGGACGGCGCCCGAGGCCCGGGGATCATGACGCCGGCCAAGCTGGACTGCGTGGCGCGGGAGAGCGCCTCCTTGTCGAACACGATCGAAGCGACGTGGGCGTCTGCGGCCGGGCCCACGTGGCACCTCGAAAAAGAAAACGCCAGCGGACCCGGAGGCCCGCTGGCGCGGTAAGCAGAGAACTGAAGTGGGTCGGCTTAGTGGACGGCCGAGCTGCCGAACGTGATGCTCGAGTTGGCCGAGACCGCGGTGGCGGTCTGGTTGGCGTTGCCGACGCCGGTGTTGCTGGTCTGGGTGCTGATACCCGCGAAGGAAGCGGTGTTGCCAGCGCCTTGGACGCTCACATAGCCGGTGGTCAGGTTGCCCCCGACGAAGCCGCCCGCGCCGGCGCCGCCGACCACGGTCTCGCTCAGGTCTTGCAGGGTCACCGGGCCAGCCAGGGAGACCGTCACCGACGTGGTCGTGGTGTGCGTGTTGCCCGAGTGCTCGATGTTGTACGCGTCCTTGACGTTCTCGCTGCCGTTGTTGGCGGCTTGACCGCCGTCTTCGGCCTTCTGGTTCGAGCCGTCGCCGCTCGCCGCTTGACCGCCGAGGGCCAGGTTGCCCTGGTTGTTCGAGTCGCTGTTGTTGGTGCTGCCGCCGCTGGCGGACTGGCCGCCCTTGGTGGCGAGATCGACTTGGTTGTTCGAGTCCTTGTTGACGGTGCTGCCGTTGTTCGCGCCGCCCTTGCTGGCCGACGAGTTGCCGGTCTTCACTTCGCCGCCGTTATTGGCCGAGCCGGCGCCTTGGCTGTTGCTGCTGGTGTGGGTCAGCGAATTGCCGGACCCGATCGCCGAACCGCCGTCGTTGGCCGAGCCAGATCCTTGGCTGTTGCTGCCGCTGTCGCTGTTGCCGGACAGGGCGGAGACGCCGCCGTTGTTGGCCGAGCCCGAGCCTTGGCTGTTGGTGGCCGAGTGGCTCGACGTGTTGCCCGAGCCGAGCGTCAAGCTGTCGTTGTTGGCCGAGCCCGAGCCTTGGCTCGTGCCAGTGGAAGTGTTCGTGTCGGCCATGGCGACGCTGCTGAGCGCCAGACCGAATGCGAGCGCCGAGGCGCCCAGGAGAAGCTTGCGCATGGTTGTCCTCACAATCTGAAGAAAGGAGGAGAATCCCCCCTTTTCGTATCAGCCCGTGGCCAAGCTAACGGTTTTCGATGACGTTGTTAAGACGCCATTTAGGCTCAGGGCGCTTTTCACCCAACAGGCGAATCCATCAATATCCGACGTCGGCGCCATGTTCTCACTATATACCAGATTGCTTCAAGCATGTACCGGCGCGATAACTTGCACATATCCGAGATAGATCCGCCTATTTTCTCAGATTAACCTAGTCCGGATCCAAATTTTGCCATCATTTATCCATCGTCTATAGTGCGTCGCACGAATTTGAACGAAATTTCGGTCCATATAAGCGTTCGCCAGTTCCAAAATCTCGAAGCCAAAATAGATATAAGACGGACACCTGTTCGCCGCGTGCTGATCCAGTCGGTGTTCGACTATGGTTAAGATTGCGGCGCATGACGTACAGTCCACGGTCTGGTCATGCTCGTGCGCGCGATGATCAGGATATCCTTGAAGCGGCGCCGTCCTGCCTGGCGCGTTCAGCACTTCGCCACGCTTTTCTCACGCCTGGCCCGGCCGGGCGCCGGCCCGCCCGGCTTTGCCCATGGAGGAACCGCACCTAGATAGGACGAGGCCGCCGCTGGAGCGAAGCGTTGCGTTTGAGTGAGATCGCCGAGAGATACCTTCAGCTCGTCGAAGCTTCGTTGCGAGACGAGATTCACGGCGAATCGAAGCTGGAGACCTGGGTCCGCTTCGTCGGGAGGCGCATGCGGCATCCCTGGCGGACGCGGCGGTGGCGAAGCTCTGAATGGCCCGCCAGGGCCCATACCATGATCGGGCCGGCGCGCATGCGCCATCTGCGCGCCCTGGTGGAGGGGACGCTCGCCGAGGGGGTGCCCGGCCACTACATCGAGACCGGGGTCTGGCGGGGCGGCGCCTGCATCTTCATGCGGGCAATCCTGGCCGCCCACCAGGTGACCGATCGCAAGGTGTTCGTCGCCGACAGCTTCGCGGGTCTGCCCCGCCCCGACCTCGGCCGCTACCCCGCCGATCGAGGCAGCGCGCTGCACGGCTTCAGCGAGCTGGCGGTCCCGGAGGAGCAAGTGCGCAGGAACTTCGCCGCCTATGGGCTGCTCGACGCGCAGGTCGTCTTCCTGAAGGGCTTGTTCAAGGACACTTTGCCCAGGTTGGGGGACGAACGCTTCGCCCTGATCCGGCTCGACGGCGACATGTACGAATCCACCATGGACGCGCTCGTTCACCTCTACGACCGCCTCTCGCCGGGCGGCTATGTGGTGGTGGACGACTATGGCGCCTTGGCCGGCTGCCGACGGGCCGTGCACGACTTCCTCGGCCGGCGGGGGCTGACTCCGGCGATCGAGCCCATCGACGCCGCCGGCGTGTGGTGGCGCAAGGACCAGCAGGGCCGGAGCATCAAGCTCGTCGAAAAAGGTTAATTGGTTCAGCACCTTGGCGACGAGTGATGGCGGTGACGGAG
>JAFBAO010000016.1 GCA_019247715.1 Caulobacteraceae bacterium
GCGTCGAGGTGCTGAGCGAGGCCGGCGAGCTGCCGCTGCCGGTCTTTGGCGAGCCGGACTATCCCGAGGACATCCGCCTCAAGAACCGGCACCTGGACCTGCGGCGCGAGACCCTGCACCGCAACATCGTCCTGCGCTCGCAGATCATCGCCGACATCCGCCAGCGCATGATCGATCAGGGCTTCCTGGAATACCAGACGCCGATCCTGACCGCGTCGTCGCCGGAAGGCGCGCGCGACTTCCTGGTGCCGTCGAGGCTGCATCCCTCGAAGTTCTATGCGCTGCCGCAGGCGCCGCAGCAGTTCAAGCAGCTCTTGATGGTCTCGGGCTTCGACCGTTACTTCCAGATCGCGCCCTGCTTCCGCGACGAGGACCTGCGCGCCGACCGCTCCCTGGAGTTCTACCAGCTCGACGTCGAGATGAGCTTCGTCACCCAGGAAGACGTCTTCGCCGCCATCGAGCCGGTGATGCACGGCGTCTTCGAGGAGTTCGGCGAGAGCAAGGCGGTGACGCCCTATCCGTTCCCGCGCATCCCCTACCGCGAATGCATCTCCAAGTACGGCACCGACAAGCCGGACCTGCGCAACCCGATCCAGATGCAGGACGTCTCCGAGCACTTCCGCGGCGGCGGCTTCGGGCTCTTCGCCCGCATCCTGGAGGATCCCAAGGCCGCGGTCTGGGCGGTTCCGGCCCCCGGCGGGGGCAGCCGCGCCTTCTGCGACCGGATGAACGCCTGGGCGCAGGAGGAGGGTCAGCCGGGGCTCGGTTACATCTTCTGGCGCGAGGGCGAGGAGGGCGGCGCGGGGCCCATCGCCCGCAACATCGGCCCCGAGCGGGCCGAGGCGATCCGCACGCAGCTCGGCCTCGCCACAGGAGACGCGGCCTTCTTCGTGGCCGGCGATCCGAAGGTTTTTCACCGCTTCGCGGGGCTGGCGCGGATGAAGGCCGGGACCGAGCTCGATCTGGCGGCGAAGGACCGGTTCGACTTCTGCTGGATCGTCGACTTCCCGATGTACGAGTTTAACGAAGAGACCAACCACGTCGACTTCTCGCACAACCCCTTCTCGATGCCGCAGGGCGAGCTGGCGGCCCTCGAGAGCCGCGATCCGCTGGAGATCCTCGCCTACCAGTACGACATCGTCGTCAACGGCGTCGAGCTGTGCTCGGGGGCGGTCCGGAACCACCGGCCGGAGATCATGGTCCGGGCCTTCGAGATCGCCGGCTACTCGGCCGCCGAGGTCGAGCGGCAGTTCGGCGGGATGCTGAACGCTTTCCGCTACGGGGCCCCGCCGCACGCGGGCATGGCGCCGGGGATCGACCGGATCGTCATGCTGCTGGCCGGGGCGGAGAACATCCGCGAGGTGATCGCCTTCCCGCTGAACCAGCAGGCCCAGGACCTGATGATGAACGCGCCCTCCGAGGCGCCCGAAAAGCACCTCAAGGAGCTGCACATCCGGGTCGTCCCGCCGCTGAAGGGGTAGGCGCCTGCAAACGCGCGACTAGAAGCCTACGGCCCGCCGGGTCCCGTGGCCGGGGCTGGAGCGCAGGATGATCACCCGGCTGCCGCCCTTGCACGGCTTCACCGAGAGGCCGGTCGGCAGGCGCACCGCGCCGCTCCCGCAGGCCTGGTCGAGCTGGTCCTGGGTGAGGCCCTTGCCGCCGGCGAAGTCGGCTCCGGAGAGGTTGGCGCCGGAGAGGTTGGCGCCGGCGAGGTCGGCGCCGGCGAAGTTGGCGCCGGCGAGATCGGCGCCGGCGAGGTTGGCGTTGCGGAACGAGGCCCGCTGGAACTGGCCCCCGGTGAGGTTGGCGGCCAGCGCCTGGGCGCCGGCGAACTGGGCGTCGCGACCGTCCACGTCGGCCATCAGCACCCCGGTGAGGATCGCGCCGCTCAAGTCGGCCCGGGTCAGGATCGCGCCCGCGAGGTTGGCGCCGCGGGCCTGGGCGCCGGCCAGGTTGGCGGCGGTGAAGTTGGCGCCGGCAAACACCGAGCCGAACAAGTTCGCGCCCCGAAGGTCGGCCCGCTCCAGGTGCGCGCCGGAGAAGTTCGAGCCGAAGAAGGTGGCGCCCCTGAGGTCCGAGCCCACCAGGGAGGCGCCCGAGAAATCGCCGCCCACGAACCGGGCCGCCTGCAGCTTGCGTCCGGAGAGCTCGCAGTTGAGGCACATGCCGCCGAAGGAAAAGACCTGCGGCGTGTCGCCGCCGTCGTCGAGGGCGTAGGCGCGGACCGCGCCGAGCGCCAGGGCGAAGCTCGCCAGGCAGAGGAGGGCGACGAAGCGGGACGCAAGCGCGGCGGCGGAAGGGGTGGCTCGCAAGGGTCCCTCGGGGACGCGGGCATAGGTCCCGCGAAGGCTATTTTTTCGTCCGCCCGCCCGCAGCGCCACTTAAATCGCGGTAATGGCCAAGCGGTCCAAGCCGGTCTAGGCGCAGGGACGTAGGCGAAGCCCGTGGGGCAGGCGGGTGTCGGCGTCGCCGCAGGCGCCGGCGAGCTGGGCCTCGGTGAGCCCGACGGCCCGCGCCATTTCGGCCCCGGAGAAGTTGGCCCCGCTGAGGTTCGCGCCGCGGAAGTTGGCGCCCTCGAGATAGGCGCCCACGAAACTCGCGTTGGCGAGGTTGGCGCCGGCGAAGTTCACGCCGCCGAGCACCGCGCCGAAGGCGTTCAGGTCGCGAAGGTCGCCGCGGGCGAAGCTCGTCCGGTTCATGACCGCGGCCGACAGGTCCGCTTGGCGCAGCCGCGCGCCGGCGAAGTTGCGGTCCTTGAGCTCCAGGTTGCTGAAGTCGGCCTGGAAGAGGTTGCAGCCCGGGCAGCTGGCGCCCCCCCGGGCGCGGGCGATCTGGCCGGCGTTCTGGGCGTGCGCCGGCCAGACGGTGATCAGCGCCAGTCCGAAGACGGCGAGCACCAGCCAGATGACGCTGATGATGGTGAGCGGTTTCATTTCGGCACAGGCCCGTCCCGTCGACTGAGGTCCGGGCGGGAGAGGCAAGGCCGGGGCCAGGGCGTCGCGAGCGCCGCTGGTCGTGTCTGACGCGCTTTAGGCTTCTTCTCGGGCGGCCCGTGCGCCGCAGGTCTGACAGATCAGCGCCTGGCCCTTGCGCACCACGGCGAGGTCGCCGCACTCGGCGCAGACCTCGGCGGTTCTGAAAGCCGCGCCACGGGCGCTCGCGTCCCTGGCCGGCAGCGGCAGGAAGACGAGGTTGTCCGGCGCCGCGCCGCGCGCAAACCCGCGGGAGACGAAGCGGGCGAACGGCTGCGGGTCGGAGGGCGTGTCGGCGGCGCCGTGTCCGAGGCCGTCGGCGTTGAGGCTGCGCGGGTCCACGTTCGCCAGGTCGTCGCGGCCCAGGTAGCTGATCCCGAGCTCGCGGAACACATAATCGAGGATCGAGGTGGCCGAGCGGATCGCCTCGTTGCCGGTCACTTCGCCGGCCGGCTCGAAGCGGGTGAACACGAAGGCGTCGACGAACTCGTCCAGCGGCACCCCGTACTGGAGGCCGATGGAGATGGCGATGGCGAAGTTGTTCATCAGCGAGCGGAAGGCGGCGCCTTCCTTGTGCATGTCGATGAAGATCTCGCCGAGCTCGCCGTCCTCGTATTCGCCGGTGTGCAGATAGACCTTGTGGCCCCCGACCGTGGATTTCTGGATGTAGCCCTTGCGGCGGTCGGGCAGGCGCCGCCTGGATCGCTCCACCTCCACGAACCGTTCCACCAGCCGCTCGGGCTCCGGGGCGGCGGCTTCCGCGCTGGGCGCTTCGGCGCGGAGGGGCGGCAGGTCGAGGGCGAAATCCGCGCCCGGCGCCGCCCGCACGATCCGGACCGCGCGCACGCCGGCGGCGGCGGCGAGGGCGAGGGCCTCGGCGGCGGCCTTCGGCGGCGCGGCGAAGGGGAGCGGCAGGATCGCCGAAACGGGCGCCCAGGAAGAATCCTCGACCGCGACCGCCATGGCCAGGCGCGCGGCCGAGCCGATGTCCTCGGGCGGGCGCAGCGCCGCCCTCAGCGCCTCGGGAAAGGCCGCCAGAGCGCTCCGCCCCCGCGCGCCCAGCACATGCGCCTCCGCCGCGGCCAGCGTCTCCGGCGCGAAGCCGGCGAAGGCCAGGGTGTCGAAGCGCGGGTCCTCGAGGGCCTCCTGCGGCGCCCCCAGCACGTCGCGCACGAAGCCCGCACCGATCACCGCCGGCGCGAAGGCCTCGGCAAGCGTCCGGCAGCGGTCGAGCTCGGCCTCGGCGGCGGCGATCTCGTGGGCGGTGAAGCCCTTGGCGACGAGCGTCGCGGCGTCGAGGCCGGGCGCGTCCTCCAGGGTGCGGGCGCCGAGCAGGGCCACCTGCAGGGCCTGCGGATCGAGGCCCAGACGCTCGCAGGCGCTCAGCGCGGGCTCGGCCAGCACCCGGATCAGGACCCCATCGGCGGTCTCGGCGACGGAGGTCGGCCCGGCCCACGGGGCCGCTCCGAGGGAGAGGCCGCCGAGCCGCAGGCTCATCTCAGGATCCTCGAAGGCCGCCGCCGCCAGGCCAGGGGCGAGCGCGCCCACGGCCGCATGAAGCTCGGCGGCGAGCGCCTGCGCCTCGGCGCTGTCGTAGGCGAGGCCCCGTCCGACGATCAGCTCGGCGACGCCCGCCAAGCCCAACGCCACGCGCTCGGAGGCCTGGCGGCGATAGGCGGCCGTGGGATCGGCGCAGAACCCGGTCCGCCGCTCGATCCTGAGCGCCGCCAGCGCGATGCGCGCCGCCGCCTGGAAGGCCTCGGAGTCGATGCCGTCGGGACCCTCGAAGAGGGTGACGTTGAGGACCGCCTTGGGCGCCCAGGCCAGCAGGTCGACGGCTTCCGCGTCCAGGTCGGAAAAGGCGAAGGTGACCGCCGAGGTCTCCCAGGCGAGCGTGGCCGCGCGCCCGACCGCCGCCCCGGCCTCGACGACCAACGCCTCGCGTTCGGCGATGGCGATCAGCGGCCTGGTCTCGGCGGGGGCCGGCGCAGCCAGGCCGGCGCCGGCGGCGGCCAAGATGACCGTCTCGGCGATGGCAGGGTCGCAAACGCCGGCCTCACGGGCCCGCCACGCCGCCCGGGCGAGGGCGGCGTTGGCGGCGAAGCTGGAGCAGGCGCCCGGCTCGCCCTCGCAGCGCAGCACTGCCTGGGCCACGTCGGCGAGGCGCTCACGCTCGACCGCGCCGAGACCGGCGGTCAGCCCGCGGCCATTGCGCAGGCGCTGCGCGGCATCCTCGAAGGCCCGGGCCTCGGTTCGGGGGAACGCCGGCGCGGGCGGGCGCGCGGTATCGACGGCGGTCGGGTGGACCCGCGCGCCAAACGCGAGCTGCGGCCCCGGCGCGATGAAGCCGCCGGCCACCGCCGCGAAGAGCGCGTCGCGGAAGGCCTCCGCCGCCAGGGCGTCGTCGAAGAGGCCGAGCGCCAGGCCCCAGGCGGCCAGGCGGCGCGCATAACGGTCGGGGCCGCCCGCCAGCAGCGGGTCGCCCTTCGCCTCGGGGCCGAGCCAATCGGGGGCGCCTTCCGGGTAGTCGGTGGGCAGTCCGTCCGCCCAGTCGAGCCAGGCCTCGACCCGCGCCGTCGTCCACGACGGCGGCGCCAGCACCTCCACGAGGTCGCTGGCCCGCTCCACCCAGCGGATCTCCGGCTCGTAGGGGAGCTGGGGTCGGGCGAAGCGGCGTTCGTGGCGCATGGCAGACTCGGGAGCTCGGGCGGAAGGGCCCTAGGCTAGGGCGCATTGGGCGAACCTCCAATAGATGTTGCGGGGGCGAGCGGGGCTGTCCACAATATATAGATGATGCGTGCGAGGGCGCGGGCCTGGACGCCCCCAGGGCGCGGGCCTATAAGTCGCGCTTCCGACGACATCCCGAGGCGCGCCGACTCGCTGTGCTGAAATCGATCTTCACCTGGTGGAACTCGGCCACCATCGGCATCCGGTTCACCGTCGCGCGGCGCGGCGTCTTCGTGGGCGAGGACGCCTTCGGCAATCGCTACTACGAGGCCAAGGACACCCGCGACAGCTACGACGGGCGCAAGCGCCGCTGGGTGATCTACCAGGGCTACGCCGACGCCTCGAAGGTGCCGGCCGAGTGGCACGGCTGGCTGCATCACACCTTCGATGAGCCGCCCACCAAGGCCCCGCTTCCGCGCCGCGCCTGGGAGAAGGACCACCTGCCGAACCTTTCCGGGACCATCTGGGCCTGGCGTCCCAAGGGCTCGATCGCGCGCACCGGCGAGCGCCCGAAGGCGAGCGGCGATTACGAGGCTTGGAGGCCCGAGTGAGGGCGCCCCGCCTGCTCCTCGTCGCCGCCGCGGCGACGGCGCTGAGCGCCAGTCTCGCAGCCTGGGCGATCCGCGCCCAGCCGGTGCTCGAGGCCCCGCCTGCGTCATCCCCGCCTGCGTCGTCCCCGGCCGCGCCCCCCGCCGCGGAGGCGCCGCCGGGCGCCCCGGTGATCGAGACCCGGCCTGACTCGAACAGCGTCAACGCCGCCGAGCCGACCGCGCCTGCGCCGCGCGCGGAGGCGAAGCCGGCGCCGCCTGCGCCGCCGCCGGCGCCCGTCCTCCCGATCAGGAGCCCGGCCGCGGTCCTGCAGGTGCTCGACAAGGTCACGGCCGAGACGATGCGGTTCGCCGCGCCGGTGGGTCAGCGCGTCCGCTACAAGAACCTGGTGTTCACGGTGAAGGCCTGCGAGACCAGCGACCTCGACCAGCCTGCGCCGCAGGCTTCGGCCTATGTGGTGGTGGAGTTCCGGCCGCTGGCGGTGGAGGGCCTCGAGGCCGCGCCCGCCAAGCAGGTCTACAAGGGCTGGATGTTCGCCGAATCCCCCGGGTTGCACCCGCTGCAGCATCCGACCTACGACGCCTGGCTGATCACCTGCATAGCGGCCCTGCCGTCGGCGTAGGGATCCAGGCGGAGAAAATCGCCTTCGAGCTTCAGGGCCAGCGCCAGCCGGCGGGCGTATTGGCTCCGCGAGATCTCCTCGGCGCCGAAGCCCGCCAGATGGTCGGTGAGGAACTGGGTGTCGAGGAGGACGAAACCGCCGGCCTTCAGGCGGGCCACGAGGTGCGCCAGGGCCACCTTGCTGGCGTCGCGCTCCGCCGAGAACATGCTCTCGCCGAAGAAGGCGCCGCCGAGGGCGACGCCGTACAGACCGCCCGCCAGCCGGTCTCCCGACCAGGCCTCGACGCTGTGCGCCAATCCCCGCCGGAAAAGCTCCCCGCATAGCCGTTGGATCGGCAGGTTGATCCAGGTCTCGTTGCGCCCGGGCTTGGGCGCGGCGCAGCCCTCGATCACCGCCTCGAACGCCTGGTCGATCCTCACCTCGAAGCGATTGGAGCGCACGGTCCGCGCGAGCCGGCGCGAGACGTGGAACCGGTCCAGCGGCAGCACGCCGCGCTGGGCGGGATCGACGAGGAAGACCCGAAGGTCATGGCGGGCGTCGGCCATCGGAAAGACGCCGCGCCTGTAGCAGGTGATGAGGTCGTCGGCGGAAAAGAAGTCCAAGGGGCGCGCCTAGCGATATGACCGCCAATATCTAGGACGACTTCGGCGAAAAAGCCGACCCGGCGCCGGGACCCGCCTCTCCGGGGCCCCCCATCAGGCCGCCCGCTTCAGCCATTCCTCGAGCCAGTGGATGTGATAGCGCCCCTCGAGGATCTCGGACTCGGCCAGGAGGTCCTGGAAGAGCGGAATGGTGGTCTCGATCCCACCCACCACCATCTCGCCCAGGCAGCGCTTCAGCCGCGCCAGGCACTCGATGCGGTCGCGCCCGTGCACGATCAGCTTGCCGGCCAGGCTGTCGTAATAGGGGGGGATCGCATAGCCGGCGTAGAGGGCCGAATCCAGCCGCACCCCAAGGCCGCCCGGCGCGTGGAAGTCGGTGACCAGGCCCGGGGAGGGGGTGAAGGTGCGGGCGTTCTCGGCGTTGATCCGGCACTCGATGGCGTGGCCCTCGAAGGTGATCTCGTTCTGGGAAAAGGAAAGCGGCAGGCCGGCGGCGATGCGGATCTGCTCGCGCACCAGGTCGATGCCGGTGATCGCCTCGGTCACCGGGTGCTCGACCTGCAGGCGGGTGTTCATCTCGATGAAGTAGAACTCCCCGTCCTCGTACAGGAACTCCACGGTGCCGACGCCGAGATAGCCGAGGGCGCCGATGGCGCGGATCACCGTCTCGCCGATGCGCGCGCGCGCGTGGGCGTCGATGGCGGGCGAGGGCGCCTCCTCCATGAGTTTCTGGTGCCGGCGTTGCAAGGAGCAGTCGCGCTCGCCGAGGTGGCAGACCGCGCCGAAACCGTCGGCCACCACCTGCACCTCGATGTGGCGCGGCGCGGCCAGATAGCGCTCAAGATAGACCGAATCGTCGCCGAACGCGGCCTTGGCCTCGCCCTGCGCGGTGGCCAGCGCCTCCAGCAGGTCGGCGGGGGTCCAGGCCACCTTCATCCCACGCCCGCCGCCGCCGGCCGCCGCCTTGATCAGCACCGGAAAGCCGATGGCGTCGGCCGCCGCGATCGCCTCCGCCTCGGAGGTCAGCGCCCCATCCGAGCCCGGCACCACGGGCACCCCCGCGCTGCGCATGGCCACCTTGGCGGCGATCTTGTCGCCCATGATCCGGATGTGCTCGGGCTTGGGGCCGATGAAGGTGTAGCCGTGCGCCTGGACGATCTCGGCGAAGCGGGCGTTCTCCGAGAGGAAGCCGTAGCCCGGATGGATCGCCTGGGCGCCGGTGATTTCGCAGGCGGCGATGATCGAGGGGATGTTGAGGTAGCTCTTGGCCGCCGGCGCCGGGCCGATGCAGACGCTCTCGTCGGCCAGCCGAACGTGCATCGCCCCGGCGTCCGCCTCCGAGTGCACGGCGACGGTGGCGATGCCCATCTCCTTGCAGGCGCGGTGCACCCGCAGGGCGATCTCGCCGCGGTTGGCGATGAGGATCTTGTCGAACACTAGCCGATCACCGCCAGCGCCTCGCCGAATTCCACCGGCTGGCCGTCGGCGACCAGCAGCTCGACGAGGCGGCCCGCCCGCGGGGCGGGGATCGGATTCATGGTCTTCATGGCTTCGACGATGAGCAGGGTCTGGCCCTCGGCGACCATGTCGCCCACCTTCACGAAGGGCGGCGCTCCGGGCTGCGGCTGCAGGTAGACGGTGCCGACCATGGGCGAGGCGACCACGTCGCCTTCCGGCTCGGCGCTCGCAGCCGCCGGCGCGGCGGGCGAGGCGGACGCGGCGGCGGCGGCGAACCCGGCCTGGGGCGCCGGCGCCAGGGCCGACGGGGCGAACGCCAGCTGGGCGGTCCTGGCCACCTTGATCCTCAAATCGCCGCGTTCGACCTCGATCTCGGTGAGGCCGGTGTCGTTGAGGATGGCGGCGAGGCGGCGCACCAGCCGGGCGTCTATGGGATCGGCGGGACCCTTGGGATCGGCCATGCGGGCTTGGACCTCGTTTGTTGCGCCGTTCGGGAAGGCTTCAAGCGCCGACGAGGCCGAGCGCGGCATCGACGGCCAGTTCATAACTCGCGGCGCCGAAACCGGAGACCACGCCGGTCGCAGCCAGGGAGACATAGGTGGCGCGCCGGAAATCCTCGCGGGCGGCCGGGTTCGACAGGTGGCACTCGACGATGGGAATGGGCAAGGCCTTCAGCGCGTCCAGCAGGGCGACCGAGGTGTGGCCATAGCCGCCCGGGTTGATCACCAGCGCGCCGGCCGCCGCGCGCGCCTCGTGGATCCAGTCGATCAGCTCGCCCTCGTGGTTGGTCTGGCGGAACACCACCGCCCGTCCCCTGGCCTTGGCGCGCGCCTCGCAGAGCTTGCGGATGTCCTCCAGGGTGGCGGACCCATAGATGTGCGGCTCGCGCTCGCCCAGGAGGTTGAGGTTGGGGCCGCTCAAGACAAAGATCGGTTTCGACATTCGGTCCCGCCGCCCCGCCGGCGAGGCTTTTAGCGTTCGAGTCGGAAGCTCACAAGCTTGGCGCCCCACGTGGAGGCCGGCGATCCGGAGAGGAGCGCAGGGCCAGGCTTGACGCATAGGGGGCCGAGCGTAGATTGACCCCAATCTCCGGGGAGTCCCGCGCGAAGGGACTGAGAAACCGCTAGGATGCGCGGTGACCCGCCGAACCTGATCCGGGTCATGCCGGCGAAGGGAGAGAATCGGGCCCCGCCCTCCTTTCCCGCCGACATCCCAGCCTGGGAGCGCCGATGCGGCTGTTGATAAACGGGGAAGCGCGGGAGCTGGAGGCGGCGACCACCATCGCGGCCCTGGTGGAGGCCCTCGGCCTCGACCGGCGCAAGCTCGCGGTCGAACGGAACCTGGAGATCGTGCCGCGCTCGGCCTACGAGGCCACCCCGCTCAGCGACGGCGACCGGATCGAGATCGTGGCCTTCGTGGGCGGCGGCTGAAGGAGCAGGCGATGGACGGTTCCCAGACCATGGCCGAGGATGCCTGGACGGTGGCGGGGCGGACCTTCCGCTCGCGGCTGATCGTCGGCACCGGCAAGTACAAGGACTACGCCCTCAACGCGGCGGCGGCCGACGCGGCCGGGGCCGAGATCGTCACCGTGGCGCTGCGGCGGGTGAACCTTTCCGATCCGAGCCAGCCGATGCTTTCCGACCATGTGAGGCCCGACCGGTTCACCTACCTTCCGAACACCGCCGGCTGTTTCACCGGCGAGGAGGCGGTCCGGACCCTGCGCCTGGCGCGCGAGGCTGGGGGTTGGGACCTGGTGAAGCTGGAGGTGCTGAGCCGCACCGCCCACCTCTACCCGGACATGGAGGAAACCCTGCGGGCGCTCAAGCTGCTGATCGCCGAGGGCTTTTCGGTGATGGTCTACTGCACCGACGATCCGGTCTACTGCCGCAAGCTCGAGGAGGCCGGCGCCGCGGCGATCATGCCTGCCGCCGCCCCGATCGGCTCCGGACTCGGGATCCAGAACCGGCTCAACATCGGCCTCATCGTCGAACAGTCGCGCGTCCCGGTCCTGGTGGACGCGGGCGTGGGCACCGCCTCCGACGCGGCCGCGGCCATGGAGCTCGGCTGCGACGCGGTGCTGATGAACACTGCCATCGCCGAGGCCAAGGACCCGATCCGGATGGCCAGGGCGATGAAGCACGCGGTGATCGCCGGGCGAGAGGCCTACCTCGCCGGCCGGATGCCCAAGCGGCTCTACGCCGAGCCGTCCTCGCCGCTGGCCGGACTGATCTGACGGAGCGCTTTGGGCGGCGCAGGCTGAACCAAGCCGGCTCCGGCGGGTTATCCCTTCGAAGGGGCCCCACGGAGTTCTGTAATGTTCAGCTTGCCAAGCCTTCCCTATGCCTATGACGCCCTGGCGCCGGTGATGTCCGAGCGGACCTTGCGTTTCCACCACGACAAACACCACGCGACCTACGTCAAGACGCTCAACGATCTCCTCGAGAAAGCCGGACGACCGCCCCAGCCGCTGGAGGAGATCGTCCGCCAGGCGGTTGGCAAGGCCGACGAGAAGAAGCTTTTCAACAACGCCGCCCAGGCCTGGAACCACGCCTTCTTCTGGGCGACGATGGCCGCCAAGCGCGGCGCGCCTTCGGGCGAGCTGGCCAGGGCGATCGATACCGGGTTCGGCGGGCTGGCGCAGCTCAAGGACAAGATGGTCGCCAAGGGGGCGGCCCACTTCGGCTCCGGTTGGGTATGGCTCACCGCCGATGCGTCCGGCGCCTTGCAGGTGCGCGCCACCCACGACGCCGACGACGTGCTCACCAAGGAGGGCCTCACGCCGCTGCTCGTCTGCGACCTCTGGGAGCACGCCTACTATCTCGACCATCAGAACGATCGGAAGGGCTTCCTGGAAGCCTGGTTCGAGGCCCTCCCGAACTGGGAGTTCGCCGGCTACCAGTTCTCGGCGGCGCGGGGCCGGGGCGAGCCCTGGCGCCACCCCGCGCCTGAATCGCACCAAGACGGGCGGCAGGCCCGGGCCGGCTGACCGCAACCCTCAAAAGGAGAGAAGGAGGAGTCGATCATGGAAAATGCTGCGGCGGCCCAAACCCGAGCGGCGAAGCCTTTCCTTAGCGATATCAAGACGCTGCGGGAGCGCGCTCGTCAGCATATCGAGCAGGGGGCGGTGACCGACACCTATGTCGGCGACGTCGGCAAGACCATCGAGATCCTGCAGAGCGTCCTCGCCACAGAGCTGGTCTGCGTGCTGCGCTACACCCAGCACGCCGTGGCGGCCGCCGGCATCGCCAGCGAGAGCGTGAAGTCGGAGTTCGCCCAGCACGCCAAGGAGGAGCAGGAGCACGCCATGATGGTGGCCGAGCGCATCAACCAGCTCGGCGGCTCGCCCAACTTCAATCCCGACGGCCTGTCGACCCGATCGGCCTCCCAGTATTCGACCCCCGAAGACCTGGTGGGGATGATCCGCGAGAACCTCATCGCCGAGCGGATCGCCGTCGACCACTACCGGGAGCTGATCCGCTATTTTGGGGAGAACGACCCCACCACCCGGGTAATGATCGAGACCATCCTCGAGGTGGAGGAGGAGCACGCCAGCGACATGCAGGATCTGCTCGCCGCCCATGGCCGCGACGAAGGCGCGGACGCCCACTAAAGGCCGCTGCGAGCTTTTCTGTTGCCGATCGAGCCTGGTTGGCCCACGTTCATCTCGGAACGTTAAGATGAAGTCGGGCGGCAAGCTGTCGCCCGTTGTCTGTTGATTGGATTGGAGCCTTAGCCGATCCGCCAGGGGGTCCGGAGTGGCGAAGATGGCTCGCGCCTACGTCAACAGGATCGGAACGGCGACGCCGCCGCACGACGTACACCAGGCGTTCGTTCGGTACGTCGAATTGCTCCTGAACGAACCGCGCACCCAGAAGCTTTTCCGGCGGATGGTGGGACGGGCCGGCATCGACCACCGCTTCTCCTACTTCGAGCCGCTGGTCGAGGGCGACCGGGTGCTGGGCGACACCGGCGGCTTTTACACCCTGGACGGCCGCTCCCCCTCCACCGGCCAGCGCATGCGCCGCTTCGAGGCCACCGCCCCCGGCCTCGCCTTGCAGGCCCTGGATGCGCTCGGGATCGAGAAGGAGCGCGAGCGGATCACCCATCTGGTGCTCGCCTGCTGCACCGGCTTCGTCGCGCCGGGGCTCGATCAGCAGATCATCCGCGCGGCGGGGCTGGATCCGGGGGTGGAGCGGACCGTCGTCGGCTTCATGGGGTGCTACGCCGCGGTGAACGCGCTTCGCCTCGCGCACCACTTCGTCCGCTCGGAGCCGGCCGCCCGGGTGCTGGTGGTCAACCTGGAGCTCTGCACCCTGCACTTCCAGTCCACGCAGAAGCTCGACGAGTGCCTGTCCATGCTGCTGTTCGGCGATGGCTGTTCGGCCGCTCTGGTGAGCGCCGACGAGACCGGCGTCGCGCTGATGGACTTCAAGGCGGCCGCCATCGCGGACACCGCCGGCGCAATCACCTGGCGGATCGCCGACCACGGCTTCGACATGCACCTCTCCGGCGAGGTGCCGGCGCGGATCGCCCGGGCATTGGCGGCGGAATCGGCGCGCAACGACGACGGGGGCCTGCTGCGCGGGCAGCGGCCGGCCGACTTCGACGCCTGGGCCGTGCACGCCGGCGGACGGACCATCCTCGACGCGGTGGAGACCGGCTTCGAGCTCGGCCCCCACATGCTGGACTGCTCGCGCGGGATCCTGCGCGACTTCGGCAACATGTCGTCGGCGACCCTGATGTTCATCCTAGGGCGGATCCTGGCCTCGGTCCGCGGGCTCGGGCGTCCGGTGGAGAACGGGTTTGCGGTGGCTTTCGGCCCCGGGATGGCTGCCGAGAGCTTCCGGTTCCGGGCCGTCGCCTAGGAGGCGCCCCCGTGCGAAGCTTCGCCGAGCGTTCGCGCGAACCGGAGATGATGGACGCTCCGGACGTCACCGCCGAAGCGTTCGCCGCCTGCCTGGCCGATCTCGCGAAGGTGAACACCGTCACCCGGGCGCGGCCGCCGACTTTGCGCTGGCTCGCGCGCGCCACCCGCAACCTTCCGCGAGAGGCTCCTTTCACCATCGTCGACGTGGGCTGCGGGGAAGGCGACATGCTTCGCGCCGTGCGGAAGTGGGCGGTCCGGGCCGGCCTGCAAGCGCGGCTGATCGGGATCGACCTCAACCCGAGGAGCGAGCCCGCGGCCAAGGCGGCGACCGATCCGGCGGAGGCCATCGACTATCTCACCGGCGATGTTTTCGACTACGCGCCCGAGGCTCCCATCGACTTCGTCATCTCCTCCCTGGTCACCCACCACATGGGCGACGCCGAGGTGGTCCGCTTCCTGCGCTGGATGGAGGCGACGACGCGGCGGGGCTGGTTCGTCAACGACCTGCACCGTCACCCGGCCGCCTTCTACGGCTTCATGGCGCTTTCGAGCCTGGCCGGCTGGCATCCCTTCGTCCGCCACGACGGGCCGGTGTCGGTGGCCCGCGCGTTCCGCCGCCAGGACTGGGAGCGGCTGCTGGCCACAGCGCGGATCCCGGCCGAGGCGGTGACGGTGGACTGGCGCCTTCCGTTCCGGATCTGCGTGGGGCGGATCAAGTGAGCGAGGTCGTCATCGTCGGCGGGGGACTCGCCGGCGCGGCGGCCGGGGCCTTGCTGGCGCGCGCGGGGATTCGCCCCGTGGTGCTGGAGCGGGAATCCCAGCCTAAAGACAAGATCTGCGGCGAGTTCCTCTCGGTGGAGGCCCAGGCGCACCTGGCGGCGGCCGGCCTCGACCTCGAGCCGCTGGGCGGGGCGCGCATCGGCGGCGTGCGGCTGGCGGCCGGCCGGCGGCTGGTGGAATCGCCGCTGCCGTTCCCGGCCCTGGGTCTCACGCGGCGCCGGCTCGACGAAGCCCTGCTGGCGCACGCAGCCGGCGAGGGGGCGAGCGTCGAGCGCGGCGTCATGGTCCACAGCCTCGGGCAGGGCCGGCTGGAGACGAGCCGCGGACCGGTCTCGGCGCCCACCATTCTGCTGGCCAGCGGCAAGCACGAGGTCCGCGGGGCGAAACGGGCCGCGGAGGGGACCCTCAAGGGCATGGTGGGCTTCAAGAGCTACTTCCGCCTCTCGGGCGCCCAGCGCGCCGCGCTGGGCGGCTTCGTCGAGGTGATCTTATTCCAGGGCGGCTACGCGGGCCTGCAACTCGTGGAAGGCGGGGTGGCGAACCTCTGCCTCCTCGCTCGCCGCTCGCGTTTCGATGCGGCCGGACGCACCTGGCCGGGGCTGCTGAGGGCGGTGCTGGACGAGCCGCACCTGGCGCGCCGGCTGGCGGACGCCGAGGAGCTGTCGCCGCGGCCGCTGACCATCTCCGACGTCCCCTACGGTTTTCTGCACGCCGCCCCGGACCCGCCGGGCCTCTACCGGCTGGGCGACCAGGCGGCGGTCATCCCTTCCTTCTCGGGCGACGGCATGTCGATCGCGCTGCACAGCGCCAGGCTCGCCGCCCAGGCGGTGCTGGGCGGAGCCCATGCGCGCGACTACCATGCCCGGCTGCGACGCGACATCGCCGGTCCGCTGCGCCTGGCCACCTGGCTGCAGCGCCGCGCCGAGGGCTGGCCGGGACGCCATGCGGCGCTGGCCGGCCTCAAGGTCTTTCCGGGCACGATCGCCCGCCTCGCCGCCTGGACGCGGGTGCCGACCCCCGCCCTGACGCGGGCGGGACTGCAGACGCGCCGCGACCATCGATCGCATCATAATGAGAATTAGTTGCAGAAATCCGCGGACCTGCTAGAGAGCTCCGCGCGGCCAGGAGACCCAAGTGTACGTCTGCAACTGCAACGGCATCCGCGAACGCGAGGCGAGGGCGGCCATCGCCGCGGGCGCAGGCAAGCCGGCCCAGATATTCATCCGTTGCGGGGCGAAGCCGCAGTGCGCGAAATGCGTTTGCGACATGCGGCGCCTGATCCGGGAGTCCGAGGACAGCCTGCGCTACGCCGCCGAATAGGAGGCATCGATGCAGGGCGACCGCGCGGTCATCCAACGGCTGAACCAGGTGCTCACCAACGAGCTGACCTCGACGAACCAGTACTTCCTGCACGCGCGGATGCTGGAGAACTGGGGGTTCCGGCGGCTGGGCAAGGCGGTCTACGACGAGTCCATCGGCGAGATGCGCCATGCCGACAAGCTGATCCGGCGCATCCTTTTCCTAGGCGGCCTGCCCAACTTGCAGGACCTGCACAAGCTCACCATCGGCGAGACCGCGCTCGAGACGCTGAGCGCCGACCTACAGCTGGAGCTATCGGGGCGGGCGACCCTGACAGCCGGGGTCGCCGAGTTCGAGGCCGCCAGGGACTTCGTCAGCCGCGAAATCCTGGTCGACATACTGAAGGACACCGAGGAGCACATCGACTTCCTCGAGACCCAGCTCGCCCTCGCCGAGTCCCTTGGCGAGCAGAACTATCTGCAGAGCGCGGCCGGGGACCTCGCCGACGACGGCGACGCGGGTCTCTGACCGCTATCGGTTGCAAGCCTCCACGGTTCGGGGCGAGAACCACTGAACCGAGAATGTGAGGGAGCGACGTCGTTGACGCCCAAGCTGGTGCTGGACGGTCTGGTGTTCGGCGAGGCGCCGCGCTGGCGCGCCGGGCGTCTCTGGTTCTCGGACATGCACGGCGGGGCGGTCTACGCCACGACCGTGGACGGCGTATGTGAAAAGATTCTCGACGTACCCCACCACCCGTCGGGGCTCGGCTGGCTGCCGAACGGCGCGCTGCTGGTGGTCTCGATGGAAGACCGCAAGGTGCTCCGCCTCCAGGGCGGCGAAGTCAGCGTGCACGCCGACCTCATGGGCCATTACGCGCGAGGCCACCTCAACGACATGGTCGTCGACGGCCAGGGGCGCGCCTATCTCGGCCAGTTCGGCTCGGACACCTACGGCGGCGAGCCGCAACGGCCCACCACCCTCATCCTCATCGAGCCGGACGGGCGCCATCGGGCGGTGGCCGACGGCCTTAGGATGCCCAACGGCATGGCCATCTCGCCGGACGGGCGGCGCCTCTACGTGGCCGAGACCTACGGGTTCTGCATCACCGGCTTTTCCATCGCCGCCGACGGCGGGCTGAGCGGGCGCGAGGTGTTCGCGCCGCTTAAGGTCCGGCCCGACGGGCTTTGCCTGGACGCCGAGGAGCGTCTCTGGTTCGGCTCGGCGATGTATCCCGAGGGCGGCGTCTTCCGGGTCGCCCAGGGGGGGCGGATTCTGGAGAGCATCCGCGAGGAAGGCTGGCGCGGCATCGCCTGCGCCCTCGGCGGCGAAGACCGGCGCATCCTCTTCGTGATCGAGGCCCAGCGCACCGCTCCCGGCAAGACGGGGCCCGGCAACTGCCGCATCCGCGCCATGTCCGCGCCGGCGCCAGGGGCCGGAATTCCCTAAGCCTTGCCCTCGGCCTTGGCGATCGCGGCGGTCAGGGCCTCGTAGTCCTCGCCGCGGATGATCTCGTCGCCGACCACGAAGCCGGGCGTGCCCTCCAGGGAAAGGCTGGTGAAGAGCTTGGTCACGTCCTTCAGCTGGGTTTCGGCCTTGGCCCGCTCGGCCGGGGCGTTCATGGCCGCCACGTCCACCCCCTCGGCGGCCGCCAGCCGATCGATCTCGGCGTCGGTGAGCGGGCGGGCGCTCATGAAAGCCTGGTAGAGGCCGAGGTAGTCCTTGCCCTGGGCCTTGGCGGCCATGGCCGCGCGCGCCGCGTGCTCGGAGACCGGGCCGAAGATCGGCATCTCCTTGAACACGAACCGCACGTCCGGCCGGGTTCGGATGAGGTTCACGACTTTGGGGGCGACGTTGATGCAGTGCGGACAGCGGTAGTCGTAGAACTCGGTGACGGTGACCTTGCCGTTCGGATTGGCCACGAAGTCGCGCGGATCGCGTTCGAGGGCGCCGCGCAGGCCCGGCAGGGCGGCCTTGGCCTTGACCTCGGCCTCGGCCGCCGCCTTGTCCGCGTCGGCGTCCTCCCTGGCCTGCAGGTTGTCGATCGCGGCCCGCAGAACCTCGGGGTGGGCCATGAGGTAGGCCTTCACCCGCGCCCCGAACGCGGCGTCGTCGTCCTTGGACGGCTGGCAGGCGCCGAGCGCGAGAAGGGCGGCAAGAGCGAGCGCGACCGCTGAGCCGAGGCGCATCATCCTTGCGGGTGGGCCATCTGCCGCAGGTCGTCGGCGGTGGGCTGGGACGCCAGGACGATGTCGGTGGCGCGGCGCCATTCGGGCGTGTCCTTCTGCAGGAGCCCGCGCGCGCGCATCGCGAAGACCTTGGCGTCGCGCAGCTGGCCGAGATGGAAGTTCTGCTCGGCCGCCGCCAGGCGGGCCATGCCGCCGTCGCCCTTCGCGTCGTAAGCCTCCGCCAGGTACTGCCAGGTGATCGGGTTGTCCGGCTCGACCACCAGCGAGCGGTTCAAGGTGAGGACGGCGTCGGCGAGCTTGGCCGGGTTGTTCTCGGCCAGCAGGTCCTGGCCCAGCAACAGCCGCAGCAGCGGCGCGTCGGGCCTCAGCGCCACCGCCTGGCGGAGCGGCGCCTCGCCTTCCACGGCCCTGGCGCTCTCCATCAGCGCCTGGCCCTTCAGCTCGTAGAGGTACGGATTGTTCGGCTGCTCGGCGATGAGGGCGTCGATCTCCTTCAGGGCCTTCTCGGTCTCGAGCTCGCGATAGTCGGCGATCGCGCGCGCGTAGCGGGCCGGGTAGGAGGTGTCGGTGAGCGGATAGTCGACGTAAGTCTGGTACGGGCGGTTGGTGAAGGCCTTGATCTTCGCCTTCATGATCTCGAAGCGGGCGACCGCTTCGGGGGTATCCTGCGCCCTCCAGTGAGACTGGGTGCGGGCGCGGGCGGCCAAGGCCTCGATCCGTTCGTCGGTCAACGGGTGGTCGACCCAGAACGGATACTTCCGAACGTCAGAGAAGACTTCTTCGTAACGGAAATTATTGAAGAAATCGACCAGGCCCTGAGCCGAGTAGCCGGCCTTCTCGAGGTAGGTGACGGCCGCCTCGTCGGCGCGCGCCTCTTCGTCCCGCGAGAAGGCGAGGGCGTTCAGCTGACCGAAGTAGCCGCCCGAGTAGATCAGCGCCGCGCCGGCGTCCGGGGCGCCGGCGATGGCGGCAAGGATGCCGAGGCCCAGTCCCAGCACCATGGGCGCGATGGCGCTGCGGCCCATCTCGCCCACCCGGGCCACGTCGCCGCGGGCCATGTGGCCGGTCTCGTGCGCCACCACGCCCTCCAGCTCGTTGGGCGTCTTGGTCTGCATGATGAGGCCGCTGTTGACCACCATATGGTAGCCCGACCCGGTGGCGGCGTTCAGGGTCGCATCGCCCACCAGGTAGATCTGCACCGACTTGGGGTCGAGGTTCGCCGCGGCGAAGATGGGGTCCATCTCCTCGTGGAAGATGGCCTCGATCTCGGTATCCCGCTCGATGTTGGGGGCCACGGGTTCGCCCTGGGCGCGCACGGCCGCGCCAGGCGCCAGCAGCAGGCCCACGGAGGCGAGGGCGCCGACCGCGACGCGCGACAGACGCCCTGAAGACAGCCTCTGGAGGCTCACATCGACACTCCGATCGCCCCCCTGGAATTCACCACACTAGAGCGCGTACCTCAAAAAGTGGAATCGCTTTTGCGATCAGAACGCGCGTTCCAGACTCTTGAATCCAGAGCCGCCAGCGAAACTGGAAACCCGTTTCGCGTCGGCGTCTCAAGCCCCTCGGCGCCACCAGCCGCGCCGCGGCGCGGTCGGCGGGGCGACGATTTCGGCCGGATCAGGCTCGGTCGGCGGGGCGGGCGAAGCAATCGGCGCGGCGGCGAGGACCGGTTCGGACGCCGGCTCCCGCGGCGCGGGTGATGCGCCCACGACTTCGAGGACCGGCGCCGGCGCCCCTTCGCTGACTTCCGCCTCGGCTTCGGCGGCGTCCACCGACGCGTCGGCCTCGGGCGGCGCCTGCGCCGGCGGCGCGCTCACCGCTTCGGCTTCGGCGCCGCCGCGCTTGCCGCGGCTGCGGCGGGGCCGGCGCGGCTTTTCCTCTGCGCTCGGCAGCTCGACCCATACCTCCTCGTGCGGCTCGGCCGCCCGCTCGGGCGCGGCCAGCGCAGCCGCCTCCAGCGAGGCGGGCGCCGCTTCGGCGAGGGCCTGCGGCGGAGCGAACTCAGGCTCCGGCGCGAGGGCCTGCTGCGCGGGACCTCGCCACTGATAGGCATCGTCGCCCACCGGCCGGGCCGGCCAGGCCCAGGCGTAGGGATCCCCGCGCTGATCTTCCCGGGCGCGCCGGCCGCCCCGGCGTCCCCGCCGCCGCCGGCGGCGGCCCTCGCCATCCAGTTCGCCTGCCGATTCGGGGGTGGGGGCGTGCGGGGCCGGCGCGCCTTCCGCCGCTGCGCGTCCTTCTTCGCCGCGTCGTCCCCGACGGCGGCGCCGGCGCCGGCCACGCCCCTCGGCGCCTTCGTCATCGCGCCCGGCGGCGCGCGGCTCGGCGTGTTCGTCCGCGTCCTCGTCCTCCTCGTCCGCGCCCAGGAGGATCTCCTCGTCTTCTTCTTCTTCCTCCTCCTCCTCCTCGATCTGCGAAAGATCGGGCTCCTCGGGGACATAGGCGGTCTGGGCGGCCGTCCAGCCTTCCGCGCTCGGCGGGGCTTCGCTGGAAATCCGGTCGATCTGGCGCTCGGCGTGGCCGAGGGTGTCATCGAGCGCGACGTTGACCCAGAGCCCATGCGCCTGGCGAAGCTTCATCAGGTATTCGCGCTTGGCGTTCAGGATGTAGACCCCGACATCCTTGGGGATGCGCAGCACGATCTCGCCGCCGCCCCGCAACGCCTCGATCTCCACCGCCCGCAGGGCCGCCAGAGCGCTGGACTCCACCGAACGCACCCGCCCGGCGCCTTGGCAGTGAGGGCAGACGTGGGTGGTGCCTTCGAGGATGCCGGTCCGACGCCGCTGGCGGGACAGCTCCATGAGGCCGAAGGCGGAGATCTTGCCGATCTGCACCCGGGCCCGGTCGTCCTTCAGGCAGTCCTTCAGCTTCTTCTCGACCGCCCGGTTGTTCTTGGCCTCGTCCATATCGATGAAGTCGATGACCACCAGGCCGGCCAGGTCGCGCAGGCGCAGCTGCCGGCAAGCTTCCTCCGCCGCCTCGAGGTTGGTCTTGAGCGCCGTCGTCTCGATGTTGCGCTCGCGCGTGGACCGCCCCGAGTTCACGTCGACGGCCACCAGCGCCTCGGTCTGGTTGATCACCAGGTACCCGCCGGACTTCAGCGGCACCACCGGGGAATAGATCTGCGACAGGTGGTCCTCGATCCGGTGGCGCACGAACAGCGGCACGGGGTCGCGATAAGGCTGAACCTTCTTGGCCTGGGTCGGCATCAGCATCCGCATGAAGTCGCGCGCTTCCTTGAAGCCCGCTTCGCCTTCCACCCAGATCCCCTCCAGGTCCTTGTCGTAGAGGTCGCGGATGGCGCGTTTGACGAGGTCCTCCTCCTCGTAGATCAGCGCTGGGGCGATGGAGTGGAGGGTGGTGTCGCGGATGTTCTCCCAGGCGCGCACCAGATAGTCGTAGTCGCGCTTGATCTCGGCCTTGGTCCGCTTGGCGCCGGCGGTGCGCACGATGAGGCCCATGCCCTTGGGCACCGCCAGGCTCTGGACCACGCCACGCAGCCGCTTGCGGTCGGTGGCGGAGGTGATCTTGCGGCTGATGCCGCCGCCGCGGTCGGTGTTGGGCATGAGGACGCAGTAGCGGCCGGCCAGGGAAAGATAGGTGGTGAGCGCCGCGCCCTTGTTGCCCCGCTCCTCCTTGACCACCTGCACCAGCATGATCTGCCGGCGCTTGATCACCTCCTGGATCTTGTAGCGGCGCAGCATCCGCCGCCGGCGCCGCTCCACCTCTTCGTCGACTTCGAGCTCGTCCTCCAGGGCCCCGGCGGTTTCGCCGTCCTCGTCGGACCCGGCCGCTACGGCCGCGCCGTTGTCTTCCTCTTCCGCAGCCTCCGCCGCCTCGCGGATCAGGGCCTCGCGGTCGGCGAGGGGGATCTGGAAGTAGTCCGGGTGGATGTCGTTGAAGGCGAGGAAGCCGTGCCGGTTGCCGCCGTACTCCACGAAGGCGGCCTGGAGGCTGGGCTCGACCCGGGTGACCTTGGCTAGGTAGATGTTGCCGCGAAGCTGCTTGCGGCTCTGACTCTCGAAATCGAACTCCTCAACCCGCGTCCCGTCCAGGACGACCACCCGGGTTTCCTCGGCGTGGGCGGCGTCGATCAGCATTCTTCTCGTCATTAAATTCTTCTCCGCGGCGCGCCGCTCCCGCTTGGCCGGGGCGCCGCCACAAGTGAGGCGCGCCTGCCAGGCCGTTCGCGCCGCCGCGAGAGTCCGCGGCGGTGGTCGTGACGGTGAAGGCGGCGCTGCCCATCAGATTCGATTGTTCCAAAGGCGCGCTTCTGCAGAAGAAGGCGCTACGAAGAGGGGCGCGTCATCGCTCGAGGGCGAAGCCCGACGCTGGCTGCGCGCCGCTCGAGGCTCCGGGAGCGGACGATCGGACGCGCAGGCAAGTGTAGCAACATTGCGGCGCAAATGAAAAGCGCAAGGGCGCCGCGTCGTACATGGCGAGCCCTTTCTCCGGTCAGTCTAGCCCGGCCGGCCTTAACCGTTTCTCTACGGGCCGGCGGGGACAATCGCGGCTTGGTCGCAACCTACGGCTGGTGGTGTTCCTCGCCATGGGCGCTCGTCCGTCTTCCCAGTTCCGATGGGGGCGCCTCGCGCTGGGCGTCGTCCTGGCGGGCGCCTGTGCGGCGGTGGTGACCGCCGGAGCGCGAAAGCCGCACTCGGATGTAACCTCGGTGCGGCTGGGGGGCGACGAGACCGAGACCCGGCTGGTCCTCGACCTCGACCGGCCGGCCCACGGCCGGCTCGAACCGTCGGCCCCGAACCGCCTGGTCCTCGCCCTGGAGGGCGCCGCCGCGCGCAGCGCCTCCGGCGGGGAGGGGCGGGGGCTCATCCGCCGTTGGGCGCTGGCCGAAGCTGGCGGCGCCGCCAGGCTCGATCTCGATCTTGCGCCCGGCGCGCGCCTGGAGCGCCGCTTCCTGTTGCCGCCGGCGGACGGCCTGACCGCCTACCGCTATGTCATCGACGTCGGCCTGCGGCCTGGGGCGCCCAGGCCCAAGGCCGAGCCGGCCGCGTTCGTCCGCAGCCCCGCCGCAGCCCCGCCGGCTCCGCACGCCCGCAAGGTGATCGTCATCGACCCGGGCCACGGCGGCAAGGATCCCGGGGCGGCCGGCGCCGCGAGCTTCGAGAAGGACGTCACCCTGCCGGCGGCCCTGGCGTTGAAGGCGCGGCTCGAGGCGCAGGGCCGCTACCGGGTGGTGATGACCCGCGCCACCGACGTCTACGTGCCGCTGGAGGAGCGGGTGCAGATCGCCCGGCGGGCCGGGGCAGACCTCTTCATCTCCCTCCACGCCGACTCGGGGCCGGATCCCCTGACCCATGGAGCGAGCGTCTACACCCTCTCCGCGCGCGGCGTGTCGCGGGTGGGCTATGTGCTAGACCGCCACGACTGGTTTCTCCAGCCGGCCGGGGCGGACGGCGACCGCGCGGTGAGCCAGATCCTGCTCGACCTGTCGCAGCGTTCGACCCGCAACCGCTCGGCGCTATTCGCCGAGACGCTGATCAGCCGTATCGGCGACCGCGCCCCGTTGCTCCAGCGCAGCCACCGGGACGCCGACTACTTCGTGCTGCTGGCCCCGGATGTGCCCGCCGCGCTGCTGGAGATGGGGTTCATTACCAACTCCGCCGACGAGACCCGCCTCAACGACCCGCGTCGCCGCGCCGCCCTGATGGACGAGGTCGCCAACGCGGTCGACGCCTACTTCGCCGCCGGCGCCTCGATCGCGTCGCGATAGAGAAATCGCAGCTCTTCGGAAATAGATGGCGTCCCGTTCATAAGGGAGTCATGCACAAGAACCGGAGATCCTGGTCTCGGCGAAGCGTTTATGGGGTCCATTCGCCGATATGTAGTGACCAATCCTTTCAGATTGGACTTCGGAACCTTCCTCTCACGGGAACGTTACCCACGCACGAGGACAGGTTCAGAAGGAGACCAACAATGACCCGTCTCAAATCCACGCTCGTGAAGGGTGTTCTCACCGCCGCGATCGCCGCGGGCGCCCTGGCGGCGACCTCCACCGCCGCCTCGGCCTATACGGCCTGCAACCGCTTCGGCGAATGCTGGCGCGTTCATGACCGTTACACCAACTACCCCTCCGGTCTGGGCGTCACGTTCCATAGCGACGACTGGCGATACCACCACCGCTACGACCATCACTGGCGCTGGCGGGGCGACCGGGACGACGACCACGGCTACTATCGCAACGGCATGTGGTTCCGGTTCTAGAGCTCGCCTGATCGGCGAACCGGGCGGCGGGGGCTTCGGCCTCCGCCGCTTTCGCGTCTGCGGCGAACCGCTGCGCTCGGCTTCCATTGGCGCCCGACGCGACGCAGGCTAGACGGGTCCGGGGCCAGGGGGCCGCGGAGGTAGCCTCGCTTGATCTCGATCGGACGGTGGTCCGCCTTCGCCGGGGTGGTGATCCTGAGCCTGGTGGCTGTCGCGGGCGCCTGCATCGCCATCTACATGGCGTGGCTGTTCCACGACATGCCGAACGCCGCCGAACTGGTCGACTACCATCCGCCGACCGCCACCCGGGTCTACGCCTGGGACGGGACCCTGATCGGGGAATATTCCACCGAGCGGCGGATCTACGTGCCCTACGATCAGATCCCCAGCCGCCTCAGCCTCGCCTTCCTGGCCGCCGAGGACCACAACTTCTTCAGCCACGGCGGCGTCGACGTCAGCGGCGTCTCGCGCGCGATGCTGAAGGACGTCTTCAACATCCTGCAGGGGCGCCGGCCCGAAGGGGGCTCCACGATCACCCAGCAGGTGGCCAAGAACGTCCTGCTCACCAACGAGGCCACCATCGGGCGCAAGCTGAAGGAGGCCATCCTCGCCACCCGCCTTGAGCAGGCGCTGACCAAGCGGCAGATCCTCGAGCTCTACCTGAACGAGATCTGGCTGGGCCATGACTCCTATGGCGTGGGGGCGGCGGCCTACAACTACTTCGGCAAGTCGATCTCCGACCTGACGCTCGCCGAGTGCGCATTCCTGGCGGCCCTGCCCAAGGGGCCGGACAACTACAATCCCACCCGGCACAAGGCCGCGGCCATCGCCCGGCGCAACGCCATCCTGCAGCTGATGGTAGCCGACGGTTGGGCCAAGCCCGCCGAGGCCCAGGCGGCGATGCGCGAGGACATCGTCATCCAGCCGCCCCAGCGCGCCAAGTATCACGACGCCGACTACTTCGTGGAGGAGGTGCGCCAGCAGGCGATCGCCAAACTGGGGCCGAAGGTCAACGCCGGCGGCTATTACGTGCGCACCACCCTCGATCCCAGGCTGCAGACCGCCGCCCGGATCGCTCTCATGGACGGCCTGGAGACCTACGACCGCCGCCACGGCTGGCGCGGCGCCTGGGGGCGGATCGCCATCGAGCCCGGTTGGCAGCAGGCGGCCCTTCAGCATTCGCCGCCCTCCGAGCGTCGCAAGTGGCAGGTCGCCGTGGTCGAGGAGGCGTCCGGGGGCGCCGTGAGGGTCAAGCTGGCGGCCGACGGCTCCGAGGGCGACCTGGTTCGCGAGGACGTCGCCTGGGCCAAGGCGGGCAAGGGCCTCACGGTGGGAGACCTGGTCTTCGTCGAGCCGGCGGAAACCGGAGGCCTGCGGCTGCGCCAGGTGCCTCAGGTCAACGGCGCCATGGTGGCGATCGACCCCAACGACGGGCGGGTGCTGGCCATGGTGGGGGGGTATTCGTTCTCGCTCTCCAACTTCAACCGCGCCACCCAGGCCTGGCGCCAGCCGGGCTCGTCGTTCAAGCCGTTCGTCTATGCGACCGCCCTGCAGAACGGCTTCACGCCGGCGAGCGTGGTCCTGGACGCGCCGATCACCTTGCCGGGCTACAACGGCCAAGCCTGGAGCCCGGAGAACTACGAGCGCAAGTTCCTGGGCCCGCTGATCTTCCGCCGCGGCCTCGAGCTGTCGCTCAACACCATGACGGTGCGCATCGCCCAGCAGGTGGGGATGGCCAAGATCCGCGACAACGCCATCAAGTTCGGGGTGGTCAAGGACATGGCCCCGGTGCTGGCCATGGCGCTGGGGGCCGGGGAGACGACCCCGTTCAAGATCACCGCCGCCTACTCGGCGTTCGTCAACGGCGGGCGCCGGATCAACCCGCACGTCATCGAGCTGGTGGAGGACCGCGACGGCAAGTCCATCTACCGCGCCGACCAGCGCGACTGCCGCGGTTGCGACCGCGACTTCACCGGCGACTTCGGTCCGACCTTCGCGGCGGCGGGCCAGCAGGTGGTGGACCCGATCACCGCCTACCAGATCGCCACCATGCTGGAGGGCGTGGTCCAGCGCGGCACGGCCTTCCAGGCGCGGGTGCTGGGCCGCCCCGTCGGCGGCAAGACCGGAACCACCAACGACTTCCGCAGCGCCTGGTTCATCGGCTTCACGCCCCAGATCGTGGTCGGCACCTTCGTGGGTTTCGACGACAACCGCTCCTTGGGCCACGGAGAGACCGGGGCGGTGGCGGCGGTGCCGATCTTCATCGAATTCATGCAGGAGGCGCTGAAGGGACTGCCGGTGATGGACCTGAAGTCGCCGCCGGGGACCGTGTTCGCCCAGGTGGGGCCGAACCGCGAAGCCTTCCAGCCGGGCACCGAGCCCCACTACGCGCCGGCGCCAGCCAGCATCGCCGCCCCCCTGCCGCCGATCGGCGGCGCCCCGGCGCCCCAGAACCCGGCCGAGACGCAGCCGAAGGCCGTCCGGCCCAGCAAGCCGGAGGACACGAGCGGATTGTACTGAGCGGCCGCGGTGGCTATCTGCTGGCCCTTCAGTTCGAGAGTCGGATCATGAGAGCGGACATCGAAGCGGCGGCCACCGAAATCGAGCAGTCGATCGGACTGCTGAGGAGGCGTCTTTGACTGGGATGCGGCCCTAAGACGCCTCGACGAGCTGAACGCCCGCAGCGAGGATCCGACCCTCTGGGACGACCCTGACGCCGCCCAGGCCCTGATGCGCGAGCGCACCGGGCTTTCCGACCAGGTCGAACGGGTGCGCCGCCTGGAGCGTGAGCTGGCGGACGCCGTGGAGTTCGCCGAACTGGCCGAGGCAGAAGCGGACGAGGCCTCGCTGGACGACGCGGCCCAGCAGCTCGGCCTCCTCAAGGACCTGGCCGCCCGGGCCGAGCTGGAGGCGCTGCTCTCAGGCGAGGCTGACGCCAACGACTGCTACCTGGAGATCAACTCCGGGGCCGGAGGTACCGAGTCCAACGACTGGGCCCTGATGCTGCTGCGGATGTACACCCGCTGGGCCCAGGCGCACGGCATGGAGGCCGAGTTCGTCGAGGAGACCGGCGGCGAGCAGGCAGGCATCAAGTCGGCAACCCTCAAGATTGTCGGGCCCAACGCCTACGGCTGGCTGAAGACCGAGGCCGGGGTGCACCGGCTGGTGCGGATATCGCCCTTCGACTCCAACGCCCGGCGCCACACGAGCTTCGCCTCGGTGTGGGTGTTCCCGGTGGTGGACGACAAGATCCAGATCGAGATCAATCCCTCGGACGTGCGCACCGACACCTACCGGTCCTCCGGCGCCGGCGGCCAGCACGTGAACAAGACCGACTCGGCTGTGCGCCTCACCCATATTCCCACCGGCATCGCGGTGGCCTGCCAGAACCAGCGCTCCCAGCACCAGAACCGCGAACAGGCCTGGAAGATGCTCCGCGCGCGCCTCTACGAGCTGGAGCTGGAGAAGCGCGAGGCCGCCGCCGCGGCGGTGGAGGAGGGCAAGAGCGACATCGGCTGGGGCCACCAGATCCGCTCCTACGTCCTGCAGCCCTATCAGATGGTCAAGGACCTGCGGACCGGCGTGGAGACCTCCGACACCGCCGGCGTCCTCGACGGCGACCTCGACCGGTTCATGGCCGCGTCCCTAGCCCAGCGGGTGGGGGCGAGCCGGGAAGCGGCGGCCTAAGCCGAGGCGCTCGGCGGTCACCACAGATGCTTGCCGTCGATCACCGTGACCGGCCAGTCGGCGGCTTCGAAGTCGTCGAGAAGCCGCGCGTTCACCGCGATCCGGCGGGTGACGCCGTCCCACGCTCCGCCCGGCTGGAAAACAGGGCTGTCCGCATAGAGGTCGCAGCCGCAGGCGCTGCAGAAGTGGTGCGCGACGCGCTTGCTGTTCCACCGGTAGACCGCGTCGCTGTCGGCCTGGACCACGCGGAACGCCTCGGGGGCGTAGTAGGCGAGGAGGTGGCCCCGCTTGGAGCACAGAGAGCAGGTGCAGCGGGTGAGGGCGGGCGGCGGCCCGCCTTCGATCTCGAAAACGTTTCGTCCGCAATGGCAGCGGCCGGTGAGGGGCATGGCGATCGCTCAGGCGCAGACCTACTTCCCCTCAACGCGCAGGCGCCGCCGATCGGTCCACAAGGCGATGGCGGTCGCCCATTGGCCGGCCTAAGCAGAGGCCGCCCCGCGAAGGCGGCGGCGCCGGCGCGGCCGGCCAAGGGGATCGCCGTGCCGGGGCTCACCATCCGCAGCAGGTCATCGTGACGGCGCCCGCCGCCAAGGCGACCTGGGCCGACCTCATCGCCGAGGGGCGAGGGGCGCGGCTGGCCTTGATCACCCTGGGCGTCTGGCTCAACGCCGCTGACGCGCTGGTCACCTCGACCATCATGCCCACCGTGGCGCGCGAGCTGGGCGGCTACGCCTTCTTCAGCTGGGCGACGGCCGCCTACATGGTGGGGGCGATCTTCTCCGGCGCGACGGCGGCGACGCTCACGGGGCGGTTCGGCCTGCGAAGCGTGATGGTCGGCGCGGGCCTGGCCACCGCCTTCGGCTGCGTGGTGAGCGCGGCGGCCTCGGACATGATCGTGCTGGTGCTCGGCCGGGCGATCCAGGGCCTCGGGGCCGGCTGGATTCTTGGGGCCTGCTACGTCGCCATCGGGACCCTGTTTCCCGAGCGCCACCTGGCGCGGGTGTTCGGGGTGATCACCAGCGTCTGGGGCGTGGCCACCGTGCTCGGCCCGCTGATCGGCGGCCTGTTCGCCGACCGCGGCGCGTGGCGGGCGCTCTTCTGGGCCTTCGCGGTCCAGTCTCTGGCCTTCGCGGCGGCCGTCCCGGCGCTGAGCCCCGCGGCCCGCGGCCCTCGGGCCAAGGGAGCGCCTTGGCGGCAGCTCGCGCTGGTGATCCTGGGGGTGGGCTTGATCGGGGCGGCGGACCTCACCGCCCACCCGGGGGCGGCGGCCGCGCTCGGGCTGGCGAGCTTCGCCGTCTTCGTGCTCGCCGCGCGCACGCCCCAGCCCGAGGGCGGGCTCTTTCCCCGCGACGCAGGCCGGCCCACCACGCTGATCGGCGCCGCCTATCTGTCCTTCTTCGCGCTCACCGCCGCCTCCATGGGTTTTGCGGTCTACGCGCCGGCGCTACTCCAGAAGCTCTACGGGCTAAGCCCGCTCGCCTCCGGCTACGCCGCGGGGCTGGAGTCGGTGGGCTGGACGGCGGCGGCCCTGGCGGTGACCGGGCTCGGCGAGCGTTGGCACGGCCTCGCCATCCGCCTCGGCGCAGCCTCGATCGTCGGCGCGGTGGCCGCCCTGGCGCTGGTGATGCGTGACGGGCCGCTGGCGGGGATCTTCCTCGCCGCCCTGGTGATGGGCGCAGGGTTCGGCCTTTCGACCAGCTTCACCAGCCGCCGGGTGATCGCCGCCGCCGCCGGCGAGCGCGAGCTCGCCTCGGCCGGCATCAACAGCGCCCGCCTGGTGGGGAACTCGGCTGGCGCTTGCTTGGCGGGGCTGATCGCCAACCTGTTCGGAGTCGCCGCCGGGCTGAGCCCCGTGGCGGCGCGGACGACGGCGGTCTGGCTCTTCGTCGCCGCCGTCCCGGTGGCGATCGCGGGCGCGCTCGGCGCCTGGCGCGTGGGCGCCCGCGACGTCCGGGAAAGCTAGGCCGAAGCGGCCTTGGCGTTCAGCGCGGCAGGCTCGCGGGGCGGCGAAGCCGGCTCGACCCGAGCGGCCACCGCGGCCGGGGCCGCCTGGGCCGGGCGCTGCAGGCGCAGGCTGCGGCCCTGGAAGTAGGCGCCGGTCTCCATCGCCAGCTGCTCGTGGGTGACGTCGCCGTCCACGTGGCAGGCCCCGTAAAGCCGCACCTGCTTGGCGGTGATGGAGCCCGAGACCTTGCCGCGGATCTCCACCGCTTCGGCGTAGATGCCGCCGTCCACCTCGCCGCCGTCGCCGACGGTGACGTGCTCGACGCGCACGTCGCCCTTGACCACCCCGTCGATCTGGATCTCGCCGCCGCCGGAGATGTTGCCCTCCAAGGTCATGTCGGGCCCGATCAGGGAGGCGCCTTTGGGCGGCCGCACGGGGGATGGGCGGCCGTCGGCCTGGGGCGCGGGCGCCGCCGGGGCCGCGGACGGCGGCTGCGGCGCCGAGGGGGTGGCTGAAGCGGGGCCCACCGGGGGATTAGAACTTGGTTTGCTGAACATAGTCACCAGCCTTTACAAAGCGCAGGGGGTTTTGGGGACGGCCGTTTTCCCACACTTCATAGTGCAGGTGCGTGCCGGTGGAGCGGCCCGTGGAGCCCATGGCGCCGATCCTCTGACCGACGGCCAGGTGCTGACCTACGTGGACGGAAATGGCGGAAAGATGGGCGTAGCGGGTCTTGAAGCCCCGCCCGTGGTCGACCTCGATCGTATTGCCGTAGCCCGTTCTGACGCCGGTGAAGGAGACGACGCCCGGCGCGGTCACATAGATCGGGCTGCCATAGGCGCCGGCGAAATCCTGGCCGGGATGGAACGCCGGGCGTTCGGTGAACGGATCGATCCGGACCCCGAAGCCGCTGGTCTCGCGGGTGTCGGCGGCCGGATGCGACAGCGGCAGGTTGGCGGCGGTCTCGTTCAGCTGATGCATGTCCGAAAGGTCCGCCACGGCGTGTTGAATGCGGGTCGCGAAATCCTCGTCCACATCGAGGACGGCCGCAAGGGCGCTCGGGTCCTTGGCGTCGATCAGGGGCCCGCCCAGGTTTTCGCGTCCGCCGGCGTAAAGGTTGGGATCGAGCCCGGCAAGCCGAAACGCCAGCCTGAGGCGATCTGCCCGGCTCTTGGCGAAGGTCTCGGCGGCGTCGATGAGACGCTCCTGATCGTTCTGCACCGCCTCGATCCGCTGGGCCGGGCTGCCGTGGGTCGGCGGGCTCGCCAGGGCGGGCGCAAGCGCCTGGGCCGCGCCCGGCGCGCCGCGCAGATCGGTGAGCAGCAGGACGAGCGCGGCGTTACGCTTCTCGACGCTGGAGGCGATGTCGGCGAAGGCGCCCCCCGAGGCGCTGAGCTGGGCGACGGCGCTGTTCAGCCGCGCATCCCGATCGGCGATCCAGCGCTCGTACCGCGCCTCGGTCCTGGCCACCGCCTGGTCCTTGGTGGAGGGGGTGAAGAGGGCGAGGAGGGCGGCGGCGGTGGAGATTCCCAGCCACAGGGCCGTCCCGGCCACCACCGAGGCGATCAGCACCTGCCGCTCGGTGGTGAGGGTGAAGCCGCGCATCTCACCGCCGGAGCGCAGATAGAGGTGACGTTCGGGAAAGAGCTCTTCCAGCCAGCGGGCAAGGCGCGCAAAGCGTCTTAAGCTCATGACGTCCCCGCGAAAATGTCCCGCCGCTCAAGCTCGATATGCCCCTATCCAGCCGGAAAGCGCAAGCGGCCCTCCGAAACGCTCCACAGCCGTTCGAGTCTCGCCACGATCACGCCACAAGTCCGGCGCCTGCCTGACCTGATCCTCAGGTGGGCGAGGCGAGCATCGCGAGGTCCGGCGCCAGTATAGAGGCGCGCGAATCCGGCCGGACAGACGGCGGTTTGACTGCGGCGAAACCGCCCGGGTCGGCGCCGGATGCGACGTATCGCTGCAGGATTCTGGTCAGGACTTCGCCAACGACTGGGCCGCTTGCAGCACCTCGCTGACGTGCCCCGGAACCTTGACCTTGCGCCATAGGCGCCGGATGACGCCGTGCCCGTCGATCAGGAAGGTGGAGCGGTCGACGCCCATGTACTTGCGCCCGTACATGCTCTTCTCGACCCACGCGCCGTAACGCTCCACCACGTCATCTTCCTTCGCCGAGGCGAGGGCGATCTTCAGGTCGTACTTTGCGCGAAACTTGCCGTGACTTGCCGCGGAATCCTTGGAGACGCCGATCACCGTGACGCCGGCCTTGGCGAAGTCCGGGGCGGCGGCGCTGAAGCCCTGGGCCTCGGCGGTGCACCCGGAGGTGTCGTCCTTCGGATAGAAATACAGCACCACCGGCTTTCCCTTGAGCGCGCTCAAGGAGACATGGCCCTCGTCGGTGGGCAGGTCGAAGTCGGGCGCCTTGTCGCCGGCGGCTAGGGTCATGGGAAACCTCGTTGCAGGTCGTGTCCGTCAATCATCTCGGGTCGGTTTAGGCAAGGGAGGGGAGTGCGGATGGTCGGGAACGAACCCTTCATCGCGGTCTACATGATGGCGAGCCGACGTCACGGCACGCTCTACGTAGGCGTCACCAGCGACCTGATCTCGCGAGTCGTCCAGCATCGCGATGGCGTCTTCGAGGGTTTCACGAAGCGCTACGGAGTGAAACGCCTAGTCTGGTACGAGCCGCATGACCTCATCGTCGACGCGATCCGCCGCGAGAAGGCGCTCAAGAAGTACAAGCGCGAGTGGAAGGCGAACCTGATCGAGCGGGAGAATCCGAACTGGGATGACCTTTTTCCGGCGCTGTTGAGATGACCCCATACCAACCGTCATGGCCGGGCGTCAGTCCCGGCCACCCATGCGCGCCTACCTTTATGGGGAGCCCGATCTCTCAAAGCGACCGCCTGGCGAGACGCGGCCGCCCATGCAATTGCGTTCATGGGTGGCCGGGACTGACGCCCGGCCATGACGGAAAGGAGGTTAGATGGGCTTGACGAGGACGATCTTCTTTTTCCCGAGTTGAACTTTTAGGACACCGAGCTCCGCATGCGCTGCACTCCAGGGCGTGACCTCCCGAGGATCGGAAACCTTGGAGTCGTTCACCCGCACGGCGCCCTCGGCGATCTTCCGGCGCGCCTCGGAATTGGAAGGTGCGAGGCCAGCTAGCACCACGAGATCCGTATTCGAAAGGCCATGCGGGTAGGAGGACCGCTCGACGGTCACGGTGGGTAGATCGGCGGAAATCCTGCCATCTTCGAAATTGAGACGAGCCGCCAACTCCGCAGCCACAGCTTCGTTTTCGCCATGCAGCAGCCTCGTCGCCTCGCCCGCCAGCACCTTCTTGGCCTCGTTGATCTCGGCGCCGGCGAGCGCCTCCAGCTTGGCGATCTCGGCCAGCGGCAGGTCGGTGAAGAGGCGCAGGAAACGGCCGACGTCGGCGTCCTCGGTGTTCCGCCACATCTGCCAGTAATCGTAGGGGCTGAGCCGGTCGGCGTTCAGCCAGACCGCGCCGCCGACGGTCTTGCCCATCTTCTCCCCGGAGCTGGTGGTGAGCAGCGGCGTGGTGAGGCCGAATGCCTGGCGCCCGCCCTTGCGCCGCACCAGCTCAACCCCGTTGATGATGTTGCCCCACTGATCGGAGCCGCCCATCTGAAGACTGCAGTCGAACCGCCGGTTCAGCTCCAGGAAGTCGGTAGCCTGCATCAGCATGTAGTTGAACTCAAGGAAGCTCAGCGGCTGCTCGCGCTCCAGCCTGATGCGCACGGAATCGAACGTCAGCATCCGGTTGATGGTGAAGTGGACGCCGAACTCGCGCAGGAACTCGACGTAGCCGAGCTGCTCCAGCCAGTCGGCGTTGTTGACCATCACCGCATCGGTGGGCCCGTCCCCGAAACGGAGGAACTTCTGGAACGTCCCCTTGATGCTGGCGAGGTTCGTGTTGATGACCGCGTCCGTGAGCAGCGGGCGCTGCTGGTCCTTGTCGGTGGGGTCGCCGACCTTGGTGGTGCCCCCGCCCATCAGCGCGATCGGCCGGTGGCCGGTCTTCTGCAGCCAGCGCAGCATCATGATCGAGATGAGGTGGCCGATGTGCAGGGAATCGGCGGTGCAGTCGTAGCCGACGTAGGCGGTGACCACGCCGGCGCGCGCGGCCTCGTCCAGCGCCTCCAGGTCGGTGACCTGGTGGATGAACCCGCGCTCCTTCAGGACCTGGAGAAAATCGGACTTGGGTCGGAAACTGGCGAGGTCAGTTTCGGCGGACATGGACGGCTCCTGGAGGGTTGGCTTTCGGCCGGAGACCGTCGCTTGGCAAGAGCCCGACGCCGACCTGGTGCGGCTGGGCGTGATGGACCGGCCGCTTTCCTAGGGAAAACGGTTGTAGCGACCGCGGAGGCTGGCGCGCCGGTTCATGGGCGGCTCGCTAAGGGACGCCTCTGCGGCAGTCAAGTCCGGGCGGGCAGGATTGCAATGATATCGATATCAATCTATATGGAAGGCCATGGGCCAAATCCTCATCCGGAATCTGGACGACGCCGTGCTCGACGCCCTCCGCCGGCGCGCGCGGGAGCAGGGATCCTCCCTCGAGGAGGAAGCCCGCCAGGCCCTCGCGTCCTCGGTCGGCCTCTCCCGAGGCGCGGCCATACATCGGCTGAACGAGATTCGCGCCAGGATACGACCTCTTCCCGGCCCCAACTCCCTTGACGACCTCAGAGCCGATCGCCGGCGGGACTAGCAGATTTGACCCTGATCGTGGACGCGAGCGTCGCGCTCAAGTGGGTGTTGCCCGAGCCCGGATCGGAAGCGGCGATCGAGCTCTTGAGCCAAGACGCCCTGGCGGCGCCCGATCTCTTCTTCGTCGAGTGCGCGAACGTCCTGTGGAGCAAGGTGCGGCGAGGTCAAATCACCGCCACGGAGGCTCAGTCGGCCTTTGCCGCCATCGAGGCTACGCCGATCCGCGGCTTGTCGGTGCGCCTCCATGCGGCGGCGGCCCTGGCGATCGCCGCAGAGCTTCAACAGAGCGCGTATGACAGCCTCTACCTTGCCGCGGCGATCGCCGAGCATGCGATCCTGGTGACGGCCGACGAACTGTTCGCGAAGGCGGTGCGGGCCCACCCCGTCTACGCGAACGCGATCCGCCCGCTCGGCTGATCAGGCCGGCTCCTTGGCCAGCCGCTTGTCGAGATAGGCGCCGACGCGCTTTTCGACCTCGCCCAGCTGGTTGGCCCAGAAGTGGCCGGCGCCCTCCACAAGGTCGTAGTCGATGACGATGCCCTTCTGGGTGCGGAGCTTGGAAACCACCCGCTCCACCTCCGCCGGCTGGGTGATGGTGTCGGCCGAGCCGTGCAGGATGAGGCCCGAGGCCGGGCATGGGGCCAGGAACGAAAAGTCGTAGGTGTTGGTGGGGGGCGAGACCGAGATGAAGCCGTCGGTCTCGGGGCGGCGCATGAGCAGCTGCATGCCGATCCAGGCGCCGAAGCTGTAGCCGGCCACCCAGCACTGGGAGGCGGCCGGATTGGTGGTCTGCAGCCAGTCGAGCGCGGTGGCCGCGTCGGCGAGCTCGCCGATCCCGGCGTCGAACTCGCCCTGGCTGCGCCCGACGCCCCGGAAATTGAACCGCAGCACCGAGAAGCCGCGCTTCATGAACAGGTGGAAGAGCTGGACCGACACGGGGTTGTCCATATGGCCGCCCGCCTTGGGGTGGGGGTGGAGGATGAGGGCGATGGGCGCCGTCTCGTCCTTGCGGGGGGAATAGCGGGCTTCTATCCGACCGGCCGCGCCGGTGAGCACTACTTCGGGCATGAACGTCTTTCTTGGCCGCGCAATAGTTGACCACGGCGCTTGGTTTTCATACATGGCCCCTCGTGGGCCCCGCGCTAGGGCGGCCGCCAAGGGCGGCGGCTTTTAGCAAGAGCGGGCCAGACTTTGCGAGCAAATAGCGACCGGCGTCATGCAGCTCAGCACCAAAGGACGATACGCCGTGATGGCGATGACCGATCTTGCGGCGCGGGACGGGGGGCGGGCGACCGCCCTGGCCGAGATCGCCGAGCGCCAGCAGATCTCGCTCGCCTACCTCGAGCAACTCTTCGCCCGGCTCCGCCGGCGCGGGCTGGTGACCGCCGTCCGCGGGCCCGGCGGCGGCTACCGGCTCGCCAAGCCCGCCGCCGAGACCACGGTGGCCGAGGTGGTGATGGCCGTGGACGAGCCCTTGAAGGCGGTGCGCTGCAACGGCGGCGATGATGGCTGCATGAAGGGCGGCGCGCGCTGCCTCACCCACGATCTCTGGGCGGAGACTGGCCGGCGGATCCACGACTATCTCGCGAGTGTCTCCCTGGCCGACGTGGCGGGGGGCCGTGTGGCGGGCGAGGCGGCGAGGGCGGCGTGACGGTCTATCTGGACTACAACGCCACGGCCAAGGTTCGCCCGCAGGCGGCTGCGGCGGTGGCGCGCGCGCTGGAGATCGGCGGCAATCCGTCGTCGGTCCACGCCGCCGGCCGGGCCGCCAGAGCCCTCGTCGAGGCGGCGCGCCACGATGTCGCGGAGCTGGTGGGCGCGAAGGCCTCGCAGGTGACCTTCGTCAGCGGCGGCGCCGAGGCCGACGCCCTGGCCATCGAGAGCGCGATTGGGGCCGGCTACGACCGGATCATCGTCGGCGCCACCGAGCACGACGTGGTGGCCGAGCCGGCCCGCCTGAGCGGCCTGCCGACGGCCGTCTGGCCGGTGGACGCTCGCGGCTTGGCCGATCTCGGCTGGCTGGAGGCGGCGCTCTCCGAGGGCGGGCGCCCGCTTGTCTGCCTGATGCTCGCCAACAACGAGACCGGCGTCATCCAGCCAGTGGCCGAAGCCGCGCCGATGGTGCGCGCCGCGGGCGGTTGGCTGCACGTGGACGCCGTGGAGGCGGCAGGCAAGATCGCCGTCGATTTCGAGGCGCTGGGGGCGGACACCCTGGCGCTCTCGGCGCACAAGCTCGGAGGGCCGCAGGGCGTCGGGGCCCTGGTCGCCGGCCCGCGCGCCGAGCTTCACCGCCAGCTGCATGGCGGCGGCCAGGAGCGGGGCCGCCGGGCCGGCACCGAGAACACCCCGGGCATCGCCGGCTTCGGCGCCGCGGCGCGGGCGAGCGATCTGGCGGCCATGGCCCGCCAAGCGCCCTGGCGCGACGCGCTGGCGGCCAAGGTCGCGGCCGAGGGCGCGGTGGTGCTGGGAGAAGGCGCGCCGCGCCTGCCGCAGACGCTCTGCTTCGCCGCCGGGGGTTTAAGCTCCGAGCTGCAGGTCATGGGTCTCGACCTCGCCGGCGTCATGGTCAGCGCCGGGGCGGCCTGCTCGTCGGGCAAGGTCAAGGCGAGCCGCGTGGCCGAGGCGATGGGCCGGACGGACCTAGCCCCGTTCGCGCTGCGCGTCAGCGGCGGCTGGGCCACCACGGAGGCCGACTGGGTCCGCTGCGGCGAGGCTTGGCTCGAGATGTGCCACCGTCACCGGGCGCGCCGGCGCGCCTCGGCGGCCGCGTAAGGAGAGTTTGGCATGGCCGCCGTCAAGGACACCGTCGCCGAAGTCGAGAAGCTGGGCCGCTACAAGCACGGCTTCGTCACCGACATCGCCCAGGAGCTGGCCCCCAAGGGACTTTCCGAGGAGACCGTCAGCTACATCTCGGCCCAGAAGGAGGAGCCGGAGTGGATGCTCCAATGGCGCCTCGAAGCCTTCGAGCGCTGGCGGGCGCTGGAGGAGCCGGCCTGGGCGCGGGTGGGCTATCCGAAGATCGACTACCAGGACGCCTACTACTACGCCGCGCCGAAGCGGGGCGAGGGGCCGAGGAGTCTCGACGAGGTCGATCCGGAGCTGCTGGCCACCTACGAGAAGCTCGGCATTCCGCTCAAGGAGCAGGAGGTGCTGGCCGGGGTGGCCGGCGCGGCGCGCTATGCCGTGGACGCGGTGTTCGACAGCGTCTCGGTGGTCACCACCTTCAAGAAGGAGCTGGCCGAGGCCGGAGTGATCTTCTGCTCCATGAGCGAGGCCATCCGCGAGCATCCGGAGCTGGTGAAGAAATACCTGGGCTCGGTGGTGCCGGTGTCCGACAACTTCTTCGCCTGCCTCAACAGCGCGGTGTTCTCCGACGGCAGCTTCGTCTATGTGCCGCCCGGCGTTCGCTGCCCCATGGAGCTTTCCACCTACTTCCGCATCAACGCCGCCGAGTCCGGCCAGTTCGAGCGGACCCTCATCATCGCCGATGCGGGGGCCTACGTCTCCTACCTGGAAGGCTGCACCGCGCCCATGCGCGACGAGAACCAGCTCCACGCCGCGGTGGTGGAGCTGGTGGCTCTGGACGATGCGGAGATTAAGTACTCCACGGTGCAGAACTGGTATCCGGGCGACGCCGAGGGGCGGGGCGGGATCTACAACTTCGTCACCAAGCGGGCCGACTGCCGGGGCGCGCGCTCCAAGGTCTCCTGGACCCAGGTGGAGACCGGCTCGGCGATCACCTGGAAGTATCCGTCCTGCATCCTGCGCGGGGAGGGTTCGTCCGGCGAGTTCTACTCCATCGCCATCACCAACAACCGCCAGCAGGCCGACACGGGCACCAAGATGATCCATCTGGGTGCGAACACCCGCTCGCGGATCATCTCCAAGGGCATCTCGGCCGGACGTTCCTCGAACACCTACCGCGGCCTCGTGTCGGCCCACCCGAAGGCCAAGGGCGCGCGCAACTTCACCC
>JAFBAO010000021.1 GCA_019247715.1 Caulobacteraceae bacterium
CGGCACGCCCGGCTTCCTGGACTGGCAGCCCTATGTCGGCCCCTGGTGCATCGACGTCAGCTACTTCATGTGCGCGGCCCTCGACGTGCTCAACCGGCGCAAGTGGGAAGGGGCGCTGCTGCAGCACTACCTCACCTGCCTCTCCAAGCTCGGCGTCGCCGCGCCGCATTTCGAGGACGCGTGGGACGCCTACCGGCGCAGCACCATCTGGGGCCTTTGCACCTTCATGCTGAACAGCTCGGCCTTCCAGACCGAGGCCAACAACACCGCCGCCGCCACCCGCTTCGCCCTGGCCACCGTGGACCTCGGCACCCTGGCGCTGCTGGGCCTGAACTGAAGGCGAAGCGCACGGCTCTGGCGGCAGCGCGACGCGTCCGGGAGAGCCGATCTACGGATCACGATGACCCCCTCGGCGGTCATCCGGCGCCCGGCGAGACCGCGCAGCCGCTCCAGCATCGGCTCGCTGAGGGCCGGCGAGGCGGCGGCGTCGAAGCGCGGCTGCACGGCGGTGGCCACCTTGTTGACGTTCTGTCCGCCGGCCCGGCGCTGCGGCTGTGCGCCGCCTGCGTCACTATGGGCGCGGAGTGCGAGAACCAAAGCCTTTGACGGGGACTTCGATGCGATGACGGCCGATGTCCTACAAGCGGCCTTCCTCCAGGCCTAGGGGCGGCGGCTTGGCGCCCGCAGATCGGCCGCGGGGGACGGCCCGGGGCGTCCGAGCGCATCGATGGTCCTCAAGAGCTCAGCGATCTCGATGGGCTTGGCGACCACCTGGTCCATGCCGCAGGCGAGGTATTCGGCCTTCTGGTGCTCCATGACATTGGCGGTGAGCGCGACGATCGGGACGCGGTGGCGCCCGGCCCGCCGCTCCTGCTCCCGGATGGCGCGGCTGGCCGCCGGGCCATCCATGACCGGCATCTGCACATCCATGAGGATCAGGTCCCAGGATTGCGATTCGCAGGCCGCCACCGCCTGGGCGCCGTTGGAGACCAGCGTCACCTCGACGCCGACCTGCTCCAGGATGGTCTTGAGGACTTCCTGGTTCACGAGGTTGTCCTCCGCCGCCAGGATCTTGAGGCCGGGCAGGGCGGCCGCCGGCGCTGGCGCGTCCTGCACCACCGCGACCGCCACCGGTTCCCCGATCCACGCCAACGGGGTCTTGACGGTGAAGCTGGTCCCTTTGCCCAACTCGCTGACCACCTCCATCTCCCCGCCCATGAGCTGCGAGAGCTCGCGGCAGATGGCCAAGCCCAGCCCCGTGCCGCCATAGCGGCGCGTGGTGGAGGAATCGGCCTGCATGAACTTCTCGAAAAGACGTTCGAGCGCCTTTCGGGCGATCCCCGGGCCGGTGTCGGAGACGGTGATGCTGAGCACGCCGCCCTCGAACGCGGCGCCGATGCGCACCTCGCCCGTCTCGGTGAACTTCACGGCGTTGGAGATGAGATTGGCGATGATCTGCCGAAGCCGCGTGGGGTCTCCGCGATAGACGCCGCTCGCCCCGGTCACATCGACCGTAAAGTCCAGGCCTTTCAAGAGCGCCATCGGCCGGAACCCCCCCGCCGCCCCCTCGACGGCGTCGGCCAGATCGAACTCCACGCTTTCCAGCTCCAGGCGTCCGGCCTCGATCTTGGACAGATCCAGGATGTCGTTCAGGATCGACAGCAGAGTCTGGCCAGACTCCCGGATGATCTCCACCCGTTCGCGTTGGCTGTCGGTGAGCTCGCCGAGGGCCATCGCCTGCGCCATGCCGAGCACGCCGTTGAGCGGCGTGCGGATCTCGTGGCTCATGGTGGCGAGAAAGGCGCTCTTGGCCCGGTTGGCGGCCTCCGCCGCCGCCACCGCTTTCTGAAGCATGTCCTCCGCGCGACGGCGTTCCGTGACGTCTTCGGCCATGGTGAGCACGTGCCGCCCGCCGCCGCGGTCGGTGATCAGCCGGCGACGGACGTGAAGGGTGCGCAGCTCGCCGTCGGCGCGGGGCATGCTTTCTTCGTGTTCCAGCATCCTTCCCTGGGCTCCGGCCGCGTCCGTGATCTGGCCACGATGCAGGGAGCCGAGCTCCTCACCGAAGGGGGCTATCAAGCCTCGATTCAGGATCTTGTCTCGGGACAGCCCCAGGAATTCCTCGGTGGCCCGGTTCACCCGCACGTGGTCGCCGGTTTCGAGGTTCTGCACGGAAAGCATCGAGGGAATGCTCTCGACGACCGCATCCAGGAGCGCCTCGGTGCGGGCCAGCTCCGCCTGCGCGGCCTGCTCGGCGGTGATGTTCTTGGCGATGGCGATCGTCCCGCCGAAAGCGCCGTCGGCGCCCCACCACGGGCTGAAGGTGCTCACGAACCACTGCACCTCGCCTTGCGGGGTCATCGCGGCCTGAGGCGGGAGCGTCTGGGCTACGGGGGATGCGAGCACCGCCGTCAGTAGCGCCTCGTCAAGTCCGCCAAAGAATTCCGTAACGTGTCGGCCAATCAATCGGCCGCGCTCGCCTCCGCACATGGCGATCACGACCGGGCTGGCTTCCACAAAGCAGCCGTCGTGGTCGAACAGCGCCGCGTTCAGAGACGTGGCGGCCACGAAACTCTTCAGCGCGGTCAAGTCCGTCCTCGACGGCTCTCCCTTGTCGGCGGTGCGCATGGTTCTTCCTTCGTTTCGCCCAGTCTCGCCCAAAAAGCTTGAGAAACCTCAACTGCTGGGCGAGGGGCGCTTCCCCCCGCGTGTGGCGACCCGGCGCGGCAAACGCGGGCGTCCGCCCGCAGGTGGCCTTCAACGACGAATTGCGGGATGTGTGCAGGCGTTTGCCGGTAGGGGAGCCGCTTTGACCGTCCGAACCGCTCCGACGTCCGCGTCGCAGGCCGGCTTCTTCACCCGGAGCCTTCGCCGGTTCGGCGCCCTTCTCATCACCCTTTCGGGGATCACCCCGGCGGCCTCGGTGTTCATCATGGGCCAGGACGTGGTCCGCCAGGCCGGAACCGGCGCGCTCGCCTGTTTCGCCGTGGCGGCCCTCGTCAGCCTCGCCACCGCCTTCGTCTACGCCGAGCTGGCCTCGGCCTTTCCCTTGACCGGCGGCGAATACTCGATCATCGGCCACGCCCTGGGGCCGGCCTGGGGGCTGATGATCCTCGGCCTCAACCTTGCGGGCGGGGCGCTGGGCCAGGCGGTCTTCGCCCTGGGCCTCGCCGACTATCTGGGCGTCGCGGTTCCCGGCCTGCCGGCCCTGCCCGTGGCGCTCGCCGCGACGCTCGGAACCACCCTCGTCACCCTGCTCAACATCCGGCTGAACGCCGTGGTCACCGGCGCCTTCCTGCTGGTCGAGCTCCTGGCGCTCGGGGCCCTGACCGGGCTCGGTCTGGCGGAGCCTCACCGCTCGCTCGCCGAGGCCGCGTTCCACCCGATGATGGCGGTCTCGGGCGCGCTCGGACCGACGCCGGCCGCTGCGCTGGGGCTCGGGGCGGCGGCGGCGATCTTCGTCTTCAACGGCTACGGCGGAGCGGTGTTCTTCGGCGAGGAGATGTACGAGGCCCGTACGAGGATGGCCTGGGTGGTCTTCTGGTCGCTGGCCGTCGCCGTGGTCGCCTCCACTCTGCCGGTGGCGGCGGTGATGACCGGAGCGCGGGACCTGGCGGCCATTCTGGCGGCCGAGCGTCCGCTGGCGGCCTTCCTCGCCGACACGGGCGGGCCCTTGATCCAAAAGGCGGTGAGCCTCGGGGTCGCCTTCGCCATCGTCAACGCCATGATCGCCGTCGGCCTGATCAACGCCCGCCAGCTCTATTGCAGCGGCCGCGACCGGGTGTGGCCCGGGCCGGTCAACCGCTGGGTCGGCGCAATCCATCCGAGATTCGGCTCGCCCTGGGTCGCGACCCTGATCATGGGGGCGCTCACCGCCGCGGCGTGCTTGCTAAGCCTCGACCTGCTGGTGATGCTGACGGCGAGCGGCATCGTCGTGGTCTACGCTGGGGTGAGCGTCGCGGCGCTGGCCGGCCGGCGGAACGGCCGGACCGCGGCCGCCGGCTACCGGATGCCGCTCTTCCCCCTGGCGCCGGCGATCTCGCTGCTGGCCCTGGCCGCGGTGGTGGCCGCCAACGTCGCCGACCCCGACGTGGGCCGCCCGGGCCTGATCGCCAACGGTGCGGTGATGGCGCTCTTCGGCGGCTACTACTTCCTCTACCTGCGCCGGCGGGGCGGCTTCGCGCTCCGCGGCGCCGACGGCCTGCCGCTCGAAGCGCTGGAGGCCGAGGGCCTTGGCAAGTAGAGGTTGGCGCTCTATCTCGCCCGCCTGATGTGCGCCATCTCGATCATCGCCGCCTGGCGAATGCCGACCGGATGAGGGGCCCCCGCCTCACCGGCTGACCGACCGCGCCGCCTGCCGACAGCCGCAGCCCCTCATCCGGCGCGATCCGCCTGCGCCTGCCAAAGGCAAGCGGGATCGGCAGCGCGCAATCGTCTAAGAGACCCTCATGGCCCGCATCCTGATCACCTCCGCCCTGCCGTACATCAACGGGATCAAGCACCTGGGGAACCTGGCCGGCTCCATGCTGCCGGCGGACGTCTACGCCCGCTTCCAGCGCGCACGCGGCCACGAGGTGCTCTACATCTGCGCCACCGACGAGCATGGCACGCCTGCCGATCTCGCCGCCGCCGAGGCCGGCCAGGACGTCCTCTCCTACTGCGAGGAGCAGCATCGGCTGCAGCACGACGTGGGGCGGCGCTATGGCCTTTCCTGGGACTGGTTCGGCCGTTCCTCCTCGCCCCAGAACCGCCGGCTCACCCAGCATTTCGCCGACCTGCTCGAGGACAACGGCTTCATCGAGGAGCGGACCGACCGGATGGTCTATTCCATCGACGACAAGCGGTTTCTGCCCGACCGCTACATCGAGGGGATCTGCCCGGTCTGCGGCTTCGAGCGGGCCAGGGGCGACCAGTGCGACAACTGCGGCTCGCTGCTGGATCCGGTGGACCTGAAGGCGCCCTATTCGAAGATCTCCGGCTCCCGGAACCTCGAGGTGCGCGAGACGCGCCACCTCTACCTGCTGCAGACCAGGCTGCAGGACCGGATCCGCGCGTGGGTGGATGCGAAGCCGGAGTTCTCGAGCCTGGCGCGGTCCATCGCGCTCAAGCACCTGGACGAGGGGCTGATCGACCGCGGGATCACGCGCGACCTCGCCTGGGGTGTGCCCGTCCTGAGCCACGGCCAGGTCAGGCCTGGCTTCGAGAGCAAGGTCTTCTACGTCTGGTTCGACGCCCCCATCGAGTACATCGGCGCCACCGAGGAGTGGGCCGATGCGACCGGCGCCGACTGGCGGCGCTGGTGGCGCGAGGACGCCGGCGCCGCGGACGTCCGCTACGTCGAGTTCATGGGCAAGGACAACGTCGCGTTCCACACGGTGAGCTTCCCCGCCACGTTGCTGGGCTCGGCCGAGCCCTGGAAAAGCGTCGACGTGCTGAAGGCCTTCAACTGGCTGAACTGGTACGGCGGCAAGTTTTCCACCTCCGAGCAGCGCGGCGTCTTCATGGACACGGCCCTGGAGCTGCTGCCCGCGGACTACTGGCGCTGGTATCTGACCGCCAACGCCCCGGAGCACTCGGACAGCGCCTTCACCTGGGAGCAGTTCCAGAGCAGCGCCAACCGCGACCTCGCCGACGTGCTCGGCAACTTCGTGAACCGGATCCTGAAGTTTTGCGAGACGCGGTTCGAAGGCGTTGTGCCGGAGGGGGGCCTCCCCGGGCCTCTGGAGGAGAAGCTCGCGGCGGAGGTCGCGGCGCGGCTCGCGGACCTCACGGCCCAGATGGAGACGATCGAGGTGCGCAAGGCGGCCCAGGCGCTGCGGGCGCTCTGGGTGCTCGGCAACGAGTACCTGCAGGAGGCCGCGCCGTGGAGCGCGATCAAGACCGATCCGGAGCGGGCCGCCGTGGTCGTCCGCACCGCGGTCAATCTCGCGGCGCTCTTCGCCCGCACCAGCGCGCCGGTGCTTCCCTTCACCGCCGAGACCCTGGCCGCGGCGCTGGGCGAGTCCTATCCGGGGCCCTGGCCGGGCCTCGACGTCGCCGCCGAGCTCGCCAAGGTCCCCGCCGGGCGACGCATCCGCACGCCGCCGGTGCTGTTCAGGAAGGTGGAGGACGCCGACGTCGAGGCCTGGTCGGCGCGGTTCGGCGGCGCGGCGAGCTGAGCTGCGCCTATCGCCGGACGAACGTGGGCGCCGACTTCCCGAGGAACGCCGCCACCGCGCCCTTGTGGTCCTCGGTCTGGGCCAGCGCCCGGGCTTCTCGCCGCTCCATGCGCCCGCCGTCCTCCGGGCTGAGGTGGAGCGCCAGGTCCGCGACGCGCTTGCTCGCTTCCACGGAGAGGGGGGCGCGGCTGGCGATGCGCTCGGCGAGGGCGACGCCCGCCGCCCGGAGGCGATCAGGCGCGTGGATCTCGGTGACGAGGTTGAAGCGCAGCGCCGCCTCGGCGTCGAAGGGGCTGCCGGTGAGCAGCATGGCCTTGGCCGCCGCCACGCCGATCAGCCGCGGCAACTTGTAGGCCGAGGCGATCAGGCCGACGTTGACCCCGGCGCAGACGAACTTCGCCTCCGAGGAAGCGAGGCGCAGGTCGCAGCAGAGGGCCAGCTCCAGGCCGCCGCCGACGCACCAGCCGTTGATCAGCCCGATCACCGGCAGACGCGTGCGCTCGAGGCTCGCGAACAAGGTCCCGAGCCCGGTTCTGAATTCGCCCCCGCCGGGCGTCTCGGTCGCCGCCCGCTCGTCGTTCAGATCGGCGCCTGCGCAGAAGGCGGGGCCGCGACCGGTGACGACGAAGGCGCGGACCTCGTGGTCCGCCTCGGCCGCGACGAGGGCGCTCTGAAGCGCGCCGACCATGCCGGCTCTGAGGGTGTTGCGCGGCGGATTGTCGAGCTCGGCCAGCACCACATGGCGGCCGATGCGCTCGAGGTGGACCGTGCCGCTCATCAGGCCACGATCCCTTCCCCCTTCAGTCCCTCGATCTCGCGCTCGCTCATCCCCAGCCCCTGCAACACCTCGTCCGTGTGCTCGCTGAGCCGGGGCGCGGCGGAGCGAACCGCAAACGGCAGGCCCGCGAAGCGAACCGGCTGCCCCACCAGGGCTATGGGTCCCTTGGTCGGGTGGACGGCCGGCGCGGCCATCCCCGTGGTCTTCACGTGCGGATCCTCGAACGTCTGGTCCACCGAATAGACGGGGCCGCAGGGGACGCCCGCCTCATTGAGCAGCTCGACCCACTCGGCGCTGGTCCGTGTCCTGATCGCGCGCCCGATCTCGGCGTTGACCGCCGCCCGGTTGCGGAGCCGGGCCTTGCCGGAGTCGAACTGCGGATCGCCGCAGAGGTCCTCGCGTCCGATCGCCGCGCATAGCCGCGCGAACATGCGCTGGCCGCCCGCTGCGACGTTCACGTGGCCGTCGCTGCTCTGGAACAGACCCATGGGCGCGATGGTAGGGTGATCGTTGCCGACTTGGCCCGGAACGTCGCGGTTCACGAGCCAGCGCGCCGCCTGGAAGTCCATCACCCCGATCTGAGCCCCCAGCAGGTCGACCTGCACCCAGCGGCCGACACCGGTGCGCTCGCGCTCGACCAGGGCGGTGAGGATCCCCGAGGCGCAATAGAGACCGGCGGCGATGTCCGAAATGGCCGCGCCGGCGCGCATCGGTCCGCGCCCGGGCTCGCCGGTGACCGACATCAGGCCGCCCATGCCCTGGACGATCTGGTCGAGACCCTGCCGGTCGCGGTAGGGGCCCTCTTGCCCAAATCCCGATATGCTCGCGTAGACCAGCCGCGGGTTGATCCGGCGCACGGCTTCGTAGTCGATCCCGAGCCGGCTCTTCACGTCCGGGCGGAAGTTCTCCACCACCGCGTCCGCCTGCTGCGCCAGCCGCAGGAAGATGCGCCGGCCCTCCGGGCGCTTGAGGTCGAGGGCCAGGCTCCTCTTGTTGCGGTGCAGGTTCTGGAAGTCGGCGCCTTCCCGATGGCCGATGACGCCCTCGCCGCCGGCCGGGTTTTCGATCATCAGGGTCTGTGCGCCCCAGTCGGCCAGCTGGCGCACCGCCGCCGGACCGGCCCGGGCCTGGGTGAGGTCGAGAACCGTCAGGTGTTCGAGCGGCAGCGGCGCCAAGGGTCCCCCTGCGAACGGTGCGGGAGAGAAGGGTAGGCGGGTTTGAGCCCCATCGCCAAGGCCGGCCGCCGGTGGGCCGATCAGACCCGGAGGAGGCGCAGGTCGACGACGCCGTCCCAGACCATGTGCAGAGCGACGAAGAGCACCACCACGAGGCCCACGTAGCCGACCCAGGGCCAGCGGTGCAGCAGGCGCGCGACGCCCATGGCCGCCAGGCCGGTGAGCGCGATCGAGAGCGCCAAACCCACGAACAGCAGCCAGGGCGGCTGGTCGCGCGCCACGCCGGCGATGGCGAGCACGTTGTCGAGGGAGGTCGATACGTCGGCCACCAGGATCATGCCGAGCGCCCGCCCGAGGGTCTTCGGCTGCCGGGCCTTGTCGGTGTCGTGCTTGCGCCCGGTTCCGCGCAGGTCACGCCACATCTGCCAGCCGACCAGCAGCAGCAAGAGGCCCCCCGCCACGAGCAGGCCGCCGCCCCCCGCCTTCAGCAGGCCGACGGCGAAGAAGGCCAGCACGCAGAGCAGCGTCACCGAGCCGGTCAGGCCGAGCATGATCGCCATGCGCCGCTGCGGCGCCGGCAGCTCGGCGGCAGCCATGCCGATGGCGACGGCGTTGTCGCTGGCCAGGGTGGCGTCGATGAGCACGATCTGGGCGAGGGCCGCGATGAGCCCGCCCCCCGGCAGTTCGTCGAACACGCTGAGGAGCTGCCCCATGGCCGCTGATTTGCCGTGCTCCGGGCCCGGAGGCAAGCGCCTCCTCCGGTCAAAGCCCGGCTTGATCTTCGCCGCGCCCACGACTTAGCTCGTAGCGTCCCGTGTCGGAAGTTCGCCAGAGCATCGGGGCGGGCGCCGCGCGAACTTCTGACGCGATAAGGACGCGAGCAAAGCTAATGTGGTCTACGAATTTGAGGTTCGCTGCGGCGCCTGCCCCCAAAATCAGGCGAACTTCAAATCCGCCACACCAGCGACGTTCCAGGAGCGCCCGCCCGAGATGACCACCCCCGCCGCCAAGCCCGCGCTCGAGATCTGGCTGGAGCGGGGGCTCTTCGCCTCGCGCTGGCTGATGGCGCCCTTCTACGTCGGGCTCGCGGTGGGCCTTGCTGCGCTGCTGGCGGTGTTCATCCAGGAGGTGGCGCATGAGGCCCCGGCGCTGTTCCGCGAGGGCGGCGCCTCCCACGCGATCGTCTTCGCCCTGTCGCTGATCGACCTGTCGCTGAACGCCAACCTCATCCTGATCGTGATCTTTGCGGGCTACGAGAACTTCGTCTCCCGGATGGATGTGGGCGAGCACCACGATCGCCCCGACTGGATGGGCGCCCTGGACTTCACCGACATGAAGATGAAGCTGACCGCCTCGATCGTGGCGATATCGGCGGTGGCGCTGCTGCGCGCGTTCATGGCGCTGGCCGACGAGGGGCTGGCGCCCGATGCGGCCAGGCTCGGCTGGCTGGTCGGCCTGCACCTGACCTTCGTGGTCTCGGGGGTGATGATGGCGGTGATGGACCGGCTCAGCCAGAAGCCGGGCCGCTGAGCGGTCCGGACCGCTGGCTCGCCGCGTAGAGCGCCACCGCGGCGGCCGCCGCGACGTTCAGGGTCTCGAAGCCCTCGCTGGTGGGGATTCTCGCCAGGGCGTCGCAATGCTCGGCGACCAGACGGCGAAGACCCTCGCCCTCGGAGCCCAGCACCAGCACCGTGGGGCGCCCGTCCAGCACCGCCGCCAGGGGATCGCTGGCCCCGCCCGCCAGCCCCACCGCGCGCCAGCCGAGGTCGGCGAGCTCGTCGAGGGCCCTGGCGAGATTCACCACCCGCGCGTGCGGCGCCTGGTCGATGGCGCCGGCGGCGGCCTTGGCAAGCGCGCCGGCCAGGGGAGGGGCGCGCCGGTCCTGGACGATGACCCCCCGCGCTCCGAAGGCGGCGGCGGAGCGGAAGACCGCCCCGACGTTCTGCGGATCGGTCACCTGGTCCAGCATCACGAGGACGCCGCTGGCCGGTGTCGCCAGCTCCGCCAGCGTCATGGGCTCGATGGGCGCGGTCTTCAGCGCCACGCCCTGATGGACGGCGCCGGCGGGCAGAAGCCGGGCGATCGCCGTTCCCTCCTGGACCTCCGGCGCCGGCAGCTCCGGGAATTGCGCCTGGAGCTGGCGGGTCCGCTCGGCGGTGGCGACCAGGCGCCGAGGCGCGCCCCGGGCGGGATTGGCGAGCGCGGCCAGCACCGGGCGCCAGCCCCAGAGCCAGTCCGATCCCGGTGAGGGGGCGCTTTTCGGCGGTCGCGCCGGCCCCGTCCGGGCCGGAAGCGGGACCCAGCCCTTGCCCTCGTTGCGCCGCGAATGGCGGGCCACTATAAGACGCCCTCCGATTTTCGAGGCCTCTCCAGAAGGCCGATCCCCTGACTGTCTTAGGCTGATCGGCCGGCAGCGCAACCGGGACCGGCCACGGGCGACTTTCGAGGTCGGGGCCTTGGCGGCCGGTCGGGGGAATGTCCCGAGTGGCAAAGGGGGCGGACTGTAAATCCGCTGGCGTCAGCCTTCGTAGGTTCGAGTCCTACTTCCCCCACCACCGGCGCCAGGATGACTTGCGTTGCGGCGCCTCCTCCGGGCGGCGCGGGTATAGCACAATGGTAGTGCAGCAGCCTTCCAAGCTGAGGATGCCGGTTCGATCCCGGCTACCCGCTCCAGCCCGCCGGCCCGCATGACGGCCAATTAAGCTGCGCCTCGCGCCCGTTCTCGCTAGGCTGACGAGCGAGGGAGGAACGCGCATGCGCCAGTTTCTGGTCGGCCTCGCAGCCGTGGCCGGCTTGGCCGCGGGCTGCCCGGCCGCCGACGCCGCCGCCGCCCCGTCGGTGGAGATCCGCCAGGCGGCGGTGCGGGTGGTGGTGCTGCCCGAGCCGCGCTCCGACGTGAAGGTGGTGGTGCTGCAGCCCAATCCCAGGCTGCCGCTAAGGATCTGGCGCTCGGGCGAGCGTAGCCTCATCTCCGGAGAGCTGGACGGGCGCATCCGCGGCTGCCAGACCAGGGACGGCGAGCCCAGCGTAGTCATCGAGGGGCTTGGAGAGACGCCGCTGACGGCCCTGCCTTACGTGGCGATCCACACGCCGCTCGAGGTGCGGGTGTCGGCCGGCGGCGCCGTCTGGGGCGAGGTGGGCCGCAGCGCGGCGTTGCTGTTCTCCAACACCGGCTGCGGCGACTGGGTCATCGCCAATGTCCGCGGACACTTGCGCCTCAGCCTCGCCGGGAGCGGCCGTGGGCGGGCCGGCGACGCCGGCTATTCGGAGCTGCTCAGCGATGGCTCAGGCGCAATCTCCGCCCGCAGAATTCTGGCCGGCGTCGTCGCCATGAGCACCGGCTCGGGCGATATCGACATCGCCGAGGTCGACGGGCCCTTCACCGCCAGGGTGGCGGGCTCGGGCGCGGTGCGGGCCGCCGGCGGCCATGTGACCCGCATGAGCGCCACCATCGCCGGCTCGGGCGGCGTGACCCTGGACGGGATCGCCGAGAGCCTCGACGCCTCGATCATCGGGTCCGGCGACGTGCGGGTCGGGCGGGTGGCCGGCGCGGTCAAGCGGTCGGTGATCGGCTCGGGTCGGGTGCGGATCGGCTCCTGAGCGGGGGCCTCAGAAGCGCTCGCCCACCATCTCCTCGCTCTTGGCCCACAGCGCCTTTGCCCGCTCGGGGTCGAGCGCGTAGGCGCGCACCCCGCCGGCCTGATAGGCCCCGACCTCGGAGACCTCGGCCACGCGGCAGTCCTCGCAGTAGCGTCCGCCGGCCGCGACCGGGTCGGCCACGAAGGCGGCCCAGACCGAGGTGGCGGCGCCCTGGGGAACCGACTTGTGGTGGGGCGTCGGCGGGGGGGCGTCCCGGTTCATGCGCTCGACGGCGATGCTCGCCCGCTGGGCCACCTCGGGCGTCAGATGACGGCTGAGCTGGGTTTCGAGGATGATTCCAGGATGCACGGCGATCGCGCGCACGCCGCGGCCCTTGTGTCGGCGGTCGAACTCCACCGCGAAGAGGATGTTGGCGGTCTTCGAGCGGCCGTAGGCGCCGAACTCGGTGTAGGGGGTGCGCTCGAAGCCAGGATCCTCGAGGTCGACATCCGCCATCCGGTGTCCGCCGGAGGAAAGGACGACCGCCCGCGCCCCGCCCCTCAAGAGCGCCGCCAGGCGGTTCACCAGCACGAAGTGGCCGAGGTGGTTGGTTCCGAACTGGGTCTCGAAGCCATCCTGCGTCTCGCCTTTGGGGCAGGCCATGACGGCGGCATTGGCGATGATCGCGTCGAGGGGTTTGCCAGCGGCGTTCAAAGCGTCCGCGCAGGCCCGCACGCTGGCCAGCGAGGCGAGGTCCAGCGCAATCAGCTCGAGCCCGCCGCCGCGCGCGCCGTCGCCGATGTGCGCCGTCGCCCTGCCGGCCTTCGCAAGGTCGCGCGCCGCGCCCAGCACGTGCGCCCCGCGGGCGGTAAGCGCCCGGGCGGTCTCCACCCCGAGGCCGGCCGAGACGCCGGTGATCAGGACGCGCTTGCCTGAAAGGTCGACGCCCTGCAGCACGGCGTCCGCCGTGGATTCCCAACCGAACTGCGCCGCCATGCCACTCTCCTTCGCCAAGGTGCATAGGCGGCGGGCAAGGGCTTGGCCATCGGCGCCGCCCGGTCGGGCCACGGGGCGGCGCGGGCCCTGGCTGATCGGCCGCCGTTGCATTAGGACTTGCCGCAACCGAGGAGGAGGGCGCCATGGACTATCGGCTTTTGGGGCGGACGGGGGTCGAGGTGAGCCCGCTCGGCCTCGGCTGCATGATGTTCGGCGACCGCACCACGCCCGAGGACTCCTACGCGATCATCGACCGGGCCCTCGATGTGGGGATCAACTTCTTCGACACCTCCAACTCCTACGGCAAGGGCCGCAGCGAGGAGGTCACCGGCGAGGCGCTGGCGCGCAACGGCAAGCGCGACAAGGTGGTGTTGGCCACCAAGTATTTCATCCGGCTCGGCGACGGCCCGAACATGATGGGCTCCAGCCGGCGCTTCATCATCGAGCAGTGCGAGAAGAGCCTAAGACGGCTCAAGACCGACCACATCGACATCTACCAGCAGCACCGCCCCAACCCGAACACCGCCATCGACGAGACGCTGAGGGCCCTCGACGACCTGGTGACCTCGGGCAAGGTCCGCTACATCGGAACCAGCACCTTCGCCGCCTGGCAGGTCGTGGAGGCGCTCTGGGCGTCCGACCACCATCGGCTCAACCGGTTCGCCACCGAGCAGCCGCCCTACAACATCTTCGAGCGCCGGATCGAGCGGGACCTCATTCCCATGGCCCAGACCTACGGGATCGCCATCCTGCCCTGGAGTCCGCTTGCGGCCGGCCTGCTCACCGGCAAGTACGGTCACGGTCGCCCGGCGCCGGACGATGCGCGCTACGTGCGCTGGCCGGGCCAGCCGCTGGAGCGCGCCCGCTGGGTCGAGCCGGTCTACGACGCGGTGGACAAGCTGAAGCCGCTGGCCGAGGCCAAGGGCTGCAGCCTTTCGCAGTTCGCCCTCGCCTGGGTGATGGCCCAGCCCGGCGTCACCAGCCCCATCATCGGCCCGCGCACCATGGAGCAGCTGGAAGATAACCTGAAGGCGCTCGAGGTGACGATCACGGCGGATGACCAGAAGGCGGTGGACCGCATCGTGCCGCGCGGCGGGGTGGTGGTGCCCTATTACGAGGCGATGTTCGGCCCCCACCCGCATCGGATCTAGGGAAGCCGCCCGGGTCGCCCGCAGCGGGGCGCGCCTGCAACCGGAGGATTGCTATGCTGAAAATCTACCACATGCCCAACAGCCGCTCCGACCGGGTCGTCTGGATCGCCGAGGAGCTGGGCTTGCCCCACGAGCTCGTCCTCAAGCACCGGGCGGAGCTGAAGCTCCCGGACTACCTGACCCTCAATCCGCTGGGGACCGCCCCGGCGATCGAGGACGGGGAGGCGGCGATGCTCGAGTCGTGCGCCATCGTCGAGTACCTGGCGGACCGCTACGACACCGAGAACCGCCTCTCGCCGCCGCTTCGGAGCGCGGCACGCGCCCCTTACCTGCAGTGGCTGCACTTCGCCGAAGCCACCCTCTGGCCGCAGATCGCCGCCTATCTCGCCGCCGCCGGCCGCTTCACCGGCCAGCCCCCGAACGAGCCGGCCATGGCCGAGGCCAAGGCCAAGATCGCCAACTTGGTCAACTTCATCGACAACACCCTGGCGCGCAGCCCCTACATCGCCGGCCAGACCTTCAGCGCCGCCGACATCGCCGTCTACTGGGCCCTGGCGATCTGCAAGATGCTGAGAACCTTCGACGAGCGCGAGACCAAGAACGTCAGCGCCTACGCGGCCCGGATCCAGGAGCGGCCGGCCTACAGGAAGGCGGTGACCGCGCCCGAGGGCTGGACGAACCAGCCGCCGGGATCGGTCCCGACGCCGCCCGTGCAGCGCATTTCCTAAGGCGGCCCGGGCCGAGACGACCGACCGCGCCTTGACTGCGGCCGGCGACGTAGGCCTCTACCCGACACGCATTTCAAGAAGGCCAGGAGCCATTTGATGAAACTCGATTCCTCTCTTTCCGCCGTCGTCACCGGGGGCGCCTCCGGTCTGGGGGCCGCAACCGCCAAGGCCCTGCGCGACCTGGGCGTCAAGGTCGCCATCTTCGACTTCAACCCCGAGACCGGGGAGAAGAAGGCCGCCGAGATCGGCGCGGTCTTTTGCCACGTCAACGTCATGGACGACGCCTTGGTGGACGCCGGCTTCGCCAAGGCGCGCGCGGCGAACGGGCAGGAACGGATCCTGGTCAACTGCGCCGGCGGGGGCGTCCCGGGCGGCGGCGGCGGCAAGACCATCTCGCGCAACCGCGAGAGCGGCGAGATCGTCCGCCACACGGCCGACCACTTCGAGCGCACCATCGGCCTCAACACCGTGGGCACCTTCCGCTGCATCACCGCCGCGGCCGCCGGCATGCTGACCCTCGAGCCGCTCAGCGAGGACGGAGACCGGGGCGCCATCGTCAACACCGGCTCGGTCGCCGCCCAGGACGGCCAGATCGGACAGGTGGCCTATTCGGCCGCCAAGGCCGCCATCGCCGGCATGACCCTGACCATCGCCCGCGACCTCTCCAGCGAGGGGATCCGGGTCAACACCATCCTGCCCGGAATCATGGCCACCCCGCCGATGCTGGCGGTGCGCGAGCGCAACCCGAAGGTCTGGGAGGCTCTGAACGCCTCGGTGCCGTTTCCCCGCCGGCTCGGCCGACCCGAGGAGTTCGCCGACCTGGCGCTCACCATGCTGCGGAACAACTACTTCAACGGCCAGGTCGTCCGCCTCGACGGCGCCATCCGCATGCCGCCTCGCTGAGCGGGCGCCGACGTCTTCGGGCGCTCAGAACCGCTCCTCGCCGGTGCGCCGGTAGGGGTCGGGGAAGTCCCGGTAAAGGGCGAAGACGGGGTTCGCTACGAGGGAGTTCACCGCGAAGTGGACTCCCTCGAGCGGCTCGGTGCGGTCGGAGACCCTCCGGAAAGCCTCGTCGAGCTGCGCCAGGTTCTTCGTCTCGATCATCAGGTGGAACTCGCCCAAGCCCGGCGGCGCCAGGCCCAGCTTGCGGCGGGTAAGCCGCCAGCCCTCGACCAGGCCCTCGGCCTCGAGCGCTCCCATGTAGGCGGCGACGCTCTCGCTGAAGCCGAGGTCGCCGACCCCGGGCTTCAGGTCGCACCAGACATGATAGATGTCCATTTTGAGGCTCCCGGCTCGCCCGACGACGCCCCCACGACGCCGTTGACTGAATCGGGCTTGGCGCTTATCTAGCGCCCTCCTTCGAGGCCGCGCGAGAGCCGGTCCCGATGAACCGGAGGTCCGCCCCGCGGGCCGCTCGACGCGCCGGAGCCCCTTGGGCCGCTTCGGCGCCGTTTCGTGTTTATCGGGCCGTTTCTGCATGCGTCTCGATTCAAAACCGAAGAGTCTTGATGCCCACCGTCAACCAACTGATCCGCAAGCCGCGCGTCTCCAAGGTGGCGCGTAACAAGGTGCCGGCCCTGAAGGGCTCGCCGCAGCGCCGGGGTGTCTGCACCCGCGTCTATACGGTGACGCCGAAGAAGCCGAACTCGGCCCTGCGGAAGGTGGCCAAGGTGCGCCTGACCTCCGGCATCGAGGCGGTGTGCTACATCCCCGGCGAGGGCCACAATCTGCAGGAGCACTCGGTGGTGCTGGTCCGCGGCGGCCGCGTGAAGGACCTGCCCGGGGTGCGCTACCACATCCTGCGCGGCGTGCTGGACACCCAAGGGGTCAAGGACCGCCGCCAGCGCCGCTCCCTCTACGGCGCCAAGCGTCCCAAATAAGGTAGAAAGCCCATGTCGCGCCGCCGCCGAGCCGAGACCCGCAAGGTCCTCCCTGACCCCAAGTACGGCGACATCGTCGTCACCAAGTTCATGAATTACGTGATGTACGAGGGCAAGAAGGCCGTCGCCGAGAACATCATCTACGGCGCCTTCGACATCATCGAGACCAAGCGCCGGGACGTGGGGCCCCTGGAGGCCTTCCACGCCGCCCTCGACAACGTCGCCCCCTCGGTGGAGGTGCGCTCGCGGCGGGTCGGCGGGGCCACCTATCAGGTGCCGGTGGAGGTGCGCCCCGAGCGGCGCCGGGCGCTGGCCATCCGCTGGCTGGTGACGGCCGCCCGCAACCGCGGCGAAAACACCATGACCGAGAAGCTGGCAGGGGAATTGCTTGACGCTTCCAACAACCGCGGCGCGGCCGTGAAGAAGCGTGAGGACACCCACAAGATGGCGGAAGCCAACCGCGCCTTCTCGCATTACCGCTGGTGAGCCCCATATAGGACGCCCCACTAGCCATACCCTTTCACGCGCGGGCGGTTTGAGCTAAACCGCCCGCGCCGTTCGTTCACCCCCCATCGACGGATACGGCAGAGCCCCTTCCATGCCCCGCACCCACAAGATCGAGGACTACCGCAACTTCGGCATCATGGCGCACATTGATGCTGGAAAAACAACGACGACGGAGCGGATCCTCTACTACACCGGCAAGAGCCACAAGATCGGCGAAGTCCATGACGGCGCGGCCACCATGGACTGGATGGAGCAGGAGCAGGAGCGGGGGATCACCATCACCTCCGCGGCCACCACCGCCTTCTGGAACAACAAGCGGCTCAACATCATCGACACCCCCGGGCACGTGGACTTCACCATCGAGGTGGAGCGCTCGCTCCGGGTGCTGGACGGCGCCGTGGCGGTGCTGGACGGCAACCAGGGGGTCGAGCCCCAGACCGAGACGGTCTGGCGCCAGGCCGACCGCTACAACGTCCCCCGCATCGTGTTCGTCAACAAGATGGACAAGATCGGCGCGGACTTCGACGCCTGCGTCGAATCCATCCGCGACCGGCTGGGCGTCAAGGCGGTGCCGATCCAGCTGCCGATCGGGTCGGAATCCTCGTTCAAGGGCCTCATCGACCTCGTACGGATGAAGGCGGTGGTCTGGGACAACGAGGCCCTGGGCGCCCGCTACCGCGACGAGGAGATCCCGGCGGATCTCAAGGACAAGGCCGAGGAGGCCCGTCACTTCATGGTCGAGAACGCCGTCGAGCTCGACGACGCGGCCATGGAGGCCTACCTCAACGGCGAGGAAGTCACCGAAGAGACGCTGAAGAAGTGCCTGCGCATCGCGGTGCTGACGGGCGCCTTCTATCCGATCCTCTGCGGCTCGGCGTTCAAGAACAAGGGCGTGCAGCCGCTGCTGGACGCGGTGGTGGACTACCTGCCTTCGCCCGTGGACATCCCGCCGACCCAGGGCATCGACTACAAGACCGAGCAGCCGGTGGAGCGTCGGGCGTCCGACGACGAGCCCCTGTCGGTGCTGGCGTTCAAGATCATGGACGACGCCTACGTGGGCACGCTCACCTTCTGCCGGATCTATTCCGGCAAGCTGGAAAGCGGCATGGGGCTCATCAACTCCTCGCGCGACCGGCGCGAGCGGGTGGGGCGGATGCTGCTGATGCACTCGAACAACCGCGAGGACATCAAGGAAGCCTACGCCGGCGACATCGTCGCCCTGGCGGGCCTGAAGGACACCCGCACCGGGGACACCCTGTGCGATCCCAGCAAGTCGCCGGTGATCCTCGAGAAGATGGACTTCCCCGATCCGGTGATCGAGATCGCCATCGAGCCCAAGTCCAAGGCCGACCAGGAGAAGCTGGGCGTGGCCCTGCAGAAGCTGGCCGCCGAGGATCCGACCTTCCGGGTCTCCACCGACCAGGAGTCGGGCCAGACCATCCTGAAGGGGATGGGCGAGCTGCACCTGGACATCAAGGTCGACATCCTGAAGCGCACCTACAAGGTCGAGGCGAACATCGGCCAGCCGCAGGTGGCTTACCGCGAGACCCTCGGGCGTCGGACGGAGATCGACTACACCCACAAGAAGCAGACCGGCGGCTCGGGCCAGTTCGCCCGCATCAAGCTTGTTTTCGAACCTACCGAGGCCGGTTCGGGCTATGCGTTCGACAGCAAGGTCGTCGGCGGCTCGGTGCCCAAGGAGTACATCCCCGGGGTCGAGAAGGGCCTGGAGAGCGCCAAGGACAACGGCCTCTTGGCCGGCTTCCCGGTGATCGACTTCAAGGCGACGCTGATCGACGGGGCCTACCACGACGTCGACTCCAGCGTGCTCGCCTTCGAGATCGCCTCGCGCGCGGCGTTCCGCGAGTTGCGCGACAAGGCCCAGCCGAAGCTCTTGGAGCCGATCATGAAGGTCGAGGTGACCACGCCCGAGGACTACGTCGGCGACGTGATCGGCGACCTCAACTCGCGGCGCGGCCACATCCAGGGCTCCGAACAGCGGGGCAACGCCCAGGCGATCATCGCCATGGTGCCGCTGGCCAACATGTTCGGTTATGTGAACAGCCTGCGCTCGATGACCCAGGGCCGGGCCAATTTCCACATGGAGTACGACCACTACGACCCGGTGCCCCAGGCGGTCGCCGACGAGGTGGTTAAGAAATACGCTTGAAAAGGCGCGCCAGCGTCACCTAAACACGCCAACCCCAACGAGTAGCCTTCGAACGGCTGGAGCTTGATAGAATGGCCAAGGAAAAGTTTTCGCGCACCAAGCCGCACTGCAACATCGGCACCATCGGTCACGTCGACCACGGCAAGACGACGCTGACGGCGGCGATCACCCTGGTCCTGTCTAAGGCGGGCGGCGCGACGGCCAAGGCCTACGCTGACATCGACGCGGCGCCGGAGGAAAAGGCCCGCGGCATCACCATCAACACCGCCCACGTGGAATACGAGACCGCCAACCGGCACTACGCCCACGTGGACTGCCCCGGGCACGCCGACTACGTGAAGAACATGATCACCGGCGCGGCGCAGATGGACGGCGCCATCCTGGTGGTCTCCGCCGCCGACGGCCCCATGCCCCAGACCCGCGAGCACATCGTGCTGGCCCGCCAGGTCGGCGTGCCTGCCCTGGTGGTCTACCTGAACAAGGTCGACATGGTGGACGACGAGGAGCTGCTGGAGCTGGTGGAGATGGAGATGCGCGAGCTGCTCTCCGCCTACGAGTTTCCGGGCGACGACATCCCGATCATCCGCGGCTCGGCGCTGGCGGCGCTGGAGGGCCGCGATCCGGAGATCGGCGAGAAGTCGATCGCCGCCCTGATGAACGCAGTGGACGAGTACATCCCGCAGCCGGCCCGCGCCAAGGACCAGCCGTTCATGATGGCGGTGGAAGACGTGTTCTCCATCTCCGGCCGCGGCACCGTGGTCACCGGCCGGATCGACCGCGGGGTGATCAAGGTGGGCGAGGAGGTCGAGATCGTCGGCCTGCGTCCCACCCAGAAGACCGTCTGCACCGGCGTCGAGATGTTCCGCAAGCTGCTCGACCAGGGCGAGGCGGGCGACAACGTCGGCGTGCTGCTGCGTGGCACCAAGCGCGAGGACGTGGAGCGCGGTCAGGTGCTCTGCAAGCCGGGCTCCATCACCCCGCACACCAAGTTCGTGGCCGAGGCCTATATCCTCACCAAGGAGGAGGGCGGGCGTCACACCCCGTTCTTCAGCAACTACCGGCCGCAGTTCTACTTCCGCACCACCGACGTCACCGGCGTGATCCACCTGAAAGAGGGCGTGGAGATGATCATGCCCGGCGACAACGCCGAGCTGAACGTCGAGCTGATCACCCCGATCGCCATGGAGGAGAAGCTCCGCTTCGCCATCCGTGAGGGCGGCCGCACGGTGGGCTCGGGCGTGGTGACCAAGATCGTCGAGTAGGCTCGGACCGGCCTTGAAGGCCGGGGTGAACGGATCGTTAAGCACGGCCGCCGGAGCGATCCGGCGGCCGTTTGCGTCGGCCTAAGGGCCGATTAGGCGGAGCGTAAGGCTTGGGCGCTAGGTGTGTGGTCCCGGAATGAGCTGGTGCGGATCGATCTTGAAGATTGATCGGTCTTTGGTCCAGGCATCGCAGATCACCTGGTAGGGCGTTCGCCACCGCAGGGCCTTCAGGTGCTTGGCGAAGTTGTAGGCGGTGACGAAGGC
>JAFBAO010000025.1 GCA_019247715.1 Caulobacteraceae bacterium
CGGCACGCCCGGCTTCCTGGACTGGCAGCCCTATGTCGGCCCCTGGTGCATCGACGTCAGCTACTTCATGTGCGCGGCCCTCGACGTGCTCAACCGGCGCAAGTGGGAAGGGGCGCTGCTGCAGCACTACCTCACCTGCCTCTCCAACCTCGGGATCGCCGCGCCGCGCTTCGAGGACGCGTGGGACGCCTACCGGCGCAGCGTGATCTGGGGGCTCTGCACCTTCATGCTCAACAGCTCGGCCTTCCAGACCGAGGCCAACAACACCGCCGCCGCCACCCGCTTCGCCTTGGCCACCGTGGACCTCGGGACGTTGGACCTGCTGGGCGTGGCGCCCTGAGGCTTTGGGGCAGGGGAGGGTGAGGGGTTACGGCGTCGTCCGCTCGGAAGCCCAGCCCGCGCCTTGTGGGGGGCCGCCGACCTGATAGAAGCCCGTTCCGGCGGCGAATTTGGAGCTCGCTCCATCTTCGCCCGGCCGCCGAAGCCAGAAGGGCCCGATGCTGCATCAGAACTACATCGCCGGCGAATGGGCCGACGGGATCGCGGTCAACACCGACGTCAATCCCGCCAACCTTTCGGAGACCGTCGGCCTCTACGCCTCGGCCGACGTTGCCCAGACCGAGCGGGCGATCGAGGCGGCCGCGCAGGCCTGGCCTGGCTGGGCGGCGGCGAGCCCGGAGCTGCGCTTCGACTGCCTGGACCGGGTGGGGAGCGAGCTCTTGGCGCGCAGCGACGAGCTCGGCCGGTTGCTGGCCCGCGAGGAAGGCAAGACGCTCGCCGAGGCCACCGGCGAGGTGGTCCGCGCCGGCCGGGTGTTCAAGTTCTTCGCCGGCGAAGCCCTGCGCCTCGGCGGCGAGCGGCTGGCCTCCACCCGGCCGGGCGTCGACGTGGAGATCTACCGCGAGCCGGAAGGCGTGGTGGGACTCATCACGCCGTGGAACTTCCCGATCGCCATCCCGGCCTGGAAGATCGCCCCGGCGCTCGCCTACGGGAACTGCGTGGTCTTCAAGCCGGCCGACCTGGTTCCGGCCTCGGGCTGGGCGCTGGCGGAGATCATCTCGCGCTCCGGCCTGCCGGCGGGGGTGTTCAACCTCGTCTGCGGCCCCGGCTCGCGGGTCGGCCAGGCGATCGTGAGCTCGCGCCACGTGCGGGCGGTGAGCTTCACGGGCTCGACGGAAACCGGCCGCCGCCTCGCCGGCGAGCTGGTGGCGCGCGGGGCCAAGGTGCAGCTGGAGATGGGCGGCAAGAACCCGCTGGTGGTGCTCGACGACGCCGACCTCGACGTCGCGGTGGAGTGCGCCATCAACGGCGCCTTCTTCAGCACCGGCCAACGCTGCACCGCCTCCTCGCGGCTCATCGTGCAGGAAGGGATCCACGACCGCTTCGTGGCGGCGATGCAGGCGCGCATGGCGGCGCTCAGGGTGGGCGACCCGCTGGACCCCGAGACCCAGATCGGGCCGGTGGTGGACGAGAGCCAGCTGCGCCAGAACCTCGACTACGTGGCGCTGGCCCGCAAGGAAGGCGCTGCGGTGAGCGGCGGCGACCTCGTCGAGGGCAAGACCCGCGGCCACTTCATGGCCCCGGCGCTGCTCACCGAGACCCACAACGCCATGCGGGTGAACCGCGAGGAGATCTTCGGCCCCGTGGCCAGCGTGATCCGGGTGCGTGATTACGACGAGGCGCTGGCCACCGCCAACGACACCGAGTTCGGCCTGAGCTCGGGCGTCTGCACCACATCGCTGAAGCACGCGAGCGACTTCAAGAAGAAGTCGAGCGCCGGCATGGTGATGGTCAACCTGCCCACCGCCGGGGTCGACTACCACGTGCCGTTCGGCGGGCGCAAAGGCTCGTCCTACGGCCCGCGCGAGCAGGGCGCCTACGCCCGCGAGTTCTACACGGTGGTGAAGACCGCCTACACCCGCGCCTGATCCCCCCTTGGCGGCGATCACCGGCCACACGCGCCTCTACGCGATCCTCGGAGACCCGATCCTCCAGGTCCGCACCCCCGAGCTGTTCAACGCCCTGATGGCTGGGCGGGGCGCGGACGCGGTGATGGTGCCGATGCACGTGCCGGCGCCGATGCTGGCTTCGGCGGTGGGCGTGCTGCGCGGCGTGGCCAACCTCGGCGGCTTCATCGCCACGGTGCCGCACAAGAGCGCCATGCTGGGGCTCTGCGATGCGGCGAGCGACCGGGCGCGGGCCGTGGGCGCCGCCAACGCCTTCCGCCGCACCCCGGACGGCCGGATCGAGGGCGAGATGCTGGACGGCGTCGGCTTCGTGCGCGGCCTGCAGCGCGAGGGCGTCGAGCCGGAGGGGCGCGAGGTGTTTCTGGCCGGCGCGGGGGGCGCGGCCAAGGCCATCGCCTTCGCCCTGGCCGAGGCCGGCGTGCGCGCCTTGCGCATCTGGAACCGGACGCCGGACAAGGCGCTGGAGATCGCCGAGCGCCTGCGGCGGGCCGGCCACGGGCTGCCCGTGACGGTGGCGACCAGCGATCCCTCCGGCTGCGACCTGGTGGTGAACGCCACCTCGCTCGGCCTGCGGGCGGACGACGCCCTGCCGCTGGGCGCCGAGCGCCTGACGCCCGGCCAGATCGTCGCCGAGGTGATCATGAAGCCGTCGGTGACGCCCCTGCTGGCGGCGGCGCAGGCGCGCGGCTGCCGCATCTGCCCGGGCGCGCCGATGCTCGACTGCCAGATCGAGCTGATGGCCGACTTCATGGGAGCGCCCCGATGAGCCTCGCCGAGCGGCTGGAGAAGGCTCTGGGTCCCCAGGGGGTGATCGCCGACGCGGCGGGCATGGCCCGCTACCTCACCGACTGGAAGCGCTCGGTGACCGGCGAGGCGCTCTGCGTGGCGCGGCCGGCCTCCACGGGCGAGGTCGCCAAGGTGGTGCGCCTGGCCGCCGAGGCCGGGGTCCCCATCGTTCCCCAGGGCGGCAACACGGGCCTTTCGGCCGGCGCCGTGCCGCTGCCCGCCGGGCGCCAGCTGCTGCTTTCGCTGGAGCGCATGCGCGCCATCCGCGCCTGCGATCCGGTGGGCCTCGCCCTGGAGGCGGAGGCCGGCTGCGTCCTGCAGACGGCGCAGGAGCGGGCCAAGGCCGAGGGCTGCCTGCTGCCCATCAGCTTCGCCGCCGAGGGCAGCGCCACGGTGGGCGGGGTCGTCTCCACCAACGCCGGCGGCGTCAACGTGCTGCGCTACGGCATGACCCGCGCCCAGGTGCTGGGGCTGGAGGTGGTGCTGGCCGACGGCCAGATCGTCCGGGGCCTCCGGCGGCTGCGCAAGAACAACGCCGGTTACGACTGGAAGCAGCTCTTCATCGGCGCCGAGGGCACGCTGGGCGTGGTCACCGCCGCCGTCCTGCGGCTGGTCCCGCTGCCCCGCCACCAGGTCACCAGCCTCCTGGCGGTGGAGAGCCCGGCGGCGGCGCTAGAGCTGCTGGCGCTGGCCCAGCGCGAGATCGGCGACCAGATCTCCATGTTCGAGCTGATGTCGCCCACCTCGGTGGAGCTGCTGGCCACCGAGCTCGGCCGCGCCGCCCCGATCGAGGCCGGCGGCGGCTGGCTGGTGCTGACGGAGTTCGCCTCCTCGCTGCCGGGCCTGGCCGAGGCCGCCGAGGCGGTGCTGGCGGCGGCGCTCGAGCAGGGGATCGCCCACGACGCGGTGCTGGCCCAGTCCGAGGCGCAGCGGGCCGCCCTATGGTCGCTGCGCGAGCACCTCCCAGAGGCGGAGCTGCGCGCCGGGCCCAGCGCCAAGCACGACGTCTCCGTGCCGGTGAGCGCCGCGCCCGCGTTCCTCGCGGCCGCCGACCGGGCGCTGGCGGGCGAGCCCTCGCCGCCGCGGGTCAACGCCTTCGGCCACCTGGGCGACGGCAACATCCACTACAACGTCCTCCTGGGCCAGGCGCACGACGTGGGCCGCATCAACCGCCTGGTGCACGACGTGGTGACGGCCATGGGCGGCAGCATCTCGGCCGAGCATGGCCTCGGCCAGTACCGTGTCGCCGAGTGGGCGCGGGTCGCGCCGCCCGAGGAGGTCGCCCTCGCCCGCTCGGTCAAGCGCCAGGTGGATCCGCAGGGGCGCTTCAATCCCGGCAAGATATTCGGGGACTGAGGGGAGGGGGCCCTTGGAGAGCTTCGACTACGTCATCGTCGGCGGCGGCAGCGCCGGCTGCATCCTCGCCGCCCGGCTGAGCGAGGACGGCGGGCGCACGGTGCTGCTGCTGGAGGCGGGCGGGCGCGACGACAGCCTCTGGGTCCACATCCCGGCCGGGTTCGGCAAGCTGCTCACCAACGACCGCTTCAACTGGCGCTTCGTCACCGAGCCCGAGGACAACGTCTACGGCCGCTCGATCGTCATCCCGCGCGGCAAGGGGCTGGGCGGCTCCAGCCTGATCAACGGCATGATCTTCGTGCGCGGCCAGCCGCACGACTACGACCGCTGGTCCCAGATGGGGAACCTGGGCTGGAGCTGGGACGAGGTGCTTCCCTACTTCAAGAAGATGGAAGCCTTCGAGGACGGCGCGAGCGAGCTGCGCGGCGCCGACGGGCCCATGCGGATCGTGCGGGTGGGCGAGCGTCCCGTTCTGGCCGAGGCCTTCATCGCCGCCGCCGCCGAGGCCGGTTTCCGGCGCAACCCCGACTACAATGGCGCCGACCAGGAGGGCTTCGGCTACTACCAGGTGAACCAGAGCGGCGGGCGCCGGCACAGCGCCTACCGGGCCTACCTGAAGGGCGCCATGGGCCGGCCGAACCTGGCGGTGCGCACCGGCGCGACCGTGACCGGCCTCACCTTCGACGGCCGGCGCGCGAGCGGCGTCGCCTACCGCCGCGCCGACGGGACGCAAGAGGCCGTGGCGGCGCGGGGCGAGGTGATCCTGGCGGCCGGCGCGGTGCAGAGCCCGCAGCTGCTGGAGCTCGCCGGGATCGGCGATCCGGCGGTGCTGGGCGCGGCGGGGATCGCGGTGCGCCAGGCCCTGCCGGGCGTCGGCGCCAACTACATCGACCACTTCTGCACCCGGATGAACTGGCGGGTGACGCGGCCCATCACCCTCAACGAGCAGAGCCGGGGCTGGCGCCTGGCGCTGGCGGTGGCCCAGTACTTCGCCACCGGCAAGGGCATCCTGTCGCTGGCCACCGGGCTGGCGCACGGCTTCGTCAAGACCCGGCCCGAGGCCATCGGCCCCGACGTCCAGTACTTCTTCATGCACGCCAGCTACGCCAACGCCGCCGACCGGCGGCTGGACCGGGCGCCGGGCATGACCGTCGGGGTGACGGGCCTGCGGCCGGAGTCGGTGGGCACGATCCACATCCGTCCGGACGACCCGGCCGGCCCGCCCGCCATCCGGCCGAACTTCCTTTCCGCCGCAGAGGACCGGCGCGCCCTGGTGGAGGGCATGAAGATCGCCCGCCGGATCGTCGAGCAGCCGGCCATGGACCCCTACCGGGCCTTCGAGATGAGCCCGGGCCCCGGGGTTCGCACCGACGACGAGTGGCTGGATTTCGCCCGCCGCAACGGCCAGACCATCTACCACGCGCTCGGCGCCTGCAGCATGGGGACCGGACCGGCGGCGGTGGTGGACCCGCAGCTCAAGGTGCGCGGGACCCAGGGCCTGCGGGTGGTCGACGCTTCGGTGATGCCCGCCATGGTCTCCGGCAACACCGCCGCGGCGGTGATGATGGTGGCCGAGAAGGGCGCGGATCTGATCCGCCGCGGGGCGTAGGCCCCCGTCGAAGCGGGCGGCCCTCGTGGAACTGTCGCGCAAGTCCGCTAGCTAGTGTCCCGAGTCCGAAGTTCGCCAGTGGATGGGACGGGCGCCGAGCGAACTCGGACTCGACAAGAACACTAGCAAAGCTTTGAATCTAGTGTGGTTTACGAATTTTAAGTTCGCTTCGGCGCCCGCCCCGTCAATCGAGCGAACTTCAAATTCACCACACTAGGGCGTGGGCGCGCGCGGATGGTCGAGGCGAGATGAGCGGGGAATGGGATCTGGAGCTCAGCCGGCGCAGGCTGCTGGAGGCGGCCGGCGCGGGGGCGCTGGCGGCCTCGCTGCCGGGGGCCGAGGCGGCGGCGGGCGAGGGGCCGGGCGGGCCCGCGCCGCCGGTGGCCGGGCTGCACCTGCAGTTCGGGGCGGACGCCGCGACGCAGATGGTCGCCTCCTGGCACACCCTGGAGCCCGTCCGGCGGCCGCGGGTGCTGCTGGGGCGGCCCGACGGGCGCCTGGACCGCATGGCCGAGGCGGCGACCCGGACCTACGTGGACGCCAAGTCCGGCAAGACCGTCTACGCCCACCACGCCCGGCTCGGCGGCCTCAGCCCCGACACAGCCTATCTCTACGGCGCGCTGCACGAGGGGGCGGCGGCGGCGTTCGCGAGCTTCCGCACCGCGCCCAGGGGGCGCGCGCGCTTCACCTTCACCAGCTTCGGCGACCAGTCGACCCCGACGCTCGGGCGCCGCCTGGCGCCGCCGGGCGCGGCCATGCCCTATCCGCCCTTCGTCAGCGACCACCTGGGCTCGCCCTTCGCCGCCGACACCACCGCCGGGGTGGAGCGGCTGCAACCGCTCTTCCACCTCTTCAACGGCGACCTCTGCTACGCCAACCTCGCCGAGGACCGGGTGCGCGCCTGGTGGGACTTCTGGGACAACAACAGCAGGAGCGCCGCCAACCGCCCCTGGATGCCCTCGGCCGGCAACCACGAGAACGAGCTCGGCAACGGACCGATCGGCTATGGCGCCTACCAGACCTACTTCGAGACCCCGCCGGCGCCCGGGCAGACCGAGCTGACGCGGGGGCTCTGGTACGCCTTCACCGCCGGGAGCGTGCGGGTGATCAGCCTGGCCAACGACGACGTCTGCCACCAGGACGGCGGCGACAGCTACGTGCGCGGCTACTCGAAGGGGGCGCAGAAGGCCTGGCTGGAGGCCGAGCTGGCCGCCGCCCGCGCCGACAGGAGCATCGACTGGATCGTGGTCTGCATGCACCAGGTGGCCGTCTCCACCGCCGAGAAGGCCAACGGCGCCGATCTCGGCATCCGCGAGGAATGGGGCCCGCTCTTCGACCGCCACGGGGTCGACCTGGTGCTCTGCGGCCACGAGCACCACTACGAGCGCAGCCACCCGATCCGTGGGGCCGAGGCCAACGCCACCTTGACCCCGATCGCCGCGCCCGCCGCCGGCGTCGTCGACACCACGGCCGGCGCCGTGCACCTGGTGATCGGCAGCGGCGGGACCTCGAACCCCACCAACGGCGTCCTCTTCGATCCGCCGCAGTGCCGGGTGATCACCGGCGTCGGCGCGCCGGGGCCGAACGGCAAGCGCGCGCCGGTCTACATCACCGAGCCCGCCCCCTGGTCGGCGGCGCGCAACGTCGCCCACGCCTACGGCTTCGCGGCCTTCACGGTGGAGCCCGGCGCGCCGGGGGGCTTCACCACCATCGAGGCCACCTACTACGACGTGGTGGGGACCGGCGGGGCGCTGAGGCCCTTCGAGACCTTCACCCTGCGGCGGCCGCGCGGCGACCGGACCTGAGCCTTCGCAGGGCGGGAGGGTGAGGGGTTACGCCCTTGACCCAGCCCGCCGCCGCGCGGATCAGCGGCCGATGCCCAACGCCCTCGCCCGCCTCGCGCCGATCGTCCTGCTCGTCGCCTCCAACGGCTTCATGACCACCGCCTGGTACTGGCACCTGAAGTTCAAGGACCGGCCGCTCTGGCTGGTGATCCTGGCGAGCTGGGGGATCGCCTTCTTCGAATACTGCCTGGCCGTGCCGGCCAACCGTTGGGGGAGCGCGGTCTATTCGGCCGCCGAGCTGAAGGCGATCCAGGAGGTGGTCACCCTCGCGGTGTTCGTGGTGTTCTCGTTCCTCTACCTCGGCCAGAAGGTGAGCCTCACCCAGACGGCCGGCTTCGCCCTCATCGCCGGCGGCGCCTTCCTGGTCTTCCACGGGGCGGGATGATCGGGCGCCCCCGCGCCCCTTGCTCCTCCCCCGCGGAGCGGGGGAGGTGGATCGGCGCACGCTGGTGCGACGAGACGGAGGGGCGCAGCGGGCGGGGCGGAGGGGACGCTGCGCCCCTTCCACCGTCCGGCTGTCGCCGGCCGGTCCCCCTTCCCCGCGCGCGGGGAAGGAGAAGCAAGCGACGCCGCCTCTTGCTCCTCCCCCGCGGAGCGGGGGAGGTGGATCGGCGCACGCTGGTGCGACGAGACGGAGGGGGCGCTGGGGCGCTGGGCTTTCAGCCTTCGATCGCCAGGGCCAGGGCCGCCTGGACGATCCCCTGGGCCGCCTCGTCCGGGTCGCGCATGACCTCGCCGGCAGGGACGCACAGGAGCCGATAGCCCAGCCGCACCATGTAGGCGTCGCGGCGGCGGTCGCGCTCGAGCGCCGTATCCTCCGTGTGGGACGCCCCGTCGACCTCGACGACCAGGCGCGCCGCAGCGCAGAAGAAGTCGGCGACGTAGGGGCCGACGGGGTGCTGGCGGCGAAAGGTCGGCGCCTGGCCTCGGAGCTGGCGCAGGCGCACCCAGAGCAGCACCTCCGGCGGCGACATCTCGCGCCGCAGCCGGCGGGCGCGCCGGTGAACCTCGGAGCTGGACCGCATGCGGCGAAGCTAGCCCGCCCGCATCGTCGCGTCTCCTCTCTCGCGCTGCGCGATCCGCCGCCTCCCGGACGCCCCTCCGCCCCGCCGCGGGGGCGGATCCTCACTTCGCCGGGGCGTCCATGGTGGCGCGGAGGGGGGCGGGGGTGGGGTTTTCCAGGCAGCGCCAGCCCTTCTCCCAGCCGCTGGCGATGTCGCCGGGGGTGACCTCGTGCTTGTAGCAGAGGCGCCCGGTGTTGCTCCGGTAGGTCTGGTCCTCGGTCATGGGGCTGTCGAACACCACCGAGCACTGGTCGAGGAGGTCGTCGCGGTCGCGGCAGGTGACGATCTTCACCTCGGCGAAGTCGCGCGGCGCGGTGACCACGATGTCGCCCGCCGACGCCCCGCCGGCCAGGGCGGCGAGGGCTGGGGCGGCGAGGGCCAGGGCGGCGAGGGCCAGGGCGAGGAGGGCGCGGCGCATGGGGAGCCTCCGCTGACGCTTCGGGTGACGGAACGGGCGGCGGCGGCGAAGGTTGCGGGGCGATCGGGCCGGTTCACGCTTGCGAAACGCGTCCCGGCGATGATGGCCGCAAACGCGAGGGGGCCCCATGTCTTCGACCTTCGGACGGCGCACCGGCGCCGCGCCCGCCTGGCCGGCCGCAACCGCGCCCTCGCCGAGGCGCGGGCCCTCGCCGCCGCGCGCTCCCCCGCCTGGCGCCGCGCCGCGCGCGGGAGGCGGCCTGATGACCTTGCTCTTCAGCTTTCACGGCCGCGCCCCGCGCTCGCACTACTGGCTCGCGCGGCTCGCCGCCCTGAGCCTCCTGGTGCTGATCGTGGCCGGCGATCTGGCGGTGATGAGAGCCGATCCGCCGGCGCGCCTGCCGCTCCTGGGCCTCTTCAGCCTGGGCGTGCTGGCCATCGACATCCCGGTGCTCTGGAGCTGCCTGGCGATCGACGTCAAACGCTGCCACGACCGGGGCAAGAGCGGCTGGTTCCTGCTCCTGGGGCTGCTCCCGTTCGTGAGCCTCTGGGTGCTGGTGGAGCTGGGCTTCCTGGACGGCCCGCGCGGGGAGAACCGCTACGGCCCCTCGCCCAGGGGTCACGACCCGGCGGTGTTCAGCTAGGGCGGGGGCCAACCGCTCAGGCGGCGGCCGGGGCCGGGCGCTGCAGGGCGCAGACGGTGCGGTTGGCGAGCGTGCCGAGGCCGAAGAGCCGGCGCCCTTCCTCGCAGACCTCGACGCCCAGGTGGTCCTCCGACCTGGCGAACAGCTGCTCGGCCAGGCGCCGCGCCTCAGCCTCGCTCGGGACCTTCACCGTCAGGACCCTCGGGCGCGCCCGGCGCCGGTCGTCGATATGGATTTGAAGGCGCCGCATCGGGCTTCCCCCTGAAGCCCCCCGGCAAAGGAATGCGGGAAGCCGCGCCGGGTTGCGGGACGCCTGCGGCTGCGGGCGGCGCCTCGGCCGCCTCGCCCCGCAGGGCCAGGGGCGCGCCGGCGGCCGGGCTGGCGGGCGGGGGGCCGGGCCGCAGCTCCCAGCTCCCCAGGAACGCCAGCAGCGCGATCACCAGGCAGACGGGAATGACCACCAGGCCGGTGAGGGCCAGGCGGGCGAGGAGGCGTCCGGCGCGCGCCTCGCGCAGGGGATCGGAGGGCGTCATGCGCTAGGTCCGGACGGCGCGGCCGCCGGCGGCTGGGCGGCGGACGCGTCGGCGGCGGCAGGATTGCGCCAGCCGGCGGCCTTGCGCCAGCGGGCGCACGCCTCGGCGGCGGTGGAGAGGGCGAGCGCGTCGCGGGCGCAGACGCCGGCGAGGTCGCGGCAGCCGGCCGCCGCCGCCTCGATGGCGGCCCGCCCCCAGACCTCGGCCCAGGCGCGCGGCGGCCAGCGAGATGGACGCGCCGCTGGCCGAGACGATCGAGCCGCCGATGTGCCGGTAGCGGGGCGAGAAGGGGAGGGCGTCCATCAGCGCCGCTCCGCCACGAGCCGCACCACATCGAACCGGCGCCCGTGCAGGACGAGCTCGGCGCCCACCCGGGCGGCCTCGAAGGCGGTGGCCGCATGGCGGGTGAGGGCGCGGTCGAAATAGAGCACGAGCACGTCCGGGCCGGCGCCCGGGACCGCGAAGAGCCGCCCGAAGTCGGGATCGCGCACGTCGCCGCAGTCGGCCCAGGGCGGCTTCTCCCGGGCGTGGGGCGGGGCGGGGGCGCTGGGCGTGCTGTCGAAGGCCATGGCGGCTCCCCCGTGGGTGCCCGGCAATATTTCGCATAAACGGAAATATCAAGCAAGGGAGGAATTTCGGAAATACGGAAAAATTGCGCGCGGCTCTCAGCGGCAGTCCGAAACTTCGCGAATCACCCGCATTCACGTTCCGGTCTCCAGATCGCGCTCATCCCGGCCAAAGCCGGACCCAGGCAGGAATTCGGGCGGAGCGCGCTGGCCGGCCCCGTCGGGGCGCTGACGACGAAGGGGCCGCTCCCCCAGGCAGGGCGGACGTTGCAAAGTCGCGCCCGGGCCCCGGCTTTCGCCCGGATGCGCGGATCGAGGCGGATTGCGAGGCGCCGAGCCCTCAGCCCCCCCGCCGGCGGAAGGTCTTCAGGATCTCCACGGCGTGCTGGCGCTGGGCAGGGTCGACGTCCATGGCGGCGCGGACGATCTCCATGTTGGCGTCCTGGGGGTCGAAGAGCAGGAAGCCGGGCTGGATGCCGAGCGCTGGGGCGATGCGGCGCAGCCACTTGTCGGAAAGCTGCTTCCTGCCCGACTCGAGCTCGCTGACGACGCTGGAATGGACGCCCATCCGCTGGGCGAGCTCGGTCTGCTTGAGTCCGAACTCCTCGCGCCAGGCGCGCAGGTGATTGGCGGCCTCGGTGGTGGTCCTGCCGGCCATTCGGCGATTATCCGAAAGACGGGCCGCCGGGTCGCCTGCTAATTCCCGAAACATGGACCTTGCCCCATATTTCGGAATATGCGAAAGACAACGGCATGCCAACTTTCGCAAACACGACGGGTGCGGCGCCTCAGGGCGCCAGGAAGCTGGGCAGCCGCCGGCGCCAGAGCTCGGCGGCGGCGCGGCGGACCTTGAGGCTGACGAGGGTGCGGCCGATGGGGATGGGGCTCTCCTCGTCCAGCAGGTCGGAGACCCGGTGCAGGAAGGCGACCCGGTTCTTGGGGGAGAGGCCCTCGAGGTTGGCCCGGATCGCCGCCCACATGATCTCCAGCGCGATGCTCGATTCCAGCTCGTCCATGGGGCTCTCCAGGGGCGTCGCCCCCCCTCGACGCGAGACGCCCTTCGGCCAAGCTTCGCGGGCAAGTTGTGAAAGAGCGCTAAACACACATGGTCAACCCGCCCTCGCGCCGCGGGGGCGCCCATGACCGCCGGGATGCCCAGGCTGGGCGGGACGCGGCGGTTCGCCTTCGCGGCGCTCGAGGCGCGCTACATGGAGCTGCGGGCCGCCGGGCGCTCGGCCGCCGAGGCTGGCCGGACGCTGAGGCTCACGGCCGGCGCGCAGGCGCGGTTCGAGGAGTGGCGCCGCGCCGAGGGGGCGGGGCCGGAGGACGGGCTGCCGGCCTTCGCCCGCCACGAGGAGCACGTGGAGGCGGCGCTGGCCGCGGGCGGCTTTCCGCGCGGAACGCCGGGGGCCGGCTGGATCGGCCCGGACGCGAAGCCCTGGCGCCCGGGCGTGCGTCCGGGGGAGGGGGCGCCATGAGCTGGCCGAGGTCCGGCTGGTGGACGCCCGAGCGCGAGGCCGAGGCCCGGCGGCTCTATCTCGACGAGGGCCGCTCGGCCGCCGCCGTCGCCCGGCTGCTGGGGGCGCCCAGCCGCAACACCATCATCGGCAAGGCCTACCGTAGCGGCTGGAAGCTGCCGCAGGACCGCGCCCGGCCCAGGGGGCAGGGTCTGCGGGCGCCCCGCGCGCCGCCGAAGCCGCCGGGCCGCCAGGCCCTGCGCGCTCGCACCGAGGCGCGCCGCCTGCCCGCGCCGTCTCTGCCGGTCTCCGCCCTGCCGCTGGCCGCGGCCCTGCCGCCCGGCGCGGCCCCGGTCGCCTTCATGGCCCGCCCGGCCGGCCGCTGCTGCTGGCCGATCGGGGCCGAGCGCGAGCCGGCCGGCGCCGAGATGCTGGTCTGCGGCGCGCCGGCGCTGCCCGGCGCCTGGCAGCCCTACTGCCAGATCCACCTGGCCCTCGGCCTGCAGCCGCGCGGGCAGGCGGCGTGAGGGGTCGCGGGGCCCGGAGCGGGTAGGGCCATGCGCGGGTTCGTGGAGCTTTCCGAGTACGTGCGGGTCTGCGACGAGCGCGACCGGCTGGCCGACGAGGTGGCGTACCTGCGCGCCGAGGCGGGGCTCGCCGAGGCCGAGGCGACCGAGGGCGCGCTGCGGGCCGCCTTCGGGCTCACGCCCTCGCAGGCCGAGCTCTTGGCGATCCTCTACCGGACCCGCCGGCGCCTGGTCTCCCGGCGCCTGCTCAACGAGATGGTCAGCGAGGCGCCCGGCGGCGCGCGCGACGAGCGGATCATCGACGTCTGGACCTGCAAGCTGCGCCGCAAGCTCGGCGAGGGGGCCATCGCCACCCTCTGGGGCCACGGCTACCGCCTGACCGAGGCGGGGATCGTCCAGGTGGAGGCGGCGCTCCGCGCCCCCGCGGCCGGGGAAGGGAGACCGCGAAGCGGCGGAGGGGGCGCGCGATGACGGCGCCGCTGGCGGACCTGGCGGCCGAGCAGGCGGTGCTGGGGGCGTTGCTTTGCGATCCGGCGGCGGGCGAGGGGCTTTGCGAGCGGCTGACGGCGGCTTCATTCTTCGAGCCCCTGCACGGGCGCATCTTCGCCGGGATCGAGCGGCGGCTGCAAAGCGGCCGGCGGGCCGACGCGGGCCTCGTCGCCGCCGACCTCGGCGCCGACGCGGCGCTCGCCGAGGCCGGGGGCGCCCGCTACCTCGGCGACCTCATCGACCAGGCCCCGACGCTCCCCGCCGCGCGCGAGCACGCCGAACGGGTGCGCGACCTTTGGCTGCGCCGCGCCCTGGTGGCCGCCGGCGGCGAGGCGGCGGCGCGGGCCGGCGACCTCTCCCTGCCCGCCGAGGCCCAGATCGAGGCCGCCGAGCGGGCGCTGTTCGCCCTGGCCGCCGAGGGCCCGGCCGCCGCCGGCTTCAAGGGCGCCGCCGCCTTCGCCCGCGAGGCCGCCGAGGCGGCGAGCCGCGCCTACGCCCACGCCGGCTCGCTGGTGGGCGTCCCCACCGGCCTTGCCGACCTCGACCGCAAGCTGGGCGGCCTGCATCCGTCGGACCTCGTCATCCTGGGCGGGCGCCCGTCCATGGGCAAGTCGGCCCTGGCCGGCCAGATCGGCGCCCGCGCGGCCGCCGCCGGGACGGCGGTGGGGATCTTCTCGCTGGAGATGTCCGGGGCCCAGTGGATGGGCCGCCTGATCGCCGAGCGGGCGGGGCTCGCCTCCGACCGCCTCAGGCGGGGCGAGATCGACCGGAGCGAGCACGACCGGGCCCATGGGGCCGCCGCCGAGCTTTCGCGCCTGCCGCTGTTCATCGACGAGACCGGCGCCCTTTCCATCGGCCGCCTGGCCGCCCGCGCCCGGCGGCTGCAGCGCCGCGAGGGCCTGGGGCTCGTCATCGTCGACTACCTGCAGCTCATCGCCCCCGAGGCGCGGCGGCGCGAGGCCAACCGGGTCCAGGAGCTCACCGAGATCACCGGGGCCCTGAAGGCGCTGGCCAAGGACCTCAGCCTCCCGGTGCTGGCCCTCTCGCAGCTCTCGCGCCAGGTGGAGATGCGCGAGGACAAGCGCCCGCAGCTTGCGGATCTGCGCGATTCCGGGGCCATCGAGCAGGACGCCGACGTGGTGCTGTTCCTCTGGCGCGAGGCCTACTACCTCGCCCGCGCCGAGCCGCGCGAGGGGACCGCCGCGCACCTGGCCTGGGAAGAGCGCATGGCCGCCGCCGACGGCCGCGCCGAGCTCGTCATCGCCAAGCAGCGCCACGGCCCCATCGGCACGGTGCGGCTCGCCTTCGACGAGGCGCTGACCAGGTTCTCCAGCGCCGGCGGGGGGCGGGGGCCATGAGCGCCCGGCCCTCACCTCCCATCCCCCGGACCAGGTCCGGGGGACGGGCCCCTCCTCTCCCTGAAGGGAGAGGGTTACCGCTTGCCGAGCCCCTCTCAACATCCCTCTCAAGTATCCCTCTCCTGACGGGAGAGGGAGGGCCCCGCAATGCGCCAGCAGCGTGGGAGGGCGAGGGCGTGCGCTCGGGTATCCCTCTCCCCTGGGGAGAGGGAGGGCCCCGCAATGCGCCAGCAGCGTGGGAAGGCGAGGGCGTGCGCTCGGGTATCCCTCTCCCCTGGGGAGAGGGAGGGCCCCGCAATGCGCCAGCAGCGTGGGAAGGCGAGGGCCTGCGCTCGGGTATCCCTCTCCCCTGGGGAGAAGGAGGGACCCG
>JAFBAO010000054.1 GCA_019247715.1 Caulobacteraceae bacterium
GACCCGCCGCTGGCCGCCCCAGATGCCGATGATCAGGAACATCGGGATCAGCTGGCCCTCGAAGAACAGGTAGAAGAGCACGAGATCGAGAGCGCAGAAGACGCCGATGATCAGCGTCTCCAGCACCAGGAAGGCGACCATGTACTCGAGCACCCGGGTCTCGATCGTCTTCCAGCTCGCAGCGATGCAGAGCGGCATCAGGAAGGCGGTGAGGAGGACGAACAGCACCGAGATCCCGTCCACCCCCATCCGGTAGTGGAGACCGGCGAACCAGGGGGCGTCCTCGACGAACTGGAAGCCCGGATTGGCGCCGTCGAATTGGAAGGTCAGCAGCACGGTCAGGGCGAAGGTGGCGAGGGTGGTCGCCAGCGCGATCCACCGGGCGGCGTTCGGGGCGCGGGGACTGTCCGGCGCGAAGCCGCGGATCGCCAGGATCGCGGCGACGCCCAGGAGCGGCAGGAAGGTCGTGAAGGAAAGGATGCCGACCATGCTCAGCGCCCCGTCCGCGAGAAGAAGTAGAGGGCATAGGAGAGCAGCGCCACCACGCCCGCCAGCATGACGAAGGCGTAATGGTAGACATAGCCGGTCTGCAGCTTGCCGGTGCGGCGGCCCACGTCATAGGAGAGCGCCGAGACGCCGTCGGGGCCGAGCTCGTCGATGATCTTCTGGTCGCCCTCCTTCCAGAAAAGGTCGCCCAGCACGCGCGCGAGCCGCACGAAGGTGGCGTCGTAGAGCTCGTCGAACCACCACTTGTTGTAGAGGAAGCTCCAGACTGGGCCCTGGCGGGCGGCGATCCGCGCGCCCATGCCTTCGTTCCGGATGTAGACCCACCAGGCGGCGAAGAAGCCGATCGCGGTCACCGCGAGCGGGCTCCAGACCACCCAGCTCGGCAGGCGGGCGGGCTCTGTGAGCGGGGGGCTTCCGAGATTGAAGATGGCGCTGCGCCAGAACTCTCCCCTGCCCTCGCCGATGAACTGGGGATCGAAGATGAGGCCCGCGGCGATCGAGCCGGCGGCCAGCACCAGCAGCGGGATCAGCATCACCCAGGGGCTCTCGTGCGGGTTCAGCGGTCCGTGGCCGTGGTCGTCGCCCAGCGGCTCGTCGTGGGTCTCGATCTGAGCCGGGCTGGCGTGGTCGTCGGCGTGGCCCCCGTGGCCGTGGCCGGCGTGGCCGTGCGACGGCATTGCCCACTTCGGCCGGCCGTGGAAGGTCATGAAGATCAGCCGCCAGGAGTAGAAGGAGGTGAGGCCCGCGGCCACCACCCCCACCACGAAACCGAAGGCGCCGACGCCGTTCCCGTGCTGGGAGGCGACGAAAGCGGCGTTGATGATCGCGTCCTTGGAGTAGAAGCCGGCGAAGCCGAGTTCGAGGCCAGGGAGGCCGACCCCGGTGATGGCCAGGGTGCCGATGAGCATCACCGCATAGGTGATGGGGATCTTCTTCCAGAGGCCGCCCATGGTCCGCATGTCCTGCTCGTGGTGCATGGCGGTGATGACGCTGCCGGCGGCCAGGAACAGCAGGCCCTTGAAGAAGGCGTGGGTGAAGAGGTGGAACATGGAGGCCTGGTAGGCTCCCACCCCCGCGGCGATGAACATGTAGCCGAGCTGCGAGCAGGTGGAATAGGCGATTACCCGCTTGATGTCGTTCTGGGCCAGGCCCACCGTGGCCGCGAAGAGGGCGGTGATCGCCCCGATGCCGGTGACGATCCCCTTGGCCACCGGGGCGTACTCGAACATCGGCGAGAGCAGGCAGACCATGTAGACGCCGGCGGTGACCATGGTGGCCGCATGGATCAGCGCAGAGACGGGGGTCGGACCCTCCATGGCGTCGGGCAGCCAGGTGTGGAGGAAGAACTGGGCCGACTTGCCCATGGCCCCCACGAAAAGCAGCGCGCAGGCGAGGTCCACGGCGTAGAAGGAATGGCCGGCGAAGACCCAGCCCTGGCGGGCGTGGGCGGCCACTTGCGGGAAGACGTCGGCGAACCGGATCGAGCCGAACACCCAGAAGGTGGTGATGATCCCGAGCGCGAAGCCGAAATCGCCCACCCGGTTGACCACGAAGGCCTTGATCGCGGCGGCGGGCGGCGCCGGCTTCTTGAACCAGAAGCCGATCAGGAGGTAGCTCGCCAGCCCCACCCCCTCCCAGCCGAAGAAGAGCTGCATGAAGTCGGAGGCGGTCACCAGGGCCAGCATGGCGAAGGTGAAGAGCGAGAGGTAGCTGAAGAACCTCGGCTTGGAGTCGTCCTCGGCCATGTAGCCCCAGCTATAGAGGTGCACGAGCGCCGAGACGGTGGTGACCACGATCAGCATCACCCCCGAAAGGGTGTCGATCCGCACGCTCCAGGCCGACTTGAACGCGCCCACGTCGATGAACGGGGCGATGGTGGTGGTGAAGTTCCAGTCGCCCGCCAGAACGTGGCCGAAGGTGATCCAGGCAAGCAGGCAGGAGAGAAAGAGCAGGCCCGTGGTCACCGCCATGGAAGGGACGTCGCCGATCCGGCGCCCGAAGAGGCCGGCGATGACGGCGCCCACGAGCGGGGCGAAGACCAGTACGGAGACGAGAAGCTGCGGGTTCATTCGCTCGCGCCCTACCCCTTCATCATCGAGGCGTCGTCGACGGCGATGTCGCCGCGGTTGCGGAAGAAGGTGACCAGGATCGCCAGGCCCACGGCCGCTTCGGCGGCGGCCACGGTGAGCACGATCATGGCGAACACCTGGCCGGCCACGTCGTGCAGGAAGGCCGAGAAGGCCACCAGGTTGATGTTCACCGCCAGCAGGATGAGCTCGATGGACATCAGGATGACGATCACGTTCTTGCGGTTCACGAAGATCCCGAACACCCCGATGGTGAAGAGGATCGCGGCCACGGTGAGGTAGTGCGAAAGGCCGATGGTCATGACGCGATCCCTTCGCCGGGCTTGATGTCCACCACCCGCACGCCGGTGCGCCGCCCTCGCGCCACCTGGTCAGCGATGCTCTGGCGGCGGACCCCTGCCCGGTGCTTGAGGGTGAGCACGATGGCCCCGATCATGGCCACCAGCAGCACCATGCCGGCGGCCTGGAAGTAGTAGACGTAGGTGGTGTAGAGCACCTGCCCGATGGTCTCGGCGTTGGTGACCCCCGCGCTGGCGGCCATGGGCGCCGCGTTCTTCGCCGCCGCCCCGTGCTGGGCGACGCTTACCGCCACCACCGCCATCTCGATGGTGAGGATCCCGGCCACGAAGCCGCCGACGGGCAAATAGCGAGCGAAGCCTTGCCGGAGGGCGTCGAAGTCCACGTCCAGCATCATCACCACGAAGAGGAAGAGGACCGCGACCGCGCCCACGTAGACGATCACCAGCAGCATCGCCAGGAACTCGGCCCCCAAGAGCACGAAGAGCCCGGCCGCCGAGAAGAAGGCGGTGATCAGGAAGAGCACCGAGTGCACAGGGTTGCGGGCGCTGACCACGGCCAGGGCCGCGAGAATCATCACGGCGGCGAGCAGCCAAAACGCGATCGCCAGCAAATCCATCGGCCGCCGCTACTCCCGTCTATCGCCCCGGCGGGGATGAGCGCGGCCACGCGCCGATCCCTCTCAGATCTCGCGCCGCTCTCTTAGCGCGTTCGGCGGCAAGGGAAACTGGTTTTGCGCGACGGCGGCGGATTCTTGGGGCCGGGGTGAAAACCAGCCGCGCCTGTTTCCCGGGCCGCCAAGACACGTTAAGAGAATGTGTATTCCTCCCCGGAGAAGACCATGACCGAAGCGCAGGGCGTCGTCTCGGCCAAGCCGGCCGACCCGTTCAAGAGCCTGCAGCGGACCACCGCCGCGCGGCTGAGGGAGCTGATGAAGCGCAAGCCCGGCCAGAAGGGCTACAAGCAGGCGCTCAGGGCCTATCTCGACGCGGATGGCGAGCTTCAGAAGGCGATCATCAAGCGGCTGCACGTCCAGTTTCACTAAGCCGAACCCGGGGGGGCTCATGCGCAAGGTCGCGGCGCTAGCTTCGGCCATAAGTTGCCTGGTGGCCTTTGCCTGCGCGCCGCCGCCGGCCCTGAGGGAATACGCCTACCCGGCCTGGGGCTTCGCCGCTTCCTTCCGGGCCCCGCCCAAGGAGACCGACACGCCGGCCTCCCCCGACGGCAAGAGCGCCCATACCTTCCTCGTGGAAGGCGGGGCGGGCGGACGCGACAACCTCGTCTACGTCATCGACGGCTCGTCCTCGACCAAGTCCGACGACCAGGCGCTGACCGACGCGCCGGGCGCCCTGGCGAAGTCGGTCGGAGGAACGCTGGGGCCGATCACCTACGCCTCCAGCGGGACGGTCATGGGCCGCGAGTTCCTGCTGAACCGGCACGGCCGTCCGGCCTCCAAGGTCCGCATCTTCGTGGCGGGCAAGCACCTCTATGAGGTGATCTCCCAGTCCCCGCTCGGACCGGACGACAGCGAAACCGCCGAATTCCTGGCCTCCTTCCGGTTGCTTGCCGCGCGGTGATCAGGGGCGTCCAGGCCGCGGCCCGCAATCGGCCAAACCCGGCCTGGCGCCTCTGCCTGGCTGGCGGCGCCAGCAGCCGATGCGCACGACGCTGCTTGAACCCGGCCGGCCGGCCGCGCTAGTGTCCCGATTCCGAAGTTCGCCAGCGTGAGCGGCGCCTCCGTTCGAACTTCGGAATCGATGAGGACACTAGCCACGTATATGTTTCTAGTGTGGTTGACGGATCAGAAGTTCGCCACAGCGCCCGCCGCCACAATGGGGCGAACTTCTGATCCACCACACTAGCTGCATGGCATGACCTATCCGTTCGAAGCTGCGTTTCGCGACGAGATCGCCGGCCGCTGCGCGGCTTTTCCACGCCTGGCTTACGATGGGCCGGAGCTGAAGCGCTCGGCAGTGGCGATCACCCTGGTGGACGCCGCCGACGGCTCCGGCCAGACCGCCTTCCTGCTCACCCGCCGCGCGCCGAAGCTGCGGGCGCACGCGGGGCAGTGGGCGCTGCCGGGCGGCCGGCTGGACCCGGGCGAGACGGCGGCGGGCGCCGCGGTGCGCGAGCTCAACGAAGAGCTGGGCCTTACGCTCGCCGACGTCGATCTCCTGGGGCCGCTCGACGACTATCCGACCCGCTCGGGCTACGCGATCACCCCGGTGGTGGCCTGGCTGGACGACACCGAGGCGCTGGCGCCCAACCCCGCCGAGGTGGCCTCCGTCCACCGCATCCGCCTCGACCACATCGGCCACGAGGACGCGGTGCATTTCGTCTCCATCCCCGAGAGCGACCGGCCGGTGATCCGCCTCAAGATCGGCGACGGGTTCGTGCACGCGCCCACGGCGGCCATGGTCTACCAGCTGCGAGAGCTGGCGGCCGGGCGCGTCACCCGCGTCGACCACCTGGAGCAGCCGGTGTTCGCCTGGCGCTGAGCGGGCGGCGCTGAGGCTACCGGTACGGCGCGTCGAGCTCGAGGTTGCGGGCGATCTCGCGCTCCCAGCGGTCACCGTTCGCGAGCAGGCGCTCCTTGTCGTAGTAGAGCTCCTCGCGGGTCTCCACCGAGAACTCCAGGTTCGGCCCCTCGACGATGGCGTCCACCGGGCAGGCCTCCTGGCAGAGGCCGCAGTAGATGCATTTGACCATGTCGATGTCGTAGCGGGTGGTGCGCCGGCTGCCGTCGGCGCGCGGCTCGGCCTCGATGGTGATGGCCTGGGCCGGGCAGATGGCCTCGCAGAGCTTGCAGGCGATGCAGCGCTCCTCGCCGTTGGGATAGCGGCGCAGGGCGTGCTCGCCGCGGAACCTCGGCGACTGCGGGTTGCGCTCGTGCGGGTACTGCACCGTCGCCTTGGGGCGGACCATGTAGCGCATGGCGAGGCCAAAGGCGCCTACGAAGTCCATCAGCGCCGCGCCGCGGATCGCCTGTCCCAGTCTCTGCAGCGCCGCCATCAGCTTCCCTTCGCCCCCGCGCACTCGTAGTCGCCCAGCACTGTGGGATCGCCGCCTCTCTTCACCCGGAACTCGCCGCCCCTGGCCTTGCAGGCGTCGGAAGCGGTCCGCAGCGCATCGTAGGTGGCGTCGCCCTGCTGGTACCAGGCCTTGCCCGTCGCGTTGTCGTTGCAGGCGCCGAGGGCCGCCAGCAGGGCCGTCATGACCAGCGCCCGGATCATCCGATCGGCCCGAAGACCCGCCAGCCGGCGATCAGCGCCACCGCCGCCAGCGAGGCGGGCAGGAACACCTTCCAGCCCAGCCGCATCAGCTGATCGTAGCGGTAGCGGGGCACGATCGCCTTGGCCATGGCGAAAAGGAAGAAGAAGAACAAGAGCTTGGCGAAGAAGACCAGGAAGCCGACGAAGCTGGCCGCGGTGGGGTCCCAGCCCTTGAAGGCATAGGGGAACGGCAGATTCCAGCCGCCGAAGAAGAGCACGGTGGTGAGCGCGCACATGAGCACGATGCTGGCGTACTCGCCGATCTGGAAGAGCAGGAAGGGCGTCGAGGAATATTCCACGTGGAAGCCCGCCACGATCTCCGACTCGGCCTCGGGGACGTCGAAGGGCGGCCGGTTGGTCTCGGCCAGCGCCGAGACGAAGAAGACCACGCTCATGGGGATCATCACGAGCGCCGCGGGCAGGCCGGCGAGCCCGTGACCGCCGAGAACGTTCCAGTTCCAGAACCAGCCGGCCTGGCGCTCGACGATGGTCCCGAGGTTCATGGAGCCGGCGAGGATGATCACCGTCACGATCACGAAGCCGATGGAGACCTCGTAGGAGACCATCTGCGCCGCCGACCGGAGGCCGCCCAGGAACGGGTACTTCGAGTTCGACGCCCAGCCCCCCATGATCACGCCATAGACCCCTAGCGAGGAGACGGCGAAGAGATAGAGGATGCCGACGTTGATGTTGGAGGCGATCCAGCCCGGGGCCAGCGGCATCACCGCCCAGGCGGCGAGCGCCAGGGTGAAGCTGATCAGCGGGGCCAGGAGGAACACCGGCTTGTCGGCCCCGGCCGGCACCACCAGCTCCTTCAGCATGAACTTCATGAGGTCGGCGAAGGCCTGCAGCAGGCCGAAGGGCCCCACCACGTTCGGCCCTTTGCGCAGCTGCACGCCCGCCCAGATCTTGCGGTCGGCGTAGAGCAGGAAGGCCAGCGACAGAAGGATCCAGACGACGATCAGCAGGATCTGGCCGAGGGTGAGGAGGAACCAGGTCACGTGCGCCTACTCCGCCGCCATCGGGACAGGGCCGGCCGCCAGCGCCGCGCACTCGGCCATGGTGACGCTCGCCCGGGCGATGGGGTTGGTGAGATGGAAGGCCTTGATCGGACTGGCGAGCGGCGCGTCGGTGAGCGCGCCTGCGGCGCCCAGGCCGGAAAGGTCGAAGGCGATGGGGCTCGAGCCCGGAGCGTAGTCGAGCTGGCCGAAGCTCGGATGATCGGCGAAGAGCTTGGCGCGCAGCTCGTCCAGGCTGTCGTAGGGCAGCTTGGCGCCCAGCCGCTCGGAAAGGGCGCGCAGGATCGCCCAGTCCTCCCGCGCCTCGTTCTTCGGGAACACCGCCCGTTCGCCCCGCTGCACCCGTCCCTCGGTGTTCACATAGAGGCCGGCCTTCTCGGCGTAGGCGGCGCCGGGCAGGATGACGTCGGCCCGGTGCGCGCCCGCATCGCCATGGGTCCCGAGGTAGATGACGAAGGCGTCGGTGGCCGAAAGGTCGATCTCGTCGGCGCCCAGCAGGAAGAGCACGTCCAGCGCGCCCTTCTCCACCATGGCCGCGGCGCTCTTGCCGCCCTCGCGCGGGACGAACCCCAGATCGAGCCCGCCCACTCGGGCGGCTGCGGTGTGGAGGACGTTCCAGCCGTTCCAGCCGTCGCGGATCAGGTTGAAGGTGCCGGCGAGATCAGCGATCGCCTTCAGCGCCCCAGCGTCCCTCAAAGCCCCCTGCCCCACGATGATCGCCGGGCGCTCGGCGCCCTTGAAGGCCTTGGCGAAATCCGAGTCGCCGCCCGCGAATCCTCCGAGGGCGTCGGCGCCTGCGCCCAGATGCTCGTACGAATAGGTGAGGTCGGCCGCCGCGCCGATCAGGCCGATGCGAACCCCCTTGTTCAGCCAGATCTTGCGCAGCCGGGCGTTCAGCACCGGCGCCTCCAGCCTGGGATTAGCGCCGACCAGCAGGATCGCGTCGGCGTTCTCGATCCCCGCCAGAGTCGAATTGAAAAGCCAGCTCTCGCGGGGGCCCGCGCCGAGGACCGTCCCGTCCTGCCGGCAATCGAGGCTCGCAACGCCGGCGCCGCCGAAGAGGTCGAGCGCGGCCTTCATGGATTCGGCGTCCTGCAGGTCGCCGGCGATCACCCCCATCCGCTCCGGCGACGTCGCCTTCAGCTTGGCGGCCACGGCGGTGAGCGCCTCGTCCCAGGTGGCCGCCCGCAGCTTGCCGCCCTCGCGCAGCATCGGCCGGTCGAGCCGCTGACGGCGCAGCCCGTCCACCGCGTAGCGGGTCTTGTCGGAGATCCACTCCTCGTTGACCTCGTCGTTGGTGCGCGGCAGCACCCGAAGCACCGCCGGGCCGCGGGCGTCGATGCGGATCGCCGAGCCGAGCGCGTCCATGACATCGATGGTCTCGGTCTTGGTGAGCTCCCAGGGGCGGGCGTTGAAGGCGTAGGGCTTGGAGGTGAGCGCCCCCACCGGGCAGAGGTCGATGATGTTGGCCGAAAGCTCGCTGGTCACCGCCTGGTTCAGGTAGGTGGTGATCTCGGCGTCCTCGCCGCGGTTGACGAGGCCGATCTCGGCCACGCCCGCCACCTCGGTGATGAAGCGCACGCAGCGGGTGCACTGGATGCAGCGGGTCATCACCGTCTTGATGAGCGGGCCCATGAACTTCTCTTCCACCGCCCGCTTGTTCTCGGCGTAGCGGGTGGCGTCGCGGCCGTAGCCCATGGACTGGTCCTGCAGGTCGCACTCGCCGCCCTGGTCGCAGATGGGGCAGTCCAGCGGGTGGTTGATCAGCAGGAACTCCATCACCCCCTGGCGCGCCTTCTTCACCATGGGGGAGTCGGTGATGATCTCCATGCCTTCGCCGGCCGGCAGGGCGCAGGAGGCCTGGGGCTTGGGCGGCCCGGGCTTCACTTCCACCAGGCACATGCGGCAGTTGCCGGCGATGGAGAGACGCTCGTGGTAGCAGAAGCGCGGGATCTCCTCCCCGGCGAGCTCGGCCACCTGCAGGCAGGTCATGCCGTTCTCGAACTCGATCTCGACGCCGTTGACCTTGGCTTTGGGCATGGGGAGGAGTCGCATCCTTTGCAGGCGCTTGCGCAGGGCGGGCGATAACGCGTCTTGGCCCGGAGGAACAAGGGGTTTCGGTTGTCAGGCCGGCAATGCGCGCCCCCTTGCCCCCGCGCCCCCTCCACCATCCGGCTGGCGCCGGATGGTCCCCCTCCCCCGCTTCGCGAGGGAGGAGCAGGATAACAGGATAAGCGGCGCGAACGTATCTCCTCCCCCGAGCAACGGGGGAGGGGGACCGCCAAGCGGTGGAGGGGGCGCTGCGGACCGGAGAAGCTTGCGTTGACGCCTCCCCTGCGCCCGGCCAAGAGGGACCTGATCCCAAGGAGGGGCGTCCGATGGCGCAGAACCACTGGCTCGTGAAGTCGGAGCCGGCGAAATACAGCTTCGACGACCTGGTGCGCGACGGGAAGACCGTCTGGGACGGAGTGCGCAACAATCAGGCGGCGATCTACCTGCGCTCGATGAAGCTGGGCGATCAGTCCTTGTACTACCACTCCCAGGAGGGGCTGGCGGTGGTGGGGATCGCCAAGGTGGTCCGCGAGGCCTTCCCCGATCCCACCGACGCCTCCGGCCGGTTCGTGGCGGTGGAATTCGCCCCGGTGCGCCCCCTGCCCCGCCCCGTGACCCTGACCGAGATGAAGGCGACCCCGGCGCTCGCCGGCATGGCCATGCTGCGTCAGTTCCGCCTCTCGGTGAGCCCGATCACGCCGGACGAGTGGCGCACGATCCTGGGTCTGGGCGGCGAGGGCTGAAGGGGCTACGGCGCGGCGGCGTTCGAAGCCAGGGGTGGAACGACGGCGTTGGCGACGGGAAGGGTCTCGTTCGTCACCGGAACGGCCTCGTTGGCCGCCTCGGCGAGCTCGTTGGCCGGCGGTGCGGCCTGGGCCTCGGTGGCTGTGGCGGACGGCGGCGTCGCGGGGGCCGCTGGGGGCGCCGGCTTGGCCAGATGGGCGGCCTTCATGCGCGCGTCGCCGTAGGTGCGCCGCAGCGTCTCGCGGGCGAAATTCGACTCCATGATCAGCTCTTCGCGTGGGCGGTTGGTGCCCGAGACGGCGTTGCTCAGGTTTACGAGCCCGGTGGGATCGACCATGCCCAGCAAGGTCATCCCGACGCCTGGCCGGTCGGCGCTCACCGCCACCTTGAAGTCCCCGAGCGGCCTGCCGTTCGAAGCGTCCACCACCGTCACCTCGCCCCAGGCGTAGTTGGCGTCGCCCAGCACCATCGCCTTCAGGGCGTTCTTCACGTGCACCTTCTTGATCTCGACCTTGAGGATCAGCGATTGGCCGTTGGCGCCGTAGAGGGCCGCCTCCTGGAGCAGGTCGGCGCGGACCGCGTCGGCGAAGGCGGCCGGCGCGTTGCGGTCGCTCTGGACGACCTCGACCGAGCTCACGTGGCTCGCGGGATAGGGGATCGCGAGGCCCTTGACCGCGGCCTCGGCCGCGAGCGCCGGGAGGAGCCAGACCGTCAGGCCGAGAAGAACCGGACGCCACCGCATGATCGTCCCCCTTGTCCAAGCGGCCGGCGCAAGGACGAGGCAGTCTAGCGGCAAATCGGTTCGCCGACCATCGTTACGCCGCCAGCGCCCTCCGCCGCCCGGCGAGGCGGAAGCCGATCACCAGCGCGGCGAGGGTGACGAGCTGGGCGATGAGGCCTTCCCAGGTAGGGAAGACGCCCAAGAGCTCGATCCGCGGAACGCGCGAGAGCGGATGCACGTCGAGCACCCCGGCCTCCTGGAGCGCGGCCACGCCCTTCCCCGCCAGGATCACCGCCAGGACCGAGATCAGCAACGCGCTGTAGGAGAAGAACTGCGAGATCGGCAGGCGCTGGCTGAAGCTCAGTAGCGCCCAGGCGAGCGCGGCGAGGCAGAGGACGGCGACCGCGGCGCCGGCGGCCACGGCGGCGTGCGCGCCCTGGCTCCAGAGCGCGGCGTAGAAGAGGATGGTCTCGAACACCTCCCGGTAGACCACCACGAAGGCCAGCAGAAAGAGGAACCAGGCCGATTGCCTGGAAAGGGCCGCCGAGAGCTTCTCCCTGATGTAGGCCTGCCAGGCCTCGGCGTGCGACTTGCCGTGCATCCAGATCCCCACCGACACCAGCACCACCGCCGCCACGGCCGAGCCGAAGCCCTCGGTGAGCTCGCGGCTGGCGCCGCTGACAGAGATGAGGAAGGTGGCCGCCGCCCAGGTGAGGACCCCGGCCGCCAGCGCCCCGATCCAGCCGGCGTGGACGTAAGGGAGTACCTCGGTCCGCTCGGCCTTCTTCAGGAAGGCGATCATCGCCACCACGATCAGCAGCGCCTCCAGCCCCTCGCGCAGCAGGATGGTGAGCGCGCCCAAAAAGCTCGCCACCGGGCTGGCGCTCGCCGGGGCCAGCGCCCGCTCGGCCGTGGAGAGCAGGCCGTCGATGTGATCGAGCTGCGCGCGGACCTCGGCCTCCGGCGCCCTGGCCGATAGGCTGGCCCTGAGCGCGCCCATGGCGGTCTCGACCCGGCTGACCAGCGCCGCATCCCGCGCGCCCAGGGCGGGCTCCACCGGCTCGAAGCCGTCGAGATAGGCCGCCAGCGCCAGATCGCCTGCCTGGCGGGGGTCCCCCTTCTGGTAGGCGGCCAGGGCTTCGGCGAGCTTGCTGCGGGCGATGGCGAGGCTCGCGGCCCCCTGGGGCGCCGTCGCTTCGGGATGCCGGCGCAGGTAGGCGACGAGCTGCTCGGCCCGCGGCGCCCCGACCGCGGCGGCGAGCGTGGCGGGCGATGTCTGGACGAGGGCCTGCAGGTCAGGGATCTGGGCGCGCAGGCCCGGGTCGACCTTCCAGAGCTGCTCGCCGGCGGCCGCGGCGCGATCGTCGAAGGCGAAGCGTCCCACATAGAAGGCGAGCGCCCAGCGGTCGGCGTCCGGAAGCTGGGCGAAGCTCGGCATGGAGGTCCCCTCCAACCCCTGGCCGATCACCTGGTAGAGGCCGAAGAGGCTCCGCTGGCGGGCCCGGGCCGCATCGGCGAAGGCGATCGGCGGCGGATCCAGCCCCTTCGCCGCCGGCCCGTCGCCTCGCCCCTCGGCCCCATGGCAGGCGGCGCAGTTCTCCGCATAGAGCGCCGCGCCGCGGGCGAGGTCGGGCGCCTTGGTGGGCGCGAGCGGGGTGGGATAGGCCGCCAGGAGGTCCGACCCCAGCCGGTGGGCGCGCCCGGCGACCTCGGCCGGCGCCGCCTTGCGTCCGATGGCGGCCACGAGGGCGTCCGCCTCGGCTACGAGCTGCGGCTGGGCCTTGGCGGGCGGCAGGGCGGCCAGCCGCTGGCGCACCTGGCCGGAGAACTCCTTCATCTCGGCGTATTCGGAGGCGCTGACGACTTCGCCGTCCTTCACCGCGCCCCCGTAGTCCACCGAAAGATAGTCCAGAAGCCGCCAGGCCACTGCGGCCGACGGCGCCGAGTCGGCCGCCCGCGCGCCGAGCGGCATGAGGGCGAGGCTTAGGGTGAGGAAGCCGGCGATCAGGTTGGCGAGGCGCATCGGGATCCTTTGCGAATGAGAATACTTATCACCTTATGTCGCCCGGTAGGAAGCGGCTCTTTGAGGTGGGGCGGCGCCGGCGGCGTCCAGCGTAACCCCTCGACTTGCCTCCGCGCCCCGCCGCGCTTACCCGGGGCCCATGGGCTCCGCACGGGACGTCGCCAACCGGCTGCCGGTCACCGCCTCGGTCATCCTGGCCTCGTTCCTGGTCGGCCTCGACATGACCGTCGCCAACGTCGCCCTGCCGCACATGCAAGGAAGCTTCGCCACCTCCCAGGACCAGACGGCCTGGGTGCTGACCTCCTATATCGTGGCGGCGGCTGTCATGACGCCCATGAGCGGCTGGCTGGCGGCTCGCCTCGGATCGAAGCTGATCTTCCTCGTCTCCATCGGCGGCTTCACCATCGCCTCGGCCCTCTGCGGCGCCTCCAACAGCCTGGTCGAGATGGTGGCCTTCCGATTCGTGCAGGGAGTCTGCGGGGCGAGCCTGCAGCCGCTCAGCCAGGCGGTGATGCTGGACCTCTTCGACCAGCGCCAGATCGGCCAGGTGATGGCGATCGGCGGCATGACCTCGTTCGTGGCCAGCATCGCCGGGCCGGCGCTGGGAGGGTGGCTGACCGAGGACCTTTCCTGGCGCTGGGTCTTCTACATCAACATACCCCTGGGCGCCCTCGCCTTCGCCGGCGTCTGGCTGTTCATGGACCGCGGTCCGGACCCGCGCCTGAGGCCCTTCGACTTCCTGGGGTTCGGGGCGCTTTCGGTCTTCATCGTCTCGCTGCAGCTGATGCTGGACCGGGGCCCGACGCTGGACTGGTTCGCCTCCACCGAGATCCGCATCGAGGCCATCTGCGCGGCCTCGGGGCTCTGGGTCTTCGCGGTGCAGACGCTGGCCGGGCGCCATCCGTTCCTCGATCGGGCCCTGGCCGTGGACCGCAACTTCCTCACCGGCAACTTCTTCAACGCCATCCAGGGGATGCTGCTGTTCGCGGCCCTCGCCCTGCAGCCGCCGCTGATGCAGGGCCTGATGGGCTACAGCGTCATCGGCGCGGGGCTGGTGATGGCGCCGCGGGGGGTTGGGGCGTTCCTCTCCATGATGGTGGTGGGGCGTCTGGTGAACCGGGTGGACAGCCGGCTGCTGGTCTTCGTCGGGCTCGCCCTGGTGGCGACGGCGATGCTGGAGATGAGCCATTTCAGCCTGGCCATGGACGATCGCCTCTTCATCGAGGCCGGTCTGCTCCAGGGCTTCGGCATGGCGCTGGTGATCGTCCCGATCAACGTGCTCGCCTTCGCGACCCTGTCGCCCGGCCTGCAGGCCGACGGCGCCGCCGTCTTTTCCCTGACCCGCGGCCTCGGCCAGAGCATCGGCGTGTCGCTCAGCGAGGCGATCCTCACCAACCGGCTGGCGGTGGCGCACAGCGACCTCGCCGCCCAGGTCCAGCCCTCGAACCCGGTCGTGGCTTCGGGCCTGCCGGCGGCGATGAACCCGTCCGGCGCGATGGGCCTTGCGCGGCTGAACGGCGAGGTCACCCGGCAGGCCTCCATGGTGGGCTATGTGGACGTCTTCCACCTGGGCCTGATCCTGGCCGTGACGGTGATGCCGCTGGTGCTGCTGCTGCGGCCGCAGAAGCAGGTGCGGACCCTGGCGGAGTACACGATCGAATAGGGTCCGAAAAAACCCGACCGCGCCTGACCCTGTTCCCTGCCCGCCTGCGTAGCCCCTCTCAGCTGAGGCTCGAGGAGGCGCAAGGTGACGGTGTTTCTGAAGACCAAAACGAATTTCCGGCGCCGCGCCGCCCTGGCGGCGGCGATCTCGGTGATCGGTCTTGCCGGCGCGGCGCATCCGCAGGCCTGGGGCGATCCGGTGGACCTCCAGGTGGTGGACCGCGAGACCGGCCAGGTGCTGCCGGTCTGGCGCCATCACGGCCGGCTCTACGTCGCGGGGCGGCCCGGCGCGCGCTACGGGCTGCGGGTGACCAACCACACCGACGGGCGCGTCCTGGTGGTGATGTCGGTGGACGGGGTGAACGTGCTCAGCGGCGAGACGGCCGGCTGGGACCAGCGGGGCTATGTGTTCGACCCGCAGGAATCCTACGCGGTGACCGGCTGGCGCAAGTCCGACACCGAGGTCGCCGCCTTCACCTTCGCGGCCCTGCCCGACTCCTACGCCGCGCGCACCGGGCGGCCGACGGATGTGGGGGTGATCGGAATCGCCGTCTTCAAGGAGAAGAGCCAGCCGCAACCGGAGCCGCAGGCCTCCGCGGCCGCGCCGCCAAGGCCGGCGCCCTGGAGCATGGGCCGCTTCGCCCCTCGCCCGGCGCCGCCGCCAGCGCCTCTCAACGCGCCGCCGACGGCCGGAGGCTTTGCAGCCCGGCGCGCCGCCCCGGCCGCCGAAGCCCAGGACCGGGCGGCCGCGGTCCCCCGCTCCGAGCGGCCGGACGAGAAGCTCGGCACCGCACACGGCGCGCGCGAATGGTCGGTGGTGACCACCGTCGCCTTCGAGCGGGCGACGTCCTATCCGCAGTACACCCGCCAGATCGAATACGACACCTACGCCCGCCTGGCCGCGGCCGGTGTCATCCGCCCTTACGCCGACGCCGAGCGCCATCCCCGGCCCTTCCCCGCGCATCCCGACGGCGAGGGCTACGTCCCCGATCCGCCCGACGATCCCTGAGCGCTTGCGCTTGATCCCGCCGGGGCGCGAAATCGGGGCCTGATGGAGTCGGACCCGGCGGACGACGCAGCGCTGCTTGCCGCCCATGGCGCGGGCGACGCCCAAGCCTTCGAGCGGCTCTATGGGCGCTATGACCGGCCGGCCTTCCAGTTCATCCGCCGCATGCTGGGTGCGGCGCACGCCGAGGCCGCCGAGGACCTGCACCAGGAGACCTGGATCTCGGTGGCCAGGAGCGCGGCGGCCTTCGACCCAGGCAAGGCGAGCTTCCGCACCTGGCTCTTCACCATCGCCCGCCGCAAGGTGCTGGACCATTTTCGCCGACAGAAGGTGGCTGTCGTAGCTTCCGCCGAGGATGACGATGCGGCGATGAGGGTTCAGGATCCCGGCCCCGGCCCCGCCGAGCAGGCGGAGACACGCGAGCTGGCGCAGCGGCTGGCCAACGCGGTGGAGGCCTTGCCCCTGGAACAGCGCGGCGCCTTCCTGATGTTCGCTGCAGGCGGGCTCACGCTCGAAGAGATCGCCGAGGCCACGGGCGTGCCGGTGGAGACGGCCAAGAGCCGGCTGCGCTACGCCCGCGCGCGGCTGCGCCAGGCCCTTGCGGACGAAAGGTCGGCCTATGCCTGAGCGCGACCCGCCGCCGAACGGACCGCCCGACGCGGCGCCCGATCCTGTGGACGAAGCCTATCGGAAAGCCGAAGCGCTTCTGGAGGACGAACCGGCGCGGGGGGCCAGGCGGGCGCGGGTGCTGGCCGCCGTCGCCCGCGAAGCGGAACCGCCGCCTGCCGTGCCCCCCGGTCCTCCTCCGCCGGGCGGGCGGCGCGTAGCCCCGCTATGGGCCGGCTGGCTGGCGGCGGCGGGCCTGGCCGGCCTGATCGTCCTGGTGGTCTCGAAGAGCTACCTGCCGCCAGGACCGCCGCCCTCCACATCCACCGCCCCGCCCCAGGCCGCCGCCGTTCCGCCCAGAGCGCCAGCATCGGCCGCACCCGGCGTCCCTGCGGAAACGGCGACGCCCCCAGCGGGGGCCGAGCCGTCTGAGCGCCGCACGCCGCCGGCTACGCCCCCGCCGCCGGCCGAGATGCCGCCGAAGGCCTCCCTGCCGCCCGTGGAGGCTCGGCCCCCGGCGCCGATGAATATTCCGGTTCCGGCGCCGCCGCCGCTCGCCATCGCCCCCGTCGAACATCCCATCCCCCCGCCGCCGCCCGCGACGGCCGCTCCGCCCGCGCCTTCGGGCGTCGGAGGGTTCGTCGGCGCCAGGCGGGCGTCATCCGCCGAAGCCGCCGCTGCGGCTCGTTCGTCCGACAAGACCGAAGACGAGGCCGAGGCGCAGGCGCCCGCCAGCGGCGCGCCGCCCCCGCCGGCCGATCTCGGCGCCCGGTTGCGCGCCGCCGCCGCCGCGGGGCGCAGGGACGAGGTCCGGGCCTTGCTGGACCAGGGGGCGCCGGTGGACGCAGCCGACGCCGACGGCGAGACCGCGCTGATGATCGCCGTCCGATCCGACCAGCCGGCGGCGGCGGCCCTGCTGCGCCGCGCCGGCGCCAGCCTCGAGCGGCGCAACCGTTCCGGCCGGAGCGCCAGGGACATGGCCGCCTCGATGGACGATCCCACGCTCGACCGGGCCCTGGGCCTCGCGCCTTAAGCGCCGGAGGGGTCGCTTGCGAAGGCGGCTTATGGCGCAGAAGATGTCCGCAACGCCGTGCGCACCGGCGGCGTAGAACAAGGCGGCCTCCATGTCTCAAGGCGCGACGGCGGGCATCGACTATTCCGGTACCGAACCCTTCTTCGGCGAGATCCGCGACGCGGACGGCCACACCTACCCCGATCCCGAGCTCTTCCTGAGGGACGCCGACGCCGACTACCTCGGCGAGTTCGGCACCGATTTCCTCCGGAAGTTCGCCGCCTCCGAACAGTTCAAGAGCGATCGCGATCGCAACCGCGTTTTCCTCTGGGAAACCAAAGGGATCGGCGCATTGGGCGCCTACGATCCTGAAGAGCGCGTCGACGCCTTCGACCGCATGGGGGTGAAGTCCCAGCTGCTGTTCTTCGCCGGCGGCAACGACGCGGCCGTGGCGTTTCAGCGGCGGACGAACGGGCGGGCTCGCGCCTGCGTCCGGGTGGACATGACCGAGGTCGAGGCGAGCTGCCGCGAGCTGGATCGCTGCATCAAGGCCGGCGCCGCCCACGTCAACCTGCCGTGCGCCCAGCCTCCCGGCGGGGTCTCGCCCGCCCACGAGATGTGGGATCCCTTCTGGGCGCGCTGCCAGGAGGCGAACCTCGCGGTCACCCTGCACCTGGCCTGCAGCGGGTTTCTCGCCGGGGCGGCGCCGCTGTTTCCCGACCGGGCCTGGGGGGACGCCGCGACGCTGCGGGGGCGACCGGCCGAGCGCGCCGGCGGCGAGGAGGCGACCAGCCCCTGGTTCATGATGATCGCCCACATGGGCGCGGAGACCTATCTGCAGGCCATGGTGATGGGCGGGGTCTTCGAGCGCTTCCCGCGTTTGCGCTTCGGGATCATCGAACTGGGCGCCAAGTGGGTGGGGCCGTGCGTGGAGCGTATGGACCTCTGGACCGACGTCATGGCCAAGATCGGCCGCGCCCTGCCCATGAAGCCCAGCGAATACGTGATGCGCAACGTGCGCGTGACGCCCTACTGGCACGAGAACCTGGCCCTGATGGTCCAGCGCTACGGGCTAGGGGACGTCTACGTCTTCAGCACCGACTACCCGCACCTGGAAGGAAGCCGCGACCCGATCGGCAAGTTCCGCAAGTGGCTTTCGCAGCTTCCTGCGGACTACGCGCGCAAATTCATGGTGGAGAACGGAAAACTGCTGCTGCCGGAGCTCTAGGCGGCCGTCGCGGCGAGCTCGATCTCAGCCGGACCGGGCTTGAGGCGGCCGACCACGGCCGAGCGGGGAAAACCCCGGGCGCGCAGCAGGTCCATGACGGAGGCGACCACCGCCGGATCGACGGCGACCAGCAGACCGCCGCTGGTCTGCGGATCGGCGAGCAGGTCGCGCTTCCACTGAGGGAAGGCTTCTGCGCCCCGGACCGAGGCGCCGTAGCTCGCCCAGTTGCGGCCGCTGGCGCCGGTGCGTACGCCGCCCTGCGCGAGGGCGGCGGCGCCGGGAAGCGCTTGGGGCGCGTCGAGGAAGATCTCGGCCGTGAGGTCCGCGCCCCTGGCCATCTCCAGCGCGTGGCCGAGGAGGCCGAAGCCGGTCACGTCGGTCATGGCGTGCACGCCGTCGAGCTCGGCCAGTTCCGGGCCAGCGGCGTTGAGCTGGGTGGTGGACGCGACGAGCGCCGCGTAGCCGTCCGCGTCCAGGCGATCCTGCTTGAAGGCGGCGCTCAAGATCCCGACGCCGAGCGCCTTGGTAAGGATCAGCGCATCGCCCGGCCGGCCGGTGCGGTTGGTGAGGATCCGGTCCGGCCGCACAAGGCCGATGGCCGCCAGTCCGTAGATCGGCTCGCCCGAGTCGATGGAGTGGCCGCCGGCCACCGGGATCCCCGCCGCCGCGCACACTGCGGCGCCGCCCGCCAGGATCGCGCCGATGGTCTCGGGCGGCAGGACGTTGATGGGCATACCGACGATGGCGAGCGCGAACAGCGGCCGCGCGCCCATGGCGTAGATGTCGGAGAGGGCGTTGGCCGCGGCGATGCGGCCGAAATCGAAAGGGTCGTCCACCACCGGCATGAAGAAGTCCGTGGTGGCGACGATGGCCTGGGCATCGTTCAGCCTCCAGACCGCCGCGTCGTCGCAGGTCTCCACCCCCACCAGCAGGTCGGCGAACGCCCCGGCGGCGGGGGTCTTGGCCATGATCTCCTGCAGCAGGGCCGGGGCTATCTTGCACCCGCACCCGCCCCCGTGCGCTAGGCTGGTCAACCGCACGGGCTTCGGCGTCGCGTTCGCATCGTCCATGGGGGCGCCTTGGTTCGAGGTGGGACGAGACCGGGATATATAGCAGGCCGATGAGAAGCGTCCGGTTCGAACATGGCTGAGATCAGGGCGGCGCCCGACGCCGAGCCGGCGACGCTCGGGGCCTTCGAGGTGATCATCGACGCACGCAGTCCCAGCGAGTTCGCAACCGACCATATCCCAGGCGCGGTGAGCCTGCCGGTGCTGAACGACGCCGAGCGGGCCGAGGTGGGGAGGATCTACGTGCAGGAATCGCGCTTCAAGGCCCGGCGCGTCGGCGGGGCCTATGTGGCCGCCAATGTCGCCCGGCACCTGGAGACGGCGATGGCCGACTGGCCGCCGGCGCTGCGACCGCTCGTCTATTGCTGGCGGGGCGGCATGCGGTCCAACTCCATGGCGGTGATCCTGGCCGAGGTCGGCTGGCGAACAAGCGTGCTGGCCGGCGGCTATCGGACCTATCGGCGCCGCGTGTCGCGGCGGCTCTACGACGACGAGCCGGTCCGGAACGTCGTCCTTCTCGAAGGCCTCACCGGCGCCGGCAAGACCGAGGTGCTGGCCCGCCTGGCGGCCGAGGGCGTGCAGACCCTCGACCTCGAAGGGCTCGCCGCGCACCGTGGCTCCCTGTTCGGCGCCCTGGCCGGGCGCGTCCAGCCCGGCCAGAAGGCGTTCGAGAGCCGGCTGCTGGGCGCCCTCGATCGGCTGGATCCGGCTCGGCCGGTGGTGGTGGAGGCCGAGTCGAGCAAGATCGGCGAGCTGATCCTGCCGCCGGCGCTCTGGAAGGCCATGCAGGGCGCCCCGCGCATCGCCCTATTGGCGCCCGCCGAGGCGCGCGCCCGGCGTCTGGCGCAGATCTACGTCGCCGATCTCGACCTCGAGGCCCTGCCTGACGTGCTTGCGCGCCTCGATGACCGCATCGGCAAGAAGCGCGCCCTGGCCTGGGCGGCGCTGGCGCGCGCGGGCGAACTGGAGGCCCTGGCCGCCGAGCTGATCGAGGCCCACTACGACCCGGCCTACCGCCGTTCGCTGCGCAAGGCGGCGGGCCCGCTGCTGGGCGAGGTGAGACTGACCTGGCTCGGCCCCGAGGCGTTCGCCGAAGCCGCCGCTCAGGCCGTGCAGATTCTCGCCGGTCGGCGGACCTCGTAACAGCGCGCCCAGCGACTTTCGTCCCGCGACGCCGCTCCCGCCCTCCCTTGCCTCCGGGCTCCGGGCCGCCTACCCGAAGGTCATGGCCTCCGCACGGGACGTCGCCAACCGGCTGCCGATCACCGCCGCCCTGGTGCTGGGCTCGCTGCTGGTCGCCATGGACGTGACCATCGCCAACGTTTCCCTGCCCCACATGCAGGGGAGCTTCTCGGCCTCCCAGGAACAGACCGCCTGGGTGCTTACCTCCTACATCGTGGCCACCGCCGTCATGATCCCCATGAGCGGCTGGCTCGCCGCGCGCCTGGGCTTCAAGCGGGTCTTCCTGGTCTCCGTCGGCGGCTTCATCGCCGCCTCGATCCTTTGCGGCGCGTCCACCAGCCTCCTGGAGATCGTGGCCTTCCGGTTCCTGCAGGGCCTTTGCGGCGCCCCGATCCTGCCGCTCGGACAGGCGGTGATGCTGGACCTCTATGACAGACGCCAGATCGGTCAGGTGATGGCGGTGTCGGGGATGACGATGCTGGTGGCGCCGATCGCCGGCCCGGTAGTGGGAGGATGGCTGACCGACAATCTGTCGTGGCGCTGGGTGTTCTTCGTCAACCTGCCGGTGGGTCTGGTCTCCTTCGCCGGCGTCTGGCTCTACCTCGATCGCGGCCCCCACATCCCCACAAGGCCTTTCGACTTCCTGGGGTTCGGCGCGCTCGCCGTCTTCATGGTGGCGCTGCAGCTCATGTTGGACCGGGGCTCGACGCTGGACTGGTTCTCGTCCGCCGAGATCCGCATCGAAGCGGTCTGCGCCGCCATCGCCCTCTGGATCTTCGCCGTGCAGACGCTGGCGGGGCGCCACCCGTTTCTCGACCGGGCCCTCGCCATCGACCGCAACTTCGTGGCGGGCAACATCTTCACCGCCATCCAGGGGCTGCTGCTGTTCTCCACCCTCGCCCTGCAGCCGCCCCTGATGCAGGGCCTGATGGGCTACAGCGTGCTCGGCGCGGGCCTGGTGATGGCCCCGCGCGGGGTGGGGTCTTTCGTCGCCATGATGGCAGCCGGGCGGCTGGTGAACCGGGTGGACACCCGGCTGATCATTTTCATCGGCCTAGCCCTCATCGCCACGGCGATGCTGCAGATGACCCATTTCGACCTCTCCATGGACGCCGGCCCCTTCATCGTGGCCGGGATCGTCCAGGGGCTCGGCCTGGGCCTGCTGATGGTGCCGATCAACGTGCTCGCCTTCGCGACCCTGTCGCCCGGCCTGAGGGCTGACGGCGCGGCCGTCCTTTCGCTGATGCGCAACCTCGGTCAGAGCATCGGCATCTCGCTGAGCGAGGCGGTGTTCATCAACCGGCTCGCCGTCGCGCACAGCGACCTTGCGGCCCAGGTCCAGCCTTCGAGCCCGGTCCTCCGCGCAGGCCTGCCCGCGGCGATGAGCCCCGGGACCGCGGCCGGCCTGGCGCGGCTGGAGGGCGAGGTGACCCGCCAGGCCGCCATGATCGGCTATGTCGACGTCTTCCGCCTCGGACTGATCGCGGCGGTGGCGATCATGCCGCTGGTCTTCGTCCTCAGGCCCCCGAAACAGGTGACCACCCTGGTCGAGGTCGCGCCGGATTAGGCCGTCCGATCAGTCCTTGCCCTTCGGGCACCGGGGCGCGGGCAGGCGCATGGCGTCGGCGATGACGCTGCGCAGGCGGCAGGAGTAGCGCTGCTCATAGGTTCCCTCGGCCATCAGGAAGCGGATCGCCGGGGCCTGGCAACGCATCTGCTCCTCGATGAGAAAACGCCAACGCGGGTCGTGGGGGGCCATTTCGAGGATCTGCTCGTCGGTGGTGATGAGCTGCTGGCCGTAGACCGCGTAGCGGTCCTTGTAGGCGCCGCCGGTGGGCGATTTCGGGTCCGGCATGGTCATCAGCGCGTGGAACTTCTGGGGGGTGTTGGGGCAAGCGAACTCGGGGTTGGCGAGGGTGGTCTCGATGAGGGCGTTCCAGCTGACGTAGGTGGAGTTCATCACCTGCAGGGCGCGCGCGTCCTTGAGCTGGCTCACCCCGATGAACACCGCCGCCACCGCGGTGATCGCGGTGATCACCGCCGAGGCGCCGCCCACCAGGGCCCAGAACTCCACCGAGCCGATGATCAGATGCCAGGTCCGGGACGGCGCCTCCACCGAGATCTCGACCCGCTGGTCCGGATCGGCGATCGCCTCGCTCAGGCTCTCTTCCCCCGCCTCGCGCGCGTCCCCGTCCATGTGCGCCCCCCGTGCGTCCTGGGAAATGTAGCCCGAGGCCGGGCCCACGGGCCAGGGGCCCGCGGCGGCTCCATTCGCGCTCCGAAACCCCGCGGGTGAGGGTTTCGCCGGATCAAACACGCCCCGGCGCGGGTCCTAGTCTGGCCTGCGGCGCGCGACGCGACGCGAAATCGCGAGACACGATGGCCAACCAAATCAAGATTCTGGGCGTCCTGGCGCTCGCAACGACGCTGGCCGCCACGGCGGCCGGCGCCCAGCAGCACGTCTATCCCCTGCGCGGCCAGAGCCACGCCAAGCAGCACAAGGACGAGGTCCATTGTTCCCAATGGGCGCGCTCGCAGAGCGGCTACGACCCGGCCCATCCGCCGGTGGTCGCCCAGGCCCAGCCCGCCCCGGTGACCGGCAGCGGATCGCGGGCGCGCGGCGCGGCGGCGGGCGCTCTCTTCGGAGCGATCGGCGGCAACGCTGGGGCTGGCGCGGCCGTAGGCGCGGTGGCCGGCGGCGTCACCCGGCGCGTCCGCAACGCCAACGCCGCCCATGCGCAGAACGCCGCCAACGCGCAGCACGTCGCCGATCTGGAGGCCTCTTACTATCGCGCCCGGCGGGCCTGCCTCAGCGGCCGCGGCTACAGCGTCGAGTGAGTGTCCGCGACGGCGAGCGCGCGGTCATGCCCGGATGGTAGCGGCACGTAAGCGGACCACGCCGGGGTGGCTGAGCTTCGCCCGGCCCCTCGCTCCCACCGGCGCCCGAGTTCCCTGCGGCTGGCAGCGCCTCCCTGCGCTGGCGCCCGGCTGCGCGAGGCCGGCGCCCGGTTCCGCAACGACATCCTCGAAGGTCCGGGCGGCAAGCAGGTGCTGCTCGAAGACCCCAGCGGCAACGTGGTGGAACTCTTCCAGCGGGCCGCCTTGGCCGCGCCGGGGTGAGGCCTCAAGCTGGAACGCCGACACTGCGAGCGACCGCATCTGGCCGCAGGCGTTCATGGCAAATGGTTATGAAAGTCTGCTCGTCACCGGGGCGTGAGAAGAACCGTCGCGGTAAAATGTAGGCGGCGCCTTCCGCGAAGATTATCCAGTAGGGACCGTCTCGGTTGATTTCGCTTATTGCCGTCCACGGCAGCGTAGCAGTCCATCCTGGACACTTCATAAGTAGACCATCGTCGGCGACGCGGAACACAGTCGGGGTGGGATCGGGGGTTCCGCGCGCAACCCAGGCGTGGCGAATGGCGGAGCGGCACCAGCGCGGGTAGATCGCAATCGTAAGCCACACGAGGGCCACCCACAGGAAGAGGGCCGGCTTGCCCGCAGAAGACCACCGCGCTGCCGCCATGACAGCAAGGATCCCGCCTGCGGCCAGGCCCGCCCACACTCCAGGAAGAACGAACCGTCGACGCCCAAGGAGCCGCTTGCGAATAAAGGGGCCCATCGCTGCTCCCTCTCCGATCCTTAGATCGCCCGCAATTTCCATTTGGAAATCCTCCGACCACAACTGTTGCGATCATAGCGGAGTACATCTAACGGTGCGCTAAGGGCGAGCCCCTACTCCGCCGCCAGGGTCGCGCCCTGAACGTGGGGCTTGCGGGCGCGGTAGTGGGCGATGCGTTCCTCCACCTCGGCGCGGAAGTGGCGGAAGAGGCCCTGGATCGGCCAGGCGGCGGCGTCGCCCAGGGCGCAGATGGTGTGGCCCTCCACCTGGCTGGCCACGTCCAGCAGAACGTCGATCTCGGCCGGCTCGGCCTCGCCGGAGACCATCCGCTCCATCACCCGCCACATCCACCCGGTGCCCTCCCGGCAAGGGGTGCACTGGCCGCAGCTCTCGTGCTTGAAGAAATAGGCCACCCGGGCGATGGCGCGCACGATGTCGGCCGAGTTGTCGATGACGATCATGGTGCCGGTGCCGAGGCCGGACTTCAGCTCCTTGAGGCTGTCGAAGTCCATCAGCGCCGTCTCGGCCTCGTGGGCCGGGATCACCGGCATGGAGACCCCTCCCGGGATCACCGCCTTGAGGTTCCCCCAGCCCCCGCGCACGCCGCCGAAGTGCTCGTCGATGAGCTGGCGCATGGGGATCGACATGGTCTCCTCGACCACGCAGGGCTTGTTCACGTGGCCCGAGGCGCTGAAGAGCTTGACCCCGGTGTTGTTGGGCCGCCCGAAGCCCGCGAACCAGCCCGCGCCCCGGCGCAGGATCTCCGGCGTCACCGAGATCGACTCGACGTTGTTCACGGTGGTGGGGCAGCCGTAGACCCCGGAGCCGGCCGGGAACGGCGGTTTCAGGCGCGGCTGGCCCTTCTTGCCCTCCAGGCTCTCGAGCAGGGCCATCTCGTCGCCGCAGATGTAGGCGCCGCCGCCGTGCGTCACCCGGATCTCGCAGTCCCAGCCGAGCTTGTTGCCCTTGCCCACCAGGCCGGCCTCGCGGGCCTCCACCAGGGCGGCCTCCAGACGGGCGCGCTCCAGCACGTACTCGCCGCGGATGTAGATGAAGCAGTCGTGGGCGCGCATGGCCCGGCAGGCCACCATGCAGCCCTCCAGGAGCCGGTGCGGCTCGTTGCGCAGGATCTCGCGGTCCTTGCAGGCGCCCGGCTCCGATTCGTCGGCGTTCACCACCAGGTAGTGGGGGCGCTCGCTCTCCTGCTTGGGCATGAATGTCCACTTCAGCCCGGTGACGAAGCCCGCCCCGCCGCGCCCGCGCAGGCCGGAGTTCTTGATCTGGTCGCAGATCCATTCCGGCGTCATGGCCAGCATGGCGTCGGTCCCGTTCCAGATCCCGCGTTTCCGCGCGGCTTCGAGGCGCCAGTCCTCCAGGCCGTAGATGTTGGTGTAAATCCGGTCCTTGTCCTCGAGCAGTCCGACCATGGCTCAACCGTTGGCGTCGAAGGGATGGGCGCGCACCCAGAGGCGCCGCCGGAGAATGGCGTAGGCGAAGAGGCCCCAGCCGAGGGCGATGACCCCGACCCCGCTCCAGAGCAACGCCGGTTCGCCGGAGAAGCGGAAGCGGGCGAGGCTCATGAGGATCACGCCGACAAGACAGGCGACGAGCCCGGCGGTGCGCTCGCTGCGGTAGAGGCCGCGCAGGGAGTCTATGTAGGCCGCCTGCCGCTGGAGGAGCGCCGCTTCGTCGCTCACGGCGCGTCCCTGTCGCGCCACACGCCCAGCATCAGCCAGCCGTGCGAGGCGAAGCCGGTGAGGGTGAGGGCCGCGAAGACCCACATCAGCCAGTCGAGGCGGAACGCCACCGCGCCCAGCGCCGCGGCGATCCCGAGGATCACGCAGACCGTGGTGATGGTCATGGCGACGAAATAGCGACGCCGCTGCAAAGCGAGGTTCATGCTCCCTCCCCATGATGGGGAGGGAAAGACCGCGAAGCGGTCACGATGGGGGTGTGCGGGGCCGTGCGCGGGCGCTCGCGGTGAGGCGTGCGTTGACGCGTCGGACTCCCCCACCCTGCCGATGCTGCGCATCGGCTGTCCCTCCCCATGATGGGGATGGAGGAGCGCGAGGCGAGTCTCACGCCGGCTCCGGGGCGTTCGGCAGCGTCTTGATCGGCTGGGCGCGGGAGCCGTCGTAGAGGGCCGGGTCCTTCAGGACCAGCGGCCCGCCCTCGGGAGAAGCCCCCTGGCGGCCGATGGCCGAGCCGGGCGGCGGCGTCTTGCCGGCGCGGAAGTCCGCGATGATGGCCTTTAGCGCCGGGCCCGTGAGATCCTCGTAATAGTCGTCGTTGATGGCGCACATGGGGGCGTTGGAGCAGGCGCCCATGCACTCCACCTCCTCCCAGGAGAAGCGGCCGTCGGCGCTCACGTGCTCCTTGGGCCCCACTTCGGCCTTCAGCGCCGCCATCAGCTCGTCGGAGCCGCGCAGCATGCAGGGCGTGGTTCCGCAGACCTGGAAATGCGCCGTCTTTCCAACCGGCTCCAGCTGGAACATGGTGTAGAAGGTGACGCACTCCAGCACCCGGATCACCGGCATGGAGAGCATCCCCGCCACCACGTGCAGGGCGGGCTCCGGCACCCAGCCCTCCTGCTTCTGGACCAGCCACAGGAGCGCGATCACCGCCGACTGCTGGCGCCCCGGCGGGAACTTGGCGATCCACCAGCTGGCCTGCTCCAGGCTCTCGGGGCTGAAGGCGAAGGAAGTGGGCTGCTCCTGGGCGAGGCGGCGCACGCTCACCGGTCGATCTCCCCGAAGACGATATCCAGCGAGCCCAGGATGGCCGAGACGTCGGCCAGCATGTGGCCGCGGTTCATCCAGTCCATGGCCTCCAGGTGCGGAAAGCTCGGCGCGCGGATCTTGCAGCGGTACGGCCGGTTGGTTCCGTCGGCCACCAGATAGACCCCGAACTCGCCCTTGGGCGCTTCCACGAAGGCGTAAACCTCGCCCTCGGGCACGTGGTAGCCCTCGGTGTAGAGCTTGAAGTGATGGATCAGCGCCTCCATGGAGCGCTTCATCTGCCCGCGCCGCGGCGGCGCCACCTTGTGGTCGTCGGTCATGACCAGCCCCGGCGTCTTCTTCAGCCGCTCCGCGCACTGCAGGATGATCTTCGTGGACTGGCGCATCTCCTCCATGCGGCAGAGGTAGCGGTCGTAGCAGTCGCCGTGGACGCCCAGCGGGATCTCGAACTCCAGCTCGTCGTAGCACTCGTAGGGCTGGTTGCGCCGAAGGTCCCAGGCGACGTTGGAGCCGCGCAGCATCACCCCGGTGAAGCCCCAGGCGAAGGCCTGCTCGCGGGTGACCACCCCGATGTCGACGTTGCGCTGCTTGAAGATCCGGTTGTCGGTGAGCAGGCCCTCGATGTCGTCCAGCACCTTGGGGAAGGCCCGGGCCCAGGCGTCGATGTCGTCCACCAGCGAGGGCGGCAGATCCTGGCGGACCCCGCCCACTCGGTAGTAGTTGGCGTGCAGCCGGGCCCCCGAGGCGCGCTCGTAGAAGACCATCAGCTTCTCGCGCTCCTCGAACCCCCAGAGCGGCGGGGTGAGCGCGCCCACGTCCATGGCCTGGGTGGTGACGTTGAGCAGGTGGTTCAGAATCCGGCCGATCTCGTCGTACATCACCCGGATGAGCTGGCCCCGGATCGGGACCTCCACCGCCATCAGCTTCTCGATGGCGAGCACGTAGGCGTGCTCCTGGTTCATCGGAGCGACGTAGTCGAGACGGTCGAAGTAGGCGATGGTCTGGGCGTAGGGCCTGGCCTCGATCAGCTTCTCGGTGCCCCGGTGCAGGAGGCCGATATGCGGGTCCACCCGCTCCACCAGCTCGCCGTCGAGCTCCAGCACCAGGCGCAGCACGCCGTGCGCGGCCGGGTGCTGGGGGCCGAAGTTGATGTTGAACTTGCGGACCGGGGTCTCCGGCGTTGGCTGCTCGGAGGGCGGCGGTCCCGAATGGGCGGCCTGAAGCTCGGCGGCGGCTTCGCGGGTCGGGACCTCGGCGGCGGGATGCTCGTTCACGGCGCTACTCTTTGCCTGGCAGCTCGTAGGGATAGCCCTGGCCGGGGCGGGCGTACTCGGCCCCCTCCCAGGGCGACAGGAAGTCCCAGTTGCGCCACTCCACCGCCTTCACCGGCTCGTAGACCACCCGCTTGAGCTCGTCGTCGTAGCGGACCTCCACGTAGCCGGTCATCGGGAAGTCTTTGCGCATGGGATGGCCGTGGAAGCCGTAGTCGGTGAGGATGCGGCGAAGGTCGGGGTGGTTCTCGAAGAAGATCCCGTAGAGGTCGAAGGCTTCGCGCTCGAACCAGTCGGCCACCGGATAGACGCTGGTCACCGAGGGGACGGGCGTGTCCTCGTCTGTCTCGACCTTGACCCGGATGCGCCGGTTCCTGGTGAGCGAGAGCAGGTGGTAGACCACGTCGAAGCGCCGCTCGCGCTGAGGGTAGTCGGCGCCGCAGAGGTCGATGAGCTGCTGGAACTCCAGTTCGGGCGCATCGCGTAGGTAGGCGAGCAGAGGCGCGATCCGGTGCGCCGGCGCATGGAGGGTCAACTCCCCGTGCGCGATCTGGTAGGCGCCCACCATGCCCGCCGAATTGGCGATGATCGTCTCGCCAAGCTCCTTGAGCGCCTCGTCCGGAACGCGCCAGCCGCTCATCGTTCGATGGTTCCGGTGCGGCGGATCTTCTTCTGAAGCTGCAGGACGCCGTAGACCAGCGCCTCGGCGGTGGGCGGGCAGCCAGGGACGTAGATGTCCACCGGCACGATCCGATCGCAGCCGCGCACCACCGAATAGCTGAAGTAGTAGTAGCCGCCGCCGTTGGCGCAGGAGCCCATGGAGATCACGTACCTGGGGTCCGGCATCTGGTCGTAGACCTTGCGCAGCGCCGGGGCCATCTTGTTGGTCAAGGTGCCGGCCACGATCATCACGTCCGACTGGCGGGGGCTGGCGCGGGGGGCGAAGCCGTAGCGCTCCAGGTCGTACCTGGGCATCGAGGCCTGCATCATCTCCACCGCGCAGCAGGCGAGCCCGAAGGTCATCCACATGAGCGAGCCGGTCCGGGCCCAGGTGATGAGGTCGTCGGCGGCGGCGGTGACGAAGCCCTTGTCGGCGAGCTGGTTCGAGACCCCGTCGAAATAGGGGTCGTGGACCTTGGGATCGTAACCCTCCACCCCGGCCCGGGCGCCCTCCCCTGCCGGAACGATCACTCCCATTCCAGGGCTCCCTTCTTCCATTCGTAGATGAAGCCCACCGTGAGCACGCCCAGGAACGCCATCATCGACCAGAAGGCGTAGGCGGCCGCCGCGTGCGGCAGCTTCAGCAGAGTCACCGCCCAGGGGAACAGGAACGCCACCTCGAGGTCGAAGATGATGAAGAGGATCGAGACCAGGTAGAAGCGGACGTCGAACTTCATGCGCGCATCGTCGAAGGCGTTGAAGCCGCACTCGTAGGCCGAGAGCTTCTCCGGATCCGGAGACTTTGGCGCGATGATCGCCGGTATGGCCAGGAAGGCGATCCCCAGCGCCGCGGCGACGCCCAGGAAGATCACGATCGGCAGATACTGGAGCAGGAAGGCGTTCATGGCCTAGGGGATGGTCGCTGGGGTCTTTGGCGGGAGTCGGCGGCCTTCTAGCCCATGCGGTCCGGCCATTCAAACGGCGCGCGCGGCCAAAGACCGGAGCGGTGATCCGAAAGCTTGGCCGGCCCGGCTCCCCGCCTACTCGCTGTAGCGGTACGACTCGATCTTGCAGACGTTGACCCGGTAGCGGATCAGCGACTTGCCGTTGTCGAACACCGCCTTGAAGTCATACTCGCAATGGCCGGTCCCGTCGTCGACGTTGACCATCACGTCCTCGCCGGGCCTGAGAACCGAGCGGCCGAGGATGTCCTCCTGCCAGGAGTTCTCCGAGACGTTCGAGGCGTAGAAGTGCACCATCGTGTGGCGCGTCTCGTTGATGATCCGGACCCGACGGTCTTCACTGTCCTCAGAACCGGCCCGGGCGGGGCCTGCGAGGAGGATGGTCGCCGAGGCGAATCCGGCGGCGGTTAGGGCGGCGCTGCCCCAGGAAATCCCGAACTTCATACTTAGCCCCCTGAAATAGCTTGTCCTTCCCAAGCAAAGCTAGGATGGCGAGGCTATCAAACTGTGTTGCTTCGGCAAAGCCGTCGCCGCATTTCGGGCGAAATTTGGCCTCGTTTGCGCGTGGGGGGCGAGCGCGAGTCGGCGAAGGGAGAGGGCTGCCGGAAAAGGACGAAGGCCTCGGCGAGCTCTGGCCGAGGCCTTCCAGGGTCCGGCAATGCCAGACCGGGCCCTCGTCGGCCGCCATTTGCGAGCGGTCGGCGCGCTCAAACGGAGCTGTGAAGAAACGCGCAAGGCTTGGCTTTGGTTCAACGACCGAGGCCGGACCGCGCGGCCGGCCTCGTCAGATCCGTCGCCCGACTTGCGCGCGCACGCAACCCTCGGTCGCCGCCCGCAGGCGGCGCGGTCCTGGCGGGACGGAGGCCGGATCGCCCTCCTGGCTCGCCAGCGCCAGACGGTGGAGCTGAACAGCTTCGTCGATCAGCGCCATGCGCCGTAGCGGATCGGCGGTCGCCAGCGCCTGGTCCAGGGTCTTCAGGGCCAATTCGACGATCGCTGGATTGGGCGCCATTGCGCTTGCGTGACCTCCGAACCGGAGAACCAGCCAAAGCCAGCGAAGTTCCATCCGGCGCCCCGCGGGACCCCCGCTCACGGAACCTCAGGCCCCTGATAACGTTCCTGTGATCCGGCCTCCAGGAGGGCGTGGCCGCGCCAACGATGGAGGAAACCGATGCGTACGTTCTTGCTGGCCGCGGGCGCGGCCATAGCGGCTCTCGGCCTGGCCGACTGCAACCGAAGCGGCGGCCAAAACCCCCCGAGCGCCGCCACCGCCGAAGAGAAGGCGGCGACCCCCAGCGCCCACCCCGGCGCCACCGTGCTGTCCGCCGAGGACGAGACGAAGGCCCCGACCTTCACCGCCAAGGCCGCCGCCAGCGACCAGTTCGAGATCCAGGCGAGCAAGCTGGCGCTCCAGCGCTCCTCCAACCCCGAAGTGAAGCGCTTTGCGCGGATGATGATCGACGCCCATACCAAGACCACCGCCCAGCTGAAGCAAGCGGCTGACGACGCCGGCGTGGCGATTCCGACACCGGTGGTGCTGCCATCCGACATGCAGGGCAAGCTGAACGACCTCGAGAAGGTGTCGCTGGCGGATTTCGACAAGACCTATCTCGACGATGTGGTCGACGCGCACCAATCGGCGTTGAACGTCATGCAGCGCTACGCCCAGGATGGCGACCAGGCCCAGATCAAGTCGCTGGCCGCCGAGGTCGCCCCTAAGGTCCAGCAGCACCTCACCATGGCCAAGTCGATCAAGGACGACCTCGCCAAGGGCGCCGGCGGAACCGCCCAGGGTTAGGCCGAGGGTGCGGCGGGCTGGTGGCTCGAGCTTAGGCCGCGCGAGCGCGCCGCCTGCGCTCTTCGGGCGCAGCAGCCATGCGCCGCATTGCGGGCCGCCCCGGCGCGCGCGATTTGGGCGCGCCGGTAGCCGAGAGGGGGTCCCGATGCGCCGCCAGTTCGTCATTGTCGCTCGGCCGCAGCAGCTGGAGGCCGACCCGGCGCCGCTCTTCGAGGCGCTCGCCGATGCGCTCGACCAGCTGGCGTCGGTCGCCGAGGGCATGCCCGAGACCTGGGCCGATAGCCGCGAGGGGCTCGAGGTGCGCGCCACGCTGAACCGCGGCTTCGAGGTCATCGCCGGCGCCGCCGGCCTCCACGCCCTCGAGATCCAGCAGGGGCTGCCCCTCGCCCACTGAGCGATCGGGGGAAAAGCCCTCGGCGCACGCGTGGTGGGCCGAGGACTCCCGGGCGACCTTGGGTTTGGCCTGTGGCTCAGCCGCCCGATGCGGAAAACGGAGCTCGGTGGACGGGGGTTGCCGGCTAGGGCGAGCCTTCGCGAGGGGCGTGGCCGAACCGCCACAGGTTTGCGAATGGGCCCCACCCGCGCAGAGCCCCCGACCTCGCCGAGGCCGGGGGCCGGAGCCCCATCCACGGTGCGAGATGGGTTTGGCTGCTCCGATGGGGCAACGGCCGTCCCGCTCTCCGAGTTTCAAGCTTGGCCGCGTCTGTCTTAACAAAAATCAGTATCGGCGCCTGGGCGCGGTCCGATTCAGGGGCGTGAGGGCGCCGGCAAGGCGCCCGTTTTGCGCCGCCCGATCGCGTCGCTTTCGACAGTTGACGCTCGCCCCCGGCGGACCTATCAGACGCGGCTCCTTGCCGGGCCGCCTTGCGGCGCTGGAATGCGGGTGTAGCTCAGTCGGTTAGAGCGCCGGCCTGTCACGCCGGAGGTCGCGGGTTCGAGTCCCGTCACTCGCGCCATTCCCCAAGACGGGGCCTTGTGGCATGGCGCCGTCATGCAGGCCGAGCACGCCATCAAGGCCCTGATCCAACTGCGGAAGGGACGCCGGTCCGGGGTGGGCGCCGAGCGGATCCGGCTGCTGGAAGTCATCGGCGAGCGTGGCTCGATCTCGGCCGCCGCCAGGGCGCTCGGCCTCAGCTACAAGGGCGCCTGGGAGGCTGTCCAGGCGCTGAACAACCTCTTCGAGCGGCCGCTGGTGGTCGCCCAGCCGGGGGGAAAGGCCGGTGGCGCCGCGGTGGTCACGCCCACGGGCGCCGCGGTCATCCTCGCTTTTCGCAAGGTCGAGGCCGAGCTTGCCGAGGTCATCGGCCAATTGGAAGCCCACCTCGCTGAGGGCGCTCCGCCGATCGATCGCATAATCCGGAGCCTCACCATGAAGACCAGCGCCCGCAACGCCCTCCGCGGCGTGGTCAGCCGTGTCACCGACGGCCAGGTCAACGCCGAGGTGGTCTTGCGGATCTCTGACGGCGTCGAGATCACCGCCATCGTCACCCGCGAGAGCGCCCGCGATCTCGGCCTCGCCCCCGGCCGCGAGGCGATCGCGATCATCAAGTCCAGCTTCGTGATCCTGGCCAAGGGCGCGGCGCCGCTGGCCTTGTCCGCCCGCAACCGGCTCGCCGGTACGGTGCTGCGCCACGACGCCGGCGCGGTGAACGACGAGGTGGTGCTCGACATCGGCGGGGGCAAGACCATCACCGCCACCATCACCCGCGAGAGCGGCCAGGCGCTTGGCTTCGCCCCTGGCGAGCCCGCCCAGGCCCTGATCAAGGCTTCGCACGTGATCCTGGCGACCGACTGACCCGGCGGTTTCCTCAGCGGTCGGCGGGCCGCAGGCCGGCGGCCAGGGCGGTGAGCGCCAGGCCGCGGATCTCCTCGTCCGCCAGGCCCTCCAGGCTCGCCGGCGACGGCTGGGCCGGGCCGACGATCCGGCCATCCCGCATGGCCAGCACCCGATGGGCGAGGCGCGCGACGTCCGAAGGATCATGACTGACCAGGATCACCGGGATCGACAGCCGCTCGCCCAGGTGCTCGAGCCGGGCGACCACCTCGGCCTTGCCGGCCGGGTCGAGGCTGGAGACCGGCTCGTCCATCAAGAGCAGCTCCGGCTGGGCGAGCAGCGCCCGGCCGATCGCCGCCCGCTGGCGCTCGCCCCCTGAGAGCCTGGCCGGCGCGCGGCCGAGCAGCGGCTTAAGCTCCAGGAGTTCGACGACCTCCTCGAAGCCGAGCCTTGCCGCGGCCTTGGTCCGCTTCAGGCCGTAGAGCAGGTTGCCCTGCACCGATAGGTGCGGGAAGAGGCTGGCTTCCTGGAAAACATAGCCTACCGGCCGGACGTGGGCCGGGACGAACGTCCTCCCCTGCTGCCAGGTCTCGCCCCGGAACCGCACGACGCCCTCCAGCCGGGTGAGGCCGGCCAGACACCGCAGCAAGGTGGTCTTGCCGCCGCCGGAAGGACCGACGAGGGCGGTCACGCCCCCGAAGAGGGCGAGCTCGGCGTCCAGGGCGAAGGCGCCCAGCCGGCCCTTCAGACGCGCTTCCAGCAGCGCCGTCCTCGGCGCCGGCGCGCTCATGGCCGGCGCTCCGCGCCGCGCCCGATCAGCAGAGCCGCCAGCACCACCGCGAAGGCGAAGGCCACCATGGCTCCCGCCAGCCGATGGGCCTCGGCGAATTCGGACGCCTCGACGAACTCGTAGACCTTGATCGAGATGACCTCGGTCTGGCCAGGGATCGCGCCGCCGATCATCAGCACCACCCCGAACTCCCCTACCGTGTGGGCGAAAACCAGGATCGCGGCGGTGAGGAAGCCGCGGCTCGCCAACGGCAGCTCGACGCTCAGCAAGGCGTCCAGCGGCGAGGCCCGCAAGGTCGCCGCCGCCTCCAGCGGCCGCTCCCCGATCGCCTCGAAGGCGGCGCGCAACGGCTGGACCGCGAAGGGCAGCGAATAGATCACCGAGCCTACCACCAGGCCCGTGAAGGTAAAATCCAGGGTGCGGACCCCGAACGGGCGCAGCGGCGCCATCAGCGGGCTCGCCGGTCCCATGGCGATCAGCAGGTAGAAGCCCAGCACCGTGGGGGGCAAGACGATGGGCATGGCCGCCACCGCGGCCACCGCCTCCTTCAGCCAGGAGCCGCGCCGCGAAAGCCACCACGCGAACGGCGTCGCCAGGGCCAGCAGGATCGCGGTGGTGACGCCCGCGAGCTCGGCGGTGAGCCAGACGGCGCTCGCCACGCCGTCAACGCGCCGCGCGGCCCGGGCGGTCGGCGATGCAACCGGCAAGCTTTCGCAAGATCGTCCTCGGCCGAAGTTTCGTTATGCAGCCTGATTGCATAACGCGTGGCGCAAGTCCACGCGGCGGACGGGCGCCCTCAACCTCGCGCCATCCATATCGCGGCGGCGTCCAGGAGCTCGGCGAGCACGGCGTCATCCGTGCGTCCGCTGCTCTTGGGCGCATGAAAGGCATGGTCGGCCTCGGCGCCGAGGACGAGCGTCGCCCGCCCGCCGAGACCCGCCACCGTGCGCTCCAGGAGTCGCAGTTCCGCGAGCGCATCGCGGGTCCCCTGCAGGAAGAGCATCGGAACCTGGACCGCGCCTAGATGGGCGGCGCGCTCGGTCCCCGGTTTGCCGGCGGGGTGGAGGGGGAAGGCGAAGAAGACGAGGCCGCGCACCCGGGCCAGGGGCGCTTCGGCCTGCGCCTGGGAGGTCATCCGCGCGCCGAAAGAGCGGCCGCCGGCGAACAGCGGCAGGTCCGCGGCCCGCACCCGCGCCTCGGCCGCCGCCGCCCGCACGGCCGCGTGGGCGATCGCGGGCGGATCCACCCGCCGCGAGCCGCGCTCCATGTAGGGGAACTGGTAGCGCAGGCTCGCCACCTGGCGCGCCGCCAAGCCCTCGGCGATCGCCGCCATGGAACGGTGGGTCATGCCGACGCCGGCCCCGTGGGCGAGCAAGAGCGCCGCCTTCGCGCCGGGGGGCGCCAGCCAGAGGCCGGACACCTGGGCGCCGGCGGCAATCGGGATCGCGATTGGCTCGGGCGCCATGGGCGCGACTATCGCCCGTCCGCCGTCGTTCGTCATCCGCGCCGCTAGGAGGGCGCCCCGCCCTGCCTATTGCTTGTGGCAAACCTTGTCGACGGCGATGCAGGCGTCGCCGCAGGGCTTGCCCTTGACGCAGGTGGGATGGGTCTTGGTCGGGCTGGTGACGCCCATCGCCATCGGGGCGCCGCCGCCGGTGCTCGCCGACGCCGGAGCGCTGGCCGAGACCGGCGTCCTGGCGCTGGTGGTCGTGGTGGTGGACCCACACTTGACGAACTTGCCGTTGGCGTCGCGGCAACGGGTGGTGGCGGTGGTGGTGGTCGTCACCGTGGTGTCCACCGGCGCGCCCTTGGCGACCGGCGAGGCCGGCGCGGCGGCCGCGGCCGAGCCGCACTTCACGAACTTGCCCTTGGCGTCCTTGCACAGTCCGCTGGCCCCGGACGTCGCCGCCGCGGTCGTCGGAGTAGCGGTGGAAGCTGCAGTCGTCTTGGCCTTGGCGGCAATGCCTTCGGAAGCGAATCCGAAAAGGCCGCATGTCAAGGCGACCACAAGGTAAAGCTTAGCACGCATGCAGGCCTCCCATGTCTATCTTGAAAGACTTGGACACGCCTACGAATGCGTCAGAAGCTGGAGCGTTCCTGAGATCCGTCTCGCTTGTTCTGTTCTTCAGCCAAGCTTGTTGGCTCGCTTTGCTTTACGGTGACGCCAACGGGCCGCGGTCGCGATCTCATGAAGGTGGCGAGCTCGGCGTCCCGGACGACCCCGATCATGGCCGCCAGCCTTCGCCACTGCGCGGCGAGGCTGAAGAGCGCGAGCCGCGCTTCCTCGCTGGTGGCCAGCCCGGCCTGAGCCTCACAATCCCTGGCCCGGGAAAGGTACTCATAAAGACGCATGGGCGCCGCTACTCATGAAAAAGGCACGGGGAGCCGCTCGCCCAACGCGTCCGGCCAATGTCGGGTTCCCGACGCGAGCTCTTCCGCCGCGCCGGCACGCCGATTGCAAAAATCCCTTTGACGGCGGCGCTTTTTGGAACGTAGAGTGAACATGGGGTTCTGGGGTAGGACAAGAATGCGGACGCTGCTGAGAATGGGACGCAGGGCCCACCTCGTCCGAATCGAAGGCGGCGGCGCGATTCGCTACCTGGTGGGCGGCCCCGACCTAGAGGATCGGCGCACCTTCATCGACGCCGAGGCGGCCGACGCGTGGTACCTGGCGGTGGAGCGGGGCGAGGCGGCCTCGCCGCCCAGGGGTCCGAAGCGGCTCCTGGAGACCCTCAGCGGCGCCGGGGGCTGGCTCTTCGCAGGTCAACTGGCGCCCCGTCCCTGAACATCCAAGGCCGCCGACACGCCTGATGCGCCTCGGGGGCGAGAACCGATCGCCCATTGGCGCGTTTCCCGGAGGTTCTGGCGGACAGCGGGGGGTGCGTTCAGCGGGGGGTGCGTTGGTGCGCGCCCCATCGGTTCGGCAGGGCCCGCGGCCCTCCGCCTTTCCCGCGCCGCCGTTCGACCCGGCCGCCTGTCTGGGGCCGGGTGCGTGGTGCGGAGGTCCCGATGTCCGTCTACCGACTCCTTTTCCTCGACGAGCAGAACCAGGTCCGTGGCGTGAAGGTCCTGCCCTACGACGACGAGGCTCAGGCCGTCCGCGTCGCCAGGGCGATCCCCGACGGCCGCGCCAAGGAGCTGTGGCGCAGCGGCCGGTTCGTTGGCCGCTTCCCGGCCGAACCGGCGCCCGCGTCCGGCGAGCCCACGCGGCACTGACCGGACGCAGAAAAAGCCGCCCCCGGCCCGAAGGCCGAGGGCGGCGAGGCGCGCGCAGCGCTCAACGATCACTACCAAGCGCACGAAGAGCACCAAGGCTCTCACGATCCGCAACTTCGCGGCCTTCGTTGCGCCGGTTTCCGTCGACGACGGCCGCGCCTCACGGGCTGGCGATCTTCGCGGGCGGGTCGGCTGCGGCGGCCGGCGGATGCATGGCGCCCCCGCCCGCCAGCCCTACGACGCCGGCGATCAGCGCTCCGATCACCGCCGGCCAGACGGCGATCGCCCAGGGGCCGGGCCGGCGGGCCTCGGCGAGGCCGGCGGCCTTGCCCTCGGCGTAGCGCTTCTCGAGCGCGAAACCGTCGATCTGCGCCTGCAGCCCCGTCCCCATCTTTTCGATCCGCTCACCGAGCGCCGCGCCGAGTCTGGCGATGTCGTCGCGCAGCGTCGAGAACTGGTCCTGGTCCTCGGCCCTGTGCGCTTCCAGCGCCGTCTCGATCCGCTCCAGCCGCCCCTCGCCCGGCCGCGGCGCCCGCGTCTGCCGCTGGACGCCGCTCATGGGGCGCGCGCCTTGTGGCGGGTTGCGGCCGACTCCGCCGAGGGCTTCGCCGCCACGGTCCGGGCCGGGATGTCCACCAACACCACCGCCAGGCCCTCGGCGTCGGCCCGGGTGATGGCGGCCAGCGTCTCGACCTTCAGCTGGTCGAGGGCGTTGGCGGCGGCGATCCGCGCCCGGTGCTCGGCGACGCGGCTCTGGTCGGGATGCTTGGGGTCCATCGTCGGATCCTCTTGGAATTCAGCAGCGCGGGGGCGGCCCAAGGGAGGGAACGGCCGCCCCCGCGCGCGAGCCCCGGCCGCACGCGCCGGGGCCGGGGCCCGGTCAGGCCGCGCGCGCCTTGGCGAGCTCGGCGAGGGCGGCGAGAAGGGCGGCGTTCTGGGCCGCCCACTCTGAGGGGGTGGGGTCGCGGTTCTCGCTGGCGAAGAGCCGGATCTGGCTCTGCAGCGTCTGGACCTCGGCCGCCAGGTCGGCGCCGGCGGTGACCAGCGCCGGCAGGGCCTGGAGCGCCATGAGCACATATTGGAGAAGCACCTGGAAGAAGGTCGCCATGGGAGGCTCCTCAGTTTGCTGGAATGGGGTTCGCGGCGCGGCCCCAGGCGCGCTCGGTGAGCAAGCGTGAGGCGTGGCGCTGGGCCGGCCGCGAAAGGGGAGAATCTCGGGAAGGGCGGGGCCTCTGACGCAGCCCTCTCACCCTGCCTTTTCGCGAAAATCGGCGCGGGTTGTGAAACCGTTGTTAACCGCGGCCCTCACCTCCCACGGCTTCCAGCCGCGGGCCCCTCCTTTCCCTGAAGGGAGAGCCATACGTATCTGCGAAAAAAGTAGCCCTCTCCCTTCGGGAGAGGAGGGGCCCATCCCCCGGCACGGGGGATGGGAGGTGAGGGCTACCGCCCCCTAAGCGCCTCCACCAGCCCCGCCGCGAACACCGAAAGCGAATCGTCCCGCGCCCCCATGACCACGATCCGGTCGCCGGGCCTGGCCAGTTCGAGCAGCCGCGCCCCGCACGCCTCGCGATCCGCCAGCGCGCTCGCCTGGCGCCCGCGCGCGGCGATCGCGGCGGCCACCTCGGCGCTGCCGACGCTGCGGTCGGTGGTGCCGCCGAAATAGACCGGCTCGGGCATCACCAGCACGTCGTCCTCCGCCAGGCGTTCGGCGAAGGTCTCGGCCAGCGCCTCGCCCATGAGCTTCAGCGGCCCGTAGCCGTGTGGCTGGAACATCACCAGCAGCCGTCCCGGGAAGACGTGCAGCGTCTCCAGGGTGGCGGCGATCTTGTCCGGGTTGTGGGCGAAGTCGTCGATCACTGTGACGCCCGCCGCCCCTCCCGTCACCTCCAGGCGCCGGCGCACGCCGGTGAACGTCCCGAGCGCCCGCGCCGCCGCTTCCAACCCCACGCCCGCCGCCCCGGCCGCCGCGATGGCGGCCAGCGCGTTGGAAAGGTTGTGCCGCCCCGGCATCTTCAGCGCCACCCCGGCGCTCGCACCGCCGCGCCCGTGCGCGAGGAAGCGAATCCCCCAGGGCTCGGGGCGAACGTCGGAGGCGGTGATGTCCGCGCCTTCTCCGAGTCCAAACCGCACCACCCGCGCCGGGTCCAGCGCCGCCGCCAGGGCCGCGGTCTCGGCGTTGTCGGCGTTCAGCACCGCCGTCTCGGCCTTCCGCGCGAAGTCGGCGAAGAGGACCCGCAGCTCCTCCATGGACTTGTGGTCGAGGCTGATGTTGTTCACCACCGCCACGCTCGGCCGGTAGAGGGCGATGGAGCCGTCGCTCTCGTCCACCTCGCTCACGAACGCTGGCCCCTTCCCGACCCGGGCGCTGGCGAAGGGCGCCCCCGGCCCGGCGAAGTTCTTCATGTCGGCGCCGTTCATGATCGTGGGATCGAGCCCGGCCTCGCTGAGGATCCAGCCGATCATGGCCGTGGTGGTGGACTTGCCGCTGGTGCCGGCGACGCCGATCCGCGTGGGCGCGGCGTTGAAGAGCTCGGCCAGCAGCTGGGCGCGGGTGACGATGGGGGCGCCGAGCCGCCGCGCCGCCTGGACGTCCGGGATCGTCTCCTCCACCGCCGCCGAGACCACCAGGGTCTGGTCGGCGCTGGTCAGGCCCGAGCCGTCCTGCGGCAGAGCCGCACGCCCTCGCCGCGCAGGAAGGCGAACCGTTCGGGGTTGCGTCCCTGGTCCAGCGCCCGGTCGGAGCCGGCCACCGCCGCGCCCCGCGCCTTCACGATGAGGGCGAGCGGAGTCATGCCGCTGCCGCCGACGCCGCAGAAGAAGTACCCTTGCCGCTGATTCATCCGCAGAAGGGTATGGGCCGGCCAGCCCCGGAGCAACCGAATGCCAGAGCTGAGGCCATGAGCCAGTCCGACCCAGCCGTCCCCGGCCCGGCCCGGACCATCGCCGTCGTCGCCCCCTCCTGCCGGATGTCTCCGGAAGTCGAGCCCCGGGTGCGGGCGCTCGCCGAGGCCCTCTACCCCGGCCGCCCCCCCTCCATCTTCGTCCACCCACAGGTCTTCGAGAGCTGCGGCCACTTCGCCGGCGACGACGCGGCGCGCGCCGAGGCGTTCGTGGAAGTGGCCAACAGTCCGGCCTACGACGCGGTCTGGTTCGCCCGCGGCGGCTACGGCGCGGGGCGGATCGCCGAGCTCGTCCTGCCGCGCCTTACCGAGGCGGCGCGCCGCAAGACCTACCTCGGCTACAGCGACGGAGGCGCGCTTTTGGGCGCGCTCTACGCCCGCGGTTTCGCCGGCGCAGCCCACGGGCCCATGCCCCAGGACATCGTGCGCGCGGACGGCGAGGCGGCTGTCGCCCGCGCCCTCGCCTGGCTCGTGGAGCGCGACACCGCCGCCCTGGAGCCCAGCCTCGAGCCCGGCGGCAAGGCGGCGGCTTTCAACCTCGCCACCTTCAGCGCCATCGTCGGAACGCCTTTCCAGCCGGACCTTTCGGATCACGTCCTGATGCTGGAGGAGGTCTCTGAGCCCATGTACCGGATCGACCGGTTCCTCTTCCACGTCACCAGCAACGAGGCCGTCCGGGGCGTCGCGGGCCTGAGGCTCGGCCGCTGCAGCGCCATCCCCGAAAACGACCCCGACTTCCAGCGCACCGAGGAGGAGGTCGTCCGCTACTGGTGCGAGCGCGCCGCCATCCCCTTCCTCGGCCGCGCCGACATCGGCCACGACGGCGCGAACAAGGTCGTCCCGTTCGGGGCGCTGTAGCGGACGCTCGCCTTCTTCCACCTCCCTCGCAAAGCGGGGGAGGTGGATCGACGCGCGGCGCGCGGCGAGAGGGGGGGCGCCCCTCTGATTGCGAGGCGGAGCGGGCCGCTCTAAGCCTTGGCGATGGCGCCCGCCGAGGACATCGCCAACCGGATCCCGATCACCTTCGGCCTGATGGTGGCCACGGTGATGACCACCCTCGATTCCACCATCGCCAACGTCGCCCTCCCGCACATGCAGGGCAGCTTCTCGGCCTCCCAGGACCAGATGACCTGGGTGCTCACCTCCTACGTCGTCGCCGCCGCCCTCATGACTCCGTTGAGCGGCTGGCTCACCGCCCGGATCGGCCAGCGCCGCATGGTGCTGCTGGCCATCGGGGGCTTCACCGCCGCCTCCATGCTTTGCGGATCGGCCAGCAGCCTGGCGGAGATGGTCGTGGTGCGGCTCCTCCAGGGCCTCTGCGGCGCGGTCATGATTCCCGTCTCGCAGGCGGTGATGCTCGACCTCTTTCCGCCGCGCCAGCTCAGCCAGGCCATGGCCGTCTGGGGCGCCGGCACCGCGCTGGGACCCATGTTGGGACCGGTGATCGGCGGCTGGCTGACCGAGGACCTCTCCTGGCGCTGGGTCTTCTACATCAACCTGCCGGTGGGGATCGGGGCCATGGTCGTGCTGGCGCTCTTCATGTCCCGGGACCGGCCTCGCCAGGCGCCGCGGCTCGACATCGTGGGCTTCGGCGCCCTCGCCCTCTTCATCGGCGGCCTGCAGTTGGCGCTCGACCGCGGGCCGCGGCTCGACTGGTTCGCCTCGCCGGAGGTCTGGACCGAAGCCATCGCCTCGGGTCTCGGTCTCTACCTGTTCATCGTCCAGATGCTCGCCGCCCGGCGCCCCTTCTTCGAGCGGTCCCTGTTCCGCGACCGCAACTTCGTGACCAGCAACATCTTCAGCATCGTCGTCTCCCTCGTGGTCTTCTCGACCATCGCCCTGCAGCCGCCCCTGTTGCAGCAACTGCTGGGCTATCCGGTGTTCAGCGCCGGCCTCATCATGGCGCCGCGCAGCGTCTTCTCGCTCTGCTCGATGCTGGGGGTGGGGCAGCTGGCCATGCGGGTCGACAACCGCTTGCTGCTCGCCGGGGGACTCGCTCTCACCGCCATGGCGATGCTGCAGATGAGCCGCTTCGACCTGTCGATGACCAGCCAGCCGTTCCTCGTCGCGAGCATCATGCAGGGGGTGAGCACCGGCTTCCTGTTCGTGCCCATGAACACCCTGGCCTTCGTCACTTTGGCGGGGCGGCTACGCGGCGACGCCGCCGCCTTCTCGTCCATGACCCGTTCGCTGGGCCAGAGCGTCGGCATCTCGATGGTGGAGGCGATCTACACCAACCAGGCGGCGGTGGCGCACGCCGACCTGGCCGGCCAAGTGCATGCCTCGAGCCCGGTCTTCGCCGCCGGCATGGCGGCGCGCGCGAGTCCGCTGTCGCTCGGGGGACTGGCCGGCCTGAACGGCGAGATCACGCGCCAGGCGGCCATGATCGGTTACGTCGACGTCTATTACCTGATGTTCCTGACCACCGTGGCGGTCATGCCGCTGGTGTTCATGCTTCGCCTGCCCAGGCGCGGCGCGCCGCTGCTGGTGGAGACGATCGGTGAGTAGCGGAGCGGTAGGCGAGGCTGGTTCGGCTTGCGGATCTTCGCCGCCCAGGCCTCCGCGGTCCCTTGCCCGACCGATTTGCGCGATGCTTCGCAGCTCCCACGTCCGCGGGCGTGGGAGCTGAAGCTCGGCGGGACCGCTACTTGCGGGCCGCCTGGTTGCACTTGGCCAGCTTGTCGGCGTCGAACGCCTTGCGGCCGGTGAAGGCGGTGAGCTGGCCGACCTGCCGGGCGACGCCCCGGCACTCGGAAGCGTCTTCGCCATTGCTGGTGTCGGACACGGAATGGCAGCCCGAGGCGGCGCAGTCCCAGATGAGATTGCTGCCCACGAAGCCGGTGGCCTTCGAGGGCTGAGCGGGAACGGCGCTCCAGGAATCAGCGAACGCCGGCGAAGCCAGCAGCGCTCCGGCTGCGGCGGCGAGTAGGATCAAACGCATTAGGTATCAACTCCAATCGATGGCAGGGCCGCCGGAAGCCCCCGGGCGGCTCGACGGTCCGGTTGCTAAGGCCGGAGTTCTCGTCGGACCGGAAACTTGAGGATTCTGTCTAATTTGATAATTCCGAATATGACAAACGCCTTATTCGACCGACACGAACAATGCCGCGCATCCAACTGGCCGAACTGACCGCCTTCGCCGCGGTCGCCGAGCACCGCAGCTTCACCCGCGCCGCCCAGGGCGTCGGCGTGGCGACGCCGACCATCAGCCAGACGATTCGGAGCCTGGAGGAGCGCCTGGGCGTGCGGCTCTTCAACCGGACCACCCGCAGCGTCGCCCTGACCGAGGCCGGCGAGCGGCTGCTGGTGGAGGTGCAGCCGATCCTGATCGGCGTCGAGCGGGCGCTCGAGAGCGTCAACGCGTTTCGCGACACCCCGGCGGGCGCCCTCAGGCTGGCGGTCACGCGCCCTTTCGCCACCATGCTCATCGCGCCCCTCGTCCAGCCATTCCTGGCCGAGTATCCGGCGATCCGACTGGAGATCGCCGCCATGGACGCCTACCGCGACATCGTGCGCGAGCGGTTCGACGCCGGCATCGGGGTTGGCGAGCGGGTGGAGCGCGACATGACGGCGCTCCGGATCACCGACGAGTTCAAGATGCTGGCGGTGGCCGCCTCGACCTATTTGGAAGGACGCTGCCCGCCGGAGACGCCCAAGGACCTCCATGCCCCAACTGCGTGCGGTTGCGGTGGGACGGGACCCTCGTCCCCTGGACCTTTGCGGAGGGCGATCAGCAGACCGAGATCGCGGTGGAGGGCGATCTGGTGGTGAACGACCTCGAGCTGGTGGTCAGCGCCGTGCTCGACGGGGTCGGGGTCGGCTACCTGCCCGAGCCGCTGGTGACGTCCCACATCGCCGCCGGGCGCATGGTGAACCTGCTGCCTGACTGGCCGCGTTTCTACTCGGGAATCTTCCTCTACCACCCGAGCCGGCGGCAGACCCCTGCGCCGCTGCGCGCCTTCCTCGGCTTCGTGGAGCGCTGGCGCAGCAGCCGCCCCCTCGCCTTCCCGCAGCCGCCGCGCCGCCGCCAGGCCTAACCTGCCGGGGCGACGATGCTGTCCCTTAGAGCCGCAGCGCCATCAGGGTGAACGCGGCCAGGTCGAAGGGCTCGGCCGCGGAAAGGCCCAGCTCGACGAACCCCAGAGCCAGCAGCGGAGCGATCCGACGCGGCGAGGCCTCCACGACGATGCTCCTCGCGCCCCAGCTTCGGGCCGCCTCCATGCGAACTTCGGTGAGGGCCTGAGCGAGGCCGCGGCGGCGCATCGCCGGGTGGACCACCAGCCGGCTCAGCAGGGCGACCGGAGTGGGAAGGCCGGCGAGCAGGCGGCCGAAGCGCTCGCCGCCGGGCAGATCGCCCGCGTCTGTCTGCAGGCAAAGGCGGGCGGCCGCCACCACGGAACCGTCGGCTTCGATCGTCCAGTGGAGAGCCCTGGCGTCGCCGGCGTCGCGGAAGAGCGAGGCGTCCGGCGAAAGCTTCGCCGCATCGATCACGTCCCGCTCGCTGCGCCAGACCAGCGCCCTCAGCGCGACGATCGCCTCCAGCGCCGCCGGCCCGTCGGCGCGACGGGGGTCGCCGCAGGCGCCGTTCTGCGCCTCGGCCTGGACGGTTGCGGGGCTCAATCGAGCTTCCACGACACCTCACGAAGGTAGAGTCTTGCCAAGCGGTTCCCCTGCAGCATCTGTGCCGGCTGGAATCCGCCTTGCAGGGGACGCGGCCCTTGCCGGCCCGAGCAAAGGCGCCCCATGTCCGAGCTGAGCTCGTCCGACCCGAGCCCGTGGATACTTCGCCCCTCACGGGCGGAGATTCGCCACACCCGGGTGCTGTTCTACAGCCGGCACGCCAGCGATCTCACGCCGGCGCGCGCCCAGCGGTTCGGCTACAGCGTCGTCTACCATGCCTCCATCGTCGCTGCCCTGCGCGAGCTCGGCCTGACCGTCGCGGTCGGCAGCGATCCCGAGCTGCTGTTTACCGAGATCGACGCCGACTATCTCTGGTTCACGCTCATTCGGGCCCCTTTCGACGGCCATGAGCTGCTGATCCCCTCGATCGCCGCCTACCGGGGCCTCGCCTTCCTCGGGCCCGCGGCGCCGGTGCGGGCCCTTTCCGAGGACAAGGCGCTCGGCAAGGCGCTGGCGGCCTCGCTGGGCCTCGAGGTGGCGCCCCATCGGATGATCGATCCCTTGTCGCCGGCGGCCGCCGACCTCGCGCTCTCCGGCCGCTGGGTCCTGAAGCCGCGCACCGGAGTGATGTCGGAGGCGCTCGCCGTCCTCGGCTGCGCGGCCGACTGGGCGCCGGCGCTGAAGGAAGCCGCCCTGCCCGTCCACGGCGGCCGGGAGTTCATCGCCGAGGAGCTGGTTCCCGGCCTCAACCTCGCCGTCCCGGTGGTCGAAGGCCTGCCGCCGCTCTCGGTATTCGAGGAACGCGGCGTGGGCGCGGACAATATCCTCACCGAGGCCGGCAAGGAGGGGCGCACCGCCGACTACGGCTCGCGGCCCTACGCCGGGCCGGGCGCGGCCGAGGCCGCCGCCGCGGCCGCGGCGCTTGCCGCCGCCATCGCGCCCTTCGACTACGCGCGCTTCGATTTCCGCTACGATCCGCAAGGCGGCCGGCTGGTGTTCCTCGAGGTCAACATGAACTGCGCCCTCGGCCCGGCCGGCGTCGTGGCTCGCGCCGCAGCCCTTCAGGGGATCGACCACAGGACCCTCGTCGGCCACATCTTCACCCACAGCCTGCGCCGCCAGCGGTCCCCGCTCTGACGATCCCTCCCGCTCCTCAGCGGTTCGCCCGTCACGCGAGCGGCCTTCAGGGAACTTGACGATCAACCGAGCGTTGGGCGCTGGCGCAGTCCCTGTTCTGGGCGCGTCCAGCCGGGGGGCGAGTGAAGTCATGGAGCGCGCACGCATGGGTCTTGCGGCCGACGGCCTCCTCGAGCGGTTTGTCGCAGGAATTCCCGACCACGCGGTCTATCTGCTCGACGCCGCCGGCGCGGTGGCCAGCTGGAACGCCGGCGCCGAGCGCATCTACGGTTACCCGCCCCGGGAGATTCTCGGGCGAGCCTTCGTCGAGCTCTTCACCGCCGAGGACTGCGCGGCCGGCCTCCCGACGACGATGCTCGCCGAGGCGCGCGAGAGCGGCCAGGCCAGGCGCGAGGGCTGGCGGGTGCGCAAGGACGGCTCGCGCTTCTGGGCCGTCGCTTCCCTCGCCGCATTGCGGGACGAGGCGGGCGAGCTGATCGCCTACGGCGAGACCTTGCGCGACGTCACTCAGGAGCGCCTGACGCAGGCCGAGCTCACCGAGAACCATCGGCGCTTTCGTTTCCTGATGGATGGCGTGGCCGACTACGCCATCTACTTGATGGATCCGCATGGGGCGATCATCGACTGGAACCGGGGCGCAGAGCGGCTGACCGGCTACGACGCCGACGACGTGGTCGGCCGCCACTTCGGCGTCCTCTTCGACGAAAAGGACCGCCGCGCCGGTCTCCCGGCCGCGGTGCTGGCCTCGGCGCTCGCCGAAGGCCGTTACGAGGGCGAGGGCTGGCGGGTGCGCAAGGACGGCTCGCGGTTCTGGGCCCTGGCGGCGGTGGGCGCCATCCGCGACGATACGGACGGGCAGGTGGGCTTCGCGGTGATCACCCGGGACGTCACGCGCGAGAAGCTGGAGCGCGACCGCCTTACCGAGAGCGAGCGTCGTTTCCGGCTGCTGGTGGAGGGCGTCACCGATTACGCGATCTTCATGGTGGACAAGAACGGCCTGATCAACAACTGGAACCGGGGCGCCGAGCGGATCAAGGGCTACCGGGCGGAGGAGGCGATCGGACGTCACTTCGGCGTCTTCTACATCCCGGAGGAGCGCGCCGCCGGGGCCCCGGCCCGGGCGCTGGCCGCCGCCCTCGAGAACGGCCGCCATGAGAGCGAAGGCTGGCGGCTGCGCAAGGACGGCTCGCGCATCTGGGCTTCGGCGGTGATCGAGCCGATCTGCGATGACGACGGCCGCCACATGGGCTTCGCCATGGTCACCCGCGACATTTCCGAGCGACGCGCGGCCGCGAACGCGCTCGCCCAGAGCGAACGGGAGTTCCGGCTGCTGGTCAGCCAGCTTTCCGACTACGCCCTCTTCATGCTCGACCCCAACGGCATCGTCACCACCTGGAACGTGGGGGCTCAGCGGATCAAGGGCTACGCCTCCGACGAGATCGTCGGGCGCCACTTCTCCACCTTCTACACCGAGGCCGATCGTGCGGCGGGCCTGCCCAGCCGCGTTCTTGAGATCGCCCGGACCGAAGGGCGTTACGAGGCGGAGGGCTGGCGGGTGCGGAAGGGCGGCCAGCTCTTTTGGGCGAGCGTCGTGGTGGATGCGATCCACGACGAGCAAGGCGTCATCATCGGCTTCGCCAAGGTCACTCGCGACATGACCGAGCGGCGCGAAGCCGAGCTCCAGCTTCAGAGGACCAACGAACGTCTCGCCCAGGTGCAGAAGATGGACGCCCTCGGCCAGCTCACCGGCGGCGTCGCCCACGATTTCAACAACCTGCTGACCGTGGTCGCCGGACGCACCCAGATGCTGAAGCGCAAGCTCGCCGAGCGGCCCGATCTCGTCGACCACCTGGACGCCATCGACGTGGCCGCCTCCCGCGGGGCGGCCCTCACCCGCCACCTCCTCACCTTCGCCCGTCGCCAGCGCGTCCAGCCCACGCGTCTCGTCCTCGCCGAGCGCGCTAAGCCGCTCGCCGAGCTCCTCTCGGCTTCCCTGCCCCCGACGGTGAAGCTCGCCTTCGCCCTGCCCAAGTCCCTTTGGGACATCGAAGCGGACGCCGCCGAGCTCGAGCTGGCGCTGCTGAACCTGGTCGTCAACGCGCGCGACGCCATGCCGAGCGGCGGCCAGGTGTCGCTCTCGGCCGCCAACGTCCGCTGCCCGCCGCCCGAAAGCTTGCGCGGCCAGTTCGTGGCCCTGAAGGTCGTCGATAGCGGGGTCGGCATTCCTCCGGACGTGCTGCCGAAGATCTTCGAGCCCTTCTTCACCACCAAGGAAGTCGGCAAGGGCACCGGGCTCGGCCTCTCCCAGGTGTTCGGCTTCGCCGAGCAGTCGGGCGGACGGTTGACGGTCGAAAGCGCGCTCGGCAAGGGCTCGACTTTCACCCTCTACTTGCCCCGGGCCGGCGCCGAGGCGGGGGCCCTCCAGGAGGCCGCCCCGCTCGCCTCCGCCCCGCCCGGCGCGCGGATCCTGGTGGTGGAGGACAATCCGGAGGTGGCCGCGGTGGCCGCCGGGCTTCTGGCGCAGCTCGGTCATCGTCCGCATCTGGTCCAGAACGCCGTCGAAGCCCTCGCAGCCGCGGCCGCCGACGACTCATACGACCTAGTGTTCAGCGACGTGGTGATGGCCGGAGAGATGGATGGCGTCGCCCTCGCCCGGCGCCTGCGGGAGCTGCGGCCCGATCTGCCGATCTTGCTCGCCACCGGCTACTCGGACGCGGCCGGCAAGGCCGCGTCGGAGTTCCGCATCCTGCGCAAACCCTACCGGCTCGAGGACCTGAACGCCGAGATCGATCGCATCCTCGCCGAGCAGCTCGCCGTGCGCGAAGGCCGCCTCGTTCCGCTGCGCCGGGCCCGGGGCGCCTAGCGAGTGCGGTGAATTTGAACTTCGCTCGGCGCCCATCCATCCGCTGGCGAACTTCGGACTCGGGACACTAGCGTCTCATCCGCTTCTCCCCGAGGCAGCGGAAGCCCACGCTCGCTCTGCGGTCCGGCGCGGCTCGGCGGTCAAGTAAAGCTTGTATGAATGACAATTCTTCGGTGCGTCAATCTGGCGTAGCCTCAGAATATCCGCGCCTGGATAAGCTTCAGAAAGTTCTCCTGGCGGTTTCAGGTCCGCAAATCAAGCCAAGTATTTCAGATTTAGCGTAGGATGTTCGCCAAACAGGCTGCGGAACTCAGTTCCTCCGATGGCGGCTTGTGCAAAACACGTCTGGGAATAAGCTCATGAGCATCGACCCCAACAATCTTGCCGGGACGGCCAGCCTCACCTTCGACGACGAGTTCAACACCCTCAGCCTGTGGAACGGCTCCTCCGGGACCTGGATGACCACCTATCCGTTCTCCAGCGACACGGGCAACGGCGGCACCCTCTCCAGCAACGGAGAGCAGGAGTGGTACATCAACTCGAGGTACGCGCCCACCGCCTCGATCACCCCCTGGACTGTGAGCAACGGGGTGCTCTCGCTCACCGCCGCGCCGGCGCCGGCCTCGATCCAGTCGCAGATCAACAACTACCAATACACGTCCGGCCTGATCGACACCTACCATTCGTTCAGCCAGACCTATGGCTACTTCGAGATGCGGGCCGAGCTGCCGGCTGGCCAGGGCTTCTGGCCGTCGTTCTGGCTGATCCCGGCCGACGGGTCCTGGCCGCCCGAGATCGACGCCATGGAGGTGCTGGGCAGGGACCCCACCACCCTCTACACCACCATCCACACCGGCACGGCGAGCAACGAGATCAACGCCGGGAGCTCGGCGACGGTGGCGAACACCTCCACCGGCTTCCACACCTACGGCGTCGACTGGGAGCCGGACTACGTCACCTGGTATTTCGACGGCCAACAGGTCTTCAAGACGCCGACGCCTTCGGATCTCGACAAGCCCATGTACATGATCGCCAACCTGGCGCTGGGCGGCTCATGGGCGGGCAACGTGGACTCCACCACGCCTTTCCCTGCCTCGATGAAGATCGATTACATCCGGGCCTACCAGACCGCGCCCGCCCAGTCCGGTCCCGGCCTCTTCACCCTGCCGACCAGCGCGCCCTGGACGCATGTCATCAACAAGGTCACCGGCGGCCAGATGGTCGGGACCTCCGGCCCTGACAAGCTGGACGGCAATGGGGCGGCGACCCAGATGAACGGCGCCGGCGGTGACGACACCTTCGTCGTCTATCATGCCGCCGACGTGGTGGCCGATACCGGAACCAGCGTGACGACCGTCCAGAGCCTCGCCCCGAGCTTCACCCTTCCCGGCGGGATCGACAACCTCGTCCTCAAGGGGACCACCTCCCAGGTGGCGATCGGCAACGCCGGCGACAACATCCTCACCTCCAACAACGCCGGCTCTACCCTCAAGGGCGGGGGCGGGAACGACATCCTCATCGCGGGCGGCGGCGCCGACACCCTGACCGGCGGGAGCGGCGACAACATCTTCCAGTTCAACCGGATTCCGAGCCACGCGGGTCAGGTCACCGACTTCGACCCGGCGCGCGACATCCTCGATCTGCGCAAGCTCTTCTCGGGGACAGGCTACCAGGGGACCAATCCGGTCGCCGACGGCTACGTCAAGTTCGCCGACGACGGCCACGGAAACACCCAGGTGCTGTTCAACGCTCACGTGGGCCGGGGGGCCACCTTCCACCTCATCACCACCCTCGACGGGATCCAGCCCGGCCAGATGCACGCCCAGGGGGACTGGTACTTCCACTGATCACGCCCACGGCGGCGACGCGCTCGGCGCCGCCCGAAGGCCCGAGGGTCGTTCGGCGCCCGTCACTCGAACCAGTAGTCCAGCGTCCCGACCGAGCTCTTCCCGAACGCGCCTTCGAAACCGCCCTCGCCGCGCAGGCCGGCGAGCGCGCCGGTTCCCGATCCGGGAACCACGAACCAGGTCGCCTTGATCTTGCCGTTCGTGACGACCTCGGCGCCCTGCAGCACGAACGCGCCCTGGCGGCCGTCCAGTCTTCCTTGGAATCGCTGCAGGCTGACCAGGCTGGCGGACCGGTCCGGTCGCTGAACCTGCAGCGCCCGGACGGCGGACTCGCCTTCGATTCCTCCGGTGAAACTTTCGGCAATGCGGATCTCGGTCAGAGCCGGACTGGTCCGGTCATAGGGCGCCGCCTCCGAACGCCGGACCGTGATCTTGGCCTCTACGTGCCGGCGCGCCGTCGGCCGTTGTCGCTGGTCGGTCATGGGCGCAGGGCCCACTTTGGCCGAGGCAGCGCCGGGAGAAGGCGAGACGGCCAGCAGCGCCAGTCCGGCGGCCGCCAGCATCGGCAGGCGCGTGCTCGCCGGTTCCTCACGGCCGACCGGGCGAGCGCATCGCCTGATAGGCGGGCGCCGGCCGCGCGTCCGGCGGGCGGGCGGCGGCGCCTGCGGGTTCGGCGGCGTAGGCCGGCAGCATGCGCCCCAGCACGCCGTCGCGGCGGAAGGTGAGGTGGAAGGCGACCGCCGAGAGGTGCAGGGCGATCAGCGCGTAGATCAGCCACTGTCCCCAAAGGTGAAGCTGGGCGAAGAGCGCGGCCTGATGCTTGTCCGGCGCCAGCAGGAGCGGGGTCGGCAGCGCGTCGAACAGCCTGGGCCGGTGGCCGCCCAGCTCGGCGGTCAGGAAGCCCGTGGCGGGCATGTAGATCAGCGCCGCGAAGAACACCCAGTAGGCGGCGTGCGCCAGGCGCCGTTCCCAGATCCTCACCGCCGGCGGATAGGCTGGCGGTCCGTCGACGAACCGCCAGGCGATACGGAACACCGTGACGAGGAGGACAATCGCGCCCAGCGTCTCGTGCCAGGCGAAAAGGCT
>JAFBAO010000018.1 GCA_019247715.1 Caulobacteraceae bacterium
GGCTGGTGGTGACCGCGACGGCGAGGCCCGCAGCGTCGCCGGCCCGCCCGCCCATCGCCGCATCGACGTCGGCCGCCAGCCGCTCGGCCACAGTCCAGCGCAGGGCGTTGACCGCCATCTCCAGGCGCAGGCGAAGCGGCGGGGCGGGAAGATCGAGGGCGATGGGCGCCTGGCGGGCCAGCCCGACCCCGCCGTCGCCAACGAACCAGGCGTCGCGGGCGAAGTCGTAGGCGCCGGGCGCCGCGGGCCCCGGCGGCGGGTCCAGCAGGGTCTGGACCTGGAGCGCCGCGCCGGGCGGCAGGATCTGGCCGGGCGGCATGACGATCCGCACCCGAAGGGGAAGCTCGGCCCCGGAGAGGCCGCCGATCCGGGTGGGCGCGATCAGCAGCCGCGGTCCCCTGGGGCTCGGGCTGTCCACGTCGACGACGTAGCCCTCCACCTCGGTGACGCCCAGCCCCGCCGGGACGACGGGAGAGGCCACGTGGTCGCTGCGCAGCTTGGCCACGGCGAACCCGGCGGCGAGCGCCGCCGCCAGGATCAGCCCCGCCCGCAGCCATCGGCTGGCGCCCCGTCGGGCCGCCGCCGCCGCCAGGCCCGCCGCGGCCGCGCCGGCGGCCCAAGCCGCCCAGGACGGCGGCTCGGCGCCGAGCCCCAGGTAAAGCGCCGCCCCGAGCCCGAACGCCACCGGGACCCAGAGGAACACCCGGCCGAGCTGCGCGCCGGCCTCGGCGAGCGCCGAGCGCCAGACGTCCGCCGGTCTAGGAAGCGGCCGAATCCGCGTGCTAAGACCGCGCGCCCCCCCGCCCGGTAGAGCGATGCCCGATCCCGCCTCCCCCGTCGTCACCCGCATCGCCCCCTCGCCCACCGGCAAGCTGCATATAGGCAACGCGAGAACCGCGCTTTTCAACTGGCTGTACGCCCGCCATACCGGCGGCACGTTCCTGCTGCGGGTCGAGGACACCGACCGCGAGCGCTCCACGGCCGAGAACGTCGAGGTGATCTTCGAAGGGTTCGCCTGGCTGGGCCTCGACTTCGACGCGGCCCCGGTCTTCCAGCACGCGCGCGCCGACCGCCACCGGGCCGCCGCCGCGGAGATGCTGGCGCGGGGCTCGGCCTACCGCGACTACATGACCCCCGAGGAGCTGGCCGAGGAGCGCGAGCGGGCGAGGGCCGAGGGGCGCACGATCCGCTCCCCCTGGCGCGACGCGCCCGCGCCGGCCGGCGCCGGCAAGCCGTTCGTGGTGCGCCTGAAGGCCCCGCGCGAGGGCGAGACGCTGGTGGAGGATCTGGTCAAGGGGCCGGTGGTGTTCCGCAACGACCAGCTCGACGACCTCATCCTGCTCAGGGCCGACGGCTCGCCCACCTACAACCTCGCGGTGGTGGTGGACGACCACGAGATGGGGATCACCCACGTCATCCGCGGCGACGACCACCTGAACAACGCCGCCCGCCAGACCCTTATCTACCAGGCGCTGGGCTGGGGCCCGCCCGCCTTCGCCCACCTGCCGCTGATCCATGGGCCGGACGGGGCCAAGCTCTCCAAGCGGCACGGGGCCGAGGCGGTGAGCGACTTCGCCGGCATGGGCTACCTGCCCGAGGCGCTGCGCAACTATCTGGCCCGGCTGGGCTGGGGCCACGGCGACGACGAGATCTTCTCGGATGCCCAGGCGATAAGCTGGTTCGAGATCGCCGACGTGGTGAGCGCCCCGGCGCGGCTCGACTGGGCCAAGCTGAACCACGTCAACCAGCACTACATCCGCCTGGCCGACGATGCGCGCCTGGCCGGCCTGGTGGACGAGGTGCTGAAGAGCCGCGAGGCGCACCGACCGCCCGATCTCGCCGAGCGGCTGGCGCGCGCCATCCCGGTGGTCAAGGAGGGCGCCAAGACCATCCTGGAGCTCGCCGACCTCGTCCTCTTCGCCCTCAAGGAGCGGCCGGTCGCCGTCGACGAGAAGCTCAAGGCCGCGCTCGCGGGGGAAGGGCGCGAGCGCCTCGGCCGCCTGGCGCTGGCCCTCTCGGACGCCTCCGACTGGAGCGCCGAGGGCATGGCGGGGACCCTGAAGCGGTTCGCCGAGGGCGAAGGGGTGGGCCTGGGCAAGGTCGGCCCGATCCTGCGCCCCATTCTGGCGGCCGGCGCGGTCGCTCCGGACCTCGCCAGCGCGCTTTTTGCGCTGGGACGGGCCGAAGCCCTGGCCCGGATCCAAGAGGTTCTTTCGCACGTGCAGTAAGGTGCTATAGGCGATCCGAAGACCAGCATAGAGGACTGTCTGTTAGGGGACACACACCAGATGGGCGACAGCGCGACCCTGATCATCGACAACAAGAACTACGACCTTCAGATCATCAAGGGCACCACCGGCCCGGACGTGATCGACGTGCGCAAGTTGTACGGCGAAGCCGACGTCTTCACCTTCGATCCCGGCTTCACCTCCACGGCAAGTTGCGAAAGCAAGATCAGCTACATCGACGGCGACGCCGGGGTCTTGCTGCACCGCGGCTACCCGATCGAGCAGCTGGCCGAGCAGTCGAGCTTCCTCGAGGTCTGCTACCTGCTGCTGAACGGCGAGCTTCCCACCGCCAAGCAATTCGCCGAGTTCGAGCACACCATCACCTACCACACCATGCTGCACGCGCAGTTCGACCGGTTCTTCTCCGGCTTCCGGTCCGACGCGCACCCCATGGCGATCATGACCGGGGCGGTGGGCGCGCTTTCGGCCTTCTACCACGACAGCATCAACGTCGATGACCCCGAGCAGCGGAAGATCTCGGCGCACCGGCTGATCGCCAAGATGCCCACCATCGCCGCGCGGGCCTACAAGTACTCGGTCGGCCAGCCGTTCGTGACCCCGCGAAACGACCTCACCTACGCCGAGAACTTCCTGCGCATGGCCTTCTCGGTGCCGGCCGAGGACTGGAAGCCGAACCCGGTGCTCACCCGGGCCATGGACCGCATCTTCATCCTGCACGCCGACCACGAGCAGAACGCCTCCACCTCCACGGTGCGCCTGGCCGGCAGCTCCGGCGCCAACCCGTTCGCCTGCATCGCCGCAGGCATCGCCTGCCTCTGGGGCCCCAGCCACGGCGGGGCCAACGAGGAAGCGCTTATGATGCTGAGCGAGATCGGCAGCGTCGACCGCATCCCCGAGTTCGTCCAGGGCGTGAAGGACCGCAAGTACCGCCTGATGGGCTTCGGGCACCGGGTCTACAAGAACTTCGATCCGCGCGCGATCGTCATGCAGAAGACCTGCCACGAGGTGCTGGCCGAGATCGGCGATTCCGACGATCCGCTGCTGAAGGTGGCCATGGAGCTGGAGAAGGTGGCGCTGAACGATCCCTATTTCGTGGACCGCAAGCTCTATCCGAACATCGACTTCTATTCGGGCATCACCCTGAAGGCGATGGGCTTCCCCACCACCATGTTCACGGTGCTCTTCGCGCTGGCGCGCACGGTGGGCTGGATCAGCCAGTGGAAGGAGATGTTCGAGGATCCGCAGCGCAAGATCGGCCGGCCGCGGCAGCTCTACACCGGGCCGCTGAAGCGCGACTACACGCCGCTCGAAAAGCGCGGTTAGCCGGGAGCGGCGGCGATGAGCCAGCCCCAGCCGCCCGGCGTTCCCGCCGACGGCTGGCGCGCCTCGGGGGTGCGGGTGATCCCGGCCGGCTCGCTCGATTCCAACACGCCCCAAACGCCGGGCATGAACCGGGCCGCGGCGATCGACTTCGCCCGGGTCGGGGCCCAGAAGCTCTGGGCCGGGACCGTGCACATCCACGCCGGCGCCAAGACCGGCGCCCATCATCACGGGCCCCTGGAAAGCGTCATCTACGTGGTGCGCGGCCGGGCGCGGATGCGCTGGGGCGAGCGGCTGGAGTTCACCGCCGAGGCCGGTCCCGGCGACTTCATCTACGTGCCGCCGTTCGTGCCGCACCAGGAGATCAACGCTTCCGAAGGCGAGACGCTGGAGTGCGTGCTGGTGCGCAGCGACAACGAGGCGGTGGTGGTCAACCTGGACATCGAGCCGGCCGAGCCACCGGAGGCGGTGGCCTGGATCGACCCGATCCACAAGGCGCCCGGCTGACGCGAGCGTCTCCCGTTGCGGCGCCGCAACATCGCCCCACGCCCCGCCGCTGCGGAACCTTTGCGGTTCGCCATCAATTTGAGCTTCCGAGGGCTTTAGGTTCCTCTCGAGGAGCTGGAAGATGGCTTTGGAAAGCGCGCGCCGCGAAGTGGTTCTGGAGCTCGCCCTGACCCACGAGCACATCCGCGAGGCCAGGAGCGCCTTGGCCGAGGGCGCCTATCGGGAAAAGGTGCAAGCGGCCGGGGAGCTGGCGCTGCTCAGGCGGCAACTGGCGATGCTGCAGAGCCGCCTCGCCGAGATCGACCTAGGCGAGGCGACGCATCGCACCCGGTTCGGCTGGTTTCGCCAGGTGTGGTTCAATCTGCGGCTACACTTCGAGGACTGGATCGCTCACGCCTGACGCCGGCGCTTGGCGCCCACCAGGCGCAGCACCGCCTCGGCGGCCGCCGCCGAGGGCTCCGGTCCGCCGCGGCCGAGCTTGACGAGCGCCGCCGTCTGGGCCTCCGCCTGGGCGCGCCGCCGGTGTGGGTCGTCCAGCAGCAGCCCCGCCGCCTCGGCGAGCGCCGGCCCGGTGCACGCCTCCTGCAGGAGCTCGGGGACCACTTCCGCGCCCGCCGCGATGTTGATGAGCGTCGCATAGCGGGTGCGGGCGAGCAGCCGGATCGCCAGCGCGGTGAGCGGACGGACCTTGTAGCCGACCACCATGGCGCAGCCGGCCATGGCCAGCTCGGAGGTCACCGTGCCGCTGCAGGCGATGGCGACGGCGGCGGCGCGCATGGCGTCGAGCTTGACCTCCTCGCCTTCGACCACGACGGCCCGCGGCTTCCAGAGCGCCACCCGCCCGCGCACCAGATCGGCGACCGTGTCGGCGGCGGCCACGACGATCCGCAGCCCCGGCCGGGCCGCGGCGAGCATCCCGGCGGCCTCCTCGAAGGGCGGCAGCAGCCGCTCGATCTCGCCCGGCCGGCTGCCCGGTAGGAGAAGCAGGATCGGCGCGTCGGGTCCCGCCCCGATGTTGCGCCTGAGCCGCGCCGGATCGGCGCCGGAGACCTCGCGGCTCAGCGCCGGATTGCCCACGAAGACCGTGGAGAGGCCCTCCGCCTCGAAGTAGCGCGTCTCGAACGGCAGCAGGGTGAGCAGGAGGTCGACCGCGCCGGCCAGCTCCCGCGCCCGGCCCGGCCGCGAGGCCCACACCTGCGGGGCCACGTACTTCACCAGCGGCAAACCGGGCGCGCGCCGACGCAGACGCTTGCCCACCCGGATGGTGAAGCCCCAGGCGTCGATCAGCACCACGACGTCGGGCTGCTCGGCGAGCGCCATCTTCACCGTCTCGTCGATGCGACGGTAGACCCTGGGCGCGCTGGAGACGAGCTCCACGAGGCCGAAGAGCGAGAGCTCGGCGATGTCGAAGGGGCTCGCGACACCCTCGGCCGCCATCCGCGCGCCGCCGACGCCGACGAAGACGACGCCGCCCGCGCCCAGCCTCGCCTTGAGCGCCCGCGCCAGCCCGGCCCCGAGGACGTCGCCGGAGGCCTCCCCCGCCACCAGCATGACCTTCAGCGGGGCGCTCATGGCGGCGGGTCCGCGACCCCCACCACGAAGAGACCGAGCTCGTCGGCGAGCGCGATGAAGGCGTCGCGATCCAGCACCAGGACCCTTCCCGCCTCTCCCGCCAGCCCCGCCAGCCCTGCGCGGGCGGCCCGCTGCAGGGTGCCAAGGCCCATGATCGGAAGATCCACCCGCAGCTCCTGGCCCGGCTTGGCCGCCTTGGCCATCACCCCGGCCGGGCGCTCCGGCGCGCCGCGGATCGCTTCGGGAAGCTCGGACACCCGCCGCAGCATGGCGTCGGTGCCCTCCTGGGCCTCCACCGCCAGCACCAGTCCGCGGCAGACCACCGCGCCCTGGCCGATGTCGAGCCTGCCGATCGTGCGGGCCACCGCCATCGCCTTGTCGACGTCCGCCTGGTGCTCGGGCGCGGGGACGTGGCGGCCGAGCGGGCCTTGCGGCAAGGCGAGCTCGCCCATCACCTCGTGGGCGCCCTCGATGCGGAACCCTTCCTTCTCGAACGCGTCCAGGAGCACCCGCAAGAGCGCGTCGTCGCCGTGTCGCCCGGCGCGGACGAGGGCCGGGATCAGCGCCAGCCCGCGCAGGTCCGGCCTCAGCGCCGTGAAATCCGGCCGCGCCACGGCCCCGGCGAAGCAGACCGATTCGCACTTGGCCTCGCGCAGCAGCCGCATCGCCCGGCCGAGCTGGGCGATGCCGACCTCCTCGCCCGGGTAATCGGCGAGCTCGGGGTCGGCGAACCCCTTGAGGCGCAGCACGAAGTACGGCCGACCGCCGGCGATGCAGTGGTTGGCGAGGCTGATCGGGAGGCCCCCGCCGCCGGCGACCAGGCCCAGCTTCTGCATGTCCGACTAGAGCTCGCGGGCCGGCATGGTGATCGAGCGTCCGTCCTCGGCGCGGACGAACTCGATGATTTCCATGACCTCCGGCCAGTCGGCGTAGGCCTGGGCGGTGTCGTTCACACGCTCCTGGAAAGTACCCTCCTCGGCGAACAGCAGGCGGTAGGCGGCCCGGAGCGCGTTGATCTGCTCGCGCGAAAAGCCGCGGCGCTTCAGCCCCACGAGGTTGAGCCCGTCCATGTGGGCGTGGTTGCCCCAGACGCTGCCGAAGGGAATGACGTCGTGGTTGACCCCGGCCATGCCGCCCACGAAGGCGTGGCGGCCGATCCGGGTGTACTGGGCGACGGCGGAGAGGCCGCCGAGATAGGCGAAGTCCGACACCGTCACGTGGCCGCCGAGGGTGGCGGCGTTGATCATGATCACGTTGTCGCCCACCACGCAGTCGTGGGCCACGTGGGCGCCCACCAGGAAGAGGCCGTCGGCCCCCACCGTGGTGACGCCGCGGCCGATGGCGGTGCCGGCGTGCATGGTCACCTGCTCGCGGATCAGGCTGCGCGGCCCGATCACCAGCCGGGTCGGCTCGCCGCGGTGGGCGGTGTGCTGGGGCGCCGCGCCCAGGCTCGCGAAGGGGTAGATCTGGCAGTCCGGGCCGACTTCGGTATGGCCCTCGACCACCACGTGCGAACGCAGCCGGGTCCTGGCGCCCAGCCGCACGTCGGGCCCGACGATGCAATAGGGCCCCACCTCCACGTCTTCACCGAGCTCGGCGCCCCGCTCGATGATGGCGGTGGCGTGGATCTTGGTCATTCGGTGGTCTCGACCATCATGGCTGTGAACTCCGCCTCGGCGACCACCTTCTCCTCCACCATCGCCTGGCCCCGGAAGCGGACCACGTCGCCGCGGGCGCGCACCACCTCCACATGCAGCTTGAGCACGTCGCCGGGGCCCACCGGTTGCCGGAACCGGCAATGGTCGACGGACATGAAGAGGATGATCTTGTTGGTGGCGGTGATGTCCCACGACTTGGACATCAGGAGGCCCCCGGTCTGGGCGAGCGACTCGATGATCAGCACGCCCGGCATCACCGGATGGCCCGGAAAGTGGCCGACGAAGAAACCCTCGTTCATCGTCACGCACTTGACCCCCACCAGCGAGCGGCTGGGCTGGAAGTTCTCGGCGCGGTCGATGAGCAGGAACGGCGGCCGGTGTGGAAGCCGCCGCAGGATCTCCTGGATCTCGATGTCGGTCTGGGCCGGTTCCTCGACCCGCGCCTCCGTCATCCCTCACCCCTTCCTTTGCGGCGCTGGGCGGCGGCCTGCAGCCAGGCCTGCTCGCGGAAGAACTGCCTGGCCGGCTTGCCCGGCACCCCCGCCCATATCTCCCCGGGCGGCACGTCCCGGAAGATCGCTATCCGGGCGGTGAGGCTGGCCCCGTCGCCCACCGTCACATGGTCGCCGACCCCGGCCCCGCCGCCGATCTGCACCCCATCGCCGATTCTGACGCTTCCGGACAGCCCCGTGAAGGCCGCGATCACGCAGTTGCGCCCGACGACCACGTTGTGGGCGATTTGCACCATGTTGTCGATCTTGGTGTTCTCGCCGACCACCGTGTCGTCGAAGGCGCCCCGGTCGACGCAGGCGTTGGCGCCGATGCTGACCCCGTCCTGAAGGACGACCCGGCCGAGCTGCGGCACGTCGACCAGCCCGCCGGGCCCGGCGGCGACGCCGAAGCCCGGCTCGCCGATGACCGCCCCGGCGCAGACCCTCACCCGATCGCCGACGAGGGCGAAGCCCACCACCGCGTTCGGGCCGATGGAGCAATCGCGTCCAATGGCGACGCCCGGTCCGATCACCGCGCCCGCGCCGATCACCGCGCCGGCGCCGATCTGCGCGCCGGCCCCGATGACCGCCCCCTGGCCGACCTTCACGCCGGCTTCGAGCGCGGCCGTCGGATCGATCGCCGGAGCCTCGGGGTCGAACCGCCGCGGCCGGTGCAGGCGGTCGGCGCAGATCGCCCAGGCGGCCTGCGGTTGGGCGCAGACGAGGGCGACGCAGCCGCCCGGAAGCAGCTGCGCCTCCTTCTCGGTCACGAAGCACGCCCCCGCCTTGGTGTTGCGGGCGTCCTCGAGATAGCGGCGGTCGGAAAGGAAGCTCACCGCTGCGCCGTCCGCGCGGGCGAGCCCCGCCGCGGCCTCGATGGAGCCTCCGGCGTCCGCCGGCGCGACGCTCGCGCCCGCCGCCTCGGCCAGGGCGCCCAGCGCGAACGGGCCGAGGGTCTCGAAGAAGCGGGAATCCGGCCTCGACCTCAAAGCCATGCGCCCGCCCTGGCCGCTACTGCGCGGCGCCCGGGGCGGGCTGCTGCGGCAGGGCTTCCCGATCGAAGGTGATCGACTGGATGCGCGCGTTGAGGCCGACGACCGCGGCCGAGGTCAGGTCCATGGCCGGATTGACCGCGAGCACGTTCTGCTCCGCCTCCAGCAGGATCGAGCACTGCTTCTGCTGGATGAGCTGGGCGAGGATGGGCCGCAGCTCCAGATAGAGGCGCTGAAGCTGCTTCTGGCTGGTGGCGTCGAGCTCCTGCACGCGCTCGTCGCGCAGCCTCGAGTACTGGCTGGCCTTGAGGTTGAACGCCGCCACGCGGGTGGGGTCCTGGGTCGAAGCCTGCTGCAGCGTGCGCTGTTCGGTGGCCAGCTCGGTTTCCTGCGGCTGCAGCTCGGTGGCGACCTGCTGCTTCAGCTGGTTCATGCGGTCGTTGAAGCTCTTGCCGACCGCCGAAGAGGCGAGGACCCCCGCTTGGGAGACGACGCAGACGCCGGTGAGCGGCGGGCCCAGGGTGACCGATGGGCCGGCGGGCGCGGGGGCGGCCGAGGGCGCCGGCGAGGCCGCGGGGTGCGCGCTGTGGGTGGAGGACCGGGTTTGGGCCTCAACCCCGGGGGCCAGGGCGAACAGCGCGAGCGCCGTCGCGCCTCGCACGGCGAAGGTCTTGATATTCATGCCGTTAGAACCTTGTGGAAGTGGAGAAGCGGAAGGTTTGCCGGATGTCGTACGGCTGCTTGAGGAACGGGTATCCGATGTCGAAGCGCAGCGGACCCATCGGTGATTTCCAGAATAGACTAACTCCCGCCGAGGCGCGCAGCGCCAAATCGTCTCTGATGTTGACCAGGGGCAGATTGGTCAGGGGATCGAATTTGTCCCGCCGGTCGAGCAGGCCGAGCGTTCCGACGTCGGAAACCAGGGCGGCCTTGATCCCATACTGCTCCGGCAGGTGGGTGGGCAAGGTGAGCTGGAACTCGCCGATGGCGAAGAGCTTGCCGCCCAGGGCGTCGCCGAAGCGGGTGTCGCGCGGCCCGATGCCGGCGATCTGGAAGCCGAGGAAGTTGTCGCCGCCCTTGTAGAACCGGTCGCCGATGAGGACGTTGTCGCCGCCCCAGCCGTCGACGTAGCCCGCCGAGGCGGTGACGCTGAAGATGATGTCCTTGGTGAAGCCGTGGTACCAGGCGCCGTCGGCCTCGGTGCGCACGTAGTGCACCTTGCCCCCGAAGCCGGCGATGTCCTGGCTGAGGTCCGCGTAGAAGCCGCGGGTGGGGATGATGGGGTCGTTGCGCCGGTCGAGCCTCAGGCTGTAGCCGATGGCAGAGGTCAGGTACGAGCCACGCTCGTCGCAGAGCACCGGCGAGACGAGCAGGGCGCCAGGCTCGCAGAGGTAGTCGGGCACGATCACCGAGTCGTAGTGGATCCGGTACCGGGTGCTCATGGAGACGTTTTCGTTGAGCGGGAAGCCGAGGGTGAAGTTGGCGCCCGTCGAACGCTGGTCGTAGGAGGCGTACTGGGTGAAGTTGTAGCGGTAGGTGTAGAGGCCGAAGCCGGCCCTCAGATTGCGGCCGAGGAACCGCGGCTCGGAGTAGTCGAAACTGATCTGCTGGCGCAGGGAACCGAGGCTCAGCTGGGCGCGCACGTCCTGCCCGCGGCCGCGGAAGTTGGTCTCGCTGACGCCGAGGTCCACGACCACCTTGTCGATGGTCGAATAGCCGGCGCTGGCGGAAAGCTCCCCGGTGGGCTGCTCGGTGACCTTGACCAGGAGGTTGGTGCGGTCCGGCGCGTTCCCCGGCTGGGTGGTGATGTCCACGTCCTTGAAGAAGCCGAGCGCCTTGACGTGGTTCTTGGACTGGTCGACCAGCACCCGGTTGTAGGCGTCCCCCTCGGAGAGGTTCATCTCCCGCCGGATCACGTAGTCCAGGGTCTGGGTGTTGCCGACGATATCGATGCGGTCGATGTAGACGCGCGGGCCCTCCTTGACCTCGAAGGTCACGTCGATGGTGTGCTTGTCCGGGTCCGGCTTGAACTCGGGGCGGATGTCGACGAACGCGAAGCCGGCCGCCCCGGCGGCGAAGGTGAGCGCGTCGGTGGCCTGCTCGATCTTCTGGTCTTCGTAGGTCTCGCCCGACCGGATGGGCAGCAGGGCGCGCAGGATGTCCGGGTTCAGCTTCTTGAGGTCGGTGGTCACCGACAGCTTGCCGAACCGGTACTTGGCGCCCTCGTCGAGCGTGAAGGTCACCACGAATCCGTTCTGATCGGGCGACAGCTCGGCGATCGAGGAGACGATGCGGAAGTCGTAGAAGCCGTGGTTGCGGTAGTACTTGCGCAGCTGCTCGCGGTCGAACTCGATCCGGTCAGGATCGTAATTGTCATTGGACGTGAAGAACTTGTACCAAATGCTCTCGCGCGTGACGATCACCCCGCGCAGATCGTTGGGCGAGAACTGGTTCGCCCCCAGGAAGTCGATCCTCAGGATGCCGCTCTTGGGGCCTTCGTTGATCTCGAAGATGAGGTCGACCCGCCGCTGGGGAAGGTTCACCACCTTCGGCGTCACGGTGGCCGAGATGCGCCCCGCCCGCCGGTAGAGCTCGACGATCCGCGCCACGTCCGCCTGCACCCGCGCCTTGGTGAAGATGCCGCGCGGACGGACCTGGACCTCGTCCTTGAGCTTGTCCTCCTTGATGCTCGAGTTCCCCTCGAACAGGACCTGGTTGATGATCGGGTTCTCCACCACCTGGACCAGCAGCGTCTGGCCCTGGAGCACGATCTTCACGTCGGAGAAGAGATCGGTGCGGGTGAGCGCCTTCAAGGCCAGGTCGAGCTTGGCCGCATCCACGGTGTCGCCCACCTGGATCGGCAGGTAGGAGAGGATGGTCTCGGTCTCGATCCGTTCGTTGCCCTGGACGACGACCTGCGCGACCAGGCCGGACTGCTGGGCCTGAGCCGTCGCCGGGTCCGGGGCCGCGATCAGAACGGCGCTGAAGACGAGGGCCACGCCAGAGAGTAACGCAGCGCAGCGGCTGCGGGAGCTTGTCATCGGTTGCGTCATCACTCCCCGGTGACTCTGGTTTTACGAGAACAGGGCGCCCAGAAGGTGGAACACCTGCAGCCGCTGCAGGTCATGCCACGTGGTGAACAACATCAAACCGACCAACAACGCAAGCCCAAGCCTGTATCCGGCCGCCTGGACCCTGGCGGTTATCGGCCGGCGTGCGACCGATTCATAGGCGTAGAACAACAGGTGGCCGCCATCCAGCACCGGGATCGGCAGCAGGTTGAGAAGCCCGAGACTCACCGAAAGGAGAGCCCCCAAGGTGGAATACTCGGCGACGAGCGCGAGGGCCAGGTTGACGTGCTCGGCCTTTGACGCGTGCACCGCCTGCATGGTCACCGCGCCGGCCGCGTGCGCGCCGCCGATGACCCCGCCGAACTGCCAGCTCGCCTTGCCTTCCGCCAGCCGGCGCAGGTAGTGGCCGGTGGCCTCGACGACGCTCCAGGTCTCGCGCGCGCCCCGGCCGACCGCGGCGATCGGGCCGTAGTGACGCAGGGCGACGCTCTGCGGCGCAAGGCCGAGGTAGCCGATCCTCATCGTCCCCCCGAGCGGATCAGGCACCGAGCGCTCGCCCGGCGTCACCGCCACCTCCAAGGTCTGCGCGCCCCTCCTCACGGTGAGACGGATCGGCGCGCCGGCCCGGTCCTGAACGTAGAGGCGCAGGTCGTCGAAGGTGGAGAGCTCGCGCCCGTCCGCCGCGGTCATCAGGTCGCCCGGCTGCAGCCCGGCGCGCGCGGCCGCCTCGCCGGGGACCACGAGGCCGATCCGGGTGGGAGCGACGGCCTCGCCGAACGCCCCGAAGAACAGCGAGAAGAGCGCGATCGCCAGCAGGAAGTTGGCGATCGGGCCGGCGGCCACGACCAGGGCGCGCTGCCACAGCGGCTTGAAGTAGAAGTAGCGCCGCTCGGCGCCTACCCCTTCCCTGGCGACGATTCGCCGCCGCAGGCCTTCCAGGTCCTCGTCGTCGGGGACGCTGGCGACATTCTCGTCGCCGGCGAATTTCACGTAGCCGCCGAGCGGCAGCCAGGCGATCCGCCACTCGACGCCCCAGCGGTCCTTGAACGACGCCAGGGCCCGTCCGAACCCCACCGAGAAACGGTCCACCGCCACGCCGAAGGCCCGGGCGGTCAGGAAGTGCCCCAGCTCATGGACGGTGACGATGACCGTGATGATCACAAGAAACGGGACGACGTAGAACGCCGCCGTCGTCAGGAAGCCAAGCATGGCGGGAGGTTTGCTCCTTCTCGGGACCTTCAGCCTTTGATCGCAAATCGCGACAGGACTTGGGCGGCGGCGCGCCGGGCGCCGGCGTCGATCGTCATCGCCCACTCCAGCGGATCGGCGTCTTCTTCGGCCGCAAGATCGCCCGCTCTGTCAAGCGCTTCCAGGGTGTCCGAGACGATCGCGGCGATGTCGAGAAAGCCGATCTTGCGGTCGAGAAAGGCCGCGACCCCGATCTCGTTGGCCGCGTTCATCGCCGCCGGCGCGCCGCCACCCGCCGACAGGGCCTGGCGCGCGATGGCCAGGGCCGGAAACCGGATCTCGTCGGGCGCCTCGAAGGTCAGCTTGCCGATGGCGGCGAGGTCGAGCTTGGGCGCGGGCCAGCTGATCCGCTGCGGCCACGACCAGGCGCAGGCGATCGGGGTGCGCATGTCCGGCGGGCCGAGTTGGGCGAGCGTCGAGCCGTCGGTGTACTCCACCAGGCTGTGCACCACCGACTGGGGGTGGATCAGCACGTCGATCCGGTTCGGCGGCATGGAGAAGAGATAGGCCGCCTCGATCATCTCGAGGCCCTTGTTCATCATCTGGGCGGAATCGACCGAGATCTTCGCCCCCATGCTCCAGTTGGGATGGGCGACGGCCTGCTCGGGAGTGGCCCGCGCCATCTCGTCGCGACTCCAGGTCCGGAAGGGTCCGCCCGAGGCGGTGAGGATCAGCCGCAGGACCCGCTCCGGAGCGTCGGGCTGCAGCACCTGGAAGATCGCCGAATGCTCGGAGTCCACCGGGATCACCCCGCCGCCGGCGGCCTTGGCGGCGGCGAGCAGGGCCGGGCCGGCGCAGATGAGGCTCTCCTTGTTGGCCAGCGCAATGGTCGAGCCCACTCGGGCCGCCGCCAGCGTGGGGGCCAGCCCCGCCGACCCGACGATCGCCGACATCACCCAGTCGGCCCCGAGCGCGCCCGCCTCCTCGATGGCCGAGGGGCCGCCGGCGGCGCCGATGTTGGAGCCGTTCAGGCGCTCGCGCAGCTCCGGCAGCAGACTCTCGTCCTCGATCACCGCCACCCGTGGACGCCAGCGCAAGGCCTGTTCGGCGAGCCGCTCCACGTTGCGCCCGGCCGTGAGAGCCAGCACCTCGACCTCGGCCCCCGCCTGGTCCAGGAGATCTAGGGTGGAAAGGCCGATCGAACCCGTCGAGCCCAGCACCGTGATTGACCGCACAGACATCAGTGAGCCCACCCCCAATGGACGATCAGGCGGGCGGCGGCGAAGACGATGGTCGCGAATATCAAGCCGTCCACCCGATCCAGCAGCCCCCCGTGACCCGGAATGAGGTCGCCGGAGTCCTTAACACCGAACCTGCGTTTCAACATCGATTCCCAGAGATCGCCCATCATTGTCGCCAGTCCACCGGCGAAACCTATCAGCGCCGCGCCCGCGAGGGACAGGTGCATCAGCCACTTGACGATCACCAGAGCCGTCAGGACCGCACCCACCAGCCCGCCGAAGAAGCCCGACCAGGTCTTCTTGGGTGAGAGCCGAGGCCAAAGTTTTGGCCCTTTCAAGGCGTTACCGATCACAAATGCCGCAATGTCGGCGGCCCAGGTGGTGGCCAGCAGCATCACCGTCCAGCCGGCGCCCTGCTGGGTGTCGCGCAGCCAGACGATGGCGACGCACGCCGGCCCGATGTAGAGCACCCCATAGGCCGCATCCATCGCCTTCGAGGCCGCCTTGCGCGACACCGCTGCGGCGGCGAGGGCGCAGAGGGCGATCGTCGCGACGGCGGGCCAGACGAAGCCGTCGTAGGTGAGCAGCACCGCGGCCAGCACCCCCACGGTCGCCGTCACCGCCACCCGGGTGGGCGCCTTGGGCGCCACCATGACCGCCCATTCGATGGACAGCAGGGCGACCGCGGCGGCGATCATCAGCAGGAAGAGCAGGTGGTCGCGCCAGTCGAGCCACACGAGCCACAGGGCGGCCGGGGCGAGCACGACCGCCGAGACGACCCGCAGAGCGAGGTTGCTCCAGTCGTACCGCCTAGCCAGTGGCAAGGACGTCATCGACTACCGCGCCGCCGAACCGCCGCTCCCGGCCGTGGAAGTCCGCGACCGCGGCCTTCAGGGCTTCGGGACCGTAGTCCGGCCAGAGCACGTCCTGGAAGACCAGCTCGGAATAGGCGCACTCCCACAGCAGGAAGTTCGACAGCCGGCGCTCGCCGCTGGTGCGGATGATCAGGTCGGGGGCGCTGGCCGGGGCCGTGGAAAGGCCCCGCTCGAACAGGGCCTCGTCCAGGTCGTCCGGCGCGGCGCGCCCGTCGGCCACCTGCTGGGCGAAGGCCCGGGCGGCGTCCACGATGTCGGCCCGGCCGCCGTAGTTGAAGGCGACCTGGAGATGGAAGCGGTCGTTGCTGGCCGTCCGCCGCTCGGCTTCCTCGACGATCTTCAGGATCTCGGGCTCCAGCCCCTCGCGCCGGCCCAGGATGCGGATCCTCACCCCGCCCCGGGCGAGGCGCCCCAGGTCCGAGTGGAAGTAGGCCTTCATCAGGCTCATGAGCTCGGAGACTTCCGGCGGCGGCCGGCGCCAGTTCTCGGTGGAGAAGCCGAACACCGTCAGCCGCTCGATGCCGAAGTCGGGGGCCGCCTCCACGGTCCGGCGCAGCGCCGCCACGCCCTCGCGGTGGCCGAAGGCGCGCGGGAGGCCGCGGCGCTTCGCCCAGCGCCCGTTGCCGTCCATGATGATCGCCACGTGCAGCCTGCCGCGATCGCCCGGGGCAACGGGCCGCAACGCGCGCTGGCTGGCGCCGGTGGAGCGGGACATGCGGTGGCCTCTTTGCGGAGCTTCGCGCGGAGCTCACACCTGCATGATCTCATGCTCCTTGGTTTTCAAGGCCTCGTCGACCCGGTGGATCGCCTCGTCGGTCATCTTCTGCACGTCGCCCTCCAGGCGCTTGTGCTCGTCCTTGCTGATGACGCCGTCCTTCTCGGCCTTCTTCAGATCGTCCATGGCGTCGCGGCGGACGTTGCGGACCGCCACCCGCTGCTGCTCGGCGTAGCGCCCCGCGAGCTTGGCCAGGTCCCGGCGGCGCTCCTCGGTGAGCGGGGGGATCGGAATCCGCAGGTTCTGGCCCTCGACCACGGGGTTCAGGCCCAGGCCGGCGTTGCGGATCGCCTTCTCCACCGAGACCACCAGGCCCTTGTCCCAGACGCTCACGGTGA
>JAFBAO010000058.1 GCA_019247715.1 Caulobacteraceae bacterium
CCGAGGAGGCCGACGGCATAGAGCGGGACGAAGGTGACGTAGAAGCCGATCAGGGCGCACCAGAAGGCGAGCTTGCCCCACCATTCGTCGAGGCGGAAGCCGAACGCCTTGGGGAACCAGTAGTACATCGCCGCGAACAGCCCGAACACGATGGCGCCGATGATCACGTTGTGGAAGTGCGCCACCAGGAACGGGCTGTTGTGCAGCACGAAGTCCGCCGGCGGCACGGCCAGCAGCACGCCGGTCATGCCGCCCACCACGAAGGTGACCATGAAGCTCACGGTCCACATCATCGGCACCTCGAAGTGGATGCGTCCCTTGTACATGGTGAACAGCCAGTTGAAGATCTTCGCCCCGGTGGGGATCGAGATGATCATCGTCGTGATGCCGAAGAAGGAGTTGACGCTGGCGCCCGAACCCATGGTGAAGAAGTGGTGCAGCCACACCAGGTAGGACAGGATGGTGATCACCATCGTGGCGTAGACCATGGACGCGTAGCCGAACAGCTTCTTGCCGCTGAAGGTGGAGACCACCTCCGAGAAGATGCCGAAGGCCGGCAGGATGAGGATGTACACCTCCGGATGACCCCACGCCCAGATGAGGTTCATGTACATCATCGAATTGCCGCCCATCTCGTCCGTGAAGAAATGGTAGCCGAGGTAGCGGTCGAGCAGCAGCATCGCGAGGGTGGCGGTCAGCACCGGAAAGGCGGCCACGATGAGCAGGCTGGAGGCGAGGCTCGTCCAGCAGAACATCGGCATGCGCAGGTAGGTCATGCCCGGCGCGCGCAGCTTCAGGATCGTGGTGACGAAGTTTATGCCGGTGATCAGCGTGCCGACGCCGGAGATCTGCAGCGCCCAGAGGTAGTAGTCCACGCCGACGCCCGGCGAGTAGGCCAGCTCCGACAGCGGCGGGAACGGCAGCCAGCCGGTGCGGGCGAATTCCCCGATCACCAGCGAGAGGTTGACCAGGAGCGCGCCCGCGGCGGTGAGCCAGAAGCTGACGGAGTTGAAGGTGGGGAAGGCGACGTCGCGGACGCCCAGCTGCAGGGGGACGACGACGTTCATGAGCCCGATCAGGAAGGGCATGGCCACGAAGAAGATCATGATCGTGCCGTGCGCCGAGAATATCTGGTCGTAATGGTCGGGCGGCAGGTAGCCGGCGGCGCCGATCGCAACGGCCTGCTGGGTGCGCATCATGATCGCGTCGATGAAGCCGCGGATCAGCATCACCAGCGCCAGCAGGCAGTACATGACGCCGATCCGCTTGTGATCGACGCTGGTGACCCACTCGCGCCAGACGTACGGCAGGCGCCCGGTGGCCACCACCCAGACCAGCACCGCCAGAAGCGCCACGCCGACCACGGCGGCCGCCGCCAGCGGGATCGGCTCCTCCCAGGGAATGGCGGACCAGGTGAGCTTGCCGAACATGGTCAGCCGCCAGGGTTCGGCCGCGCCGGCGGCCCGCCGGCGGGACCGGGTCCGGGCGGCAGCCGTTGCGTCGCGATCGCCTGGAAGAGCCCCGGCTGCACCTGGCCGTAGGTGAACGAGGGCGCACGCGCGCTCTGCCGGGCGAGGACTTCGTAGGACTTGGCGTCGAGCAAGGGCCCCCTGCCCCGCACGCCCGCCACCCATGCCGCGAAGTCGGACGCCGAAAGCGCGCTGGCGGTGAAGTTCATGTCGGAGAAGCCGTCGCCGCTGTAGTGCGCCGCCTCGCCGAAGTAGTCGCCGGGCTTGTCCGCCATCAGGTTGAGGGGCGAGACCATGCCGTTCATCGTGTAGATCATCGAGCCCAGGCGGGGGATGAAGAAGGCCGTCATCACGCTGCCGGAGGTGAGCTGGAAGCGCACCGGGGCGCCGGCCGGGATCACCAGGCGGTTGACGCTGGCGACGCCCTGATCGGGGTAGATGAACAGCCACTTCCAATCCAGCGAGACGACCTGGACGTTCAGCGGCTTGCCCTGGCTCTCGAGCGGCTCGCCGGGATCCAGCTCGTGCGACGAGACCCACGCCATGCCGCCCAGGAACACCACCACCAGGACCGGGATGGACCAGACGACGAGCTCGATCCGCCCGGAGTAGGACCAGTCGGGGAGGCGCCGGGCGCGGGGATTGGCGGCGCGATACCACCACGCGAAGGCCAGTGTAGCGATGATCACCGGGACGATGATCGCCAGCATCACCGTGAGGGCGTCCAGCAGGATCAGCTTTTCGCCCGCCGCCACCGGGCCCGCCGGATCCAGAAGCTCGTAGCGGCAGCCGGCAAGGCAGAAACCAAGGAGCACGGTGGCGGCCCAGCCCACCAGGCGCGGGCCGGCCGCGCCGGGGGCCTGCGGCTGCAGCCTGTTCATCCGCAAAGGCATGGCGCCTCTCTCGGACTGGGCTTGGGCGCGTGCGTGCGCCCCTAGAGCTCGGGGGACTACGCCTCTTCCAACCCTTGGCTGCCGGCAGAGGTTCCGCCCCGGCGAAAAAGACCTTGGGGGCCGCGGGGCGTCAGGCGACGTCGACCAGCAGCAGCTCGGCGTCGTCCAGGGCGCGCACGGACAAGGTGGCCTCGTCCTGAGCCGCCGCCCCGTCGCGCGCCTCGATCCGCTGGCCGTTGAGCTCGAAGGCGCCCTTGGCGGAGGCCAGATAGGCCTTGCGGCCCTGGCCGAGCGCATAGCTCGCGGCCTCGCCGGCCTCCAGCGCGGCGCCCAGCACACGCGCGTCGGCGCGGATCGGCAGGGCGTCGGCGTCCTCTGCGTAGCCGCTCGCGAGAGCCACGAAACGTCCGGCCCGGTTCGCCCGTGGAAACGGCATCGTGCCCCAGGTCGGCGCGCCGCCGCTCTCCCGCGGCAGGATCCAGATCTGAAAGATCTTCGTCGCCGCCGGCTCGAGGTTGTACTCGGCGTGACGGATGCCGGCCCCGGCGCTCATCACCTGCACGTCGCCCGCCTCGGTGCGGCCGCGGTCGCCCAGGCTGTCCTGGTGGGTGATCGCTCCTTCGCGGACGTAGGTGATGATCTCCATGTCGGCGTGCGGGTGCGGCGGAAAGCCGGCCCCTGGCGCGATCTCGTCGTCGTTCCACACCCGAAGGGCGCCCCATTGAAGGCGTTCTGGATCGTGATAGCCGGCGAAGGAGAAGTGGTGGCGCGCCTTCAGCCACCCGTGGTCGGCGTGGCCCAGGCTGTTGAACGTTCGGCGCTCGATCATCTTTGCCTCCTGGCGAGGGCGCGTCCCCTCGAAGGTGCTCAAGATGGTCGCTCTCCGGCTTCGATGTAATGGAAACGATGGAGCCTGTTGTTTCCGAAAACGCCCCCGTCCGCGGGTCTCGGGGATCGGCAAGCCACGCCCCATGAAGCGGGCCCTCAGGCCGACAAGGCCGAGCCCCGACGCCAAGCGATGGTACCGCCTCTCCGGATCGAACGGAGGACCTCCAGAGCCACAATCTGGCGCTCTAACCAACTGAGCTAAGGCGGCGCACCACGAGGCGAACCGGTTTAGGCGGGGCGCGGCCTGCGATCAAGGCCGGCCGGATGCAGAAAGCCCCGGGAAATCCCGGGGCTTTCCGATCCGAGTGGCGGGCCGCCTAGCCCTCCTTCGGCACGTTGAAGGTGATCGGGATCACCACCTTCGCGCCGCCCACCGGAACGCCGTCGCGCGTCTGCGGGCGCATCTTGAAGAGCCGCGAGAGCTTGATCGCCGCCTGGCCGAACCCGGCGTCCGAGGGGGTCTCGGAGGTCACCGAGCAACCCGACACGGTCCCGTTCGTATTGACGGTGCATTCCAGCGTCGCGTGGCCGCTGATGCTCATCCGCGAGGCGCGCTCGGGATAAAAGTCGGCGACGTCATCGCCCGAGGGCCGGTGGACCCAGTCGGGGTTGGTGATCACCGTCGGCTTCGGCGGCGGCGCAGGAGATGCGAGCACCGGCGGCGGCGGCGGGACCGGGTGCTCCACCGGCGCGATGGCCAGCGGGGGCGGCGCCGGAACGTTGACGTTGATGTTGGCCGGAGGACGCGGCTGCACCGGCGGCGGCTTCACGATCGTCTTCGGCGGCGGCGGAGGCGGCGGCGGCGGCGGTGGTGGCGCCGGCGGATGGAAGATCTCCGTCTCCATCTTCTCTTCGGCGTAGCTCTTGTAGTTCGGCTTGAACTTGGAGGTGGCGACGAAATAGAAGATCGCCCCGTTCAGCAGCGCCGCCCCGCAGAACGCCACGATGAAGAGCAGGAACGCGTTCTTGCTCTGACGCGGAACGTCGAAGGGATTGTGGTGGGGATGGGCGATGTCGATGTCGGTCACGGCTTGCGTATCCCTGAACGGTCCTCACCCACAAGGGCCACGCTATAGAACCCATTGTCCTGCATCGTGTTCATCACGTCGAGGAACTTCCCGTATTCGACGTTCTCGTCGCCGCGGATGAAGACCCGGAGCGTGGCCTGGTGGGAACCGGCCGCGAGCTTCAGGGCGTCAGGCAAGCTGGCGATGTCGGTGGGATTGTCGCCCACGTAAAGGTCGCCGTTCTCCTTGATGGACACGTAGACGATCTGCGGCGGCTTGGTCTGCGGCTTGGCGACCGACGGGGGCAGGTTCACCTTCACCGAGACCGAAGCCAGCGGGGCGGCCACCATGAAGATGATCAGCAGCACCAGCATCACGTCCACGAAGGGCGTGACGTTGATGTCGTGGTTCATCTCGACGTCGTATCTGCCCCCGCCTGGTCCTGCGAGTTTGGCGGCCATCTAGCCTCACGCTCCCTTGTCGAGCTGGCGTGAGATCGCGTTCATCAGCTCGGCGACGAAGCCCTCGGTGCGCGAGCCATAGGCGGTGATCTGGGTCTGGAAGTAGTTGTAGAACACCACCGAGGGGATGGCCGCGAAGAGGCCGAGGCCGGTGGCCAGCAGCGCCTCGGCGATCCCGGGGGCCACGACCGCGAGGTTGGTCGTGTTGGTGTTGGCGATGCCGATGAAGCTGTCCATGATCCCGTAGACCGTGCCGAAGAGGCCGATGAACGGACCCGTCGAGCCCACTGTCGCCAGGAACTGCATGCCGCTGGAAAGGCGCCGCGAAAGCGAGGCCTGCACCGCGCCCACGGCGCTCTGGGCGCGCATGATGGTGGTGTCGCGGTGCTCGCCGTCGACCTTGAGTCCAGCCTGGCGGGAGAGCTCGATTTCGGCGGCGGCCGCGGCGGCCATGTCAGCCAGCGGATTTCCGGCGAACTCGTCAGATTCGGCGATCCGGCCCATGTCGGTGATCGACTTGGCGCCGCGGAAGGTTTCCAGGAACCGGTTGGACACCCGATTCATCGCCGAGAATTCAAACAGCTTCAGGATCAGGATCGTCCAGGAGAACAGCGAGCAGATCGCCAGGCCCACCATGACGAACTTCACGACGATCTTGGCGTCCATGAACATCGCCCAGGCGTCTAGGTGGCCGGCGTTCTTGCCGCCGACCCGCTCGGGGGCGGCCTCGCCGGTGGCCGGGGCCGGCGTGGCGGCCGGGGCGGCGCCCTCAGGGGCGCCGGGCGCCGGCGCCGCCGCCGGCGCGGGCGGCGGAGCGGGCTGGGCGAAGACGGGAGCGGCCGTCATCAGCGCCAGGGCGCCAAGGGCTGCTGCGATGGGAGTTCTCTTGAGGTGAAGCATCTCTATGGCCAATCCTGATTGGTCTTGTTCGCTCTAGGCCTCGGCGAGGCCTTCGCTGGGGGGGCCCGCGATCGCGAGCGGGGGAAGGCCCGGCGAGGCAAAGCCCATCGCGGGGCCGCAACTCCAGAACCCAAGGCGGCGCGCCTGACGCATCACATTCCTCCCATCCAAAAGCCGGCCTTAAGAAGCCTGCGTGCCGAAGGCGCCGATGGCGATCCGCCGCCGTCGGGCGACAAATCGTCGCCGCATGCGTAGACTTGCGGCTCGGGTCCCTTTGGCAACCCGCTGTCAGACCGTCAAGAGGCTGCGTCGGGTCGGCGGTACGCGAAAATTCACCCTTCGACCATTGATCTCGCGGCGCAGCATGCGCCAACCGATAAGAAGACATTAGCTTTTTCAAACCGGTTGGGTTCGCCCGACGGCGACGCAACATCCGCCTGCGAGAAACGCTCGCCGCCGGCGCCGAATTCGGCGCAAAGAACAATTTGACGCAGGCGACAGGATTAGTGGACTAGCTAGTCAAAATAGCCGGCCGCCGCGGCGGCCCGCGAGCGTCAAGTGGCGCCTTGGGCGCCGGAAGATTCGGCGTCGTCTCCTGCGCAATATTTTGTCTGAACGGCGTAATGCGGACGCTGCCGGCTGCTTTCAGCCGAAACACGTCGGCTTCGCCTGAACCGGTAGTCCAAAGTGACCATCAACTTGTCGCTCGCGCCTCGTGGACGACGAGGCTGCGCACCCGCCGGGTCCGGCGCGGGGTCTTGCTGTCGAAAAGCTCGGCGTTTGACTCGCGGGTAAGGCTATTTGCCTCGGGTCGATTTGGACGCCTCGAGAAGTGGTGCCTGGGGGCGGATTCGAACCACCGACACGCGGATTTTCAGTCCGCTGCTCTACCAACTGAGCTACCCAGGCGAGGGTCCCAAGAAGGAGGGCCGTCTATAGGGAGCGGCCGGGGTGATGTCCAGCCGCGGCGCCCGACCGCGCCGTCAGCGCTCCCGTCGTCTTGCGGCCGCGTCAGGGTCGCTCGCTTCGCCAAGCTCGTCCGCCCGGGCGGCGGACTCGTCCTCCGCCGCCGGCACGGCGTAGGCGCCGCTCAGCCAGCGTTGCAGATCGATGCTGGCGCAGCGGCGCGAGCAGAACGGGCGGGCCTCGGCCTTCGCGGGCTTGCCGCAGATGGGGCATGGCCTGTCGGTCACGGCGCCTCAACCTCGAACCGGTCGCGCGGTCGGTCCGGATCGGCCACGACCTCGAAGCGGGCGCCGAACCTCTCCGCCAGGCGCCTGATATAGGGCGTCGCCCGCTCGGCCAAAGCCGGCGCCGCCCGGGCGCGGATACGCGCCCCGGGATCGGTGGTCGCCTGCCGCTCCAGCGCCCGCGTCAGCCGCAGCGCCAGGGTCTCAAGGCTGAGCTGGCCGTCCGCGTCCAGGAGGCGCTCCAGAGCCGGCCGCCGGCGACGGGGGACCGTCAGCTCCAGGGTCCCGAACCGGCTGACCGGGCCGAGGGCGACGCCGGGATTGTCCGGGGCGAAGGCGCTGCGGGCCGCGGCGATCAAGGCCGGCCCGTCGTGTCCGCGCCCGGCGAGGTCGATAACCACCAGGCCCCCCTCCCCTTTCAGCCTCAGGATCCGCGCCGCGGCGGCGAGCGCCGCGAGGTTGGCGGCCCTGACGTTGCGCTTGGCCTCGGCGCCCGGCCTCGCGCCGACGTCCACATCGACCGCGATCAGGGCCCGGGTGCGCTCCACCGCCAGCGAGCCGCCGCCGGGGATCGGGAAGACGCTCTCCAGCGCCTCGGCCTCGGCCGCGTCGGCGAAGGCCCGGGCGTCGGGCCCGGTCTCAATGGCTGCGTCCGGCGCCAGCGCCGCCAGCGTCTCTTCGAGCGCGGGGGCCGGCGCCGCCAGCTTCGGCGGCCCCTCGGCCTCGCCCGCCAGGCGCACGGACGGGCCCTTGTCTCCCCGCCCCTCGGAGCGGATCTCCACCAGCAGCGCCTGACCCTCCACGAGGCGGCCGCTCTCTCGCCGGAGCTCGAGGACGGCGTCGGGGCCCTCTGGGAGCTGGAGGAAGGCGAGCCCGAGCGCCCGGTCGATCTTGCGCGCCCGCGCCACCGAGCGGGCCCCCAGCCGCTGGCAGGGCGGATCGTCGTCGCGCACGATGAGCAGGCGCTCGGGGCGCCCGTCGAGCACGACCACGCCGCGCGCCTCCCCGATACCCGCGTCGAGGTAGGCGCGCCGGCTCACGGGGCCTTCAGGCCGAGGCCGGACAGCAGGGCGTGGGTCTCGTAGAGCGGCAGGCCGACGACGCCGGTGTAGGAGCCGGAAAGGACCGTGACGAAGGCGCCGGCGCGGCCCTGGACGCCATAGCCGCCCGCCTTGCCGCGCCATTCGCCGCTGGCGAGATAGGCGGCGATCTCCGCGCCGGTGAGCCGCTTCATCCGCACCCGCGTCTCGCTGAGCCGCCCGCCCTTGGCGCCGCCGGGCGCGGCCGCGGCGACGGCGGTGAGCACCCGGTGCGCACGGCCGGAGAGCAAGCCCAGCATCCTCTCCGCGTCGGCCTCGTCATCGGGCTTGCCCAGCAGCCGGCGGCCCAGTGCGACCACCGTGTCGGCGGCGAGGACGAAGGCGCCGGGATGGCGACCGAGGGCCGCAGCGAGCTTGGCGCTCGCAAGACGGACCGCCAGGCGGCGAGGGGTCTCGCCGGGCGAGGGCGTTTCATCGATGTCGCAGGCTTCCACCACGTCGGGGACGAGGCCGATCTGGCCGAGCAGCTCGAGGCGGCGCGGACTGGCGCTCGCCAGGACGAGGGGCGCGCGCCCGGCCGCGGCGGCGGGCGCCGTCAACTTACTTGAAGCGATAGGTGATCCGCCCCTTGGAGAGATCATAGGGCGTCATTTCCACCAGCACCTTGTCGCCCGCCAGAACCCGGATGCGGTTCTTGCGCATCTTGCCGGCGGTGTGGGCGATGATCTCGTGATCGTTCTCCAGTTTCACCCGGAACGTCGCGTTCGGCAGCAATTCGCTGACCGTGCCGGGGAATTCCAACTGCTCTTCCTTCGCCATCCAACCTCGCTGACGAACCCAAACCTCAATAAGAAGCCGCCGCCCGAGCCGAATCCGAAGCGAGACTCGGGCGATGCGCCTGAACCGCAGCATAGACGATCAGGGCGCGATCTTCACCCCCCGAACGAGGGTATCGGTCCGAAGCGGGCGCGGATCCGCGCGGCCAAGGCCTCGCGCAGCTCCCGGTAGGCGCCCATCACCTCGTCGCGAGCGCCCAGGACCAGGGTAGGATCGACGGTAGGCCAATAGACGATCTCCACCGCCCGCGCCCGTGAGAGCTCCAGGGCCCGGTGGTGCGCCTCGGGCGTCAGGGAGATGACGAGGTCGAAGGAATCCTCCTCCAGCTCGTCGAAGGTCTTGGGCCGGTGGCGGCTGAGGTCGGCGCCCATCTCGTCCATCACCGCCAGCACGAAGGGGTCGGGCTCGTCGTCCTTGTCCGGTTTCAGGCCGCAGCTGTCCACATAGACCCGGTCGCCGAACATCAGCTTCATCAGCGCCTCGGCGATGGGCGAGCGCACCCGATTCTGGTTGCAGCAGAACAGCACCGCGCCGGGAAGCTCCACCGTCAGCCTCGCCAATGCAGCGCGCAGATGAGGGTGAACAGGCGCCGGGCGGTGTCGAGGTCGGTCTCGACCTTGCCCGTCAGCCGCGCCTGCAGGATGCTCGATCCCTCGTTGTGGAGGCCGCGCCGGCCCATGTCGAGGGCCTCGATCCGCTGCGGGCTGGCGCTGCGGATCGCCTCGTAATAGCTGCCGCAGACCATGGCGTAGTCGCGCACCACCTTGCGCAAGGGCGTCAGCGACAGGAGGTGGCGCCGCGCGTAGCCGGGGCCGGCGATGTCGAAGACGAGGCGATTGTCGGCGAGCGCCAGGCGCAGCTCGTAAGGGCCCCCGTCGGCGCCGGCCGGGGCGAAATAGTTGGCCTCCAGCAGGTCGAAGATAGCTATCTGACGTTCCTGCTCCTGGTCGCGTGAAGCGGCCGCCAGGGACACCTCGTCCAGGGCCACGGAGCTCAGGCGGTGGTCCTGACCCATCGCCGCCCCGCCAGGTCAGCCGGGCCGGTTGCGGCGGATGCTCACCGAGCGGGCGTGCGCGGGCAGGCCCTCGGCCTTGGCCAGCGCTTCGGTGGGGCCCGCCAGGGCCGCAAAGGCGGCCGCGTCGCACGCGACGATCGAGGTGCGCTTCAGGAAGTCGTAGACCGAAAGGCCGGACGAGAAGCGCGCGGCCCGGCTGGTGGGCAGGACGTGGTTGGAGCCGGCCACATAGTCGCCGATCGCCTCCGGCGCGTAGCGGCCGAGGAAGATCGCCCCGGCGTGCCGCACCTGGGCGGCGAGCGGCGCGGGCGCCTCGAGGGCGAACTCCACGTGCTCGGGGGCGATCTTGTCCACCAGGGCCGGCGCGGCCTCCAGCGGGGCGATCACCACCGCCCCGTGGGTCTCCCAGGCGGCGCGGGCGTCCCTGGCGGTGGGGAGGGTGGCGAGCTCGGCCTCCACCGCGGCCTCCACCGCGGCGGCGAAGCCCGCATCGTCGGTGATCAGGATCGACTGGGCGGCCGGATCGTGCTCGGCCTGGGAGAGGAGGTCGGCGGCGATCCAGGCCGGGTCGTTGGCCGCGTCGGCCACCACGACGATCTCCGAGGGCCCCGCCAGCGCGTCGATGCCGACGATCCCGTAGAGCCGGCGCTTGGCGGCGGTGACATAGGCGTTGCCGGGGCCGACGATCTTGTCCACCGGCCGGATCGGCCCGGCCCCGAAGGCGAGCGCGGCGCACGCCTGGGCCCCGCCGATCCGCCAGATCTCGGTGACCCCCGCCTCCCGGGCGGCGGCCAGCACCGCCGGCTCCAGCCGCCCCGGCGGGGTGACCATGGCGATCCGATCGACCCCCGCCACCTTGGCCGGCAAGGCGTTCATCAGCACCGTGGAGGGATAGGCGGCCCGGCCTCCCGGCACATAGACGCCCACCGCCTCCAGCGGCGTCCAGCGCCAGCCGAGCTCCACCCCCGCATCGTCCGTGAAGTGTGCGTCGGCGGGCTTCTGCCGCTCGTGGTAGGCGCGGATGCGCGCCGCCGCGAAGGCGATGGCCGCCCGCACCTCCGGCGGGCAGGCCGCCGCGCCGGCCTCGATCTCGGCCTCGGATAGGCGCAGGTCCGCCTCGGCGAGCTCCACCTTGTCGAACTGGCGGCTGAAGCGCAGCACCGCGGCCAGCCCCTCGGCGCGCACCGCCTCGATCACCGACGCGGCCGCCGCGTCGACGTCGGCGGGCGAGCCGCGGCGCTCGGCGAGGAATGCCTCGAAGGCGGCGTCGAAACCGGGATCGGAGACGCGGAAGCGGCGCATGGCGCTTCATGGCGATTTCGCCGCCAAACTCAAAGGGGATTCAAGCCGGCAGGTGGCCGGAAAGGCTCGCAGACCGCCAGGCAGGTCATGCTATGCAGCGCTCTCCCCTGACGCGAAGGTAGTCCGACGACGCATCACGGGGGGGCGAGGCGGATGCGGCTGGAATGGAATTGGCGCTGCCGAGGAGAACACGGACATGGTTGCGACGCGCGAACGCTTTCGACTGGACGGCAAGGTGGCGATCATCGCCGGCGTGGGCGAGACCAACAGCCGGCACATCGCGCTGGCCCTGGCCGACGCCGGCGCGGACGTGGCGCTGGTGGCGCGCCGGACGCTGATCACCGAGCCGCTGGCGGAGGAAATTCGCGCCATGGGCCGCCGCGCCCTGGCGATCCAGGCCGACTTCACCGATTCTACGCAGGTGGACGACATGGTGGGGCGCACGCGCCGCGAGCTGGGCCGGCTCGATGTCCTCTTCAACCACGCCGGCTCCGGGACCGTCATGAAGCCGGTGATCGAAATGACGGACGAGGAGTGGCGGGGGGTCTTCGCGGCCAATGTCGACGCCGCCTTCTTCGCCACGCGGGCGGCAGCGCGCGTCATGATCGACGAGGGGCGGGGCGGCTCCATCATCAACACGAGCTCGACCGCCAGCCGGCTGACGCCGCCGATGGTCAAGGCCTACGCCGTCGCCAAGGCGGCGCTGAACCACTTCACCCGCTGCATGGCCGAGGAGCTGGCGCCCCACGGAATCCGGGTGAACTCTATCCTGCTCGGCACCTTCGAGAACGCCGGCCCCAACCTCGACGCCATCAGTCCCGGGTTCAAGGACTGGTGGCTGCGCGAGACGCCGCTGGGCCGGTTCGGCCAGGCTCACGAGTCGGCGGGGGCCGCGCTCTACCTGGCGTCTGAGGCCAGCAGCTACACCACCGGCGCAATCCTGTCGGTGACCGGCGGGATCGCGGTCGGCGCCTAAAGCGGGTCGAGTTGGGGCTGAATCGCTCCTCTCATCGTCACCCCGGACGGCCTGCAAGCCCGATCCGGGGCCGGACCCTCCGGTTCTTCAGACGACTGGGACTCGACGTCTCTCGCGGGGGCCGCCGTCTCAGCGCTCGTGGGTAGGCGTGCGGGCGGTGGGCCAGGGGTGGGAGATGTCGGCGAGCGCCGCGTCGACGCACTCCACCGTGAGCGCCAGGTCGCCGCCGCCGGCGAAGGCGAGGCGGATCACGCCGCCGGGGGGCTCGCCGGGCTCGAAGCTCACCGCCAGCAGCTCCACCACCGCGTCCCTGGGCTCGCGGCGGAGATTGCGGGCCTTGACGGCCAGCACCGAGGCGAACTGCAGGCCGGCGCGGACCCGCTCGCCCAAGAAGCTGCCGGGCGCCTCCCAGCGGAAGCGGTTGAGGGCCATGGTGAGGCGGCGCCGGCGCGCGTCCCACTCGATATCGCCCACCATCGCCACCGCGTCCTGGACCGCCGCGGAGATCACCGCCAGATCGTCCTCGTCCTCGGCGAGGAGCCGGAGCGGTTCAGGCTTGGCCATCAACCCTCCTCGGATGGACCGCCGTCACGGATGCGCCGGACCCGGGCGCCACACGCTGAAAGCTTCTCCTCCAGCCGCTCGAAGCCGCGATCCAGGTGGTAGACCCGGTCGACCACGGTCTCGCCGCGCGCCGCCAGCGCGGCGATCACCAGGCTCACCGAGGCGCGCAGGTCGGTCGCCATCACCGGCGCGCCCTCCAGCCGTTCGACCCCCCGCACCCGCGCCTCGCCGCCGGAGACGGCGATCTCGGCCCCGAGCCGCGTGAGTTCCGGAGCGTGCATGAAGCGGTTCTCGAAAATGGTCTCGCGGATGACGCTCTCCCCGTCGGCCAGGGTCATCAGGGCCATGAACTGGGCCTGGAGGTCGGTGGCGAAGCCCGGATAGGGGTCGGTCTCGATCTCGACGGCCGAGAGGCGCTCGCCGTCGCGCCGCACCGTCAGGCCGTCGTTCAGCCGCTCCACCTCGACGCCCGCCTCCTCCATCTTCTGCAGCAGCGCCTCCACGAAGTCGGAGCGGGTGCGGGTGAGCCGCACCTCGCCCCCGGCCATGGCCGCGGCCAGCGCGTAGGTGCCGGTCTCGATGCGGTCGGGGGTCACCGCGTGCTCGGTCCCGCCGAGGCGAGCCACCCCGACGATCCGCACGGTGGGCGTTCCGGCCCCCTCGATCTTGGCGCCCATCTTGGTGAGGCACTCGGCAAGGTCGACGATCTCCGGCTCGCGGGCGGCGTTCATGATCACCGTCTCGCCCCTGGCCAGCACGGCGGTCAACAGGGCGTGCTCGGTCGCGCCCACCGACACGGACGGAAAGGTGATTTCCGCGCCCTTCAGGCCGCGCGGGGCCTGGGCGTAGACGTAGCCTTCGTGGAGATCGATCCGGGCTCCCAGGGACTCGAGGGCCATGAGGTGCAGGTCCACGGGCCGCGCCCCGATCGCGCAGCCCCCGGGCAGGGAGACCTTGGCCTGGCCGGTGCGCGCGACCAGCGGGCCCAGCACGTTGAAGGAGGCCCGCATCTGGCGAACGAGCTCGTAGGGCGCGATGGTCGACAGGATCTCCGGCGTCGTCAGCACCGTCTCCGCCCCGGCCGGGCCCTCCCGCTCCTCGACGATCACCCCCAGACGCTGCAGCAGCCTGGCCAGGAAGCGGGTGTCCGCCAGCCGCGGCATGTTGGTGAGCGTCAGGGTCTCGTCGGTGAGCAGGCTCGCCACCATCAGCTTGATCGCCGAGTTTTTGGCGCCGCTGATGGGAATGACCCCTTCCAGTCGAATTCCGCCGGTGATGGCGATGCGATCCATCCGCAACCCCCTCTCGGCCGCCGCCGATGCAGGGGCCGGGCGCCACTATGACAGGTTCGTAGCATGACGAAATGGGGCCGATGGCGGGCGGCGAGCGTCTCGCCTTGCCGAATAGGGGGTCAGGAGGGATCGGCCCGGCGGGGCGCCTTGCGCCGCCGGAGGTTCGCCCGGAGCGCCGCCGCCAGCCGCGCTTCCCGGTCTGCGCCGTGGCCCGCGGCGGGCTTAGCCGGAACGGGCGGCGGGGGCTTGGCCGCCGGCGGGGACGGCTCGTCGGTCTCGTCTTCCACGGGCGCGCCCTAGCGCAGCGCCCCGCCCCGTCAAGGTGTTTTCGCTTGAGAGGGTGGGGCGCGTCCGCTAACAACCCGCCTCCGGCCGGCCGCCGTAGCTCAGTGGTAGAGCGCACCCTTGGTAAGGGTGAGGTCGACAGTTCAATCCTGTCCGGCGGCGCCACCTTTTCAATGACTTAGGACTTAGGCGCCTTCTTCGCCTGGGTCTCGCGCCAGCCCTTCTCCTGGGCCATCACCGCATCCGAGACCAGGCCTTCGAAGTCCTCCGGCTCGTGAAAAGGCCGCAGCTCGAGCTCGCCGTCGGCGAAGGGCGCCCGCCTGGCCCAAGACAGCGCCTCGTCCAGATCCTTGCACTGGATGACCCAATAGCCGGCGATCAGCTCCTTGGTCTCGGCGAAGGGGCCGTCGGTGACCACCGTCTCGCCCCGGCCCTCGAAGCGGATGCGCTTGCCGGCCGAGCTGGGCTTCAGACCGGCTCCGTCCAGCATCACGCCGGCGGCGATCATCTGATTGTTGAACTCGGCCATCTCGGCGAACATCCGCTCGGCGTCCGGCGGGAACTCGCCGCGCTCGGACTGAGGCGTGGCCTTCACGATCATGAGGTAGCGCATCTTCGGTCTCCCAGGTTGCTGGCCCAAGGACGTCCGGGCGCGGCGCCGTCCGACATTTCGTGCGAGCGCCAAAGGCCGAGATGGCTGGAAAAGCAGAGAGCCCGGTCGGATGACCGGGCTCTCGCCTCGAGCTTCGATGAGGATCGGCGTCAGAACTGGACGTCGATGGTGGCCCGGCGATTGAGGGGCTCCTTGACCCCGTCGCCGGTCTGGACCGCCGGCTCGCTCTTGCCCTTCCAGCTGACGTCGAGGGTCTGCTGGGGCACGCCGTCGGCGACCAGTTGGTCGGCGGTGGCTTTGGCCCGCCGTTCGGAGAGCCGCATGTTGTAGGCCACCGAACCGGAGGTGTCGGTGTGGCCGACCACCACCACGTGGTTCGACTTGCCGCCGTCGTACTGGGCCGCTTCCTGGACCACCGACTGGGCGTCCGGGGTCAGCACGTACTGATCGAACGGGAAGTAGACGATGAACTGCTTGGTCTCCGGCGGCGGTGGGGGCGGCGGAGGCGGAGGCGGAGGCGGCGGAGGCGGCGG
>JAFBAO010000035.1 GCA_019247715.1 Caulobacteraceae bacterium
TGGCCAGTTCGAGCGCGATCGCCGCCCCGAGGCCCGAGCTGCTGCCGGTGACCAACGAACGCTTGCCCTTCAACTCGAGATCCATGGCGCTCCTCCCTTTTTCTTGTCGTAGTGCGAGGGGGACATTGACGTCGCCGGCGGCCTCGCGCGGCCCCGATCAATCCCCGGCTGATCCTGACGTCGCTCGTCCGAGGAGTCGACAAGAGCCTCCAAGCGGGTCCGGCTCCCGCCGCATGGGAAGCCCGCCCAGGCCGGGCGCGTCGACCTCGAACATGGCCTGGCGCCCATCAACCAGTATCCATTGCGGACCAACCCCCAGCGCGGACGGACGTTGACCCCGATACTAGTGTGGTTATTTTCTCATTGTATACTGGAAAATGCAATTTCCCGGCTCGGGCGGCGCGTATACGAGTTGTAGAATTAGAGGGCGACGAATGAAGCATGCGTTGGCGCACGCCTGGGCCGGAGCATTGCGACCCGGTCCGAGCCCCCAGTCGGCGCGGCGTTACTGAGCGGGCGGAAACGGCGTCGCACCGCGCAAGCGCGCCAGGATAGGTAGAGGGAGGAAAGCATGCACTCAGAACTGCATTGGATGTTTTCGAGCATGGAGCGCGTTGTCGCCGGCGCCGGTGAGGGCGGCGACCCGGCGCAGGTGCGCGCGGCCTTCGACCGCTTCCTGGATAATCTGCGCCGGACAGCCGAGCTGGTGGACCGTGAAGGGATGCCGACCAGCGCGGTGGAGCGGGCGGACGGGTTCAAGAACATCCTGATCGTCCTGCACTTCGCGATGGACCGCCTGTTCGGGGAGGCCGATCCACGGGCGCCGGCGTTCGGAACGCCCTGGCCGGCTCATCAGTTCGACTGGGGCGCCGCCTCGCCCGACAGCGTCTACCGCTCGGCGAGGCTGACGGGCGGAGTGACCTATCGGATCTCGGGGCATCTGGGCAATTCGCCCTCGGCGTCGCTGCAGTTCTTCGACGGCGGTGAGATCTGCCTCACCCTAAGACCGGAGGATCTTTCCCAGAAGCCCGCCGGCGAAGTCGAGGTGTTCGTGGGAGGGCCAAAGCGCGACGGGGCGTGGTTCGCCCTGCCCGACGGCGTTACGGCGCTGCTCCTTCGGCAGTTCTTTCCGGACTGGGGCGCCGCCCAGCCGGCGCGGCTGCGGATCGAGGCGATCGATTCCCGGGCGGCGGACTGGCCGAAGATGAGCCCCGACCGGATCACCAAAGAGCTGGACGCGCTCGGCGAATGGGTCCGCCTCACCACCCAGTTCTGGGCCGACCGCCTCACCACCGGTTTTCGCGACTATCCCAACGGGTTCACCGAGTTCACCATGCGCCCGCGCATTCCGGCCATTTCGTGGGGCTTCTTCGACGTCCAGCCCGGGCACGCCTGGATCATGGAGATGCCGGTTCCCGATTCGCCGTACTGGAGCGTTCAGCCGGGCACCATCTGGTGGCGAACCTTGGACTATGCTAACCGGCACAGCAGCCTGAACAACAGCCAGACCAAGATCGATGCGGACGGGATGTTCCGCGCGGTCTTCTCCCACGAGGATCCGGGGGTGGCGAACTGGATCGATCTGCAAGGCGTCCGCAACGGCGCGGCGCTGGTGCGGATCGCGGACCCCAAGGGCGACCTTTCCACGCCCACCGCTCGCGTTGTGCCGATCGGCGACCTTGGCCGCGCGCTGCCGCACGCGGCGCGCGTCGCGCCCGCCGCGCGCCAGGCGGAGATCGAGGAGCGCCGTCGCCAGATTACTCGCCTGCTCCTCGAGTGAACGGGCCTGGTCGAAGGCGACGCCGTTCGCGGCTCGCTAAGGCCTGGACGACCACGCCCCCGGTGGCCTCGCTCGCCGGCGCCAGCATGCGGTTGCGCAGGCGCCGCAACGCCTGCCCGCCGCAGATTTTGGAAGACGCGCTTGAATTGCGCAGCCTAAGTTTCAGCCTCTCAGACCAGGGATAAGCTGTGCTGATCTCCATCCGCTACAACTTCCGCAACCCCGCCCCTTGGACGCGCCCGTCCGCTTACTTGTACAAGCGCGTGCTCGACCAGATCGAGTGGGCGGACCGGATCGGCTTCGACCGGGTGGCGCTGGCCGAGCACCACTTCCTCGACGAGGGGTTCCTGCCCGGACTGATGGTCGCGGCCTCGGCCATCGCCGCGCGCACCAGGCGGGTGCTGATCGACAGCGAAATCCTTCTTGCGCCGCTGCACCACCCGGTGCGCTTGGCCGAGGACGCGGCCCTGGTGGACATCATCTCGAACGGCCGGCTGACCCTCTCCGTCGCCGGCGGCTATCGCGAGGAGGAATATGCGGCCCTGGGCATGAAGCTCTCGGAACGGGCGGGCCGCATGGAGGAGTGCCTGCAGATCATCCGGAAATGCTGGACCGAGGAGGAGTTCTCCTGGGACGGCAAGTACTATCAGCTGAAGAACGTGCGCATGACGCCGAAGCCGGTTCAACCGGGCGGCCCGAAGCTGATCCTCGGCGGCGGCGCCGAAGCCGTGGCGCGCCGCGCCGCGCGGTTCGCCGACGGCTTCCAGCCCATGTCGCCAACGCTTTGGGAGGCCTACTTCGACGAGCTCGAAAAGCTCGGGCGGCCGCCGGCGCGCCGAACGGCCCCTTCCCGCGCGCCGACATTCGTACACGTCACCCACACGCCTGAGCGGGACTGGGAGCTCGTGCGCCCGCACGCCCTCTACGAGATCCAGCAGTATCAGGCCTGGGGTCTTACCTCCCCTGCCTTCCAGGCCGCCGCCACGTCCGAGGAGGCGCTGCGCGAGCTCCATGCGGTGTGGACCCCCGACCAGGCCAGGGAAATCATCCTGCAGCACCAGAGGGAGTGGCCGGACAGCATCTTCTCCTTCGCCCCTATCCTCGCGGGCATGGATCCGGAGATGGCGCAGTCCTCGCTGGAACTTCTCGCCGAGCACGTGCTGCCCGAGCTGCACGCGTTGCGGGGGGCAGATCCGCTGGCGGCCCGCTCGGCTTGAGCCCCAACCCCTAGGATCCGGCTCAGGATAGGCGTCAAACTCAGTCTGACGGAGAGCGCCGACGGAGGCGCCGGGAGGACACGATGAAGCTGACAGACTACGCCGGCCGCTACGAGACCATCAGGTTCGAGCGCGAGGCCGGCGTGCTGGAAATGACCTTGCACACCCGCGGCGGCGAGGCGCTGTGGGGCGTCACCGAACAAAGCCTGCATGCCGAGCTGGGCCGCGCCTTCGCCGACATCGCCGCCGACCCGGAGAACAAGGTGGTGCTGCTGACCGGGACGGGCGCCAACTTCATCGCCGCCATGGACACCCAGGCGAGGCCGCCGGAAACCAACCGGGCCGACGCCTGGCGACGTATCTACCAGGAGGGCGTCGCCCTGCTCGAGAACCTCATGGCCGTGCCGGTTCCGGTCATCGCCGCGGTCAATGGGCCGGCGCTGATCCACGCCGAGGTCGCCTGCCTCGGCGACATCGTCCTGGCCGCCGAGCACGCCGAATTCGCCGACCTGGCCCACGTTCCCAATGGGGTGGTGCCCGGCGACGGCGTGCAGGCCGTCTGGCTCGCCCTGCTCGGCCCCAACCGCGGCCGCCATTTCCTGCTCACCGGCGCGCGCATCCCTGCGAGCGAGGCCCACCGCCTGGGTTTCGTGGCCGAGGTGCTGGCGGCAGGCGAGCTGATGGATCGGGCGAGGACCCTGGCGCGCGGCCTGGCCCAGAACAGCCTGGAGATGCTCCGCCACACGCGCACGGTGCTCACGCGCGACCTGCGTCGGCGCCTGCGCGACGAACTGGAGCTGGGGCTCGCGGTCGAAGCCCTGACGATCCTCGGTCAGTGATGGAGGCCCTGGAGGTCTGCTGCTTGCGGATTAGCCGCGGCCTCCTATCCTGTCGGCCGTCGAGCGCGAAGCCTCAGGACGAAAGGGTTCGACATGATGAGGACGCTTGAGGATCCGGTGCTCAGGGGCGGCTTGCCGCTGGCGCGCGATCGAACGCCCCAGGCCACAGAGGACGTCTCGCTCCCGAAGGACGTGCGGCTGGTCTCGGCCGACACCCACTGGGAGCTGAGCCAGGACATCTTCATCGAGCGCTTTCCGGCGCACCTCAAGGACAGGGCGCCCAGGGTCACCTTCGACGGCATCTGGAGGGTCGGCTACCCCGGCCAGGCCCCGACCGATCCGCTCGCCCAGGAGATGGCCGAGCGCATGCGCGCGGTGCTGTCCTTGGTGATCGCTCCGGGCATGTCGGACATGGCCCTTCGGGCGACGCACCTCGCCGAAGAGGGGGTCGAGAAGGAAATCGCCTATCCGCAAGGCGTGAACGGCTTCTTCCGCCATCCGGACCTCGAGCTGCGTGAGTGGGTCTACCGCGTCTACAACGAACATCTCGCCGAGGTTCAGCAGCAGTCCGGCGGACGTTTCTACGGCGTCGGGGTGTGCAGCAACTGGTGGGATCCGGCCAAGGCCGAGGCCGCCATCGGGCAGATCGCGGACCTGGGCCTCAAGACCTTCATGATCCCGACGATGAGCCCCGGGAACATGGCGGACGGGCGGCCGATCTTCTACGGCGGCGAGGAGATGGCGCCGTTCTGGAGCGCGGCGGCCGAGGCCGGCCTGCCGGTGGCCTTTCACGTCGGGGAGAACTTCGCCCTCAACGCCCCGGACAGTTTCGCCACCTCGGTGATCGTCAACATGGGTTGTTTCCGCAAGCCGTTTTGCGAACTGGTGTTCAGCGGCGTGTTCGACCGTCATCCCGACTTGCGCGTGGTGTTCGCCGAAGGCGGCATCGGCTGGGTCCCGGCGGCGCTGCAGGACGCCGAAGCGACGGTCGACTCCCACCTCGGCGCGCTGCCTTACATCCCGAAGCATCGTCCCAGCGACTACTGGTTCAACAACTGCTACGCCACCTTCCAGAACGACGTGCTCGGGCTGCGGTTGATCGACTACATCGGCGCTGACCGGATCATGTGGGCCAACGACTACCCTCACAATGAGGGCGCGTTCGGCTATGGCCGCCGGTCGGCGCAGACGGTGCTGAACCTGCTGCCGGGCGATCAGGCCCGCCTGGCGCTGGGCGAGACGGCCGCCTCGCTCTACAGACTGGACAGCTGAGGCGCTCGCTCAGCCCTGCTTCGACCCCAGGATCGAAGCGCCCTGCACGGCGTAGGCCTGCAAGGCGGCGGTGGGCAGCAGGGAAAGCTCGCCGCCCCCGCAGTGGATCACCTCGCCGTTGATGAAGGCCGCGTCGTCCGAGGCCAGGAACGCGACGGTCGCGGCCTGGTCCTCCGACTGGCCCAGGCGCCGCGAGGGCACGGCGTTCAGCACCGTGTTGAAGAAATCCGGGTCGAGCTTGGAGCGCATGCTGTCGGTGATGGTCCACCCCGGCGCCACGGCGTTGCAGCGCACCCCGAGCTTGCCGTACTGGGCCGCGACGTAGCGGGTCAGGCTCTCGACCCCCGCCTTGGCGCAGCCATAGGCGAACGAGCCCGTGGCCACCGCGCCGGCCGCGGCCTGCGACGAGGTGTTGACGATCGCGCCGCCCCCGCCGGCCAGCATGTGGGGAATGGCGTGCTTGCAGGCCATCATGATCCCCCCGAGGTCCACCCGCAGCAGGTGCATGAACACGTCGATCTCGATGTCCACGACCATGCGGTCGCGCACCGCCATTTCCGGACGGGTGTCGGCGGCGTTGTTGTGCAGCACGTCGAGGCGCCCCCATTCGTCTACCGCGCGCTGGATCATCCCCGACACGAGCGACTCGTCGGACACGTCCACGGCCTGGGCCAGGGCCACGCCGCCGGCGTCCCGGATCGACTGGACGGTTGCGCCGACGCCCTCGGCGGTGAGATCCGCCACCAGCACCTTCGCGCCCTCCGCGGCCAGCCGCCGCGCGCTGGCCGCGCCGATGCCGGCGCTCGCCCCCACCACGATGGCGGTCTTGCCCTCAAATCGCCGGCCCACGCCGTTGTTGCTCATGGTCTCTCCTCCCATCCCGCGCCACGCCTGCTTCCAGCCTTTGAAGCCATAACTAGGTTGGTCGTTTTTCGCCCCTATACTGGAAAGGGGCTTCTCAGGCCAATAGGATCCGATAAACAGTTGGAAGATTACCCGTCGAAGGCGGTCGGCGCCCAGACGTCGGGCGACCGGCCGGGCGAGCCGGCGGCGTCGCCGGCCGCAGCGCACCCGCGATGGGAGGCGGCCACGCCGCGCTGATGGGCGCACAACCAGACGCTCGAGGGAGAGACACAGATGGGCGACATCTTGAAGGGCAAGGCGGCGATCGTGACCGGCGCGGGCCGGGGGATCGGGCGTGGGATCGCGGTGGAGCTTGCCCGCGAGGGGGCGCAGGTGGTGGTGGCCTCGCGCAGCCAGGGCAGCATCGACCGG
>JAFBAO010000017.1 GCA_019247715.1 Caulobacteraceae bacterium
CACCGGCCGCAAAGACAACGTCGCCGGCCTGCTCGGCGACGCGAATTTCGAGGCAATGCGCCATGACGTGACGCATCCGCTGTTTGTCGAGGTCGATGAAATCTACAACCTCGCCTGCCCGGCCTCGCCGATCCACTACCAGTTCGACCCGGTGCAGACGACCAAAACCAGCGTGATCGGCGCGATCAACATGCTGGGATTGGCGAAGCGGGTGAAGGCAAAGATCCTGCAGGCCTCGACCTCCGAAGTGTACGGCGATCCGACCGTGCATCCGCAGACCGAGGGCTACTGGGGCAACGTCAATCCGATCGGCATCCGCTCCTGCTACGACGAGGGCAAGCGCTGCGCCGAGACGCTGTTCTTCGACTACTGGCGCCAGCACAAGGTGCGCATCAAGGTGGCGCGGATCTTCAACACCTATGGCCCGCGGATGCACCCGAACGACGGGCGGGTGGTCTCCAACTTCATCGTCCAGGCCCTGAAGGGCGAGCCCATCACCCTCTATGGCGACGGCGAGCAGACCAGATCCTTCTGCTACGTGGACGACCTCGTGGAGGGGCTGATGCGCCTGATGGACTCGGGGGATGCGGTGGTCGGGCCCATCAACCTCGGCAATCCGGGCGAGTTCACCATCCGGCGCCTGGCCGAGTTGGTCATCGAGCTCACCGGCTCTCGCTCGAGGCTCGAGCGGCGACCGCTGCCGGCGGACGATCCACGCCAGCGGCGCCCCGACATCGCCCGCGCCCGCGAGACCCTCGACTGGGCGCCGGTGACCCCGCTGGGCGAGGGCCTCGAGCGCACCATCGCCTATTTCGACACCCTGCTGGCCGCCGGCGCGCCCCTGGCGGTGGCGGCGCAGTGAGCAGGCTTCCTTGGCCGTAACCCCTCACCTTCCCACGATGCGTCCGCATCGCGGGCCCTTTCCTCTCCCCACGGGAGAGGTGAAGGAGAGGCGCCGCTCGAACACCTCGCCCAAAGGGAGAGGGAGGGGCCCATTGCGGAGCAATGGGAGGGTGAGGGGTTACGGCCGCTGCTCGAAGAGGTTCAGCGTCTCTTCCTCGGATTCGAGGATCTGGCGGGCCAGCGCGCGGGTGATCTCGCGCTGCTCGGCGTCGGCGGCGTCGTCGAGGCGCTTGACGATGTCGCGGGCCATCCGCACCGAGCGTTCGATCCGCCGCATCAGGTAGGGATAGACGTCCTCGGCGGGGCGGATGTGGCGGTCGCGGAAGAACTTCCGGAGCACACCTTCGAGGACCGCGTCGTCCGGCTCGCCGATCTCGGCCGTCGGCAGGGCGTTGAGGCGCGAGCGCAGGTCGGGGAGGGTCGCGGGCCAGGTCCGGGGGTGGCCGCGGTCGGTGAGCAGCAGGCCACCGCCGGCCCCGGCCATGTTGATGAGGTGGAAAAGCAGGTCGCCGTCGGCTGCGCTGGCGTCCTCCACCAGCACCGGGCGGCCCCGGACGGCGGTGAGGTCCGCGCCCCCGGGCTCCAGCACCAGGGCGCCGGTCCGCTCGGCCCAGCCCATGGCCAGGTGCGTCTTGCCGCCTCCCTCGGGCCCGATCAGCGCCAGGCAGCCGCCGTGCCAGGCCGGCCAGGCGTCCAGCGCCCGGATGGCGTCGGCGTTGGTTTCAGAGAAGATGAAGTCGTCCCGGGCGAACGAGGCCGGGCGCCGAAGCTTCAGGCGCAGCTGCTGAACCGAACGCGACAAGGCAACATCCCTCTCGGACGCATCATAACAAATGGCGCCTTGCGGGTCGATTAAGCCCCGAGGACGGGCGCCGCGGCAGGCGCGGAAAGCGTCGGGGGGGTCCTGGCGGCGAGGGCGGCGGCGGTCTCTTCCAGGCTGAGGCGCCGGCGAAGGTCGATCACGGGGCGGCTGAGCCCCTCCAGCACCTCGCTCGCGGCTCGGTAGCCGGCCTCCACGGCCGGGTCGAAGGCCTTCCAGTTGCGGATCTCGATGGCGTCCACCTCCGGAAGGATCAGCACGTCGGTGGCCTCGCGGGTGGCGGCCACCTCGGCGCCCGACCAGACCGTGGCCGAGCGCATCAGCACCGAGACGATGGGCGGGCCGCGCCGCCAGTCGCCGGAGATCAGCCAGCGCCAGAGGGAGGCGGGGGGGCGGATGTCGTCGGCCTCGATGCTGCGCCCGCGGCTGACGTCCACGCCCACGATCGGCCCGAGCTGGATCGAGCGCATGATGTCGGACGGGAAGTTCTTCACCACCGCCCCGTCCACCAGCACGTTCTTGCCGATGGTCACCGGCGGCAGCACGCCCGGCAGGGAGATGGTGGCCCTCAGCGCCTCGCGCACCGAGCCGCGCCGGTGCAGGAAGTAGGCGCCGGTGGTGAGGTTCGCCGAGACGCAGAAGAACGGCAGCATCAGGTCGGCGATGTCGCGGTCGTCGAAGTTCTCGGCCAGCCGCTCGCGAACCTTCTCGCCGTGGGTCATGGCGATCATCGGGAAGGCGATGTCGTCGAGGGGGCTCGATTCCACGAAGGCGTGGCGGATGCGGCGGTCCATCTCCGCGTCGTCCCAGCCCATGGCCAGGCCCGCGGCGATGATCGCCCCCATGGAGACCCCGCCCACGAAGTCGATGGGCACCCCCTGCTCGTGCAGGGCGCGGATGGCGCCCACGTGGGCGTAAGCCCGCGCCCCGCCGCCCGAGAGGACCAGCCCCACCGACTGGCCGGTGAGCACCCGGGCCAGGCGCTCGGCGTCGGGGGCGAAGCGGCGGCGCATGTGGAAGAGCCGGGCCGGCTTCAGGGCCTCCAGCCACGCCTCCGAGCCCCGGGGCGCGGTGGTCTCGGCCGGATGGACAAGGATCAGGTCGACGAGCTGCTGGCGCTGCAGCGGCTCCTCGAGGTCGAGGGCCGAGGGCGGCGGCGGCGTCGCGGACCCCTCCGCCACGCGGAACAGCCGGTCGCCCTGGCGGCTGACGAGGGCGGTCCAGGAAGGCTCGTCGGCCTCGGCCACGTAGAGCACGAAGTCGTGGTCGCGCTCGACGTTGGAGAACCATTCGGTGGGCGCCCGCTGCGCCTCGGCCCCCACCACCGTCGCGCGGTAGCCGAGCCGGCCGATGCAGGCGGCGATCTCGGCGGCCAGCGGGCGCACGCTGACCTGCTCGCCGAGGCCGATGAAGGCGAACACCGAGGGCTCGCCCACCACGCCGGCGGAACTCTGGCGGGTGCGAAGGATCATCAGCCGGGCGAGCTCGGTCATCACCCTCGGGTCGGTCTCCACCGCCCGGAAGAAGTCGTCGCGTCCGAGCGCCAGGATCTCCGAATCCCGGAGCGCCGAGACGGTGGCCGAGTGGGGTGCGCCGGCGATCAGCGCCATCTCCCCGGCCGGCTCGCCGGGGCGGATGACGCCCAGGAACTGCGGCTCGAGGCCCTCCTCGCGCCGGAAGACGCCGAGCCGGCCGGCCCGCACCAGATAGAAGAAGTCCGCCTCCTCGCCCGCCTCGTAGAGCGGCGAGCCGCCCGGCAACGAGAACCAGACCGCCCGGCCGGCCGCGATCTCGCGCGCGAATAGCCGCGCGAGACTCGAATCCGGCAGCGAGTCCGTCAGCTGGGCCACGGGGGGAGACTAAACCCCGACTCGTTGCTTGACGATTGCCGGCGTCTTCTCCTCCGCGGCGCGCAAGAAACGGAAGCGATCCGGAGGGATGAAGGGCCGGAGCGCCCCCTCCGTCTGATCGCTCCGCGATCAGCCACCTTCCCCGCTGCGCGAGGGAGGAGGATGGCGACGCCGGGTTCTCCTTGCCCGCGGGCGGGGAAGGGGGACCATCCGGCGCGAGCCGGATGGTGGAAGGGGCGCGCCTCCGCCATCAGCCGGCTATAGTGCGCCCCTCAGCGGGAGGGAGCCGATGGCCGAGGTGCTGCTCTACGAAGTCGACGACGGCGTGGCGGTGATCACCTTGAACCGGCCGGAGCGGCGCAACGCGGTGAACGGCGCGCTGGGGCTGGCGGTGAACGAGGCGCTGGTGCGGGCCGCGACCGACCGCGACGTGCGCGCCCTGGTCATCACCGGGGCGGGGACGGCGTTCTGCTCGGGCGGCGACGCCGAGCGCCTGGGGGACGCCGCCGAGGGGCGCCCCCCGCCGCAGACCTCGCCCACCGAGCCCGACCCGATCTTCACCGCGTTGCCGCAGACCGCCCCGGAATACCGCTCGCGGTACACCTTCGCCCGGGCCATGCCGATCCCGGTGATCGCGGCGGTGAACGGCCCGGCCATGGGGGCGGGGCTGGCGCTGGCGCTGAGCGCCGACTTCCGGTTCGCGAGCCCGGACGCGGCCTTCATGGGCGGCTTCGTGCGGATCGGGGCGATCCCGGAGGTGGGCCTCGCCTGGAGCCTCCTGCACATGATCGGCGCTGGCCCGGCGCGCGACATCCTCATCTCCGGCCGGCGGGTGGAGGCCGAGGAAGCCCTGCGGCTCGGCCTCGTCACCCGCATCATCCCCCAGCACCAGCTGCTGGCCGAGAGCCTCGCCTTCGCCCGCGAGATCGTCCGCGCCTGCTCGCCGAGGTCCATCGCGGTGACCAAGCGCCTCCTCAACGCCGCCCCCACCCAGACCTTCGCCGAGGCCTTCGAGATGGCGCGCCTGGAGACCCGCCCGGCCATCGAAAGCGCCCACTTCCGTGAGGGCGTCGCGGCCATGAAGGAGCGCCGGCCGCCGAATTTCCCGAGGGATTAGGGCGTTGCGGCCAAGCCCTTTCCCCTCCCATAGGCCGTTCACACATCTGCGCCGTCACCCCGGGCGGAGCCGCGAAGCGGCGTAGGCCCGGGGCCGGAGCCGCCCCCACCCGAGCTGGATTTCGTCCATGAACCGGCGCGTCCGGCCCCGGGTCTCCGCTACGCTTCGCGCGGGGTGACGAGTCTCCCCTCCGGCGGAAGGGTTCTTTCCGCGCGCCCCTGATCTACTTCTTCGTCCAGCTCCCGCCCAGCGGCCGGAAGTAGTAGCCGGAAGGGAGACGGGCGGCGAGCTGCAGGGCGGTGGCCTCGCCGGCGGCGGCCGGGGTGACGCCGGTCCTGGCGGCGATGTCCTGATAGGCCTTCGAGCGGCCGGCGTTGATCTCGTCCACCGCCGCCTTCACCGAAGCATCGGTGGCGCCGCCGACGAAACCCAGATAGCCGTCGCCCTGTTCGCCGACGACTCCCTGCGCCTTCGCCGCGTCGACGGCGGCCTTGGCGGAGGGCTGGGCGAAGGCGCCGCCGCCCCCGGCGAGACCGAGGGCGAGGATGAGCGCGAGGACGATGCGGCGGATCATGGGGCGAGCCCTAGAAGAGGTTGGGGTTCTGCTTGATGGCGTCCTGGACTTCCCTGTCCAGGCGGATGCGCACGTCGGCGTCGAGCTTGGCGTAGATGTTGATCGGCTCGACCTTGACGTCGATGGTGGGCGTGCAGGCCGCGCCGCCCAGGAGCGCGAGCGCCGCCGGGCCGACGAGATAGAGCCGTCTTCTGGTCATGGCCGGGTGGTCTCCATCGGCGCGGACATCTGGGCCGCCTCGTCCTGAACCGCCGCTGAACGCGAAGGGGCCAGGCTGTCCCGCCAGGCCTGCTCGAGGCTGCGCACAAGCTCTCCGAAGTTCAGGCTGCTGTCGAGGGTGAGGTTGATCGGCGTCCCGGACGGCAAGGGGATCGGCTTGCTGAACGCCTTGCCGGCGATGAGGTCGCCGAGCGCGATCTGGGCCCGCACCGGCTTTGGGGGATCGTGCCGCCCCTTGATGTGGAAGAGGATGCGCAGCCGCTCCCCTGCGACGCTGTCCAGGGAAGCCTCCAGCGTGTCGAACGACAGATCCTCCATGGCGTCGTAGGCGAGGTTCTGGGCCAGGCCGCCGGCCTCGCCCTGCGCCGGCGTCCCCTTGGCGGTGACCTGGCTCGCGGCGACGCCGCCGAGCGCGGTCCGCGAGATCGAGATCCGCCCGGGCCCGGCCGCGGCCAGGTGTCCGGAGACGATCCTGACGCCCGCGGGGTCGATCTGGAAGGGAATCCGCCCGTCGACGACGGCTTGCAGCGACATCATGTGGGAGAGGTTCGAGGCGGCCACGATCTGACCGAGATCCACGTGCTCGAGGATCAGCACGCCGCGGTAGGCCGAGCCAGGCGCGAAGGGCGCGGTCATCGGCTCGAGACGCAACCGCCCGCCCGCGAAGCCGGCGCTGGCCGCCTCCACCGCCACCGCGTCGGCGTCGAATTCGGCGGTGGCGGCGAGCTGCGTCAGCGGGATGGCCGTCTCGATCTCCCGCACCGTGACCCGCTGGCCCCGGGCGCTCGCCAGCGGCGCCAGGCTCGCCAGCCGCAGATGGGTATCCAGCGCCAGCACCTTGCCAGTCGGGCTCTTGAAGGTCAGGTTCCGCGCCACGACCTCGCCCCCGCTGGTCATCGGCCGGCCCGGGCCCCACGCGAACCAGCCGCTGAAGGCGAGGGGTCCCGACGCATCCTTGACGAAGGCGGCCAGCGGCGTCAGCTCCGACGGCTGCAGTCCGTCCGGGGCGAAGGCGAGCCCGTGCGCGTCGATGTCGGCGCGCCCGACGCCCGCCGCGGTGTCGTGCCTGAGGCGCACGGTTCCGATCCGGCGTCCCGCCGCCGTCGCCGCGGCGATGTCGCCAGTCCAGATTCCGCGTTCGAGCGCGAGGGCGCCGGCGGCGATCAGCGGGTTGAAGCGGCGCCCGCCGCCGGCGTCCAGGAGCCGGGCCTTGGCGACATCCAGCCTGACGGCGCCGGGGGCGCCGCCCGAGCCCGCGGCCGCGAACGCGCCGGCGCCGTCGGCGAGGCTCATCGCAAGCTTCGGGGCGGCGGCGCGCGCCGCTTCGATGCGGCCCGCCGCTCGCCAGCCGCCGCCGCTCGCCTGGGCCAGGGGGCCGCCGGCCGGGCAGACGCGGGCGGCGAGCCCCACCACCGGGTTGTCCTCGATGGGCAGGCGCCGGGCGGTGACGGTGGCGCAGTCGGCCAGCTCAAAGCGCAGCGCGCCGGCCGCAACCCCGAGGCGTCCGCGTCCCTGGACGTCCAGGCCCTCGGCGATCGGCAGGTCGAGGCGGGCGCCGAGCGCCAGATCGGCCGCGAGTGCGGCGGAGGCGAGCGACCAGCGCGTCAGCTGGACGCTGACCTGCGGCAGGCCGCCCCCCGCCAGTGTCAGCCGCCCGCCCGCGCCGCGGGCCGCCGCCCCCTGCACGTCGGCGGCCAGGCCGGCGATCGTCAGCCGGGCGCCCGAGCCGCTGTCGAGCGTGAGCGGCGCGGTGAGGCCAAGCCGCAGATCCCCGTTCGACACGCTCGCCGAGACGCCACCGACCGAGACCTGGAACGCCCGCAAGGCCTTCTCGGCCGCGGTGCGATAAGCGGGCGCCGCCGACAGCGGCGGCAGGCCGGCCGCCGCCCGGTGGGCGGCGGCGGCGTCCATCCGGCCCCGGCCCGAGGCGGACCCGCGCAGGCGGGCGCCGAAGCGGCCGGCGGCCCAGCGCCCCTCGTCGATGGCGAACCGCACGGCGGCCTCGCCGATGACGACGTCGCCCCTCCGCAAGGTCCGGACGGTGGCCACGCCCTGGCCGGCGGCGCCCTCCAGGGCCGCGCCTGCGCCGTCCGCGTTCAGCGTCCCCGCGATCGTCATGGCGAGATCGGCGCCCTCGGCAAGGGCCGCGCCCGAGGCCTCGCCGCTCGCCCCTCTGATCTGGATCGTCATGCGCGCCGGCCCGCCCATCCGGCCCTCGCGGCCAGGGGCGGGCAGGTCGGCCGACAGCGTCTGGCCGCCCGAGCGCCACGCCTGCCCTTGCCAGGCCAGCATCAGCGGGCCGCCCTGCGCCGATCCCTGGAGCCGCGCGCCACGCCGTTCGATGCCGAGCGTCTGCGCCGCGCCCGCCAGGCGCGCCGTCCCGAGCCTCAGCGCGAAGGGGGCAAGGCGGACCCGGGCCCGGGCGAGCGCGCCGGCGGTCATTGCCCCGTCGCCGGTGATCGTCAGGGCGCCGCCGGGCGTGGCGAGCCGCAGCAGACCCGCCTCGACGGTGAGGTCCGGGGACGGACCCGGCTTTCCGGCGCGCCCCGAGAGCGCCTGGAGCAGCGACGTCAGCGATCCGAGATCCAGGCGTCCGTCCGCGAACCGCGCCTTGAGCTGCGGCCGGAAGAGACGCACCGCGCGGGTGGCGACCGCCAGGCCCCGGCCGCTCCAGGGCCCATCCAGCCCATAGTCCACCTGCAGCCGCTCGACCTGCAGGTCCGGATCGTCCTTCGGGCCAAGCCGCAGGCTCGCCGTCAGTCCGCTCAGGCCGATCGACCGCACCTCGAACTCCCCCGGCAGGCGATGCTGCTGGAGCCAGCCGTCCGCCAGCCGCTCGGCGATCGGCCTTCGGCCGAGGTAGAGCGCCCCGAAGAGGACGATCGACAGAAGCGCCCCGCCCGCCAGGACGCGCGTCGCCCATCGGCGGCGCGCCTTCGCCGGGTTCTGCGCGGGCGAGTTCATAGAGGGCGTCTTATCCGCACTTGGGGCGCGCGACTTGACCTTGTTTCATGCCGTTTTCAGGGCGCCACGGTTCCGGCTCGTCTTCAATCGCCCCCGCTTCGGTGGGCGTGGACGGCCCGCTCGATGCGCGGGTCGGGAATCAGCCAGACGAGGGCCACCAGCACATAGATCCCCTCGGCGAGGTAGGGCGCGAAGGAGGAGAGCGCGATCCCCACCCCGTAGAGGACCGGCGATAGCTTGCCCTTGAGGTCGCGGCCGAGGGCGCGGGCCAGATCCGAGCTCGCCCGCCCTTCGCCCCTGACGAGCAGCGTCTGCAGGAGGTTCCAGGCGATCCCCGGCATGAGGAGGGAGAGCCCGTACACCGATACCGGTCCCGCGGACGAGGGATGCTGGCCGAGCCAGCTGGTAGTGAAGGGAATGAGCGAGAGCCAGAACAGCAGATGCAGGTTCGCCCACAGCACCGCGCCGCGCACCTGCGAGACGAGGACGAACAGGTGGTGGTGATTGTTCCAGTAGATACCGACGTAGATGAAGCTGAGGAGGTAGGCGAGAAAGGTCGGGCCGTCCGCCGCCAGGGCGGCAAGGCTCGCATCGGCGGGCGCCTTAAGCTCCAGCACCATGATGGTGATGACCACCGCCAGGACGCCGTCGCTGAACGCGATCAGCCGGCCCTTCTCCATGATGTCCTCGCTGGCGGCGCGCTGGAGCGCCTTCCCGAAAGAGCGGAATCGCCCTTGCGATTAGAACGCGCTCCAAGTCCTTGAATCCAGAGCACGCTTCAACGCTCGGGCGCCGCCGCCCGGGGGGCCTAGCGAGGATCGGCCGAGGGGGCGTCGCCGCTCTGCGAGTCAGGCGGCCGCGCTGCGGCCCTGCGCCTTGGCGTCCGGCCGCGCGACGAATTCCAGCAGGTCGCGGTTTACGACCTCGGCGTGCGTCGTGCACATGCCGTGCGGGAACTTCTCATAGACCTTCAAGGCGCTGTTCTGGAGCAGCTTGGCCGAGAGCGGGCCGGAATCGGCGATCGGCACGACCTGGTCGTCGTCGCCGTGCATCACCAGGGCCGGCACGGTGATGAGCTTCAAGTCTTCGGTGAAATCCGTCTCCGAGAAAGCCGTGACGCCGTCGTACTGCGCCTTCGCCCCGCCCATCATCGCCTGGCGCCACCAGTTCGAGATGATCGCCTGGGAGGGCGCCGCGCCGGGACGGTTGAAGCCGTAGAACGGGCCGGCCGCGAAATCCGTATAGAACTGCGATCGGTTGGCGGCGAGCTGCTGGCGCAGGTCGTCGAACACCGACATCGGCGTCCCGCCCGGATTGGCGGCGGTCTGCAGCATGATCGGCGGCACGGCGGCGATCAGCACCAGCTTGGCGACGCGGCCCTGAGGCTGGCCATGGCGGGCGACGTAACGCGTGGCCTCGCCGCCGCCGGTGGAATGGCCGATGTGCACCACGTTCCTGAGATCGAGATGCTCGACCACCGCCGCGGCGTCCGCGGCGTAGTGATCCATGTCGTGACCGTCGCTGACTTGGTCGGAGCGGCCGTGGCCGCGGCGGTCGTGGGCGACGACGCGATAGCCCTTGGAGAGGAAATAGAGCATCTGGGCGTCCCAATCGTCGGCGCTCAGCGGCCATCCGTGGTGAAAGACGATGGGCTGCGCGTCCTTCGGTCCCCAATCCTTGTAGAAGATCTTCACGCCGTCGCGGCTGGTGATGGTGGTCATCGTTTTGCTCCAAAATAACAGGCGTAGCAGTAGCCTGAATTCGCGCGGCAAAAGCGCGAAAACTAAAGCAAATAGACCCTTACGTATCCAGCGCGTGTTTTCAGATCGCGGTAAAACGATCGCCGAGCGCCGTATTTGGTGAAAATTGTGCCACGAAGATGATGGCCTATTTGAGGTGGCGGCAGCTTGCACCCCGAAACGAGGCGAGACATGAAGATCGTGGTCATCGGCGCCACCGGCTGCATCGGCGAGAAGCTCGTACGGCGCCTGCAGCGGGACGACCTGGAGGTCGTGGCGGCCTCGCCGACCCGTGGCGTGAACGCGGTCACCGGCGAGGGGCTGGACCGGGCGCTCCGGAACGCGGCCGTCGTCGTCGACGTGTCGAACTCGCCCGCGCTGGACGCGGATTCGGCGCTGCGGTTCTTCGAGACCGCGGGGCGCAGGCTGCTGGCGGCGGAGAAGGCCGCCGGGGTGCGCCACCACATCGCCCTGTCGATCGTCGGAACCGACCGCTTGCAGGCGATCGGCTACTTCCGGGCCAAGAAGATGCAGGAAGACCTGATCAAGGCCTCGGGTCTCCCTTACAGCATCGTGCGTTCCACCCAGTTCTTCGAGTTCATCGCCGGCGTGGTGCAGGTCGGCGGGGCGCAGGACGTGGCCGTTTCGCCCGCCCTGGCGCAGCCGGTCTCGGGCTTCGACGTCGCCGAGGCGCTCGCCGAGCTCGCCCAGGGCCAGCCGCTGAACCGCACGGTGGAGATGGCCGGTCCCGAGCGCTTCCGGCTATGCGACGTCGCCCTGGAGGTGCTCACCGCCTACGAGGACCCCAGGCGGCTGGTCGCCGACCCGCACGCCCGCTACTTCGGCGCCGAGCTCACCGACCAGTCGCTGGTCCCGGCCCCGCAGGCGCGCATCGGCGCGCTCCGGTTCGAGGACTGGCTGCGCCAGAGCTTGCAGGCGAATCCCGCCGCCGCTGCGAGCGAAAGCCGCCCGCCGAACGCGTTCTGAAGGATCGAGGCGCGCGCGGGCGAGGCCGGCGTCAGACCGCCTCGTGCGGCGGGTCCACGAACTCGGATTTCGAGTCCTCTATCGTCTCCTCCAGCTCGGCGCGGATCTGGCTCAGGAGCGCCAGCTCGGCGGTCTCCTCGCGCGGCACCGTCTCGGCGATCACCTCGATCAGCGAGTCCACCAGACCGCGGAACCAGGGGAGCGTGACCGCCAAGGTCTCTTCGTGGTGCGGCACCGAATCGCGCAGCTCGATGCGAAGCTGATTGGGGCGATCCCGCCAGTTCATCACGAAGTAGAGCGCCCTTTCGACCATTTCGGCTTCCAGGCTGGCGCGCCGGGGCAGGCCCCGCTGCTCGAAGGCCCGCTCGGCTTCGGGAAACGCCCGGTAGAACCGTTCCATCACCGGCTGGGTGATGTCGCCCAGCGCCTCGGCCGCGCGTCCGAGGCTGGCGTCCAGCAGCGACGAGTCATCCTGCACGCGATGTCCTCCGGCATGCGGGCCGGATTTGCGTTGTGCTCGAAGACGGCCCTGGACCCTTCCTACCGCGAGGCGGGCGCCTGGCGTTTGATCGACGTCAACTGGCCGCCTGCGCCTGCGCCTGCGGCTCGCGGCGCCGCACCGTGGTCCACCAGGCCTCGATCGCGCCCAGCTCGGGGGGCAGCACGACGTAGAGGGGCGCGGCAAAGGCGTCCCAGGCGTCCATGAACTTCGGCCCCACCGAGGTCAGGATCGGCAGGCCGCGCTGCATGGCGGCGGCGAAGGCCTCGGCGAGGCCGCTGCGCTCGGCTTCGATCTTGCCGAACTTGTTGAGCACCACGAGATCGCAGCCGGCGGCGATATCCTGCTGGATCGCCTCGCAGGCCGAGACGACCCCCGAGGCGTCCAGGCGGCAGGCCACGGCCCCGGGGCCGAGATCCTGCATGAGCGAAAAGCGGCGCCCGTCGCCGAGGCTCCTGAGATCGCCGCCGTTGCAGGGGCCTTCAGACTCGGCGGCCGGGTCCTCGATCACGCCCGCGGGCCGCACGGCCGGATCGAGTCCGGTCACGAAACGCCGCATCAGCGCCTGCACCACCGCGGTGGGCGCGCCCTGGATGACGGCGATGGGCTTGGCTGCGTTCATGTCCCGGCTCCCGCCGCATCCCGCTTTCGGGCTCGCCTCACCCTAACTCCGAAGGCCCGGCGGCGCCCAGTCGGCCGAGCCGTTGGTTGGGGCCAAAGCCGATTTCGTCTCGGCGCAACCCCGGCTAGTGTGGTGAATTCGAAGTTCGCTCGATCGATGGGGCGGGCGCTGAAGCGAACGTCAAATTCGTAAGCCACACTAAAATCAAAGCTTTGCTAGTGTCCTTGTCGAGTCCGAAGTTCGCTCGGCGCCGATCCCATCCACTTGCGAACTTCGGACTCGGGACACTAGGGCTGCGGACGGTCGATCGGCGACGGCGAGGGAGGAAAGGGCGATGAAGATCATCGGGCGGGATCTCGGGTTTCCGGAAGGTCCGGTGGTGATGCCGGACGGGGCGGTGGCGTTCGTGGAGATGCGCCTCGGCCTCATCAGCAAGGTGACGCCGGCCGGCGAGAAGGTGGTGGTCGCCCGGCCGGGCGGCGGCCCCAACGGCCTGGCGCTGGGGCCCGGCGGCTTGCTCTACGTCTGCAACAACGGCGGGACGACCTGGCGCCAGCGCGACGGGGAGTGGACCGCGCTCGGCCACGGCGGCCCGGAGTACACCGGCGGGCGGATCGAGACGGTGGATCCGGCCAGCGGCGAGGTGCGGGTGCTCTACGATGCGTGCGAGGGCCGTCGGCTCAGCGCTCCCAACGACATCGTGTTCGGCGCGGACGGCGGCTTCTGGTTCACCGATCCGGGCGCGGTGCGGCGGGACAACCGCGACCACGGCGCGGTCTATTGGGCCAAGCCCGACGGCTCGGAGATCCGCCGGGTCCTCAACCGGCTCAACCGTCCGAACGGGATCGGCCTCTCGCCGGACGGCCGGCGCCTCTACGTGGCCGACACCCAGACGACGCGCCTCTACGCCTGGGACGTCGCCGGGCCCGGCGAGCTCGTCAAGCGGGACACGCCGGCGGCCTACGGCGCCTTCGTCATCGGCGGGGTGGCCGACGAGAGCCGCTTCGACAGCCTGAAGGTCACCGCCTCGGGCAAGATCTGCGTGGCCACCACCGGCAACGGCGGCATCGCCGAGTTCTGGCCCGACGGCGGGACCTGCCGGCGCCACCAGCTGCCCGACGCCCACGCCACCAACCTCGCGTTCGGCGGTCCGGACCTGCGCACCGCCTATGTCACCCTGAGCGGGGAGGGCTGGCTGGCGGCGATCCCCTGGCACGAGCCGGGGCTGCGGCTGCATTTCAACTAGGCGCGGGGCTCGAGGGTAAGGGGTTACGCCACGCAAAGAGCCGCCGTCCTCTCGGGCGGCGGCCCCTTGGCCTGGAAAGGGCCGAGATCCCTATTCGGCCGCGATCGGAACGGGCCGGGCCGCGGCCTTGGCGGGATCGAGGCCCAGGTGCCTGGCGAGGTTTCCGCCGACGATCTTGCGGATGTCCTCGGCCGGCACGCCCGCGAACATCTTCTCCAGCACCCGGTCGGAATGCGGCCAGTCGCAGGCCACGTGCGGAAAGTCGGTGCCCCAGGTGAGGTTGTCGACCCCGATCAGGTCGCGGATCTTGATCGCCGCGTAGTCGTCCTGCATGCCGAACAGGAAGTTGCGCCTGATGTAGTGCGACGGCTCGTGGTCGAGCGCGATCTGCGCCCAGTGGCGGTGGCGGAAATAGTTGGTGTCCGCCGACTCCGCGTAGAACGGAACCCACGAGGCCCCGCACTCGGCGAACGAGATCCTGAGCGAGGGGAAGCGGTCGAAGACCCGGTTGGTGATCAGCTGGGTCATGCAGTAGGCGGTCGGATAGGCGATCTTGGTCAGCATGGTGTTGATCGGCGCCATGGGGCCCGAGGTCGGGTCGATCCGCGGCCTGTCGGCCTCCACGCCGCCCCCGAAGCGGATGTGGACGGTGAGCGGCACGCCGGTCTCCACCGCCGCCTGCCAGAAGATGTCGTCCTCGGGCGAGGGGCCGAGGCCTCCGGCCGGCCATTCGTGCAGGTGGACGCCGTAGATTCCCGGCATCCCCTTGATGCGCTTAAGCTCGGCCACCGCGTTCTCCACCGAGCCGGAGGGCAGCATGCCGAGGCCCAGGAGCCGGTTCGGGTCGGGCGCGCAATATTCCTTGGAAAGCCAGTTGTTGTAGGCCTGGGCGATGGCGTGCGAGGCCTCGGTCGGGGCGGTGCGGAAGCCGCGGCCCACCGGCGTGTAGATCACCTCGGCGTCGATGCCGTCGCGGTCCATCTCCAGCAGCCGCTGCTGGCCGTCGCCGGTCCCCACGATCCCGGGCTCGTCATAGGAGATCCCCGAGACCTTCAGGTTCTCCCAGCCGCGCCCCATGGCGAGGTTCAGCCCCAGGCCCATGCGGGTGGGCGGATCGCCGGGCGTCTCCCAGGCGTCGCCGCCGTTGGGAAGCTTCACGATCCTGGGCATGTAGGCCTGGAATTCCTTGGGCACGTAGCTGCGCCACTGGTCGGGCGATCCCTCGAAGTGCGAGTCGTCCGAGATAAGCTTGAAGCCGCGCCACATGTTGGTTCCTCCTGTCCGAAAGGTTTCTCAGGCGCCGGTAGGCTCGGTGGTTTCGGTCGCCGGCGTCGCAGGGCCGTCCGCGTCCGCCCCGCCGAGGTCGCGCATGTAGCCGCAGACCGGGCAGAACACGGCTTGGGCGGGAAACGGACCCAGTCCGCAATCCGGACAAATCCAGGTGTCGCTCATGGCTCTGGCGCGCCTCCGCGTCGGGACGTGGAGTTTAGTATCCTGTTTGGAGGCGCTTGCGTTTGATCCAGATCAACGGCGCGCGGGCGCGCAGGCGCAGCTTTCCCGGAGGCGGAGGGTGGGCGAGGGCTACGCCCTCAGAACCGCCCCCGCCATGTGCAGGGCGAAGAGCCCGAGCGGGACGAGGTCCATGAGCATCGCCGCCGCCAGCAGCGCGCGCGTGCGGCGTTCGGGAACGAGCAGGAAGGTCGCCGCCTCGATCGCGAGGACGACCGGGCCGAGGACGATGCGCGGGATGGCGCCGAGGGCGACGAGGGGGCCGAGCAGCCGGGCGCCCGCCAGGGCCGCAGCCGAGGCGCCCGCGGGACCGGCGGCGGCCAGCCAGATCACCGCGATCCAGCTCAGGGGCCCCATCCCGGCGGCCGCGAGCTCGGCGGCCAGCACTGCGCGCGGCGCCTTCTCGAGGGCGAGCTTCAGCAGGAACCAGGTGGGCGCGAGGCTCAAGGCGCCCGCCGCCAGCAGGAAGAGGACCACGTCGCCGAAGGCGGTCATGCCCGGCGAGCCCTGGGCGACGTCGGCGGGCATGCGCCACTCGTTGACCGCCACCGCCGCGCAGGCGCCCGCGAACGCAAGCCCATAGCCCGCGCCGATCAGGGCCAGTCTCCGCGCAACCCTCATGCGCCCCTCATGCGCCTGGCGCCCTTTGCGGGCGCTTAAAGGGATGAGGATAAGTTGGAATTTGCGGACTAACTAAAAATCCCGCTCATCCCGGCGAAAGCCGGGTTCCAGACAAGAATCAAGGCGGGGCTCGCTGTTAGTCTTCTTGGCGTGGACGGTCGAGGCCGACTGAAAGATTGATCCGGTTCGAACCGCGGTAAACCCGATTTCTTCCAAAGTCCTGCCTGGGTCCCGGCTTTCGCCGGGATGAGCGGATTTCGGGGGGCGCGAACCCCTAGTCTAGTCGCGCGCGCCGCTGACCCACTGCTCCTGGTCGATGATGGCGATCTTGCCCTGGAGGTTGACGTCCACCGGCGGCTAGGCGGGATGCGCGCGCATCGCCTCGGCGAGGGCGCGGTCGAGTTCGGCCGGGCTCGCCGAGAGGCCCGCGACGACCCCATGCACGTCGGCCTGCGGGCGGTTCTGGGAGAACTTGCGCTTGGCCACCACGCGCTCGATCCGCACCTCCAGGCCGACGATGGCGCCCAGCAGCCGCTCGATGTGGTCGGCTGGCGCATCGTCCACGCGCCAGGGCGCCGGCTGCGCCGCCTCGAAGCGCTTGGTGAGAGCGGTCACCAGGCCCAGCAGCCAGTCCCGGTCGCGGCGCCAGGAAAGCCGGCCGTAGACGTGGACCGCCTCGTAGTTCCAGGTGGGCACGACGCGCCCGTGCTCGGCCTTGCTGGGATACCAGCCCGGCGAGACATAGGCGTGGGGGCCCTGGAAAACCACCAGCGCCTCGCCCTCGGTCGCCAGGCGCTCGTGCGGATTGGCCCGCGCCAGATGCCCGGCGAGCACGCCCCGCTGGGGATCGTGCAGGAAGGGAAGGTGGCTGGCGAAAAGCCCGTCCGGCCCGTGGGTGATCAGGCAGCCGAACGGCGTGCGCCGCAGCATCTCGGCGACCTCGTCCGCGTCGGTCACCGCGAAATGGTCGGGGACGTACATCCCCCTCAGGCTAGGCGCGACGGGGCGGGCAGGCAATTCGGCGAGATGCGCGGGTTGCGGGGTCACACCCGCCCCAGCAGCGCCACGGTCCCCTGGCCGCCGTCGGCGCACACCGAGACGACGGCGCGCGCGCCGGCGGGAAGGGCGGCGAGCTCCTTGGCGGCCTGGCTGAGGATGCGCGCGCCGGTGGCGGCGAAGGGATGGCCGAGGGCGAGCGAGCCGCCGTGCGGGTTGACCCGATCCCACGGGAAGGGGCCGAGGTCGGCGTCCACCCCGGCGCGCTCCTTGCGGTAGGCCGGGTCGGCGGCGGCCTTGAGATTGGCCAGCACCTGGGCGGCGAACGCCTCGTGGATCTCGTAGAGGGCGATGTCGTCGAACTTCAGGCCATGGCGGTCGAGGAGGCGTGGGATGGCGCGGCCGGGCGCCATCAGCATCCCCTCGTCCAGCCGGAAGTCGATGGCGGCGATCTCCCAGTCGAGGAGGCGCACCTGCGCCGCCGCGCCCAGGCGCTGCAGCCCCTCGGCGTCGGCCACCCAGATGGACGCCGCTCCGTCGGTCACTGGCGAAGCGTTGCCGGCGGTGATGGTCCCGGCCGGATCATACACCGGCCGCAGCGAGGCCAGCTTCTCCAGCGAGGTGTCGCGGCGGGGGAAGGCGTCGCGGTCCACCCCGCCGAACGGCAGGACGAGGTCGTCGAAGAAGCCCGCGTCCTGGCCGGCCGCCGCGCCCTGGTGGCTGCGCAGCGCCCAGGCGTCCTGCTCGGCGCGGCTGACGGCGAAGCGGCGGGCGGTGTCCTCGGTGTGCTGGCCCTGCGACCGGCCGCTCACCCGGTTGGCCCAGGCGTTCAGCGGCAGGTCGAAGTCGGCCGCGCCAAGCTGCGCCAGCATGCCCGCCGCCGCGGCCGGATCGCGTCCGAAGGTGGCCACGAGGCGGTCGGCGACCTGGCGTTTGAGGGCGATCGGCACGTGGCTCATGGTCTCGGCGCCGCCCGCCAGCGCCAGGTGCGTTCCGCCCCGCCCGAGCATCCCGGCCGCCTCGATCACCCCCATGAAGCTGGTGGAGCAGGCAAGGGTGGTGGAGAAGGCGGGCAGGGTGGGCTCCAGTCCCGCCTCGAACACCAGTTCGCGGGCGATGTTGGAGACCGTGGCGTCTGGGATCACCTCGCCCCAGACGACGAAGTCCGGCCGCGCCCGCGCCGCCATGGCCTTGGCCACCGGGGCCGAGAGTCCGAGGGCGTCGTAGGCGGCGAAGGCGCCGCCGCCCTTCACGAACGGGGTGCGAAGGCCGGGAACCAGGAAGATGTCGGTCATGCGCAAGTCCTCTCACGGCCCCGCTTCAGATCGCAACGCGGGATCGGCGGGGCAAGGGCGGCATGAGACTGCCCGTCGGGGCGGCGCCGACCCTTCCCTTCCGCCACCCCGGCCGCAGCGCTCCTTGGAGCGCGAAGAGCCGGGGCCGGAAGCGCCGCAACCTGGCTGGTCGTCATCTGGGAACCGGAGGGTCCGGCCCCGGATCGGCTGCCGTCCGGGGTGACGGGTTGGTGGCCCCTTTGGAGCGCTCACGTCGCCTGCCGCAGGGCCAGCCAGGCGCTCTGCAGGACTTGCCCCAGCGCGTGCAGCGCCGCGGCGAAGGCCTGGCCGAGCGCGCCGAGGGGATCGGGGCCCGGGCGGCAGGCGGGCGGGGCGGGGCGCTGCAGCGCGGCGGCGGCGGTCTGAAGGGGGCCGGCGGGCGGATCGGCGGCCGGCGCGGGCGCGGGGGCGCCGCCGAGGCGCTGAATGGTCCCGGCGATGTACTCGGCGTGGGTGACGATGCCGATCTCCAGGCGCTCCTGGCCCACCTCCACCTGGCGGGTGAGCATGCCGACGATGGCGGGGCGCGCCTCGCCCGCGGCGGCGGGCTGCAGGCCCGGCAGGCTGAAGACCGGTCCGCCCGAGTTGCCGGGGAAGACGGCGAAATCCAGCAGGAAGGTGGCCGAGAGCGCCGGCGACACCGGATAGGAGGCGATGCGCCCGGAGCGCAGGATCGGGAAGCCGGCGGCGTTGGCCGCCAGGCCCTCGGGATAGCCGAGCACGAACAGCTCCTCGCCCGGCGAGAGCGCTTGGCGGGCGACGCCGGCGCCGGAGGCAAGATAGTTCATCGGGATGGCCGCTCGCGCGAACCTCGGCGGCGCCTCGATCCGGATGGCGGCCACGTCGTGCGCGCCGTCGGCGGTCCACAGCGGCGCGCCGGCCTCGGTGCGGATGCGCAGCGGCCTCGGCGCGAAACGCCAGCTTCCGTCCGATCCGGCGATCCGATAGCCCACCTCGGCCTTGGGCCCCTTCATGTCGACGAACACGTGGTTGGCGGTGACGAGGATCGTCTGCGGCGATCCGTCCGCGCCCCGGGCCGAGATCAGGAAGCCGGTCCCGATGGTCTGCTGGCCGCTCGGCGCGGATTGCTCCAGCCTTACAGTCGCACCGATGAGATCCGGGGTCGCGATCAACAACAACGCCCCAAAGAAAAAATGACAACCATGTAATCAGAACGTCGACATCAACATAGACGCCCTGGGCGCTATCTGATGCGCCAAGCGTGACGATGCAATGACTTCGCGGTTGCATCACGACTGTTTGACGCTTGGTGAATGAGCCAGCCGTTGGCGGGCCGAGCGGCCATAGCGAACAACCTCGGCCGTTCCACGGCCGGAAGACGCGCGCTAAGGTGGCGCATCGGGACGGGAGGGAACCTTGAAGCGAATGCTGCTGGCGGGCGCGTCGCTCGCGCTGCTCGCCTCGCCGTGCGCGGCCGCGCCGCTGGAGGCCTACGGCAAGCTGCCGACGGTGGAGGACATCCAGATCTCGCCGGACGGCGCGCGGCTGGCGCTGCTGGTCACCGACGGCGAGAACCGGTCCGTCCTCGTGGAGCGCACGAGCGACATGGCGCGCGAGCGGCAGTTCAACGCCGGGGCCCAGAAGGTGCGGCGACTCCAGTGGGCCGGCTCCGACCATCTGCTGGTGACCACCTCCAAGGCGGGCGCGGGTCTCGACGTCGAGTCGCAGTTTTCCGAGTGGTCGATGACGGTCGACTGCAACCTGCTCAACGGAAGGATGAACGGCGTCCTCACCAGCAACAATTCACTGGACCCGCGCGCGAACAACATCGGCGGCGTCCCGATGCTGCACATGAACGTCATCGCCGGCGTTCCCATGGTGCGGACCATCGACGGCAAGCCCGAGGTGTTCGTGGGCGGCGTGCGCTTCGTCAACAACGTAGGCCAGATCTCGCTCTTCAGCTTCAATCCCCGCAGCGGATCCGACGCCCTTCAGGAGGACGGTGTCTCGACCACTCAGGATTGGCTGGTGGACGCCGACGGCCATACGCTCGCGGAGGCGGACTTCGCGCCGCAAACCAGCCAGTGGACGCTCAAGATCAAGCGGGGCGGCGATTGGGTGGTGGCCATGAAGGTGAGCGGTCTCGACCCGCCAAGTGTGGAAGGTCTCGGCCGCGAGGAAGATCGGTTCTGGTCTGGGGCGGTCCGAACGCACAGTTCGCACTGGCCGAGGTGAGGGCGGACAGCGGCGTCCAGGCGCCGGAGGCCCTGGCGGCGGGCGATTACGACGCGCCGGTCTTCGATCCGGTGTCCGGCAAGCTGATCGGGATGCATCACCTCGCGGGGGACGACGATCGCTACACGTTTTTCGACCGAAACGATCAGGCGATCTGGGACGCGACGGCTCGGTCTTATCCCGGCCAGCGGCTCACGCTGGTCTCCATGAGCGCCGACCACAGAAAGCTCGTCGTGCAGGCCGATTCGCCGACGGACGGGCCGGCCTATGCGATCGTGGACCTCGCCGCCCACAAGGCCGATTGGATCTCCAATCGGTTCGGCGCCCTCAAGCCAGAGGATATCGCTCCCAGGCAGGCGATCGCCTTCAAGGCCAAGGACGGGACGCCGCTTACCGGCTACCTGACGCTGCCGCGCGGGCGAGAGCCCAAGGGCCTGCCGCTGATCGTGCTCCCGCACGGGGGGCCAAGCGCACGGGACGAGCCTGGCTTCGACTGGTGGGCCCAGGCGATGGCCTCGCAGGGGTATGCGGTGCTGCAGGTGAACTACCGCGGCTCGTACGGGTTCGGCTGGGACTTCCTCTCCGCCGGCTTCGGGGAGTGGGGCCGCAAGATGCAGACCGATCTTTCAGACGGGGTGCGCTACCTCGTCGCCCAGGGTCAGATCGACCCGGCGCGGGTCTGCATCGTGGGCGCCAGCTACGGCGGCTATGCGGCCCTGGCGGGGGCGACTCTGGATCCCGGCGTCTACCGCTGCGCGGTCTCGGTGGCCGGCCTCTCCGACCTACCGAGGTTCGTGACCTGGTCGAAGGCGGTCTCCGATGTCTCCGCCGAGCGCTATTGGGACCGCTTCATGGGCGCCAAGGATCCCGCCGATCCGCATCTGGTCGACATCTCGCCCGCCGACCACGTCAACGCCTCCACGGTCCCCATCCTGTTGATCCACGGCAAGGACGACACGGTGGTCCCCTTCGACCAGAGCCAGATCATGGCCGAAGCGCTGAGGCGGGCCGGCAGGCCGGTCGACTTCGTGGTGCTGAACCACGAGGACCACTGGCTCTCGCACGGCGACACCCGCCTGCAGATGCTGCAGGCCGTGGCGGCCTTTCTCGCGGCGCATAACCCGCCGGGATGAGGATTCGAGAGGGAGCGGGCGGTTCCGGGCGGCCGGCGGACGGGTCCAGTCTCGATACCGGGCGCCCTAGAGAGCGTTCCGCAAAAGTGGAACCGCTTTTGCGGCGAGAACGCGCTCCCGGTCTTTGAATTCTAGAGCGCGATTCAACGATCAGACGATTCCGTCCGATCTCATCGCGCTTAGGCCCCAAAGAAAACGCCAGCGGACCCGGGGGCCCGCTGGCGCGGTAAGCAGAGAACTGAAGTGGGTCGGCTTAGTGGACGGCCGAGCTGCCGAAGCTGATGCTCGAGTTCGCCGAGACCGCCGTGGTGGTCTGGTTGGCGTTGCCGACGCCGGTGTTGCTGGTCTGGGTGCTGATGCCCGCGAAGGACGCGGTGTTGCCAGCGCCTTGGACGCTCACATAGCCGGTGGTCAGGTTGCCGCCGAAGAGGGCGCCGGCGCCCGCGCCGCCGACCACTTCTTCGTCGAGGCTCTGAAGGGTCACCGGACCCGACAGGGTGACGCTCACCGTGGTGGTGTTGGTGGTGGTGTTGCCGGAGTGCTCGACGTTGCCGACGTCCTTGAGGTTCACGCTGCCGTTGTTCGCAGCTTGACCGCCGTCTTCGGCCTTCTGGTTCGAGCCCTGGTCGCTCGCCGCTTGGCCGCCGAAGGCCGCGCCGTTGAGCTGGTTGTTGGAGTCCTTGTTGTTGGTGCTGCCGCCGCTGGCGGACTGGCCGCCCTTGGTGGCGACGTCGGCCTGGTTGTTCGACCACTGGTTGACGGTGCTGCCGTTGTTCGCGCCGCCCTTGCTGGCCGACGAGTTGCCGGTCTTCACTTCGCCGCCGTTGTTGGCCGAGCCGGCGCCTTGGCTATTGCTGGACGAGCTGGTGGAGGTGTTGCCCGACAGCAGCGAAGAGCCGCCGTTGTTGGCCGAGCCCGCGCCTTGGCTGTTGCTGCCGCTGTCGGAGTTGCCCGACAGGGCGGAAGCGCCGCCGTTGTTGGCCGAGCCGGAGCCTTGGCTGTTGCTCGACGTCTTGGTCGAGGTGTTGCCCGACAGGAACGTGCCGCTGTCGTTGTTGGCCGAGCCGGAGCCTTGGCTGGTGGTGGTGGACGTGTTGGTGTCGGCCATGGCGACGCCGCTGAGCGCCAGACCGAAGGCGAGCGCCGAAGCGCCCAGAAGAAGCTTGTGCATGGTTGTCCTCACAATCGCAGAAAGGAGGAGTGCCCCCCCTTTTGGGTATCAGCCCGCGGCCAAGCTAACGCCGCTCGACGACATTGTTAAGAGAATTTAAGCGCGACATGCACTTTTCACCTAACAGGCGAATCGAAGTGCGGAGCGATCGAGGAAGACTGGCGGCCGGCGCGTAAGAGTAGATTCTGTCATCGTCCCGTCATCGCCCTAGGTGAATTAAGTAAGTGGAATCCTCGTCGACTGACCGATAGTCGGAAGAGCCAATGAAAAGTCCTATTTTGGTCGAAAATGGCGGGGTCTTGAGAGTGGATGTCGCGCCGAAGCCCCTCAAGATGGAGCCTGGACCGTGCGGCCGTCGCTCGAGGCCTGCGCTTTGCAGCCGCGATAGAAAAGGCCCCGGCTGGAGGACAGACCGGGGCCTCATGTCGAGGTCCATACATTTGGGCTGACAGGCGCCGACGCCCCCTCAAAGCTTTACAATGGGGCCTCATTAGGGCGCGCCAGCCGCCTGCAAGCGCCAGACCCCTGGGCGATACTGTCGCTCCGCCGCCCTGGCGCCGGAACTGGGCCGCCCCGGGGGCGGGGGCGTTTCAGGGGGCGAGGGCGGACAGACCGCGGACGGCGGCCAAGCTTGATCCAGGTCAATGCGGCGGGCGGCGTATGGAGCGATGGCTGCCGCGAGCCTGGCAGGTCAGGACAACGCCATGATCCCGCAGCCTTTGGTGCTGGTGTCGCATTCGGTCGAGCACGCGATTCCGCCGCGGAAAACATCAGGCGCTCGCAAGCCGAGACCAGAGCCTGGCCCGCCTCCCTCTGGTTCCGAGGGATTCCAACACTCTGACAAAAGGATCTGAGGATGTTCCCAGCGAAACATGCGCTTGTCGCCTCGCGGACTTTGGCGATCGTGGCCTTAGGCGGCCTTAGCCTCAGCGCCTGCGCCACCAAGGAGTATGTGGACCAGCAGATCGCCACCGTGACCAACCACGTCAACGCGGTGGATGCGAAGGCGACCGACGCCGGCCAGAAGGCCGACGCAGCCAACAGCGCCGCGCAGTCCGCCGGCGCCGCGGCCCAGCAGGCCATGGCCGCCGCCCAGCAGGCGAACCAGCGGCTCGATCAGCTGACTCCGCGGGTGGACGCCATCGAGCAGCGCCTGGCGGCCAAGCGGCCGCGGAACTGATCGGCGCGGCGCGAGTCTTCAAGGCGTCCCTTGCTCGCGCCAAGATCAGGCCGTCGACGTTCCGGTGCGGATTGCGCTCGTCCTCGCGTCCTCGGTCTGGGGATCGGCGCCTTGTGCGCCGCATCTTCCGAGGCGTCAGAGGCCTTGGCGCAGTCCGCTGCGGCGCCGGTCCCCGACGCGGCCCCCACCGTCCAGCAAGACGGGCTTGCGAGCCTTCCTATCCGGTCCAGAGGCTGTTTCGGCCGATCAGGGGGCGGACCCCGATCCGCGCCGCAGTTCCTCGATGAGGTAAGGGGGCGGATAGCCGGCGGCGCCGAAGGTCGCGGCGATCACCCGGTTGGTGTCGAAATAGACCTGCCAGTAGTGGCTGGTGTGGCAGTAGGGGCGCACCGCGAGCTGCGTCCCGCGCTCGTTGAAATCGAGGATCTCCACGTCGGGCGCCGGGTCCTTCAGCACGTTGGCGATGCCGGCCAGCTCGGGCTTCAGCCGGGCGATGGCCTCCAGGGGATCGACCCCGAACGCAAGCTGCGCCGTCCGGTCGACCCGGCGGTACGCATGGGCGCTGAAGTTCTTGATGATGTCCCCCGACACCTTGGCGTTGCCGACGATGACCATGATGTTGTCGGGCGTGACGATGGTGGTGTTGAAGAGACCGATCTCGGCGACGGTCCCTTCCGTCGAGGCGGCCATGACGTAGTCCCCGACCTTGTAGGGGCGGAACATGATCAGGAAGGCGCCGGCGGCGAAGTTTGAGAGCAGCCCCGACCAGGCCGCGCCGATCGCCAGGCCGAGGCCGGCCAGCAGGGCCGCGAAGCTGGTCGTCTCCACCCCGAAGTAGCCGAGGATGGCGACCACCAGGACGATGTTCAGGGCCACGCTGAGGATGTTGGCGATGTAGCGCTGCAGCGTGGCGTCGAAGTTGCGCGCGGTCAGGAGCCGCGAGAGCAGGCCGATCGACAAGCTGATCAGCCAGCGGCCGATCATGTAGAGGATGACCGCGCCGACGATCTTGAGCCCCACGGCGACGACCAGGGGCGCAGTGGCCGCCCACCAAAGCTGTATGTTCACTGCGCGCCTCCTCCAGAGAGCCCCGCACGCGGCCGGAACAAGGACGCCGGCGGCGCGCGTCATGCGAGGACCAAGCAGCCGCCGGCCCTTGCCGCCTTGATCGAAGTCAGGCGCTCTCTAATAACGCCGTTCGGCGGGACGGGCCAGGCCGGCTGGGGCGGCCGAGCCGATCGCGGCGGGGCGGCTTTGCGCCAGGGTGTTCATGGCCTATGCCGACCCTAAGAGGGAACCACGAGAGAAGCGCGCATGGAAAATCTGTTCGACCTCACGGGTCAGACGCTGGTCATCACCGGGTCCACCAGCGGCATTGGCCTCGCCACCGCCCGGCGGTTCGTCCAGCACGGCGCCAAGGGCGTCACCATCTCCAGCCGCAAGATCGCCGACTGCGAGCGCCTGGCCGGGGAGATCAACGAGCAGGCGGGCCGCGACGTCGCCTTTCCGATCGCCGCCGACCTCTCCGACGTCGCCAGCCTGGAGCGGCTGGTGGACCGCTCCCTGGAGCGGTGGGGGCGGCTCGATACGGTCATGGGGCACGCCGGCGCCTTCGAGACCAGCCTCGGATCGGTCCTCACCATCGAGCCCGAGCGCTTCGCCGACATGCTGGTCTGGAACATCCGCAACAATGCGCTCTTGGCCCGGCGGGCCCTGCCGCAGATGAAGAAGCAGGGGTCGGGCAGCATCATCTTCACCGCGTCCACGGCCGCCACCGGGGCCTATCCCTTCGTCGGCGTCTATTCGGTCATGAAGCGGGCGCTGATCCAGATGGTGGAGAACATGGCCCTGGAGCTCGGTCCCCACCACATCCGCGTCAACGCCATCTCCCCCTCCTTCACCCGCGAGGGCGGCAGCAACGCCAGCTTCTGGAAGGGCAACGAGGTTCTGGAGCTGAAGGTGTCCGAGTTCCCCATAGGCAGGCTCGGCGAGCCCGACGACATGGCCGCCTGCGCGGTCTACCTCAGCTCGAAGGCGGGCAGCTTCGTCACCGGCCGCAACCATGTGGTGGACGGCGGCTACACCCTGCGCCAGCCCACCGAGTCCGATCGCAAGATCAGCAGCGTCGTCTGACGGCAGAGCCTGGCGCTACGCGCCGCACCCTGCCTTCGGCGGACCTCTCCCCGCCAGGCGGGAGGGTCACTCTCTGGGGTATCCCTCTCCCAGACCGCAGGTTGGGGAGAGGTGAGGTGAGAAGAGAGGGGGGGAGATGAGGGGAGGGGCGAGCCGATGCGCCGGCGAGGCCGCATCTCACCCCGCGACCAGCTTCTGGAACGCCTCCATGACCCCCGGCGCCGCGGTTTCCGGGCGGCCCGAGCCGAACGGCGGGGCGGGGGCGTACTCGATCAGCAGCTGGATGGCCTGGGCCACCGTCGCGTCGGCGATCTCCGCCGCGCAGGCGAGGGCGAAGTCGATGCCGGCGGTGACGCCGCCGCCGGTGATGAGGTCGCCGTCGCGCACCACCCGCGCCTCGTCGGGCGTCGCGCCGTAGCCGGCGAGCAAATGCCGCATCGCCCAATGGCAGGCGCTGCGCCGGCCGCGCAGGAGGCCCGCCGCGCCCAGCACCAGCGAGCCGTTGCAGACCGAGGTGGTGAAGCGGGCGCCGCCGGCCAGGCGCGCGATCTCGGCCAAGGTCTCGGGTGCGGTCACCGACGACTGGTCGGCGCCGCCCGGCACGCAGATGAGGTCGCAGCGGTCGATGTCGGCCAGGCGCTCGAGGCCCCGGTAGGTGAGGCCGTGCTCGGTGACGAGGTCGCCGCCGTCCGGGCTGGCCAGGCGCACGCGGACGCCGGGAATCCGGCAGAACACTTCGTAGGGGCCCGCGAAGTCCAGCTGGGTGAATCGCGGGTAGAGGACGAACAGGATTTCGAACGTTCCGCTCACGATGTCGGCTCCGGTTGACGGCCCCGGGGTAGCACTGCGACCTTCCGGCCTAAACCGCATCTTTCCGTCATTTCAGGACGCCGATGATCCGGGTCGCCTGCGTGCTCTACGAGGGGTTCCTGCTGCTGGACGCGGCCGGTCCGCTGACCGCCTTCGAGGTCGCGGGCCATTGCGGCTGCCCGGGCTATTCGGTGGAGATGCTGGCGGCGCGCGGCGGGCCGGTGCGCAGCAGCATGGGCGCGGTGCTGGAGGCGACCGACTTTCGCCGCAGCGCCGGCTGCGACACCCTGCTGGTTCCAGGCGGCTTCGGCGCGCGGCGCCCCGAGGCCTATGCGGGCCTGCTGGGCTTCATCCGCGAGGCGGCCGCCGACGGGCGCCGGGTGGCCAGCGTCTGCTCCGGCGCCTTCCTGCTGGCCGACGCCGGCGTGCTGGACGGCCGGCGGGCGGCGACCCACTGGGGCGAGGCGGCGAGCCTGGCGCGCCTGCATCCCCGGGTCGAGGTGGACGACGCCAGCCTCTACGTGTGCGACGGCGCCGTCTGGACTTCCGCCGGCGTCACCGCGGGCGTCGACCTGGCCCTGGCGCTCATCGAGGCGGACTATGGCGCCGAGATCGCGCGCCGCACGGCCCAGGCCCTGGTGGCGCCGTTCCGCCGCCCCGGCGCCCAGACCCAGCACGCCGCGCTGCTGGAACTGGTGGCCGCCGACAACCGGTTCAACGAGGTCCTGGCCTGGGCGCGGGCGCGCCTCGCCGAGCCCCTGGACGTCGAGCGCCTGGCCGATCGCGCAGCCCTCAGCGTGCGCCATTTCAGCCGCGCCTTCACCGCCGCGATCGGGGTCTCGCCGGCCAAGGCCGTCGAGCGCCTGCGTCTGGAGAGCGCCCGCGCCGCGCTGGAGGCCAGCGCGCGTCCCATCGAGCGGATCGCGCGCGAGAACGGCTTTGCGGATCCCGACCGCATGCGCCGGGCCTTCATCCGGGTGTTCGGCGAGCCGCCCCAGGCGATCCGCCGCAAGGCGCAGATGCGCCGATCGCCCCGCCCCGACGGTCGGGGAGAGGGATAGCCTAGTGTGGTGAATTTGAAGTTCGCTCGATTGATGGGGCGGGCGCTGCAGCGAACTTCGAATTCGTAAACCACTCGAGATTCAAAGCTTTGCTAGAGAGTGACCGTCGCCCCGCGCGAGCCGGGAGCCTACTACCCCTCGGGCCAGCGCCGCTTGACGCTGGCCAGGTCGATGGGCTCGACGAGCGCGGCGCGGACGCCCAGGGGAAACTGGGCCCCAGCGAAGCGGGCGTCGAACACCGCCTTCAGGGCCTCGGGCGTCCAGCTCTCGGCTTCGAACACCGGCGCGGCGATGGCCGGATGGCTCATCAGCGAGAGGCTCTTGTCGTCGATGCGCACGACCTGACCATGCACCGCGGCCGCCGCGTCGGACAGCAGAAAGCAGACCACCGGGGCGTTGGCCTCCGGCGGCGGGCCGCCGTGGGGCGCCCGGCCGCGCGCCTGCAGGTAGGCGTTGTGCGTCTCGCCCATGCGGGTCGCGCCGCGCGGGGAGACGCCGTTCACCCGCACGCCCTTGCCCGCAGCCTCGATCGCCCAGACGTAGGTCATGGCCGCCAGCGCCCCCTTGGAGGCGCCGTAGGCGGTCATCAGCTCGATCCCGCACTGGGCCCCGGAGACCATGTTGACGATCGCGCCCGAGCCCTGCGCATACATGCGCCGGATGGCGGCCTGAGCGCAGTTGAAGGGCCCCACCACGTTCACCGCCAAGATCCGCTGCAGCTGCTCGGCCGTCTCGTCCTCGAACTTCGCGACGTCGAAGAGGCCGGCGTTGTTCACCAGCCCGTCGATGCGGCCGAACGCCTCCTCGCAGCGGGCGATCAGCGCCTCGGCCGCCGCCGGCTGGCTGACGTCGGCGGCGTGGGCCACCGCCCGACCGCCGGCCGCGACGATCGCCTGCGCGCTCGCGGCCGCCACGTCGGCGTCGACGTCGTTGACCACCACCGCCGCGCCCTCGGCCGCCGCGTAGCGGGCGATGCCCGCCCCGATCCCGCGTCCGGCCCCGGTGACCACCACGGCCTTGTCCTGCAGCGACGTCATGGGGCCCCTCCCTGGGCGCGATGTTGGGCGATCGCCTTGTCCTGGGCGCCGCGGAATTCGGCCGAGACGCTGTGGCGCGCCTCGTAGAGCTGGCGCCAGGAGGCCATGGGACGGGCGAGCTGTCCATCGAAGCGCGGCATGACCTCGCGCGCGAACAGTTCCAGCGAGCGGAACATGGCCTCGGGCTCGGCCACGTCGGTGAGGCTGATGAGCAGCGTGCCGAAGCCACCCGACTGGTCCCAGAGCCGCTGCACCTGGGCGCAGGCCATCTCCGGCGTGCCGTAGACCGTATGGCCGCTGGCGTTCGCCTGGCGGGCCAGGGCGCGGATGTCGGCGCCCTTCAGCACCTCCTCGACGTCCGGGTCGCCGGGCTTGCCGAATGGGCCGGCGAACTGGAAGCGCATGAGGTCGGCCAGACCGTAGGTGACATCCACGATGGCCTGGGCCTCGGTGCGGGCCAGGTGCATGGGCGCGATGAGCCGCCAGCGCTTGCGCTCCACCGTCTGGCCGTGGCGCGCCGCCTCGGCCTCGGCCAGCGCCCAGGTCTTGGCCACGAAGTCGAAGCCGCCGTCGCGGTCGGTGGCGGCGACGCCCAGCAGGCCGGCGCCGAAGCGCCCGGCCATGCGCGGACCGGTGGGCGAGCGCACCGCCGCCACGGCGATCTCGAAGCAGGGGTCCTGGCGCGGGGCGAGCTGCAGGCGCGCCTCGCGCAGGCGGAACCAGTCGGTCTCCATGGTCAGCGGCTCGTCGCGGGTGAGCAGGTGGATGATGGCCTCCAGCCCTTCCTCGAGCCGGCGCCGCTGCTCGCCGTAGTCGAACCCCATCATCCGCGCGTCGATGACGTGGGCGCCCGGCCCCGCCCCGAACATCAGCCGCCCGCCGGTGAGATGGTCGAGCATCGCCAGCCGGTCGGCCAGCACCAGCGGCTGATGGTAGGGCACCGAGATCACGCCGGCGCCGAGGCGGATGCGCTTGGTTCGCTCGGCGGCGGCGGCGATGAACACCTCCGGCGAGCCGACCAGCTCGAAGCCGCCCGAATGATGCTGTCCGACCCAGACCTCGTCGAAGCCCAGGCGGTCCAGATGCTCCACCAGCTCCAGGTCGCGGCGCAGCGCCAGGGTCGGGTTCTGTCCGGGCTTGTGGAACGGATTGAGCCAGACGCCGAACTTCAGCCGCATCGCCGCCTCCCTTGACAGCTCGGTGTTTTATATGTGAAGCATTCGGTTCATACTTAGACCAAGCTCGCAGCCGGGCCGGACGGTGTCAATGCGCGATGGACAGGCCTCCGCCCCCGCCGTGGCCGCGGCGGTGAAGGTAATGAACGCGCTCAGGGACCGCAGCCCCCAGTGGCTGAGCCTCTCGGAGCTCGCCCGCGGCGCCGGGGTGAACAAGGCCAGCGCCTTCCGCATCCTCGCCACCCTCAAGGCCGCGAACTTCGTCATCCGCCACCCTCAGGAACGCACCTACGCGCTGGGGCCGGCGCTGATCGAGCTCGGCGCGGCGGCGGCCGGGGAAGGGGTGGTGCTGGAGATCGTGCGCGGGGTGCTGCCCGAGCTGGCCGAGGAGACCGGCATGAGCGCCGAAGCCCTGCGCGCCATCCCCGACGGCCGCCTCACGGTCGTCGCCGGCTTGACCGGGCCAGGCCCCTTCGCCCTCAACCGGGCGGTGGGCTCGAACGTGGTGCTGACGCCGGCCTATGCGGCGCTGCAGTTCGCCTGGTGCGGCCAGGCGCACCTGCGGCGCCTGGCCGAGGTCTCCGAGGCGATTGCCAATTGGCGCGAGGACCCGGAGCTGGGCGCCGACGTGACGCGGGCGCGCGCGCACGGTTTCGTCTGGTCGATCACCGTGGGCGGGGAATCCGACCTCGCCGAGGTGGAACGGTGGATGGAGGCCGCCGCCGCCCTGGGCTATGGCCGCGAAGGCGCGCCGGGCCGCAAGGCGCTGCTCGAGCAGTTCGTCCGCTTCAGCAGCGCCCCGGCCGACACGCGCAGCCCCCCGCGCCTCTCGCCGCTGCCGGTGCTGGGGGTGGCCGCCCCGGTGTTCGACGCCGTCGCCGAGCCGACGCTGCAGCTCTGCGTGGTCTCGCTGCTGGCGCAGGTGGCGCCGCACGGCCTGGCGCAGATCGGCGCGGCGGTGGCGCGCAAGGCCGACGAGATCACCGCCGCCGTGGGGGGACGCTTCCCCGCCGCCGGCCGCGGCACCCCGGCCTGAGGGCGCCGGCGGCGCACACTTAGGGTTCCTCCCGATGGCGCGCGGGTCTGGGCCGGCGAACAGTGGCCCCCGTCAACCGAGGCGACGTCGGGCGCCTCCTCTTGGAAGGCTGCGCAGCCATGCTCAATTCCCCCCCGGCCTTCGCCCGCAGAAGCGCCACCCTGAAGCTCATGTCGCTCGCCGCCCTGGCGGCGGCGGCGATCGCCGCCTCGGCCTCCTTCGCGCAGGAGAAGCCGGACGGGACCATCAACTTCACCGGCGGCGGGGTGGGCTTCATCGCCGGCGTGAACTGGGGCAGGGGCACGCTGCACTACCAGGGCCGCGACTATCCGCTGAAGGTCAGCGGCCTGTCGGTCGGCGAGATCGGCGCCAACAAGTACGACATTCAGGGCGAGGTTTATAACCTGAAGCGCGTGAGCGACATCGAGGGCGTCTACGCCTCGGGCGCCGCCGGCGCGACGCTCGCCGCCGGGGCCGGGGCCATGGAAATGCAGAACGGCGCCGGCGTGGTGATCAAGGCCCGCGCCTCCACCGCCGGACTCCACGCGAAGCTGGGGCCCTCCGGGGTGACCATCAAGCTCAAGTAGCAGACGGCGCGGCGGCGCAGCTCAGCTCGATCGCGTCACGTGATACGACCCGTCGACCGCCAGGACGATCCAGTCGCCCGGCGCGGCCACGGCGGCGCCGATGGGGGTCGACACCTCGACGAGGCCGCGGCCCAGCGGCCTGCCCTCCGCGCCAAGCCAGGTCATCAACACCTGGCGGCCCCCCGCATCGTGGGCGGGCGGAACGCGGATGGCCGCGCCATGTTCGACGGCTCTTCGTTGGGTGCGCATCCGGCCGACCTGGGGCGCTTCGATCACCAGACCCTTAACTCCGTGGCGGCTTCGACGCCGGCGGCCGTTCAAGCGGCGCGCGGCGTTGCTATATGCCGGGGATGATCCCCCTTTCCGTGCTCGACCTCGCCCCCGTTCCCCTCGGCTCCAGCCCCGGGGAGGCGCTCCGGAGCAGCCGCCGCCTGGCGCGCCATGCCGAAGCGCTGGGCTACCGCCGCTTCTGGATGGCCGAGCACCACAACATGACCGGCATCGCCAGCGCCGCCACCGCCGTGGCGCTGGCCTTCGTGGCCGAGGATACCGAGAGCATCCGCCTGGGCGCCGGCGGGGTGATGCTGCCGAATCACGCGCCGCTGGCCATCGCCGAGCAGTTCGGGACCCTCGCCAGCCTCTATCCCGGCCGCATCGACCTCGGGCTCGGGCGCGCGCCGGGCACGGACATGGCCACCGCCCGCGCCCTGCGCCGCACGCTGGTGGGCGACGAGAGCCGCTTCCCTCGGGACGTCGCCGAGCTGATGGCCTACTTCGCGCCGGTCGAGCCGGGTCAGCAGGTCCAGGCGGTCCCGGGGGGCGGGCTGGAGGTGCCGCTGTGGATCCTGGGCTCGTCCACCTACGGCGCCGAGCTCGCCGCCGCCTTCGGCCTGCCGTTCGCCTTCGCCTCGCACTTCGCCCCGGCAATGCTGGACCAGGCGCTGGCCGTCTACCGGTCTTCCTTCCGCCCCTCCGAACACCTGCAGGAGCCGTACGTCATGCTGGGCCTTAGCGTCCTGGCGGCGCCCACCGACGAGGAAGCCGCGTTCCTCGCCACCTCGCAGCAGCAGTCGATCGTCAATCTGCGCACCGGCAGACCCGGCCCCATCCCGCCGCCGCAGGCCGGCTACCTGGAGCGCCTGCCCCCCGAGCTTCGGGCGCTGATCGCCAACTTCACCTCCAGCGCCGTCGTGGGGAGCCCCGAGACGGTGCGCGCCGGCGTCCGGGCCTTCGCCGCGCGCACGCGGGCCGACGAGCTGATGATCGCCTGCAGCACCTTCGATCCCGAAGCGCGCCTGCGCTCCTACGAGATGCTCGCGGGGACGATGCTGACCGATTAGGGGCGAGGCGGAGCCCTGCCTGCGTGCGCCAGGCCGCGGGCCGGCGCCTTCAAGGGATGGCCGGGAGATGATATTCGGCTCCGATGCAGCAATATCCGAAAGTGTTTGCTGCGCTCTGCATGGGCATCGCGCTCGTCCCGGCCGCGGCGCGGGATGCGGCGAGGGCGGCGACAACGGCGACGGCCAACGCTTCCCTGTGCGAGCTCGTCGATCGCGGCGGCCGGTACGACCGGCGTATCGTCGCCGTCTATGGAGTATTCGAGACCGACGGTTTCGAGAACTGGAGCCTGGTCGACCCGGCCTGCCCGACCGCGGGCGTCAGGCCTGCCGGGGTCTTCGATCCGGCCATAGGCTCTGCGCTGCTGGAAGCGCTTCGCCACGGCTGCCTCGGCACGCTGGACAAGCGGATCACCGCCACCTGGGAGGGCGTCTACCACTGGGCGCCGGCGAGGCCGGGGCAGGCCTCGCGCTGGCTGGATGTCCACAGGATCGATCACCTGAGGGTCGCCCGCAGGGGCGGCGTCTTCTGTCCGTCCCGTCAATGAGACGGTGAAGCGGGTTGCTTCGGAGCGAAGCGCTCGGCGGAGCGGGCCCTGGCCTTGGCGGCCTCTTCATCGCGGTCCTTGGGCGGGGCGGTGGTTTCGAGACTCTCGATCAGTCGGTGGGCGATGCCGGCGATCTCGGCGACGGCGGCGTCGAAGGCCGCGCGGTTGGCTTTCGAAGGGGAATTGAAGCCCGACAACTTGCGGACGAACTGGAGCGCCGCGTCGCGGATTTCCTCGTCCGTGGCCGGCGGCTCGAAGTTGAACAGGGTCTTGATGTTGCGGCACATGGGCAGGGCGGTTCCTTCTCCTCGGCTCCTGAGATAGGGGTGCGGACGCCGACGCCCAAACGGGGGTGCTCATTCACCGCTAGAGCCTCGGCTAGAGCCTCGGATGGATCCATGTTCGACATCTTGGGAAAGACCGTGGTCGTCACCGGCGCGGCCTCCGGCATCGGCCGGGCCCTGGCCGAGGAGGCCGCGGGGCGGGGCGCGAAGGTGGCGCTCGCCGACATCGACGCCGCCGGCGCGCGCGCGGCCGCCGCATCGATCGTCGAGGCCGGCGGCGAGGCGCAGGGCTTCGCCGTCGACGTCACCTCGCGCGAGTCGCTGGAGGCGCTGGCCGAGGCCGTGACCAGCCGGTGGGGGGCGATCAACGTGGTGTTCAACAACGCCGGCGTGTTCGCGGGCGGGCGGCTGGAGCGCATGCGGCCGGAAGACTTCGACTGGCTGTTCGAGGTGAACGTGCGCGGCATGTTCAACGCCATGGCGGTGTTCCTGCCGCGCCTGCGCCAGACCGCGGCGGCAGGGGACCTGGCGCACATGATCAACACCGGCTCCGAGCGGTCCATCGGCGTCTCCCCGACCGGCGCCCAGGGCCCCTATGCCGCCACCAAGCATGCCGTGCTCGCCCTCACCGACAACATGCGCCCCGAGCTCGCCGGCTCCGGCGTCGGGATCTCGATCCTCTGCCCGGGCATGGTGCAGACGGCGCTCTGGAACGCCAGGCGCTCGCGCCCCGAGCGGTTCGGCGGCCCGAAGATCGCCCCCGAGCGCCCGGACGCCATGGCCGGGGGGCGCACGCCCCGCCAGACCGCCCAGGCGGCGTTCAAGGGCCTCGACGCGGGCGACTTCATGATCGTCACCGACGTGCGCATCCGCCCGTTGGTGCGCCCCCGCAACGAGGAGATCGCCCGCGCGCTCGACGCCTGCGACGCGCGCGAGGGCGGGGGGGACTAGCCGCGCCCGTTGCCACGGGGGCCGCGCGGGCGGACTATCGGGGCCGGAGCGTGGCGCTCGCGGGCGAGACCTCGTTGGCCCGCTCCTCAGGCGGCGGGAGGACGATGGGTTACCAGATCATCGAGGTGGCGCCGCTCAGCAAGCGGATCGGGGCGGAGGTGTCCGGGGCCGATCTCGGCAAGCCGCTGAGCGCCGCGGCGGTCGAGGAGATCAAGGACGCGCTCCACGCCCATCTCGTCATCTTCTTCCGCGACCAGCCGCTCTCTCCCGCCCAGCAGGTGGCGCTCGGCCGCGCCTTCGGTAACCTGGCGCTGCATACGGGCCGCGACGGCCTCGAGGACTTTCCCGAGGTCATCACCATCCACGCCGACGAGACCACCAGGCACGTCAACACCGAGGGCTGGCATTCGGACTCCAGCTGCAATCGCGCCCCGCCCATGGGAAGCATCCTCTACATGCACACCGTGCCGCAGAGCGGCGGCGACACCGTCTTCGCCAGCATGTACGCGGCCTACGAGGCCCTCTCGCCGGCGATGCAGGCTATCCTCGGGGGGCTATCCGCGGCGCACGACGGGGGCCAGGCCTACCGCCGGGCGCGCCCCGACCTCGAAAAGGACTACCCGAGCGCCATCCATCCGGTGATCCGCACGCACCCCGTCACCGGGCGCAAGGGCGTCTACGTCAACCCGACCTTCACCACCAAGATCGCCGGCATGCGGCGCAAGGAAAGCGAGGCGATCCTCTCGTTCCTCTACCAGCACATGCTGGACCCCGCCTTCCACGTCCGCTTCCGCTGGCGCCCGCACTCCGTGGCCTTCTGGGACAACCGCTGCACCCAGCACCGCGCCATCTTCGACTACTACCCGGAGACCCGCTCGGGCTTCCGGGTGGACGTGGAGGGCGACAAGCCGTTCTAGTGCGGTGAATTTGAAGTTCGCTCGATTGGCGGACTATATGTTTCCAGTGTGATTTACGGATCAGAAGTTCGCCACAGCGCCCGCCGCCACAATGGGGCGAACTTCTGATCCGTAAACCACACTAGGCTCCCGAGTCCGAAGTTGGCCAGCGGATGGGATGGGCGCCGAGCTCAGGCCAGCGGCAGCTCCAGCACCAGGCGGTTGCGGCCGGCGCGGCGGGCGTAGGCGGTGATGCGGGCGAAGCTGGCGATGAGGGCCAGGCCCGCGCCGCCGCCCCGCTCGTGGTTGGGGCCTTCGAAGGCGGCGGCGCGCGGGTCGAAAGGGCGGCCCGCGTCGCTGACCGCCAGGCGCACCACCTCGCCGCCGCAGGTGAGGCGAAGCACGATCCGCGCTTCCCCCTGCGGCCCCCCGTGCTCCACCACGTTGGCGACCCACTCCTCCACCACCACCGCCAGGCGCGCCGCGGCGGCCGGCTCCAGGGCGGCGCGGGCGGCGAAGCCGGCGGCCAGGGCCAGCGCGCGCGAGACCGCGGCGGCGTCGGCGACGAGCCGCGCGCCGGCCGCAGCTTCCGGTCTGGCGCCGAACTGGGCTATGGCTTGGCCCTTCGATGGGGTGGCGGATGGTGAGGACGATCTTCGCAGGATTGCTGATGGCGGCGCTGGTGTCGACCGCCGCCGCCGCGGCCGGCGCCGATATCGGGCGCATCAAGTCGGCGACCGGCGCCGCTTCGGTGGTGCGCGGCAAGGCGGTGACGCGCGCCGCGCCCGGCCAGGCCCTCCAGGTAGGCGACGTGCTGAAAACCGGGGCCGACGGCCGGATCGGCGTGACCTTCGTCGACAACGCCCGCTTCGCGGTGGGCCCGAACACCACCTTGGAGCTCAGCCAGTTCGAGTTCGACGACACCACCCACGTGGGCAAGTCGCTCACCACTCTCAACCGCGGCGCGCTCGCCGTCGTCTCCGGCCAGATCGCCAAGGAGAACAAGGACGCCATGCGGGTGCGCACGCCCACCGCGGTGCTCGCCGCGCGCGGCACCCGCTTCGTGGTGAAGGTCCCGTGAGGGGCGCGGCGACCCTCGCCCGCCTGACGCTTGGGGCGAGGGCGCTCGGGGCGAGGGCGCTCGGGGCGGCGGCGCTCGCGGCGGCGCTGGCGGGGTGCGCGGGCCCGCAGGTGGCGCTGCTGGACGGGGAGGGCGGCGCCCCAGCCGGCGCGGTGGCGGTGCTGGATCCGGCCACCGGCGCCGAGCGCGGCCAGCTCGCCGAGGCCAACACCGAGGCGCGCCTCAGGGGCGGCGGGGGCGTCAGGGCGCGGCCGCTGAAGGCCGACTACGGCGCGCTGCTGGCGGCGATGCCGGCCCCGCCGCAGGTGTTCACCCTCTATTTCGTGGAGGGCACGACTGAGCTCGCCCCCGACTCGCTTCCCACCCTGGAGGCCCTGCGCCGGGCCATCGGCCCCACCTCCGAGGTCCAGATCACCGGCCACACCGACACCACCGGCGATCCGGCCAGCAACGACAGGCTCTCCCTCGACCGCGCCGTCGAGGTCCGCTCGGCCCTGGTGGCCGACGGCCTGCCCGTGGGGAGCGCCAAGGTCACCGGCCGCGGCCAGCGCGAGCTCAAGGTCAAGACCGGCCCGGGGGTGAGCGAACCGGCCAACCGCCGGGTCGAGGTGATCGTGCGGTAGGGGGCGCCCCGCCGTGTCGGCGGGGTATCCGCTTCGCCGGCTTTCGGCCTCTCGGCTCGAAGACGGCCACCGGACACAAACTCCTCGGTCGAACACTTCATTCATCAAGATCTGCGCATCTGGTCGAACGTCACGCCGGGCGCCAATCCGCCTGCGCGCCACGGTTGCGACTTGCCGCAAACCTCGGCATAGCCATGTAAGCTCCGCGGCGACGATCAGCACAGGGGGCTTTGGTGCAGATCAACCTGATCTTCGACTCGGCGGCGCAAGGCGCGCCGCAAGGCTTCCGGGACGCGATCCAGGCGGCGGCCAACATCCTCGACGCCGCCTTCACCGACAACATCATGGTCAACATCAGCGTCGGGTACGGCGAGATTCAGGGCAGCCCGGTGACCGGCGGCGCCGCCGAGGGCGGGCCATCCAGCGGCGGCGGGTACACCTACGGGAGCTTGCTCCCTTACCTGCAGCAGGAGCTTGCGGGCGCGGTGCAGTCCGGGCTCAGCCTCCTGCCCGGCGGCTCGTCGGTCCAGGGCCAGACCACCGTCGTCGTCTGGAGCGCCGAGGAGAAGGCGTTGGGGCTCATGAACCCGAACGCGACCGCCCTGGACGGCGCCGTCGGGTTTGCGACCGACATTCCGGTCGGCGACCTGATTCAAGGCGCGTTGCACGAGCTGGCTCACGCGTTGGGGCGCGTGCCCTACGGGTCGACGCCCGACATCTTCGATCTGTTCCGCTACACCGGGCAGGGAACGCTGCTGTTCGACAACGGACCGACCCCGGACGCGGCCGCCTATTTCTCCCTGGACGGCGGGCGGACCGACATCGCCGACTACGGCGTCAATTCGGACCCGAGCGACTTCCTCAACAACGGCAGGACGCCCAACGAATCCTTCAACGAGTTCTACACCTCGAGCACGCTGCAGTTCCTGACCCCGCTCGACATCCTGCAGATGGAGGCGCTCGGGTTCCATGCCCTGGCCCACCCGGTGGGCGACTATCACGGGGTCGGGGCCAGCGACATCCTGTGGCGCAACGACAACGGCGACCTCAACCTGTGGGGCTCCGGGGCAGGGAGCGGACCGCTTCAGACGAATCAGGACTTCGGCCTCGTCTCCACCGCCTGGCAGGTGCAGCAGATCGCCGACTTCAACGGCGACGGCCGGGCCGACATCCTGTGGCGCAACACCAGCACCAACGATGTCCTGCTCTGGAACTCGGCCCCCAACGCCACGACGCTTGGCTTCGCCGGCGAAGACCTCGGCGCGGCGCCCTCGACCTGGCAGATCGCCGCGACCGGCGACTTCAACGGCGACGCTCCCGATCAGATCCTCTGGCGCAACAGCGCGACCGGCGACATGCAGCTCTGGAGCGGCCACGCCGCCAACGCCAACGTGATCTTCGCCAACACCGACCTCGGGGTGGTCCCCACCCAGTGGCAGATCATCGGCGACGGGGTCTTCAACAACGATGGCAAGGAGGGCCTGGTCTGGCGCAACACCGGCAGCAACGACGTTCAGATCTGGGTGTCGAACCCCGGCGCCGGACCGGTCGGCTTCGGGACCTTCGACTTCGGCATCGTCCCCAGCGCCTGGCAGCTTCAGGGCGTTGCGGACTTCAGCGCCAACGGCAAGGCCGACCTGCTGTGGCGCAACACCGGCAGCAATGACCTCCAGCTGTGGGCCGGCAACGGCGCCGGCGGGTTCATGAACGAGGATCTCGGCATCGTCGGCGCCGCCTGGCACGTCCAGGAGACCGCCGACTTCAACGGCGACGGCAAGGCCGACATCCTGTGGCGCAACGACAGCGGTGATGTGGTCTGGTGGAGCGCCGCCGGGAGCGGGACGTCCGTCACCTTCGCCAGCCACGACCTCGGCATCGTCGGCGCCGACTGGCACATCCAGTCCGACTGGCACGGAACCAAGGCGGGAACCGAGAGCCGGACGGCCGCCTGGCCCTGCGTCGCCTCTTCACACCCGCTGGTCCAGTTGCACCACCACCCCGTCCGGGTCCTTGAGCAAGGTGGTCAGCACCTTGCCGCCGGGGGGCTCGCCGTAGGTGATGGTGTCGAATTCCTCGGGCTCGCGCATGATGCGGAAGCCCGCTTCGCGCGCCCGGCGGACGGTCTCCTCCAGGTCGTCGACCCAGAACGAGAAGTGATGGATGCCCACCTCGTTGAGCTTCACCGGCCGTCCGGCGTGCGGGCGGTCCTGCGAGAGCACGATGGTGGTCGCGTGCGGGCCTTCCTCCCAGCGCAGGTAGACCCCGTGGCGGCCCACCTGCGAGCCGTCGCCGAACCGGCTGTAGACCCCGCCGGGGTTCTCGTTCGGATCGTCCAGCATCACCTTCAGGCCGAGGACGCCCCGATAGAACGCCAGGGACCTGGCCATGTCGCTGACCCCGATCGCCACGTGCGAAATGCTCCGGATCTTCATCGCTTCCCGCCGCGCCGCCAGCCAGTCGTCAGATCGCCGGCCAGAGCCTAAGGTGAGCGCAGGGCCTTCATCCAGGCCTCATTTCGATCTCGCGCCGGTCCCGCAAGGGGGTGGCGGGAGGCGACGCCGATGCTTCAAAGACCGCGGGGACGAAACGCATGGACCGTGAAGGAATGTTCGAAGAGTGGTTCGGCCTGAAGGGCCTGAACGCCCTGGTGACCGGGGCCGGGACCGGGCTCGCCGAGCCGGTGGCGGTGGGCCTGGCGCAGGCCGGCGCCAAGGTGGTCGTGGGCCATCACGAGCTCGCCGAGGCCGAGCGGGTCGCCGGCGCCATCGAGGCGGCGGGCGGAGCAGCGCTGCCGCTGCTGCTGGACGTCACCGACGAGGCCTCGGTGCTGGCGGCGTTCGCCGCCATCAAGACCAAGGTCGGCGACCTCGACATCCTGTTCAACGGGGCGATGCGGCAGGGCGGCTGCCCGTTCCTGGAGATGACCGCCGCCCAGTGGGACCAGATGCACGACATCAACCTGCGCGGCGCCTTCCTGTGCTGCCGCGAGGCGCTGAAGATGATGGTGGCGAGCGGGCGCGGCGGGCGGATCCTGGCCCTCAGCACCATCGGCTCGCTGCACGGGGTGCTGAGCGGCAACGAGGCCTACGGCCCCTCGAAAGCCGGCCTCAACGCCCTGATGCGCAACATCGCCTTCGACTTCTGCAAGCACGGCGTGCGGGCGAACGCGATCCTGCCCGGGCCCATCCCCGGCAACGCGGCCAAGATCGATGGGGCGGTGCAGGGCGACGGCCCCGGCCGCGACCCGGCGCGCGTCCCCTTCGGCTACGGTCCGGTCCACGAGGTGGCGCGCATGGCCGTGTTCCTGGCCGGCCCGTCGGCGACCTACATCAGCGGCCAGAACATCGCCATCGACGGCGGCTGGTCGGCGCTTTGAGAGCCGACAGGCGTTGAGACTGGGAGGAGGAAGACGATGTTCGGACGTCCCTATCAACTGGGATACGTGACCGGCGACCTGAGCCTGGCGCTGCAGCGGCTGGGCGAGCGCCAGGGCCTGAAGAACTTCGTGATCGAGGAGCAGAGACGGCCCGGCAGCGCGGTCCGGCGCGTGGGCAAGGGCTACGCCGGGCCCATGATGCTGGAGATCATGGAGGTCGATCCCGCCATCCCCAGCATGTACGGGGACCGGGTGAGCGACGATCCGGCCGAGATCACCCTGCACCATCTGGGCTACATGCTCGACGATCCGCAGGACCTCGACCGGGTGCGGGCCTGGTGCAAGGCCCGCTCGCTCTCCATCGACTTGGACACCGAGGCGCCCGGGGTGCTGGCGGCGATCTACGCCGACACCCGCCCCGCGCTCGGCCACTACAGCGAGTTCGTGCACCTGATGCCCGGCGGCGCGGGCTGGTACGACAAGGTGCCGGCCAACACGCCGTAGGGGAAGGCCCGGGCGCCGTAGCAGGGCCGCTCACGCGCTCGAAGCGCGCGCCCCGATCGTGGCCGGGGCGTCGTAGGCGCCCGTACGGTCCGGTGCGGCGCGGCCCGGGGCGTCCTGCGACGAGAGCCGCCCGGCGATGATCTCGGCCAGGCGCCTGGCGTCGCGCCCGACGCCGTGGATCATGGTCGAGGACATGGCGTAGAGGAAATCGAGGCCCAGGAAATAGAGGCCCGGCTGGCCCTTGGCCACGCCCCGCTCGTGCAGCGGCTCGCCCGCCGGCCCGAACACCGGAAGCCTTATCCAGGCGAAGCCCGGGCGAAATCCGGTGCACCAGACGATGTTGGCCACCTCCGGCTCGCGCCCGTCCTCCAGCACCGGGCGCCCATCGCGCACGCCCGACATCTTCGGCCCTCGCTCCACGCCGGCCTCGAGGAGGTCGCGCCACCGGGTGCGGATCAGGGGCGCGGCCGCGTGCGCCGCGCGCGCCTTGCGCCCGATCGGGGTGTCGAGCGTCAGAAGCCGGTGGAACACCAGACGGAACACCAGGCGCACCAGCAGATGGCGCCCAAGGAAGCTTTCGATGCGGAAGGGGACCTGACCCACATCGCGGCCCGCGAGCCAGGTGGTCCGGGTCTTCGCCAGCTCCAGGGCGATTTCCGCGCCCGAATTGCCGGCCCCGACCACCAGCGCCGGCCCGTCCTCGAGCTGGGCTGGATTGCGATAGTCCCTGGAATGGATCTGCCGGATCTGCGGATCCAGATCGCTGGCGAAGGCGGGGATCCGCGGCTGCTGGTAGTTGGACATCGCCACGACCACCTGGTCGGCTTCCCACAGCCGCTCGCCCGCGCTCACCAGGTAGCGGCCGCCTTCTCTCCAAAGGCCGTCGACCGTGACGCCGCTGCGGACCGGCAGGGCGAAGCGCCGCGCGTAGGCGGCGAGGTAGTCGGCCATCTGATCCTTGCTCGGGAACGCGCCGCTGGGGGCCGGGTGCGCCATGCCGTCCAGCCCGTCGAACTGGGCGGGCGAGAAGAGGCGCAAGGAATCCCAGCGGTGGCGCCAGGAGTCGCCGACCCTGGCGCCGGCGTCGAGGATGACGAAGGGGACCCCGAGCCTGGCCAGATGATAGCCGACCGAGAGCCCGGCCTGCCCTGCGCCGATGACCACCACCGCCGCCTTTTCACCCGCCTCGACCGCCCGTGGCGCTATGATCGCGTTCATGGAAAACCGCCTCCTGTTGACGGCGGAGAAATGCCCACGGTCGGCTGAACATAAATCGCCAAATGTTCTTGAGATGCTATACGAAAACGAATGACTAGCGCCCACCTGAGCTGGGACCTGTGCCGATCGTTTCTGGCGGTCGTGCACGAGGGCAGTCTCTCGCGCGCCGCCCGGGCGCTGAACCTCACCCAGCCGACCCTAGGGCGGCACATCGCCGAACTGGAGGCCTCGCTCGGGGTGGCGCTGTTCACCCGCTCGCAGCGGGGACTTGTCCCTACCGACGCGGCGCTGGAGCTGCGTCCGCACGCCCAGGCCGTCGCCTCGGCGGCCGACGCCTTCGTGCGCGCCGCCCACGCCAGCGTGGCCGAGGTGCGCGGGACGGTGCGCATCACCGCCCCCGACATGCTGGCGGTCGAGGCGCTGCCGCCCATCCTGGCGACGTTCCGTGCCCGGCATCCGCGCGTGGCGATCGAGCTTGCGGCCACCAACGTCACCGAGAACCTCCTGCAGCGGGAGGCGGACATCGCGGTGCGGGTGGTCCGGCCCGAACAGGAGGCGCTGTTCGCCGCTCCGGTGGGCGAGATCCGCTTCGGGCTCTACGCGCACCCGGCCTATCTGCAGCAGTACGGAACGCCCCGCACCGTCGCCGACCTGCGGGCGCACACGCTGGTGGGCTTCGACCGCGGCGGCGCGGCGATCCGGGTGCTGCGCGAGCTTCCCGATCCCCTTTCCCGAGAGGACTTCGGCTTCCGCTCGGACAATCCGATCGCCCAGCTGGCCGCCATCCGGGGCGGGATCGGGATCGGCCGGGCGCCGGACGCCGTGGCGCGGCGCTACGCCGCCGAGCTGACGCCGGTGCTGGTCGACCAGCACCAGATCGTCGTCAGAGTGTGGGTGGTCATGCACGAGGACGCGCGCAGCAGCCCCCACATCCGCGCCATGTTCGACCATCTGGCGAGCGAGCTCCGGGCGCTGCTGGCGGGTCTGGCCCAGTCCGAGCCGACCTGAGCGAATTGCAGACCGCCACCGCCCTCGACGCGTCCGCCTGCCGACCACCGTTCTGGGCCTGGGCCGCTCCGAGCCTTGCCGGCGACCGGGACGCGCGAGAGCGAGTCGCGCTCCCCGCGTCAAATCGTTTCGCTTTACGGGCGACGCAAAATGGCCCAGCCTCGGGGCGCCCTATCACGTCAGGCAAAGAGGCGTTCGATGTTCAACGTCGAATTTCACTGCCGGGGTTACGCTCCGGGGCGTTCGCCGATCCTGGAGGAGAAGATAGCGGGCGACTGCGTGGACACCGCGCTGGCCAGCGCAAAGCGCCAGGCCTCGGCGCTCGGGGCCGAGAA
>JAFBAO010000050.1 GCA_019247715.1 Caulobacteraceae bacterium
GCCGACGAGCGCTCCACCGAGGTGCCCATGGCGTACTGGTTGTTCTCGATCACATAGACCACCGGCAGGCGCCAGAGCTCGGCCATGTTGAAGCTCTCGTAGACCTGGCCCTGGTTGGCCGCGCCGTCGCCGAAGAAGACGAAGGCCACCGCCCCGTTCTGCTTGTAGCGGTTGGCGAGGGCGAGGCCGGTGCCGAGGCTCACCCAGGCGCCGACGATGCCGTGGCCGCCGTAGAAGTGCTTGTCGAGGGCGAACATGTGCATCGAGCCGCCCTTGCCGCGCGAGGCGCCGGCGGCGCGGCCGGTGAGCTCGGCCATCACCGCGCGCGGATCGACGCCGGCGGCCAGCATGTGGCCGTGGTCGCGGTAGCCGGTGATGGTCTGGTCATCGGGCCCGCGGGCCGACTGCACCCCCACCGCGATCGCCTCCTGGCCGATGTAGAGGTGGCAGAAGCCGCCGATCAGCCCCATGCCGTAGAGCTGGCCGGCCCGCTCCTCGAAGCGGCGGATCAGCAGCATGGATCGATAGAAGGAAAGCAGCTGGTCCTTGTCGACCGCCGACGCGCTCTTGGCCGCTACGGCCTTCGCCATGCCGATCTCCGTTGGCTCCGACGCCGCCCCAAGGCGCCTCGCGCCCTTGCGATTCAGCGGGCGTTGGCGGGCGTGCGGATCACATAGTCCCTCGGGTCGGCGAAGCCTAGAAGGACGTGCGCTCTTTCCTCCAGGAGATCCTCCGACAGGCTGGAATCGCCCAGCAGCCGCACCTGCCGCTCCAGCCCCGCCCGCTCCGCGCGCAGCCGCTTCAGCTCCGCCTCGTCCTCGGCGAGGGTCGCGTGGCGCTGGCGCGCGGTCAAAAGGCTCTGGTCGCCGGTCACCGCGTGAAAGGCGAAGTAGGAGATCAGCACCGCGAGGATGGCGGTGGGGATGTAGGTGAGCGTCCGATCGAGCACCCGCCAAGAATCCGCCATCGTGCTTAACGAAGCCTTTGCCGCCACTCCTGCCCCGCGCAGCGGGGAAGGGGGACCGCCACGCCGAAGGCGGGGTGGTGGAAGGGGCGCTAGCGCTTCAGGGCGCTGCGGCCGGCGTAGACGGCCTGGTCGCCCAGCGCTTCCTCGATGCGCAGAAGCTGGTTGTACTTGGCCAGCCGGTCCGAGCGCGAGAGCGAGCCGGTCTTGATCTGGCCGCAGCCCGTGGCCACCGCCAGGTCGGCGATGGTGGCGTCCTCCGTCTCGCCCGAGCGGTGGCTCATCACCGCGGTGTAGGCGGCCTTGTGGGCCATCTCCACGGCGTCCAGGGTCTCCGAGAGGGTGCCGATCTGGTTGACCTTCACCAGGATGGAGTTGGCGACCCCGTCGGCGATCCCGTCCGCCAGCCGCGCGGGGTTGGTGACGAAGACGTCGTCGCCCACCAGCTGCACCTTGGCGCCCAGGGTGCGGGTGAGCAGCTTCCAGCCCTCGAAGTCGTCCTCGGCGCAGCCGTCCTCGATGGAGACGATGGGGAACTTGGCGACCAGGCCCGCCAGGTAGTCCACCATGCCGGCCTGATCGAGGGTCTTGCCCTCGCCTTCCATGCGGTAGCGCCCGTCCTTGAAGAACTCGGTGGCCGCCGCGTCGAGGCCGAGGTTGAAGTCCTCGCCCGGCCGGTAGCCGGCCGCCTCGCCGGCCTTCATGATGAAGTCGAGCGCCGCTTCGGCGGTGGCGAGGTTGGGGGCGAAGCCGCCCTCGTCGCCGACGTTGGTGGCCTGGCCGGCCCCCTGCAGCGCCTTCTTGAGGGCGTGGAAGATCTCCGCTCCCATCCTGAGCGCCTCGGCGAAGCTGGGCGCGCCGGTGGGCAGCAGCATGAACTCCTGGATGTCGATGGGATTGTCGGCGTGGGCGCCCCCGTTGATGATGTTCATCATCGGCACGGGCAAAATGCGCGCGCTCACCCCGCCCACGTACTTGTAGAGCGGCAGGCCGGCGCTCATGGCGGCGGCCTTGGCGCTCGCCAGCGAGACCCCGAGGATGGCGTTGGCCCCGAGCCGGGCCTTGTTGGGCGTGCCGTCGAGCTCGACGAGGATGCGATCGAGCCGGCGCTGGTCCTCGGCCTCGGCGCCGGAGAGGGCGTCGAAGATCTCCCCGTTCACCGCCTCCACCGCGCCCAGGACCCCCTTGCCGCCGTAGCGGGCCGCATCGCCGTCGCGCCGCTCCACCGCCTCGTGCGCGCCGGTGGAGGCGCCCGACGGCACGGCGGCGCGGCCGAACGCCCCGTCCTCCAGCCGCACGTCCACCTCGACGGTGGGATTGCCGCGGCTGTCGAGGATCTCGCGGGCCAGGATGTCGATGATTTCGGTCACGGGGTCGGGCCTTTTTCAGGAGGCGCGAGCCTTAGCCCGATCGAGGCGCGGGCGGCAACACCCCCTCACCTCCCACGATGCTCCGCATCGCGGGCCCCCCCTCTCCCTGAAGGGAGAGGGCTACCAATTGCAGGCCGGCCTCAAGTATCCCTCTCCCCCAGGGAGAGGAGGGGCCCGTCGCGCAGCGATGGGAGGTGAGGGACCGGGGCCGTCCCCGAACGCTCAGTCTTCCTTGGGCGTCAGCACCTGGCGGCCGCGGTACATGCCGGTCTTCAGGTCGATGTGGTGCGGGCGGCGCAGCTCGCCGGTGTCCTGGTCCTCCACGTAGGCGTTCGCCTTCAGCGCGTGGTGGGCGCGGCGCATGTTGCGCCGGGACGGGGAGACTTTTCGCTTGGGGACAGCCATGGGGAGGATTGGGCCCGGGGTCGAAGGGAGCGGGCGTCTATGCCGCAAGGCCGCGGCGATTACAAGCGCCGAGGGCCGCCGATCGCCCGGGCCCCGCCGCCCCGCCCGGTTGGCGCTCTTGCGGAGGGCCGCCGCAAGGTACAGCTTGTCCCCCCTCCGGAAGAGGCGCGCCATGAAATACATGATCACCTGGACCGAGCGCTCGCAGGGCTCGGCCATCGAGTACGAGAAGGCCCAGCAGCGCATCCTCGACGTGTTCCGCCAGTGGCAGGCGCCCGCCAACTTCAAGATCGAGATGTTCGTGATCCGGGTGGGCGACTGGGGCGGCTACATGCTGGCCGAGTGCGACGATCCCGTCGTCGTCCACAAGTTCTGCTCCATGCTCCCGGCCTTCGAGTTCCAGGCGAGGCCGGTCATTCCCATCGAAGACGCGGTGCGCGGGGAGCTCGAAGTCATGGCCTGGCGCGATGGGCTGAAGATCGGCTGAGGCGCGCCCCGCCGGGCTTGCCCCGCGCTAAACCAGCCGGCTCTGCTCCAGAGCCGCGGCGATGAAGCTGGCGAACAGGGGGTGGGGGGCGAAGGGGCGGCTCTTCAGCTCCGGGTGGAACTGGACGCCGATGAACCAGGGATGGTCCTCGCGCTCGACGATCTCGGGCAGCAGGCCGTCCGGGGAGACGCCCACCATCTTCAGGCCCGCCCCCTCGAAGGCGTCGCGGTAGCCGATGTTGACCTCGTAGCGGTGCCGGTGGCGCTCGCTGATCGCCGCCGCGCCATAGATCTCCGCCACCTTGGAGCCGGGAGTGAGGACCGCGTCGTAGGCCCCGAGCCGCATGCTGCCGCCGAGGTCGTCCTCGGAGTTACGCAGCACGCGCTGGTTGCCCCGCGTCCACTCGGTCATCAGCCCCACCACCGGGGCCTTGGTGGGGCCGAACTCGCTGGAGGAGGCGCAGGCGATGCCCGCCACGTTCCGGCAGGCCTCGATCACCGCCATCTGCATGCCGAAGCAGACCCCGAAATACGGCACCGACCGCTCGCGGGCGAACTTGGCGGCGCGGATCTTCCCCTCCGAGCCGCGCTCGCCGAAGCCGCCGGGCACCAGGATGCCGTGCACCCCCTCGAGCCGGGTGGCCGCCGCGTCCTCCTCGCCCTCGAAGGCCTCGCTCTCCACCCAGTCGAGGTTGACCTTCACCCGGTTGGCGACGCCGCCGTGGATGAGGGCCTCGATCAGCGATTTGTAGGCGTCCTTCAGCACCGTGTACTTGCCGACCACCGCGATGGTGACCTCACCGTCCGGATGGGTGAGACGCTCGGAGATCTCGGCCCAGCCGGAAAGGTCCGGCGCCGGCGCATCGCGGATCCCGAACACGTCCAGCACCTCGGCGTCGAGCCCCTGGGCGTGGTAGTCCAGCGGCACGGCGTAGATGTTGGGCGCGTCCATGGCCTGGATCACCGCCGAGGGCCGCACGTTGCAGAAGAGCCCGATCTTGCGCTTCTCCTCGGGCGGGATCGGCTGCTCGCAGCGGCAGAGCAGCACGTCCGGCTGGATGCCGATGGAGCGCAGCTCCTTCACCGAGTGCTGGGTGGGCTTGGTCTTCATCTCGCCGGCGGTCTTGATGAACGGCAAGAGGGTGAGGTGGACGAAGCAGGCGTGGCCGCGCGGCAGCTCCTGGCCGAGCTGGCGGATCGCCTCGAAGAACGGCAGGCCCTCGATGTCGCCCACGGTGCCGCCGATCTCCACCAGCACGAAGTCCACGCCCGGGCCGGGATCGGCCAGGACGAAGCGCTTGATCTCGTCGGTGACGTGGGGGATCACCTGCACGGTGGCGCCCAGGAAGTCCCCGCGCCGCTCCTTCTCGAGGATGGTCTTGTAGACCTGGCCGGTGGTGATGTTGTCGGCCTTGGCCGCCGAGACGCCGGTGAACCGCTCGTAGTGGCCGAGGTCGAGGTCGGTCTCGGCCCCGTCGTCGGTGACGAACACCTCGCCGTGCTGATAGGGGCTCATCGTCCCCGGATCGACGTTCAGATAGGGGTCGAGCTTGCGCAGCCGGACCTTGTAGCCGCGCGCCTGCAAGAGCGCGCCCAGCGCCGCGGACGCCAGGCCCTTTCCCAGGGATGAGACCACGCCGCCGGTGATGAAGATGTACCGGGCCATGGGCGTTCAGCTTAGCGCCGATTCGCCGCGCCCGTCGCGCGGCCGATTCGCCGGGCCCTCAAGGCGCCGGCGTCCCCGCGGGCGCGTTGGGATCGGCCTTCGGCGCGGGGGCGGAGGTGGCCGGAGCAGCCGCGGCCGGCGCGGCGGGCG
>JAFBAO010000094.1 GCA_019247715.1 Caulobacteraceae bacterium
TGGGCGGGGGACTTCGTCTACAAGTCCGTCGACTACTGGCCGGACTATCTTTGGAAGCAGGGGGATCTGGTCGATCCCAAGGCGATCAACCGCTTCAACGGCGCCAATGTCCGCAGCCATGGCCCCCGCAGCGGCGCCGAAGAGCAGCAGGACACCCGGCGGGGCCGGCTGTTCACCCAGATGCGCTGGGCTCTGAAGCCGGACGAGGCGCTGATCCTCGAGTTCGAGGATTTCGACGGCTTCTGGATGCTGACGAACGAGGGAATGTTCGGCAACAGCATGGACTTCCTCTACCGGCCGGTGAGCTACACGCCGAGCCGCACCGCCGTGGATCCCGATGGCAAGGTGCGCCTGGTCATGGCCCACGCCGACCCCGGGTTCGCCAACTGGATCGACACCCAGGGCTACGGCGCCGGCGTACTCACCTATCGCAACGTGCTCACCCGCCACGCCCCGCAGCTGCGCACCCGGGTGGTGAAGGCGGGCGAGATCGCCGCGGCCCTGCATCCGAAGGCGGCGCGCGCCACCGCCGAGCAGCGCATCGAGGAAATGCACGTCCGCTTCGACGCCATCCGGCGCCGATACCGGATCTGAGCCGGGGGGTCTTGCTCAGGAAGGCAGCGCCCGTTCGTAGCGGTCCGAGCGGTGGTAGCGGACCTTGCCGAACCCCTCCTCGTAGGGGGTCTGGAAGGCGGTGAAGAAGCGCAGCACCGCGATCTTCCAGGCGCCGTCCTTCCTGGCGAAGTCGCACTCGTAGCGGCCGCAGATCCAGAGCGCCTCCTTGTCCGGCGAGATGAGCGGGATGAAGCCGGCCCAGGAGCCCTTGGCCTTGTCGCCGTCCACCTCGATCTTGGGATTCATGACGATGTGGCAGCTCATGTCCGCCGCATGGCCGAGGTTGGCGCACCAGTCCCGGATGGTCTTGCGGCCCACGTGACGCCCGGCCATGCCCCCTTCCCAGACCCCGTCCTCCAGGAAGAGCTCGCCCACCTTGTCGGGATCGCGGCCAGCTCCGTCCCAGCCGGTGTCGTAGTAGTGGCAATAGTCCGCCATCACGTTGCGGATGTCGTTGATCGCCTCCAGGCGCTCCAGCCGCGCCTCGATGCTTTCCGGGTTCGCCATGCCTTCCTCCTCTGATTGGAGGCGAGCATGGCCGCTTTTGACGCGGCCTTCAAACGGCGTTGCGCCAAGGGGCGGAAGCTACGGCGCCGGGATCAAGGAGATGTCGACCATGACCTCGGCCGAGATCGCCTCCAGCGCCGCCTGGACCTTGGCCGCCGGCGTTCCCGGCGGCGCTCGCAGGCGCGCCTCCAGGTGAAAGAGCGGGGCGCCGGAGTGGGGCTCGGCGCTGATCCAGGTCCTGAACGCCTCGATGTTGGCCTCCAGGCCCGTGAGGACCGCCGTCACCTGGCTGACGATCCCCGGGCGGTCCTGGCCGACCACATCCAGCTGCAGCGCCTCGCCGGGCGCCTCGGGCCCCTCGACGGCCGGCGCGATGCGCACCTCCAGGCCCTCGGTGTCCACCGCCCCCACGGCCGCGCGCAGGGCCTGGATCCGGTCGGCCGCCAACTCCACCAGCACCGAGCCGACGTAGAGGCCGCCGAGCCGCGAGAGATGGCTTTCCAGCCAGTTGCCGCCGGCCGACAGCACCGCCGCCGCCAGCGCCCGGGTGAGCCCCGGCCGGTCGCTGCCCACCACGCTCAAGACCAGCAACGCCATCGTCGACTCTTGAAAAGACCCCGGGATGCGGGCGGGCCCATCGATAGCGCCTACCGGATCGCCGCGCCAAGGGGGGCAACCGATGGCCCTGTTGCGGAGTTTCTCGGGCTAAGGTTTCCTGAGGATCGGGAGAGGCCATGGACCCCAAGCTCGCCGCCGCGCTCATCGCGCTTGCCCTCATCGGGTGCTCGCAAAGGACGGAGAACCACGCCGAGGCGGCCCTCAACCAGGCGAGCGCCGCTACGGCGGACGCGGTGAACGACGCCGATCGCAACCTGCGAGCGGCGGCGAACGCCGCCCAGGCCGAAACGGGCCGCGCCGAACGCAAGGCGGACGCCGCCGCCAACGCCGCCCGCGACACGCCTTGAGCGCCGGTCTCTGGGCTAGAGAAATCTGTCGATGGCCCGAGGGCGCCAGTCCGCGTCCAGCAAAGCCTCGCGGCTCTCCCGGATCGCGGCGCGGCTCGACCTGACCAGCTGATCGTGTTCCCGAATGCGGTCTCGGAGCCGCACGATGACCCGCCGAGTCTCGGCGAGCCCGTGCCTGGAGCCCTCGGGCAGGGAAATTTCGCGCACGGCGCCCTCCACATTGAGCGGGAGTGCGCCGGAATCCGGTCTTCTCTCAGCCGAAGGCGCCCGTCGGTCGTTGCCTTCGATGGAGCACCTTAGCCCTTCCCGCCTCCCCGCCCAAACGTTTCAACACTTCGCTTGCCAAATGTTATGTCGACTGGCCGACAAAGCCGCTATCCGATCGAGATGGGGAATGCCGACCGCTTCGCACGCGTCTGGGAAACCGTGGACGCGGCCATGAAGAGTGCGGGACCGGAGCGTCACCTGTTGATGGACGAGGCCCTCAGGCTCTGGCGCGAAGCCGGGCGGCCCTGCGCCGAAGGCGCCGCGACGGAACCCTCGCCGCCCGACCCGCCGGCGTCCGCCTAGATCGCGTTGAGATAGGATCGAACAATCCACCCGCTCACCCCAGGCGAAGGGGCCGGACGGGCCGGCGCCAAGCTGAAGTTCGTCTGAGAACGGGAGGGTCCGGCCCCGGATCGGCCTTTCAGGCCGTGCGATTCAGCCCCAACTCAACCCGCCCTAGCAGAGCGGCGCTGGGGCGCCCCGCCTCACAACCTCAGCAGCTGGCGGGCCATGTTGTTGGTGTGGACCTCGGGGGTGCCGCCGGCGATGGTCTGGGCGCGCTTGGCGAGATAGCGGGCGGTTCCCAGGAGGGCGTAGTCGGGGCCGACCGGAGGCGTCGTCGCCCCCGGCTGGCGCGCCTCGGTCTGCAGCGCCACCCCGTCGTAGCCCAGGGCGCGCATCTCCAGCTCCGCCAGGAGCTGGACCATCGGAGCGTGGCGCAGCTTGCTGATCGAGCCGTTGATGCCGATCGCCTCACCCGGCTCGGTGATGGCCGCCAGCCGCGTCTCCACCAGGTTCACCGCCAGCTCGTCGATCTCCGCGGCCGCCAGCCGGTGGGCGAAGTCCGCGTCCGCCAGCATGGAGACGGCGCCCGAGCTCGGGGCCTGGCGCGCCACCTCGCGCAGCACCTTCAGCTGTTTGGACCGCTGCGGGCGGATGGCCGCTCCGCCCCCGGCGCCGCCATGCTCGAAGGAGAGCAGCACCCGGGCGATGGTCCAGCCCTGGTTCTCTTCCCCGAGCCGCTGGCTCTTGGGCGCCCGCACGTCGCTGAAGAACACCTGGTTGAACTCGTGGTCGCCGGCGATGTTGGGCAGCGGGCGCACGGTGATGCCCGGGGTCTTGGCGTCCATGAGCAGGAAGCTGATGCCCTGCTGCTTCTTGCCCTCGCCTGAGGTGCGCACCAGCGCGAAGATGCAGTCGGCCTGGTGCGCCAGCGAGGTCCAGATCTTCGAGCCGTTGAGGACGTAGTCGTCGCCGTCGGATTCGGCGCGCAGCTGCAGGGAGGCGAGGTCGGAGCCGGCGTTGGGCTCGGAGTACCCTTGCGCCCAGATCTCCCGCCCGTCGGCCATGGGCGGCAGGTAGCGGGCCTTCTGCTCCGGGGTTCCGTAGCGGACGATGCACTGGCCCACCAGGTTGATCCCGGCGGTGGCGTCGCGCGGCGCGCCGATGCGCTCGCACTCCTCCTCGAAGATGGTGAACTGGCTGGGGCTCCAGCCCGGGCCGCCGTCCTCCACCGGCCAGTAGGGAGTGCTCCAGCCTTTCTCGGCCAGCAGGCCAAGCCACTGGCGGGTGGCCCACACCGGCGGATGGAAGCCCACCGTCAGCCGCGCCGCCTCGCGCAGCTCATGGGTGACGCGCTTTTCCAGGTGCTCGCGCACCTCGCGCCGGAACGCTGTGTCTTCAGGGAGTTCCGACATGACCGGCGCGCGCCCCAGGATTTGATTTTTTGCCGCTTCCCTTGGAAGGATAGGCCGCCCCCCCAGAGAAGGCGAGATGCACCGCTCCAGAAAGTCCCCGCATGCGGCTCTGTTCCGCGGAGAAATCCGTGCGTTCATCGCCCGGCGCCGCGCGCCGGAACTGTCCGCGCGGTCCGCCTCGGCGCCGGACCGCGCGGCCTGGCGGCCCTGGCAGGCGGCCCTGCTGGCCAGGGGCTGGGCGGCGCCCGCCTGGCCGGCGCGGTTCGGCGGGGCCGGGTGGAGCGCCTGGGAGGTGGCCGCCTGGAACGAAGAGACCGCGCGCGCCCACCTGCCGCCCTCGCCTACCCTCGGCGTCGATGTCGTCGGCCCCCTGCTGATCGCCCATGGCGCACCCGCTCAGCAGGCCCGCTTCCTGCCGGACATCCTCTCCGGCGCCGCCTGGTGGGGCGCCGCCCTCGCCCATCCCGACGCCGACGCCCCTACCTTTCGGCGCGCGGCCGGCCCCTCCGGGGACGAGCGCTTTGTGCTGGACGGCGCGGTGCGATGGGTCGCCCACGCGGACCTCATGGACTACCTGCTGGTGGCGGCCTGCGAGGCGCCGTCGCCGGGCCCGCCCTCGCTCTTCGCCCTGCCGCTCGGCGCGCCCGGCGTCGCCCTGCGCCGCTTGCCGGCGGTCGGCCCGGCGCTCTTCGAGATCGCCGTGACGGACGTCGTCCTCGAAGGCGCCTGCTTAATCGGCGAGGTCGGAGCCGGCGCGGACCTCATCGCCTTCTTGGAGCGCCCTTCGCAACGAGATCTTGCGAAAATTCCCCGCCTGCGCCGCGCGGCCGCCCGGGCGCTCGCCCACGCCCGCGGGGACCGTGACCTGGAGCGGCGCGGCGCCGAGCTGCAGATCGACCTCGTCGCCCTCGACGCCTGCGCCCGCCGGATCGCCCTTCTGGATCGCACGAGTCCGCTGGACGGCCGTCTCCTGCGGCTTCAGACCACCCGCCTCGAGCAGCGGCTGGCGGAGCTGGCGCTGGCGGTCGCCGGCTACGGCGCCCTCGCCTCGGAGGACGGCCCTCCCCTCCCCGGCTCCAACCTGCCGCCGCGCCTTGCCGCCGATCCGCCGGGGGCCGCGCGGATGTACTTCGATGCCCTCGGCGGCGCCCTCCCAGGCGCCCGCGAGCGGCTCTACGACGACGCTGCAACCGCAATCCTCGAAGGTCATCATGGCTGAACCAGACCTCCAGAGCATCGAGTTCCGGCTGACCGAGCAGCAGGCGATGCTGCAGGACATGCTGAGCCGCTTCCTGGAGAACGAATATGCGTTCCAGGCGCGGCAGGGCGTCGTGGCCAGCCAAGCCGGCTGGAGCCGCCGCCATTGGCGCCAGCTCGCCGACCTCGGCCTGCTCGGCGCGACCTTCCCGGAGGACCAGGGCGGCCTCGGCGGCGGGGCGCTGGAGACCCTGGTGATCATGGAGCAGTTCGGGCGGCGGATCGTCGTGGAGCCCTACCTCTCCACCGTGGTGATGGCTGGCGGGCTCCTGCGCCACGGCGGCGCCCGCGCGCTCGCGGACGAGCACATCCCGGCCATCGTCGCCGGCGAGCGGACCTACGCCTTCGCCTTCGCCGAGCCGCAGTCGCGCTACGACCTCGCCGACGTGGCGACCACCGCCGCGCGCCGCGGCGACGGCTATGTGCTGAGCGGCAAGAAGATCGCCGTCCTGGGCGGCCCGGCCGCCGACGGCCTCTTCGTCACCGCGCGCACCGGCGGCGGCCAGAAGGAGCGAGCCGGAATCTCGGTCTTCTATGTCCCCCGCGACGCGGCCGGCGTGCTCGGCCTCGACTACAAGACCATCGACGGCCAGCGCGCCAGCGAACTCATCTTCGAGGGCGTCGAGGTCCCCGCGCAGGCCGTGCTCGGCGAGCCGGACGAAGGCTACGTCCTGGCCGACCGGGTGATCGACGAGGCGACGGCGGCGGTCTGCGCCGAGGCGGTGGGGGCGATGGACGTTCTCCTCGAGGCCACCCTCGAATGGTGCCGCACCCGCATCACCTTCGGCGAGCCGCTGGCCAGCCGCCAGGTGGTCCAGCACCGGCTGGTGGAGATGAAGGTCGGTTGCGAGCAGGCCCGCGCCATGGCCTACCTTGCCGCCTCCTTGGAGAACGATGCGCCGCGTGAGCGCAACCGGCTCATCTCGGCGGCCAAGGCCAGCATCGGCAAGGACAGCCGCTACGTCGGCCAGAACGCCCTCCAGCTCCACGGCGCCCTCGGCTTCACCGACGAATTCCACGTCGGCCACTACTTCCGCCGCCTCACCGCCATCGAGCTCCTGTTCGGCGACGCCGAGTTCCACACCCGCCGCTTCGCGGAGCTCTCGGCCGACTAGAGCGCGTTCCGCAAAAGTGGAACCGCTTTTGCGACGAGAACGCGCTCCAAGTCTTTGAATTCTAGAGCACGATTCAACGATCAGACGATTCCGTCTGATCGCATCGTGCTCTAGTGGTTCGGAGACTCGCCCCACATCTACCGGAGCGTAAATATTCGACTCCGGAAGTCCGGACGGGCGTGCTAGCCTTCGCCGACGAAAGAGCGAGCCGCTCAGGGGCGCCGGCGCCGTGCGCGACGAATTCCGGGAGGATGCAGACGATGGGGCTGATCCCATGGCGGCCGCTTTCGGCGACGTTCGGGGCCGAAGCCGAAATCGACCTTTCCCGCCCGTTTTCGCCAGAGCTGGTCGACGCCTGGCGCGCGCTGTTCGATGAGCGTCACCTGATCCTGGTGCGCTGCGGCGCCTTGGGCGCCGCCGAGCAGAAGCGAGCGCTGTCGGCGCTCGGAAAGCCGGTCCCGACCGCGGACACCACGGCCTTCATCTCGACGGACCCGGCGATCGGAGGGCTCGGAACCATCGAGGTGGCGTTCCATTCCGACTTGTCCTTCGCGCCCTACCCGCTGGACGGGATCTGTCTCTACGGCCTCACGCTCACCGACGATGTGAGCTCCACCAAGTGGGTCAGCGCGATCGACGCCTATTCGGCCCTACCGGCGTCCCTCAAGGCGCGGATCGCCGATCTCGAGGTGGTGAATGTGATCTCCCCCTACCGCTGCGAGCGCAACCGTTTCAATGGCCGGCCGCCGAACCTGCCGGCCGCCGCCCATCGGCTGGTTCGCCGCACCAAGACCGGACAGCCCTTTCTCTACGCCAACGAGGCCCAGAGCGACCACGTGGTGGGCCTGGCCCCGGCCGAGAGCGACGCCCTGCTCGACGAGATCTACGCCGCCCTCTACGCTCCGTCTCGCATTCTGGAGCACCGCTGGCGCAAGGGCGACCTGGTGGTGTGGAACAACCAGGTTCTCCAGCACGCCCGCGGCGACCTGACGGGGCTCGGCGAGCGCACGCTGCGCCGGTTCGAATTCGGCGGACGCACCCTCGCCGAGCAGTTCCCCGAGCACCTGGCGGAGATCTACAAGGACTACGGCTAGCGCCCGAACGCCGAGGCGCCGACCTCCGCGAGCGCCCTAACTGCGGTTGAAGCGGGGCTTGCGGCGCGGCTTCTCCAGGAACGCGGCGGCGCCCTCCTTGGCGTCCGGGTGGTGGTCCGAGATCGCGGTGCGCACGGCGATGTCCATGCAGGCCTGTTCGAAGGTCATGTCGGCGGCGTTGTCGATGGCGTGCTTCAGGAGCCGCATGGCTGTCTGCGGCCCCTCGGCGAGCTCCTCGGCAAGGGCGAGCGCGCGGGCCATGAGCTCGGCGGGCGGGACGACCTCGTTCACGAGGCCCAGCGCCAGCGCTTCGGCGCCGTCCACGATCCGCTTGCGCAGCAGGAAGTCCTTGGCGCGCGCCACGCCCAGGCTCTGGACGATCAGGAAGTGGCCGCCCTCGTCGGGCAGGTAGCCCATCCGCAAGGTGGCGCTGCCGAGCCTCGCCCGCTCAGTGGCGATGCGGAAGTCGCAGGCCAGCGCCAGCGACAGCCCCGACTGCAGGGCGTATCCGTCGATCGCCGCGATGGTGAGCTTGTCGAGATTGCGCACCTGCCGGATCATCGCCTGGGAGATGGTGCGCAGCGACGAGTAGGTGGAAAGGCTGTCGTGGCTCTGGCGCTCCACCGGCTGCGACTTGGCCCCCTTCCAGAGGTCCGTCGATTGGCCGCCGATGTTGTCGCCGGCCGAGAAGTTCTCGCCGCCGGTGAAGATCACCACGCGCGATGCGGCGTCGTAGGCGAGCTGGGTCACCGCTTCGATGAGGTCGCGCTTCACCGCCCAGTCGAAGCCGTTCAGCCTTTCGGGTCGATTGAAGCCGACGACGCAGATCCCCTCGGCGGGGGCGTCGACGGTGAAGCCGGCGTATTCCTTCTCCAGCACGGCGGTCTCTCCCTGGCGTCTGGCGACGATGCCGCCTTCAACGGCGCCCGGCGTCCGTCGAGCCGGCTCGGCTTGCGGACCCCGCCTCGAACGCCGCGGCGGCCCTGGCCGACACCGGCGCCGTGAGCAGCCCCGCGCCGAGGTCCAGCGCCTCGGCGAGCACCGCCTCCTCGGCCACCCGAACCCCGCCTTCGCGCCTGCGCTCCGTGTCGAGGTCGACGAGCGCCTGCCAATAGAGCGCGCTCGCGGCCTGCTGACGGAAGTCGAACAGCGCCTCGGGCATCGGAGGAACCGCGGCGCGGATGAGATTGGTAATGTGCTCGGCCAGCGGCGCGAGGGAGAAGACGAGGTCTTGCTTGGCGCGGGCGGATGGCAGGTTGGCGTTGTGCAGGCGCAGCAGAAAGGCCGCATAGCTCCGCCGACCTTCCTGATCGCGTACCTCGCCGACCGGCCCCAGCAGCACCTGAAGCAGGACCCGCGCATCGTTCAACGCTTTGGCCCGCTGAGCCTCGGCGAGCAGCGCGCCGCGCCTGGCCTCCAGGGCCGAGAGCCGGTAGGCGAAGATCGATCGGAGCAGCCCCTGCTTGTCACCGAAGTGGTACTGAACGACGCCGGGATTCGACGATCCGGCGGCGGTCGCGATCTGACGCAGCGAGACGCCCTCCAGGCCGTAGCAGGCGAACAGGCGCTCGGCCGTTTCGACAAGCTGGGCCTTGGTGTCCCTCTCGCTCGGGCCGCGACCGACTTCCAGGACCGAACGCAACAGGGGCCTCCCAATTTATGACTTACCGGAAATAAAACTCCGGGGCCCGAAAGTCGACCATTCGCACGGCGCGGCATGAATTTTACAACGCGCGTAAGGTTCGAGTTGACGCCTGACGGAGGCGGCCCGATAGTCACGCTTCGCCTTCGCCTGCGAGTCTTAGTGCGCTCGCCGGATGAAGCGGGGGATGCCGGATGCGCGATTGGAGTGTTTTTCACGCATCCCTGGGTTCGTACGCCGCCAGCCCATCGCCGTGGCTGCGAAGACGCTCTGCGGCATCCCAAGACGCCAGGGGCGTCGCGGGGGGAGCGTGCAAGCCATCAGCGGCGCCGGAGGCGTCAGACGCAGTCTTCGTTCCTGTGAAACAACCGCTCGGTCGGACGAGCAATAAGGGAGGGGTGCATGTTTAAGTCGAAATTCGCGTCGCTTTTCTATGGGTGCGCGCTCGGCGCGCTGGCGCTCTCGCCGGCGGCGCACGCCGCCACCGCGACCGACGCCGCGGCGACCGCCGCCACGCCGGGTGGGGCGACTACGTCGCTCTCCGAAGTCGTGGTGCAGGCCCGGCGTACGTCGGAAAACCTGCAGAAGGTTCCCGTGGCGGTGACCGTGGTCTCACAGAAGGAGATCGACTCGGTCGGGGTCTTCAACCCGCAGAACCTAGCCAACATGACCCCGGGCCTGACGGTGCCCGCCGTCGTCTCGGACGTCAACGACGTGATCTTCTCGATCCGCGGTCAGTCCTATTCCTACAGCAACAACTTCAACGCGGTGTTCGCCTATTACGACGACACGCCGATCACCTCTCCTTCGGGCGTCCAGCACGGGATCTTCTTCGACCTCGACAGCGTGCAGGTGCTGCGCGGCCCGCAGGGCACCCAGTTCGGGCGCGTCACCGACGGCGGCAACGTGATGATCTATCCGAAGAAGCCCTCCAACAGCTTCGACGGCTTCGTGGAAGGCAAGGTCGGCGATTATGGTCTGAGGGAGTTCACCGCCGCCCTGAACATTCCGCTCATCCCCGACAAGCTGCTCCTGCGCGCCGCGGTCGACATCGACCACCGCGACGGTTACGTCACCAACATCTACAACGGCAAGGATCTCAACGACACCAACTACCAGGCCTACCGCTTCGGGATCGTCATCCGCCCGATGGAGCACCTGGAAAACTACACCTCGATCCAGTACTTCCACTCGAACGAGAACGGCACCGCCGTCCAGCTGAACTACATCCACCAGCCCTTGCTCCAGGGCCTCGTCGGCGCGACCTTCGGCGCCTTGGGGCCTTTTCTTCCGGCCTACGGGATCGACGCCAACGGCAACGTCGTGCCGGCGGCCCAGGGCGTGATGCCGCTCACCGCCGACAACTACATCAACACCATAAACAATCAGCTGGCCCGCCAGCAGGCGCTGGGTCCGTTCCAGGTCTACGACGCCACGCCGCTGTTCGACCGTCGGGACAACATCTTCGTGGTCAACACCACGACCGCCGACCTCCCGTTCATGACCATCAAGAACATCTTCGGCTACCAGTGGTCGAGGGACTTCGAGGCGCAGAACTTCGCCGGCGGCAACGGCTGGTTCATCGATCCCTGCCACTCGGGCTGCCCGCTTCCGGGGCAGCAGAACATACCTTTCGGGCTGTGGGAGCAGTTCAGCGAGGAATTTCACGTGCAGGGCAAGCTGTTCGACGACCGCCTCAGCTGGTCGGCGGGCGCCTACTCCGACGCCCAGAAGCCTGCGGGCGCCCAAGAGAACGCGGTGATGGAGTTCGCCATCCTGCAGCGCATCAACATCTATAACATCAAGACCTGGGAGACCGCTGGCTACGGCAACGCCGAGTTCGACCTGCGCGACTTCCTGCCGGGCCTGAAGATCAACGGCGGCATCCGCTACACGGTGGACAGCAACCACTCCCAGGTGACGACCCTTTCCGGGTTCATTCCGGCCCCGGGCATTCCAACCGCGTTCACCAATCTTCCCGCCGGCGTGTGCGTCAGCTTCAGCCAGCCCTGCCTCGATCTGCATTCGAAGTTCAGCGCCCTGACCTACACCGCGGGCGCCACCTACCAGATCAGTCCCAACCAGATGGTCTACGCCAAGGTGAGCCGCGGCTACCGTCCGGGCGGCGTGAACCAGTCGGCGCCTCCCAACATCAACCCGCAATACAATCCCGAGTTCGACCTTTCGGTGGAAATCGGGGCCAAGGCGGATTTCGACTTCAACGGCGTGAAGCTGCGCACCAACCTCGCCCTGTTCCACGACGACTACACCAACATTCAGCAGAACGTCATCCTGCCGGTGGCGCTGGCCGGCGGCAATTCGGTGTCGGTGGTCCGCAACGTGGACGACGCAGTGATCCAGGGCGTCGAGTTCGAGGGCACCCTGATTCCGGTCCAGGGCCTGGTGCTCGACCTGAACTACGCCTACACCGACGCGGCCTTCAAACACCTGCCGACCGACAATCCCTTCACGACCCCGGACAGCCCCTGCGTGGCCTTCACGCTGGGCGTGGGCTGGTGCGGCGAGAATGCGTTCGGCTTCACGCCGCGCAACAAGATCTCACTGTCGGCGGACTACGACCTGCCCCTCGATCCGGCGATCGGGGTGATCAGCGTCGGGGGAACCTGGAGCTACCAGAGCAAGATGTGGCAGGGGCAGAACAGCGTCGAGACCCCGCATGCGCTCCAGCCCGCCTTCAACACCCTCGACCTGCGGGCCACTTGGCACGGGATGTTCGGCCAACCGGTCGACGCGTCGTTCTTCATGACCAACGTGACCAACACGGTCTACCTGGCCGGATCGGACGACCTTGAACACGAAGTGGGCACCGACGCCAACATCTACGCCGCGCCGCGGATGTTCGGGTTCGGCCTCAAGTACCGCTTCGGGGCCAGCGCCGGCTCATAGCCAGGCTCGCTTGAGCAGCTTCGCCTGATCGTTGGTTCGTGCTCCAGATTGGAGAATCTGGAGCACGATCCTGCCGCGGGAGCGTCAATCCAGGGGCGGTCCCGATCATCGGGCGGCCGCCGCCAGCTCGGCCGACATGGCGATCATCGCGAGCACCTGAAGGAAGAAGAAGCCGAACCGCAGGGCGACGGTGCGGTTGGTCTCCGGCAGGAGCGCGTGGGTCGTCGTCTGGAGGACCCGGCCGGCCATTACGAGGGCGGAAAGAGCCCCGAATCCTGCGGGGCTCAGGCGCGCCACGGCGCCCACGAGCACGATGGCGCCGAACACCGGCAGGTTCTCGACGCAATTGGCGTGGGCCCGCACCGCCCGCCGATAGGCTGGCGCGCCGTGCGCGGTGTCTCCGGGGAAGCTGGTCAGGCTGGCCTCGCCCTTGAAGATCAGCGTCCAGCGGCGCACGCCCACCCCGACCAGCAGGACCGCCAACGTCCAGGCGGCGAAGGCGAGCAACATCCAAAGCGAAAGCGTCATGGCGTCAGCTCCAGGGCTCGCCGCCCGCAGGCGTCCCCTGCGGGCGGCTTGGATGGGATATTCAGGTCAGGGTCTCGAGCGCGGCGGCGATCCGCCCCAACTGAGCAGGCGTGGCCATGGACTTCACGACCGCCTGGAAGCGCGCGTGCCTCGCGCCCGAGAAGATGTATTGCCAGCGATAGGCCGCCAGGAACTGCCGAGCCGACGCGCGGCTGTCCCCCCCGCCGTCCGGGAAGATCCGGGCGAAATACCCGGCGTCCGCCTCGGCCTGGGCCTGCAGGATGCCGTCCACGGCCACCACCAGGGCGATGAAATCGTCGACGCCCCGGTCCCGCTCCGCCGCCGACAGGCCCGCGTCCAGGCGCCTGAGCTCCAGCTCGTCGATGACGACGTGCTGGCGCTCGTCCTTCCAGTGGAACAGGAACACGTCCTTGAAGAGCTCGGAGAGCTCGTCCTCCGGCGCGATGCTCTGGCGATAGTGGTGCTGCACGAAGAGCTCGATGTGCAGGGTGAGCAGCAGCACCGCCCAGGCGCTCTTGCCCAGCACGGCCCGGGCCACCGCATCCGGGTCGACGTCGAAGCGGTACCCGGCGGGCATGACCTCGGCCATCATCGACTCGATGCGCCGGAACAGCGTCTGATGCTTGAGCTCCTCGTCGCTGGTGCAGACCAGGGCCTCCAGGGCGTTCTGGTCGCCCAGGGAGTGCTCGCCGCTGACCTGCAGCAGCTTGGCGGTGATGAACCGCTCCACCAGGCCGAAGACGTTCGCGTAGGTGCGCCCCTGGATCTGGCTGACGAACCGCCTTTTGTCGCCGGACAGGGCCGGAAACGTCGGAACCAGGGAAAGCCCGTCCGGAAGGTACTTGTTGGACAGGTCGAAGCGCCGTCCCTTGATCACATCGTCATCGATGTCCCACCGGACGGCTCGGGACGCCCTGATCACGCGGGCATAGGTGTCGGTGTTGGGGAATTTGACAATCGCGTTCATGTCGTCCTCGCTCGGTTCTTGGCGACGAGCGCCGTCGCCGAGGGCCAAGTCTTATGAATGGGGGCGGCGTGATCTATGATCGCGGCTCTGGAATACATGACGCCAACTCTGGTCGAGGGCCATGGACGCCTTGTCTGACGTGCTGCGGACCGCCCAGCTCACCGGCGGGGTGTTCCTGCATGCCGAGTTCACCGCCCCCTGGTGCATCGCCGCGCGGATGAGCCCGGAGCTCTGCTCGCCGTTCCTGGGCCCGGCCGCCCACCTCATGCCGTTCCACTATGTGGTCGAAGGGAGCCTCGAGGCGGCGGTGGAAGGCGAGGAGCCGATTCACCTCGAGGACGGCCAGATCGTGCTCTTTCCGCACAACGACATGCACCGGATGGGCAGCGACCTGAAGCTGGCGCCCACCCCCGCGAGCGAGATCATCGTCCCCCCGGAGGGCGGCGGATTGCACTCGATCCGCCATGGCCGCGGCGGGCCGGCCACCCGGATGATCTGCGGCTATCTCGGGTGCGACATCCTGCGGGGAAACCCGGTCGTCGCCGCGCTGCCGGCGGCGATGACCTTCAGCGTCGAGTCGGTCGGTCCGGCGGACTGGATCCGGGCGACCTTCGAGTTCGCGGCCAGCGAGATCGCCGCCGGGCGGCCGGGATCCGAGACGGTGCTGGCGAAGCTGTCCGAGCTGCTGTTCGTGAAGGCGGTGCGCAGCTACGTCGAGGCGATGCCGGAAGGCCGAAGCGGCTGGCTGGCGGGGCTCGGCGATCCGGCGGTGGCGCGCGCCCTGGCGCTCATCCACGCAGACACCCGCCGCGCCTGGAGCGTGGACGAGCTGGCGCGCGAGGCGGGATGTTCGCGATCGGTGCTGGCCGAGCGCTTCGCGCGTCTGATCGGCATGGCCCCCATGCACTACCTGGCCCATTGGCGCATGCAGCTGGCCGCCCAGGAGCTGAAGGCTTCGCTCACGCCGCTCGCCCGCATCGCCGACCGGATCGGATACGAATCGGAAGCCGCCTTCTCGCGCGCCTTCAAGAAGGCGTTCGGCGCAGCGCCCGCCACCTGGCGGCGTGTGGAGTCGGCGAAGGGCTAGAGCGGGCCGCGATTTGACGGAATCTGGATTCTCAAATCAGCGGTGATCTGATTCATGATGTCGGCCGGATGGAGGCCGGCGGCCATGACAGCGCCGTACTCGATGGATCTTCGCGAGCGGGCGCTGGCCCGCAAGGCGGCAGG
>JAFBAO010000039.1 GCA_019247715.1 Caulobacteraceae bacterium
AAAATGGAGCGGGCGAGGCGATTCGAACGCCCGACCCCAACCTTGGCAAGGTTGTGCTCTACCCCTGAGCTACGCCCGCGCTCCGTCGAAGGATGGCGCTTATCGCAAAGCCCGCCGGCTCATGCAAGCTGGATCAGAAGCCCAGCCGCAGCGGCTTCAGGCGGCGGCGGTTGACGTGGGCCTTGGGCGCGGGGCCGGTGTCGTCGGGGAGCTCGCCGCGGAAATAATAACGCTGCCAGGCCTCCTTCATGGCTTCCGGCTCGTGGCGGAAGAGGGCCTTGTTGAACTCGTCGCGCTGGCGGCGCCAGGCCTCGTACTGGCCGCGCAAGGCGTCGTCCGCCTCCAGCCGCCGCTGGACCAGCTCGAAGTCCTCGAGGGGCTTGTCCTGGGCGAGGGTGACGAAGCAGAAGGGCTCGCCCTTGGCGAAGCGGACCTTGCCGGGGCGGGTGAAATGCCAGTTCATCGTGAAGGGGAAGGGGAGCCAGTCGGTCTCCACCAGGCCCACCAGCGGCTGGATGCCGTCCTTGATGTGGTTGGGCGGGCCCATCACCCACATGGACCAGCCGTCCGGGGTGCGGAAGAGATAGCCGGGATGGAAGGTCAGGACCCCGTGGGTGAAGTGCGACTTCACGAAGTCCTCGAAGTCCGGAAACGGGTGGTCGGGCGTCAGGGTGATGTCGGTGGACTGGAGGCCTCCGTTCCACTCGGCGGTGAAGCCCACCGGGCAGAGTATCTCCCAGCCGGTGGAGTTGGCGATGGAAAGCGGCAGGCAGCGGTAGGGGTGCCGGTCGCCGAAGCGGTCCATCCAGGCGCGCTGGGGCCGGCCCGGCACGATGTCCGGCGGCCGGGCCGCCATCGGGTAGCATTCGAGCTTTGGCATCCCGAAGATCCTCGCAGGCGCACGCGAGCGCGTCCTAACGGGCGCACGGGCGTCTCGTCCAGTTCCACAGGCCCGCCGCCTCGCTTAAACGGGACGGCGATGACCAGAGACGACCTCTTCGCCCTCTTCGACCGGCTCGGGATCGCCCACCGGACGGTGGAGCATCCCGCCGTCTTCCGGGTCGGCGAGGGGGAGGCCTTCACGGGCGAGCTGCCGGGCGGCCACACCAAGAACCTGTTCCTGAAGGACGCCAAGGAGCGGCTCTGGCTGGTCTCGGCGCTGCAGGAGACGGTCATCGATCTGAAGCGGCTCCCGGGCGCGATCGGCTCGGCGCGGCTCTCGTTCGGCTCCCCGGAGCGGCTGGCGGCGGCGCTCGGCGTGGCGCCCGGCTCGGTCACCGCCTTCGCCCTGGCCAACGATGCGGACCGCAAGGTGAGCTTCGTGCTCGATGCGGCGCTCGCCAGGGCCGATCCGGTGAACTTCCATCCGCTGGACAACACCGCCACGACCGCCATCTCCCAGGCCGACTTCAGGCGATTCCTGACCCACCTCGGCGTGACGCCGACGATCGTCGACTTCACCGGGCTCACCGGCGCCTGAAGGGCCCTGATGGCGTTGCAGGGAGGCTCCGGTGCGCCCATGTTGGGGCCTTCAGCCAGCCTCGTCGGAGCGAGAACATGTCCCTGATCGGAGAGGCCAACGCCGGCCTGCCCGGCGACTTGATCAAGGAAGGCTCCGACGCCGGCTTCCCCCGCGACGTGATCGAGGCTTCGCGCGAGCAGCCGGTCATCGTGGACTTCTGGGCGACCTGGTGCGGGCCGTGCCGCACCCTCGGCCCGGCTCTCGAGCGCGCCGTCCTGGCCGCCAAGGGGAAGGTGAAGCTCGTCAAGATCGACATCGACAAGAACCCCGCCTACGCCGGTCAGATGCGGGTCCAGTCGATCCCGGCGGTGTTCGGCTTCGTGGGCGGGCGGCCGGTGGACGGGTTCATGGGCGCGGTGCCGGAGAGCCAGATCAAGACCTTCGTCGACCGCCTCATCGCCGCGGGCGGCGGGGGCGGCGCCGATCCGGCGGAACAGTTGCTGGCGCTCGCCAAGGAATCCCTCGAGCTCGGGGACGTGGGCGGCGCGGCGCAGGCCTACGCCGAGGCGTTGCAGGGCGATCCGGGCAATCTCGCCGCCATCGGCGGCCTCGCCCGCTGCTACCTTCTGGGCGGTGACCTGGAGAGGGCGGCCGAAGTGGCGGCCATGGCCCCGCCCGACGCCAAGAACCCCGATCTGGAGAGCGTCCGCGCCGCCCTGGCGCTCGCCCAGGACGCCCCTTCCGACGGCGCCGAGTTCGAGCGGCGCCTGGCTGCCGATCCCACCGACCACGCCGCCCGGCTCGAGCTCGCCAAGGCCCTGGCGGGCCAGGGCCGTCTGCAGGAAGCGGCCGACCACCTCTTGGCGATCATCGAGCGCGACCGCGATTGGAACGACGGCGCCGCGCGCAAGCAGCTGCTCATGGTCTTCGAGGCCGCCGGCCCGGGGTCGGACGTCGCGCGCCAAGGCCGACGGCGGCTTTCCTCCCTGCTCTTCTCCTAGCGCCGGTCCCCGCGCGTGCCGGGCGGCTACTTCAAGACATCCGACCTGCCGGAGCTGATCCCCGTCTTCCCTCTGGACGGCGCCCTTCTCCTACCGGGGGGCCAGCTGCCGCTGCAGATCTTCGAGCCGCGGTACCTCAACATGGTCGACGACGCGATGTCGGGATCGCGCCTCATCGGCATGATCCAGACGCGCGAGGGCGGGAACCGGATGGCCCCGGCGCTGGCCGAGGTGGGCTGCGCCGGCCGCATCACCTCCTACGCCGAGACCGGCGACGGGCGATATCTGATCACCCTGACGGGCGTCTGCCGCTTCGTCGTGGCCGCCGAGCTTTCCGCCATCACCCCCTATCGGCAAGTGCGGGCTGATTTCGCCCGCTTCGCCGCCGACCTCGAGTCGGAGGGACCGGAAATCGTCTTCGACCGGGCGGCCTTCGCCGCCGCCCTGAAGCGCTATCTGGAGCACAAGGGTCTCTCGGTGGACTGGCAGGCGGTGAACGCCGCTCCCGCCGGCGCTCTCATCAACAGCCTGGCCATGGGCCTGCCGCTGAACCCGGCCGAGAAACAGGCGCTGCTCGAAGCAGCCACCCTTGCCGAGCGGCGCCAGGTTCTGGCCGCGCTGCTGGCGATCGACGCGGCCGAGGACGATGACGGCCAGCCGCCGCTGCAATAAAGGAACGCCATGGCCGATCCGCATCCCTCGCCCGAGCTCGATTCGCGGCTTCTGGAAATTCTCGTCTGCCCGGTGACGCACGGTCCGCTGGAGTACGACCGGGTCCGGTCCGAGCTCGTCAGCCGTACGGCGCGCCTGGCCTACCCGATCCGGGAGGGCGTGCCGATCATGCTGCCGGAGGAGGCGCGGACGCTGGGGGAAGGCGAGTAGGCGTCAGAGCGCTTCGCCCCGCAGCAGCCGGGGCAGATCGCCGACCGCGCCGCCGGCCTCGCGCATGAAGAAGCGGCGCGCGGGCCCCAGACGGTTCACCAGCGCCATCCCGGCGTCCCGCGCCGCGCGGACCAGCGCATTGTCGGTGGAGAACAGCCGGTTGAAACCGTCGGTGGCCAGCGCCAGGGCGACGTTGTCGAGCCGCCGCCAGCGGGCGTAGCGCTCCAGCACCGAAGGCGCGCCGATATCCTCTCCGAGCCGCGCCGCATCGACCACCACCTCGGCGAGGGCGGCGGCGTCCTTCAGTCCGAGATTGAGCCCCTGGCCGGCGATCGGGTGGATCACGTGCGCCGCGTCGCCGGCCAGGGCCGCGCGGGGCGCGACCAGGTCCGCCGCCACGTGCAGCGACAGGGGGTAGACGAACCTCGGCCCCGTCGGCTCCGCCCGGCCGAGGAAGCCGCCGAACCGGCGAAGCAGATAGGCCTGGAAGGCCTCGTCGCCCGCGCCCGCCAAAGCCTCGCCCCGGCGCGCCGTCTCGGTCCAGACGAGGCTCGCCCGCTGACCGGTCAGCGGCAGGATCGCGAAGGGGCCGCTGGGGAGGAAGTACTCGTGGGCGACGCCGCCATGGTCGCGTTCCAGCGCTATGGTGGCGACCACCCCGCTCTGCCCATAGCCCCAGCCGGCCGCTTCGATCCCGGCGGCCCGGCGCACCACCGACACCTTGCCCTCCGCGCCCACCACCAGCGGCGCGCTGAGCGTGCGACCATCGGAAAGCGCGACTTGCGCGGCCCGGGCGCCCAGCGTCACCTGCTCGACCCGCACGGGCGCCAGCACCGTGACGCCCGCCGCCTGTACGGCCTCGACCAAGGCGGCCCGGATGCGGCGGTTCTCCAGCATGTAGCCGAGCGGCTCGGCGCCATCGCGGTCGTCGATCTCGGCCGCTTCGAAGCGAAGGAACGCGCCATAGGCCGGGCCCGCCGCCGCGCCGGGCGTCCTGCCGTCGGTGACCAGGATCTGCTGGATCGGCTGAGCGTGGGCAAGCAGCGCCTCCCCCAGCCCGAGCGCGCGCCACTGGCGGATGTTCGAGAAAGCGATGGCCGACGCGCGGCCGTCGAAGGTCGGCGCGAGCTGCGCCTCGAATCCGGCCCGGTCGATCAGCAACGGCCGCAGGCCTGCGCTCGCCAGGGCGAGGCCGAGCGTGACGCCGGTCATCCCGGCGCCGCAGACGATCACATCGGCGTCGAAGCCGCCGTTCATCGGCGCCCTATGCTCGGTCGGCGCGCACAGCGCAAGCGCCCGCGTGCGCGCTTCGTCGGCGGTCGGAGACGGGCGGCGCGTGATCACGCAAACGATTGGAGATTTTTCACGGTTCGCCTGGGTAATGTAGCGGCTTGAATCGCGGCGAAGATTGGTCCGCAGATGCAGTCGACACGCGTGACTCTGGAGAGCGCCTGAAGTGCCCCGGGTGGCTGGTCAGATCGATCGGGCCAAGAGCGGCGCGATCCTCGACGCCGCCGCCGCGGTCCTTTGCGAGCGGGGTCTCTCGGCGCCCCTGGACGAGATCGCCCGCCGGGCCGGCGTCTCCAAGCAGACGATCTACAACCACTACGGCTCGAAGGCGGAGCTGATGCGCGCGCTCTTCCAGCGTCGGGTAGGGCGGGTCATCGCTCCGCTTGAAGGTCCCGACGCCGAAGCCTTCCCCGAGGCGGCGCTGGCGGCCTACGCCCGCGCGATCCTGAGCGCGCTGGCGTCCGAGCAATCGGTGGCGATGATCCGGCTGGTGGTCTCGAGCGTCCCCACCGCGCCCGAGCTCACGCGCGCGGCCTACGAGGCGAGCATCCGCCCGACCAGGGCGGGCCTGGCCGCCTTCCTGGAGCGCGAGACGCGCCTTGGCCGTCTCGCGGTCGCCGACGCCGCCCTCGCCGCCGACTTCTTCACCGGGATGGTGCTGGGCCACACCCAGATGAGGCTGCTCTTCGGCGTGCCGGCGCCGCTGGACGAGGACCACATCGAGGCGATCGCCCGCGAGGCGGCGCGAAGGTTCGTGCGCGCCTACGGCTGAGCGGCGGCGGCCTCGTCCTCGGTGGGCAGGCCCATCATGTGGAAGCCGGCGTCCACGTGGACCACCTCGCCGGTGGCGGACCTGCCGAGGTCGGAGAGTAGCCAGAGCGCGCAGCCGGCGATGCCCTCCATGGTCGTGTCCTCCTTGAGGGCGGAGAGCACCCGGCCCTTGGCGTGCATGGCCCTCCCGCCCTGGATTCCCGCCAGCGAGAAGGTGCGCATGACGCCCGCCGAGATGGCGTTCGCCCGGATCTTCCGCGGGCCGAGGTCGCGGGCGATGTAGCGGGTGGCCGCCTCCAGGGCGGCCTTGCAGACGCCCATGGTGTTGTAGTTGGGGATCGCCCGCTCGGAGCCGAGGTAGGTCAGGGTGATCATGGAGCCGCCGTCCGTCATCAGCCGCGAGGCGCAGCGGGCGGCGTCGATCCAGGAGTAGACCGAAGCGTCCATGGCCCGCAGGAACGCCTCGCGGGTGGCGTTCTCGACGAAGGAGCCGGCGATCTGGCTGCGGTCGGCGAAGCCGATGGAGTGGACCAGGAAGTCGAGGCCGCCCAGGCCGTCGCCGGCGGCGTTCACCGCCGCCTCGATATCGCCTTCGCGGAAGGCGTCGAAGGTCGCGTAGGCCTTCACCCCGATGCTGTCGCCGAGCGGACGCACCCGCTTCTCGTTGGCCTCCATGTAGGCGAAGGCCAGCTCCGCGCCCTGGGCGGCGAGCTGGGTGGAGATGCCCCAGGCGAGCGACTGGTGGTTGGCCACCCCCATCACCAGCCCCCTCTTGCCGCGCATGAGGTCGCCTTTGGGCAGGTCGTACTCGTCGGCCATGGGGGGTGATGCTCCGGTTGACGCGTGCTCCGACTTTTGGACTTCGTCGCGTCAGGCGTCCAGACGGCTCATCACCAGACAGCCGTTGGTGCCGCCGAAGCCGAAGGAGTTGGACATCACCGTCCCCACCGGCCGCTCGAGGCGCTCGCGGACGATCGGCAGGTCGGCGAAGGCCGGATCGAGCGTCTCGATGTTGGCGCTCTCGCAGACGAAGCCGTTCTGCATCATCAGGAGGCAGTAGATCGCCTCCTGGGCGCCGGCGGCGCCCAGGCTGTGGCCGGTGAGCGATTTGGTGGACGAGATCAGCGGCGGCTTGGCGCCGAACACGTCGCGCACCGCCTCCATCTCCCGGACATCGCCGAGGGGCGTGCCGGTGCCGTGGGGGTTGAGGTAGTCGATGGCGCGGTCCCCCGCCTGGCCGAGCGCCAGGCGCATGCAGCGCGCCGCGCCTTCGCCCGATGGGGCGACCATGTCGAACCCGTCCGAATTGGCCGCGTACCCGACGATCTCGCCATAGATCCGGGCGCCGCGGGCCTTGGCGCGCTCCAGAGTCTCCAGCACCACCACCCCGGCGCCGCCGGCGATGACGAAGCCGTCGCGGTCGATGTCGTAGGCGCGGCTGGCCTTGGCCGGGGTGGCGTTGAAGCGGCTGGTCATCGCCCCCATGGCGTCGAACAGCGCCGAGAGCGTCCAGTCCACCTCCTCGCAGCCGCCGGCGAAGACGACGTCCTGCTTGCCGAGGGCGATCTGCTCGGCGCCCGCCCCGATGCAGTGGGTGGAGGTGGCGCAGGCCGAAGAGATCGAGAAGTTGAGGCCCTTGATCTTGAACCAGGTGGCCAGCGTCGCCGAGGGTCCCGAGCTCATCGCCTTGGGGACCGCGAAGGGGCCGATCCGCTTGACCCCCTTGGCGCGGGCGGTGTCGGCGGCCCCGACGATGGAGCTCGTGGAAGGGCCCCCGGATCCGACGATCAGCCCGGTGCGCTCGTTGGAGACCTCAGCGGCCTCCAGGTGCGCGTCGGCGATGGCCTGCTCCATGGCCAGGTGCGCATAGGCCGTTCCCGGCGCAAGGAAGCGGGCGGCGCGCCGGTCCACCGCCGCTTCCCAGTCGATGTCGGGGCGCGCATGCACTTGGCAACGGAAGCCGAGCTCGGCGTATTCGGGCGCGGCGGAAACGCCGGAGCGCGCCTCGCGCAGAGACGCCAGCACCTCATTGGCGCTGACGCCGATCGCCGAGACGATCCCGATGCCGGTCACCGCGACGCGACGCATGACGCCTCCCGTGCTCCCTACCGGACAAGGACACGAAGGGATGACGGATCATCCTTCGCGCCCAACGCTTTCGCCGCCTCACACGAGGTCGGCGGCGCTGAACAGACCTACTCTCAGATCGCGCGCCTCATAGATAGGGCGCCCGTCCGCCTCCAGAACCCCATCGGCGACGCCGAGCACCAGGCGCCGGAGGATGACCTTCTTGAAGTCCACCTTGTAGGTCACCTTGGTGACCGCCGGCGTGACCTGGCCGGCGAATTTCACTTCGCCGACCCCCAGGGCCCGGCCTCGCCCGGGCGCCCCCGACCAGGCCAGGAAGAACCCCACCATCTGCCAAAGGGCGTCGAGGCCGAGACAGCCCGGCATCACCGGGTCGCCGATGAAGTGGCAGCCGAAGAACCAGAGGTCCGGGCGGACGTCGAGCTCGGCGCGCATCGAGCCCTTGCCGTGCGCGCCGTCGCCCGCGGCGATGTGGGTGATGCGGTCGAACATCAGCATCGGCGGCGCCGGGAGCTGGGCGTTGCCCGGGCCGAAGAGCTCGCCGCGCGAACAGGCCAGGAGCTCGGGCGTGTCGAAGCGGCTCTTGGTCATGGTCTCCAGGCTCATGCCCCGCCCTATCAGGCCCGGGCGGCGGGCTCAATGGCATTGGGGCGCCGGGTCGAGCCCCCAAACCTCGCCGGTCTTCACCCAGCCGGTGTCGCCGCCCACGCTGATTCGTCGCCAGCCTTCCTGGGCGCCCTTGAGGTCCGCGATAGCCCGCGGTCGCAGATAGCCGGCGATGGGGGCGTCGTCGCGCGGCGCCCGACGGAAGGGGACCGGCTGGCCCCCCTTGGCGAAGACCGTCCGCCGCCCGTCCACCATGGCCCGGCTCACCCACACGAGGCCGCCGTCCGGATCGCAGATCCGGCGCCAGTCGCTGGTCTCGTCCACCACCTGCACCGGCAGGCCCCGGGCGTGGTAGACGAAGACGGCCGGGTAATCCCGCCCTGGCCCTTTGCGACCGAACACCTCCCCACGCTTGAGGCTGAGGTAGCGGGGCACGCAATAGCCGGACGGGGTCGCGGTCTGGGCGCCCGGCGGACAATCCTGGCCTTCGCCGCCGCGGCCGCCGCAGCCGGCCAGGGCGAGGGTCGCCGCCATCGCCACGACGCTGGTTCTCGCCTTCCTCATGCGCCCCCCGACGCTAGTGTCCTGAGTCCGAAGTTCGCCAGAGGATGGGGCGGGCCTCCAAAATCGAGCGAACCTCCAATTCACCACACTTGCGTCGCGGATTTGAAGCCCCGGCCGCCTTGCTTGGCCGCCCCGCACCGCTTTGCTACGGTCGGGACCCGCCCTTGTCAGGTTCCAGATGGCCGTCCGCAAGCCGAAAGTCGTCGTCACCCGCAAGCTCCCGGATCTGGTGGAGACGCGGATGCGCGAGCTTTTCGACACCGAGCTCAACCTGAGCGACGAGCCGATGAGCCAGGAGGCGCTGGCCGGCGCCATGCAGCGGGCCGACGTGCTCGCGCCCACCATCACCGACCGGATCGACCGCAAGGTCATCGACCAGGCCGGCGAGCGGCTGAAGCTGATCGCCAACTTCGGGGCCGGGGTCGACCATATCGACGTCGCCGCCGCAACCCAACGCGGCCTCCTCGTCACCAACACGCCGGGCGTGCTCACCGACGACACCGCCGATCTCACCATGGGGCTGATCATGGCGGTCGCGCGGCGGGTGGTGGAGGGCGCCGAGGCGGTGAAGGCGGGCGCGTTCCACGGCTGGTCGCCCACCTGGATGCTCGGCCGGCGGATCAGCGGCAAGCGGCTGGGCGTGGTGGGCATGGGCCGGATCGGCCAGGCGCTCGCCCGCCGGGCCCGCGCCTTCGGTCTCTCGATCCACTACCACAACCGAAAGCCGGTGAGCCCGCGGATCGCCGAGGAGCTGGAAGCCACCTACTGGGAGAGCCTCGACCAGATGCTCGCCCGGATGGACGTGATCTCGGTCAACTGTCCCCACACGCCCGGGACCTATCACCTGCTCTCGGCCCGGCGCCTGAAGCTGGTGCGGCCGCACGCCATCATCGTCAACACCGCCCGGGGCGAGATCATCGACGAGGCGGCGCTGGCGGCGATGCTGGCGGCCGGGGAGCTCGCCGGCGCCGGCCTCGACGTCTACGAGCACGAGCCGGCCATCAATCCGAAGCTCCTGAAGCTGCCCAACGTGGTGCTGCTGCCGCACATGGGCTCGGCCACCATGGAGGCCCGGGTGGACATGGGCGAGAAGGTGATCGTCAACATTCGCACCTGGATGGACGGCCACAATCCCCCTGACCGGGTCATCCCGGCGATGCTTTAAGGGCGCGGACCGCAGACCGGGCAGTGCGGATCGGCGCCCACCCGCACGGTGCGCGCCTCGGCCGACAGGGCGTCGTAGATCAGCAGCCGCCCGGTGAGCGGCTCCCCGGCCCCGGCGACAAGCTTGATCGCCTCCAGCGCCATCATCGAGCCGATCACGCCCGCCAGCGCGCCCACCACGCCCACCATGGCGCAGGTCTCGGCCTCGGGAGGGATTTCGGGCACCAGGCAACGGTAGCAGGGCCGGCCGGCGAAGACCCCGACCTGGCCGGTCCAGCGGCCGATGGCGCCGGAGACCAGCGTCACGCCCTCGGCGACGCAGGCGGCGTTGACGGCGAAGCGGGTGGCGAAGTCGTCGGTGCCATCCAGCACCAGGTCGCAGCCGGCGACGAGGCGGCGCGCGCCGCCTTCATCGAGCCGCTCGGCGACCGGCTCGATCCGGACGTGCGGGTTGAGGGCCTTAAGCCGCGCGGCCGCCCGGGCCACTTTCGAGGCGCCGTCGTCGGCGGTGGCGTAGAGCACCTGACGCTGAAGGTTGGAGAGGCTCACCGTGTCGGGGTCGACGATCGCCATCGACCCGAGGCCCGCGGCCGCCAGGTAGAGCGCCGCGGGGGCGCCCAGGCCGCCGGCCCCGACGATCAAGGCCCGCGCCGCCTTCAGCCGCTGCTGCCCCGGGCCGCCGATCTCACGCAGCACCAGGTGGCGGGCGTAGCGCTCCACTTCCTCGTCGGAAAAGCTCATCCTTGACCCTGCCTGCCGTCGCCGCCACATGCGCGGACGATGCCGAATTTTCCAGACTGGCATGGGACCACCATCCTGGCGGTGCGCAAGGGCGGATCCACCGTGATCGCCGGCGACGGCCAGGTCTCCATGGGCCAGACCATCGTCAAGGGCGCGGCGCGCAAGGTGCGCACCCTGGCCGGCGGGCGGGTCCTGGCCGGTTTCGCCGGCGCCACCGCCGACGCCTTCACCCTGCTGGAACGGCTCGAGGCCAAGCTGGAGCAGTATCCGGAGCAGCTGGCCCGCGCCTGCGTCGACCTCGCCAAGGACTGGCGGACCGACCGCTACCTGCGCCGACTGGAGGCGATGCTGATCGTGGCCGACCGTACGGCGATGTTCACGGTCACCGGGGTGGGCGACGTGCTGGAGCCGGACGGCGGGGTCGCGGCGATCGGCTCGGGCGGCAACTACGCCCTCGCCGCGGCGCTGGCGATGTTGGACAGCGATCGCGACGCCGAGGATATCGCGCGGAAGGCGATGGGCATCGCCGCCGACATCTGCGTCTACACCAACCGCAACCTCACCGTCGAACGCCTGGACTGAATGAGCGAGTTTTCCCCGCGCGAGATCGTCTCCGAGCTCGACCGGTACGTGGTCGGCCACGCCGAAGCCAAGCGGGCGGTGGCGGTGGCGCTGCGCAACCGCTGGCGCCGGCGCCGGCTGGCGCCGGAGCTGCGCGACGAGGTGACCCCGAAGAACATCCTGATGATCGGCCCCACCGGGGTGGGCAAGACCGAGATCGCCCGGCGGCTCGCACGCCTGGCGCAAGCGCCCTTCCTGAAGGTCGAGGCCACCAAGTTCACTGAGGTCGGCTACGTGGGCCGCGACGTCGACCAGATTGTCCGCGACCTGGTGGAGATCGCCGTCGGCATGATCGGCGACCGCCGTCGGGCCGGTGTGCGGGCCAAGGCGGAGGCCGCCGCCGAGGAGCGACTCTTGGACGCGCTCGTGGGGCCGGGCGCCGGGTCGGCCACCCGCGAAAGCTTCCGCCGCCGGCTGCGGGCCGGCGAGCTCGACGACAAGGATGTCGAGCTCACCCTCGCGGACAACAGCGGCCCCTTCCAGGGCTTCGAGATCCCCGGCCAGCCGGGCGCCTCCATGGGGGTGCTGAACCTGTCGGAGATCATGGGCAAGGCCTTCGGCGGGCGCACCAAGACCCACAAGACCACCGTCGGGGCCGCCTGGGGGCCGCTGATCGCCGAGGAGAGCGACAACCTGGTCGACCAAGAAGCGGCGGCCCAGGAAGCGGTGGCGCTGGCCCAGGACACCGGCATCGTCTTTCTCGACGAGATCGACAAGGTGGCCTCGCGCAGCGAGCGGGCCGGCGCCGATGTCTCGCGCGAGGGCGTCCAGCGCGACCTGCTGCCGCTCATCGAAGGGACGACGGTCTCCACCAAGTACGGCCCGGTAAAGACCGACCATATCCTGTTCATCGCCTCGGGCGCCTTCCATGTGGCCAAGCCCTCGGACCTGCTGCCCGAGCTGCAGGGGCGCCTGCCGATCCGGGTGGAGCTGAAGGCTCTCACCCGCGACGACCTTCGCCGGATCCTCACCGAGCCCGAGGCCAACCTGATCCGCCAGCACCAGGCGCTGATGGCCACCGAAGGCGTGACCCTCACCTTCACCGCCGACGCCGTCGACGCCCTGGCCGACGCCGCCGTGGCCGTGAACGGCGCAGTGGAGAACATCGGCGCCCGCCGGCTTCAGACGGTGCTGGAGAAGGTCGTCGAAGAGATCAGCTTCACCGCCGGCGACGGCGGGGCGAGCGAGATCACCATCGACGG
>JAFBAO010000086.1 GCA_019247715.1 Caulobacteraceae bacterium
GCCGGCCCCACCACGTCGCAGCCGAGCTCGGCGAGCATGTCCTCGACCAGCATGGCGATCATCATCTCGTCTTCGACCACCAGCACGCGACGCCCTTTGAAGTCGGCAACCATGTCGGACTCCGGCGGCCTGCGAGAGGCCGAATGAGGGCCGCCGCGAGCGCTGAGGTCAAGCACGAAAACGCACGCGGCGGGGCTAGTGTCCCGAGTCCGAAGCTCGCCAGTGGAGGGGATGGGCGCCGAGCGAACTTCGGACTCGACAAGGACACGGGCAAAGCTTTGAATTTAGTGTGGTTTACGAATTTGAAGTTCGCTTCAGCGCCCGCCCCATCAATCGAGCGGACTTCAAATTCACCACACTGGCTCAGGTGTCGTCCTCAGGAGCGGCCGGCGGGCCCACCCGCAGCGCCGTGATCTGGTTGCGCTGCCGGCGCAGCACCTGGAACCGGTGTCCGTGGAAGATGAAGGTCTGGCCGGGATCGGGGATCGTCTGGGCCTCGTGGATGACCAGGCCGGCGACGGTGACCGCATGCTCGTCGGGCAGGTTCCAGTCGAGGGCCCGGTTGAGGTCGCGGATGGTGACCTGGCCGTCCACCACCACCGAGGCGTCGGGCTGGCGGCGCACCCCCTCGATGGCCAGGTCGTGCTCGTCCTCGATCTCGCCGACGATCTCCTCCAGGATGTCCTCGAGGGTCACCAGGCCCTGCAGGGCGCCGTATTCGTCCACCACCAGGGCGAAATGGGTCCGCCGCTTCAGGAAGGCGTTCAGCTGGTCCTTCAGGTTGGTGGTCTCGGGGATGAACCAGGGCTCGGTGGCGATCTCGGCGACCCTGATCTGGGCGAGGTCCCCGGCCCCCGCGATGGCGCGGGCGACATCCTTGGCGTGCAGGACGCCGACCACGTTCTCCGGATCGTGCCGGTAGAGCGGAAGACGGGTGTAGGGGCTGTCGAGGGCCTCCCTGACGACCTCGGCGGCCGGGGCGTCCACGTCCAGCATGACGATCTGGCGGCGGTGCACCATCACTTCCGAGACGTCCAGCTCGGCCAGGTCGAGCACCCCGCCGAGCATCCGACGGTCGCGGCTCTCCACTAGGCCCTCGGCGTGATGGTACTCGACCGCGCCGCGGATCTCCTCGTGGGCCGCCAGGACGTCGGTTCCCGCATCGAGCCGCACGCCGAACAGGCGCAGGACGCGACGCACCAGCCATTGGACCGTGCTTACGATCGGCCCCAGCAGCGTGACCACCACGGTCGCCGGGCCCGAAAGGATGCGGGCGATGTCGTCGGACCGGAAGATGGCCAGGGTCTTGGGAAGCACCTCCGCGAAGATGAGCACCAGCGCGGTCATCACCGCCGTGGAGATCACCACCCCCAAGGCCCCCGGCACCGCCTTGGCCAGCACCTCGGTGGTGAGGACCGAGGCGAGGATGTTGATCACGTTGGCGCCCAAGAGGATGGCGCCGATCATCTTCTCCTGATCGCCGATCAGGCGGTTCACACGGCCGGCGGCGCGGTCGCCATCCCGCTCCAGCTGGTGCATGCGATTGCGGCTGGCCCCCACCAAAGCCGTCTCGGCCGCCGAGAAGACCGCCGAAACCGCCAGCAGACAGATCAGCACCGGCGCGAGCGCGACGACCTCCGCTCTCAACCGCGCGCCCCCTCGCCGATGAGGAACCCGCGGACGGCCTCCCGATCGACGCCCTTGGCGACGAACGCCTCGCCGAGCCGGCGCGCGAGGACGAAGGTGAGCGCGCCTCCCTCGGCCTTCTTGTCCTGGGCCATGCGGCCGAGCAGCGCCTCGGCCGAGAACGTTCCGTCCGCGAGCTCGGCGAGCGTCGACGGCAAGCCGGCGGCGGCGACCGCCTGGCACGCCCGCGCCGCGTCCTGCGCCGGACATTGGCCGAGGAAGGCCGAGAAACGGAACGCCATGGCGCAGCCGAGGCCCACCGCCTCGCCGTGCTTCAGCCCCTCGTCGAAACCCACCTGGGCCTCGAGTGCGTGGGCGAAGGTGTGTCCGAGGTTGAGCAGGGCCCGGCGGCCGGCCTCCCGCTCGTCTTCGGCGACGATCTCGGCCTTCATCTCCACCGACCGCGCGACGGCGCGGGCGAGCGCGCCTTCCTCGCGGGCCAGCACCGCAGGACCGGCGCCCTCCAGCCATTCGAAGAAGGCCGGATCGCCCAGGAGGCCGTACTTGAGCACCTCGGCGTAGCCGCACCGCAGCTCCCGGTCGGGCAGGGTGTCCAGCATGGAGAGGTCGGCCAGCACCAGCCTCGGCTGATGGAACGCGCCGATGAGGTTCTTGCCCTGGGGCGCGTCGATCGCCGTCTTGCCGCCCACCGAGGAATCCACCTGCGCCAGCAAGGTGGTCGGGATTTGGACGAAGCCGATGCCCCGCTTGAAGATCGCCGCCGCGAAACCGGCCAAGTCGCCCACCACCCCGCCGCCGAAGGCAAGCACGAGATCGCTCCGATCCAGCTCCAGGTCCAGGAGCCGTCCGCAAAGCCGCTCGAGCTCGGCGAAGCTCTTGGTCTGTTCGCCGGGCGCGACCACGATGGCTTCGGCGGCGACGCCGCCGGCCTCCAGCGCCCCGATCAGCCGCGGGCCGTGGAGCGCATCGACCGTCTCGTCCATCACGATGGCCGTGCGCCGGCGCTTGAGCAGGGGACCGACATGCTCGGCCGCGGCGTCCACCAGCCCCCGGCCGATCAGCACTTCGTACGATCGGGGGCCCAGACCGACGCGCACCGCGACAGTCACGACGACGCCTCCGCGGTGCGGCGCGCCAGCGCCTTCAGGATCGCCGTCACCGCTTCCTGATGGACTGCATCGCCCGTCTCCACGGCGATGTCGGCCTCGGCATAGGTAGGATAGCGGTCGCGGGCCTGGGCGCGCAGCACCTCCCAGGCGTCCTTTCCGGCCAGCAGCGGCCGGTTCCCCTTACGCGCCACCCGGCGCGCCAGCACGTCGACGTCCGCCTTCAGCCAGATCGAGATCGCCTTCTCCTTGATGAGCCGTCGCGTCTCCGGGTTGAGGAAGGCGCCGCCGCCGGTGGCGAGCACATGCGGCGGCTCGGCCAGCAGGCGGGCGATCACCCGCCGTTCACCGTCGCGAAACGCCTCCTCCCCATATTGACTGAAGATTTCAGAGATGTCGCATCCGGCGGCTGCCTCGACCTCGGCGTCGGCGTCGCGGAACGGCATCCCGAGGGCGGCGGCGAGACGACGCCCGATGCTGCTCTTGCCCACGCCGGAAAGGCCGACGAGGGCGATGGTCTTGTCCGGAGCGAGGGGGGTTGAGTCCATGTCCGCCAGCGGCTTTACACGAGCGGAGCCGGCGCCGCCAACTTCAGGGGCGAGCGTGGCCTGGCGCGAGGCCTTCCTGGAGATGATGGCCGCCGAGCGCGCCGCCGCGGCCAACACCCTCGCCGCCTACCGCCGCGACCTGGAAGACGCCGAGGCCTGGCTCGCCCGCAAGCGAAGGAGCCTCGCCGGCGCCGGCCCCGAGGACATCGAAGCCTATTTCGCCGACCTCGGCGCCCGCGGCCTCGCCCCAGCCACCGCCGCCCGCCGCCGCGCCGCCCTGCGCCAGTTTTACCGGTTCGTGCTCGCCGAGAGCTGGCGCGCCGACGACCCCTCCCGGCGCGTGGACGCCCCGAAGAAGGGGCGACCGCTGCCCAACGCCCTGACCCATGCGGAAGTGGAGCAGCTGATCGACGCCGCCGGCGAGAAGGACGGCGCCGCGGGGGTCCGGCTGGCCTGCCTGATCGAGCTGACCTACGCCTCCGGGCTCCGGGTCTCGGAGCTGCTGGGCCTGCCCCTGAGCGCCGTCGCCCGCGATCCGGCCTATCTGATGGTCAGGGGCAAGGGCGGCAAGGAACGGCTTGCGCCCCTGAACGAGGCCGCGCGCGAGGCGATCAAGGCCTATCTGGCCGTCCGCGCCGCGCACCTGCCGGCGGGCGTCAAGCAGAGCCCCTGGCTCTTCCCCTCTCGGGGCGCGAGCGGGCGATTGACGTCCCGCAGATTCGCCCAGCTCCTCCACGAGACCGCGCTGGCCGCCGGGCTGGATCCCGCCACGGTCGGACCGCACGTGCTGCGGCACGCCTTCGCCACCCACCTGCTGGAGGGCGGCGCGGACCTCAGGGTGGTCCAGACCCTGCTCGGCCACGCCGATATCGCCACCACCCAGATCTACACCCACGTCGCCCAGGGACGGCTGCGGGAGGTGGTGGAGAAGAAGCACCCCCTCGGCCGGCGCTGACCCGGCCGAGGGTTGAGCTTCAGATCGAGACGAGCCGCGTGAAGAACGACCGGTAGCGGCGCAGCGCCACACGCAGGTCCTCGGTGGAGACGTCGTCGCCGCGGTCCCACTGGCCTTCGAGCTTGGAGCGCTCCTCGGCGAACATCTCGGCGAGGCGCTTCATGGTCTGCGCCACGAGGCCGTCGGCCTGTTCCACCGCCGCCCGGGGGGCGTCGACAAAGCCGGCCTGGATCTGGTCCCATTTGACCTTGAGCTCCTGGGCCTCGCCGCCGGCGAACAGCGGCGTCATCTGCTCCGCATCGGAGGAAAGCGCCGGCGCCTTCGGTGCGAAGGACCTCGCCTCCTCGGGTCGTCCCGCCGCCGGCTGGTCGGCGCTGGCCAGGTCGGCTGTGGTCAGGCCTTCCCCATCCTGGAGGTTGGCCGGCGCCGGCGCCGCCATGGCGCGACGCTCTTCCGCTGCTTGCTCGGCCTGGCGCGCCTCTCGGCGCTGCAGGTCGGGATTGCTCTCGATGGACTGTTCGCGCTCGTTCATGTCTTCCTCCTCCGTCAGGACGCCAGGCGGCGGGTTTCCGGCGCCTCGCCGACCAGGTCGTCGAACAAGGTCCGGTAGCCGATCATCGCCTGGCGCATGTCCTCGGTGCCGGCCTCGCCCCGCGCATGCCGGAGCGCCACCTCGTGGGCGGCCCGGTAGTTCTGGACCGCCTCGGCGTGATCCACCGACAGGTCCTCGAGCCGCCGGTCGAACTCGCCCTCCGGATAGCCCCGGGCGGACATCACCCGGCCGATCAGCGCGTCGGCCTCAGTCGTGGCGGCCTTCGGATTGTCCACGAACTGCGCCTGCAGCTTCCGCCAGGCGAGGGCGAATCGCTGGCGCTCCTCGGCGCCGAGCGCCGTCAGACGGTAATGCCTGACCCGTTTCTCCCGCTCGGCCAACTGGGCTTCGGCGGCCCGGGACCCGCCTCGCTCCTCCACGGCCCGCTCGTATTCGGGGCCGAATCGCGAGCGCAAATCGTGGCTCCGCCGCCGGCGAACCAAGAACGCCGCCGCCACCAGCAATAGTACGACGACCAGGGATAAGATGACTATTTCTGGAGTACTCATATCGATCGCCCTTCCAGAGGGTGTTTCCTCGTGTGCATTTGGTAACGGTGACGACAGGTGAAGGTTCCAACGGCCAAGAAGGCAATATAGCGAAGCTAAAGTCCCGCCGCCGGGGGGGGGCGCCGTGGCGTCCGGCACGCGCCTCGCCGTCGCACCCACGCAAGAAAGGTTTCCCTTTTTTCGGGACCCTCCCTAGTTTGCCGCGCTTTGCGGGGAAGCGCGTTCGGGAAGCATGGCGGCGCATTATCTCGAGTTCGAGAGGCCGATCGGGGAGCTTGAGGCCAAGATCGAGGAGCTGTCCAAGCTCTCCGAGACGGCCGGGGGCCAGGCTTTCGACGCGGAGATTGACGCGCTACGGGCGAGGGTCGCCGATCTGCGTCGCGAGACCTACGCGCATCTCGACGGCTGGCAGAAGACCCAGGTCTCGCGCCACCCGGGCCGCCCCCATTTCGTCGACTACGCCGCCGGCCTGATCGAGGAGTTCGTCGAGCTTCGGGGCGACCGCAAGTTCGCCGACGACCAGGCGATCGTCGGCGGCATGGGGCGTTTCCGCGGCCAGCCGGTGATGGTGATCGGCCAGGAGAAAGGCCACGACACCACCACCCGCATCAAGCACAACTTCGGGGCCGCCCGCCCGGAGGGCTTTCGCAAGGCGGTGCGGCTGATGGACCTGGCCGACCAGTTCGGCCTGCCGGTGCTCTCCTTCGTCGACACCGGGGGCGCCTATCCGGGCCTCGGCAGCGAGGAGCGGGGCGTCGCCGAGGCCATCGCCCGGGCGACCGAGCGGTGCCTGAGCCTCGGGACCCCGATGATCTGCGCCATCATCGGCGAGGGCATGAGCGGCGGCGCGATCGGCATCGCCGCCGCCAACAAGGTGCTGATCCTCGAGCACTCGATCTATTCGGTGATCAGCCCCGAGGGCTGCGCCTCGATCCTGTTGCGCGACGGGGCGCTCGCCCGCGGCGCGGCCATGGCCATGAAGATCACCGCCCAGGACCTCATCGACTTCAAGATCATCGACCGGATCGTCGCCGAACCGGTCGGCGGCGCCCACGCCGACCCGGCCGCGGCCATCGACGCGACCGGCGATGCGATCGAAGCGGAGCTGACGCCGCTCTTGGCGCTCGGCCCCGACGAGCTGCGCCGCCAGCGGGCCGAGCGGTTCCTCGCGATCGGACGCTGACGCCCTTTAGTCGGGCGCGGCCGGCGCCAGGAGCACCCGCTGGGCGAGGCCCAGCACGCGGCTGCGCCACGTCGGACGGCACACCAGCCGCAGCAGGCCGACATGCTGGCGCACCAGGCCGAGGGGGGAGAGGACGCTAAGGGCGTCGGCGATCATGCTCGCTTCGGCCAAGGCCCCCCGCCACATGCCGGTCTTCTGGTACTTGCGGATGTTGAAGACCCTGGGCCACTTCACCACCGCGATCCGGCAGCCCGCCCGGATGAAGAGGTCGTTCATGTAGACCTCGCCGCCCCACCGCGGCAGCCGCTGCATGGTCTCCACCGCGCCATCCAGCAGCGCCTTGGGGACGACCCGCTCCCCGGAGACGAAGTCGAGGCCCAAGCGCCGATAGATCCAGAGGCTGTTGCTCCGCAGCGAAATGCTGACCTCGGCCTCGCCCCGCATCACCGGCGCGGCCAGGGCGTCGATGTCCGCCGGGGTGACCCCGGCCAGATCCGCGTCGAGCAGCATCAGGTGATCGCACCTGGCCGCCGCCACGCCGCGGCTGAGCGCATAGGTCTTTCCCCGGTTCGGGGTGTGGGAGAGGGCCTGCACCTCGGGGTAGCGTTTCAGCAGCGCCTCGGTGGCGTCCGTGGACCCGTCGTTGACCACGATGATCTCGTCGATCGCCGGATGTCCGACGATCACATCGAGGATGTTCTGGATGCGGTCGGCCTCGTTGTAGGCGCAGACGACGCAGGAAATGCCCGGACGGGGATGGTCGCCGGCGATCGATGGCCTGTTCTGCACATTGCCTCCCGAACTCTGTTCGCCGAACGCGCGAATCCCCTCCGAGCGCGCTAACGGATGAATCGTCGATCCGTTCGAGACTTGACCAGTAACCTCTCGATCCGGACTTCGAAAGATGCAATCGACGCGACAGACGAGGCGAGCCCGCCCAGATCGAACCGGCTTGACATCGTAGGCGTCGGCCTTCTGATCGCCGCGAATAGCACAGAGGAGCGGTCTTGTGGCCAGGGAAAGCCTGTACAGCACCATCGTCGTCGAAAAGCGTGGCCAAGTGGACTGGCTCACCCTCAACCGGCCGGAGTCGCTGAACGCCATCTCGGTGGAGATGGTGGCGGACCTCAACGACTATTTCGGGCGGCTGTTCAACGATCGCGACACCCGCATCGTGGTGATGCGCGGCGCTGGCCGCGCGTTCTGCGCTGGCCTCGACATCAAGCAGCGCGAAGGCCGCATCGAGGAAGCCGCGCCCTTCGGCGCCGGCTTTGGCTTCCAGGGCTACCTGGCCGACGTCTACATCAAGATGCGCCGTTGTCCGCAGCCGATCGTCTCGCTCGTCCACGGGCCGGCCTGCGGCGGCGGCTTCGCCTTCGCGCTGGCCTCCGACATCCGAATCGCCGGCGAGAGCGCCAGGATGAACGCCGCCTTCATCCGCATCGGGCTTTCCGCCTGCGACATGGGGGTGAGCTACTTCCTTCCGAGGATCGTCGGCCTCACGCTCGCTTCGGAGCTGATGCTGACCGGCCGGTTCATCCAGGCCCAGCGGGCGCTGGCGGTGGGGCTCGTCTCGGAGGTGGTTCCCGACGACCAGCTCGAAGCGGCGGCCCAGACCTATGTCGAAGAGATGCTGGATACTTCGCCCATGGGTCTGCGCCTCACCAAGGAAGGCCTCGCCATGGCGACCGACGCGCCCAGCCTCGAGGCGGCCATGGCGATCGAGAACCGCAACCAGGTGCTCTGCAGCAAGACCAGCGATTCCATGGAGGGCCGTCGCGCTTTCCTCGAGAAGCGCAAGCCGGTCTACACCGGCGCCTAGCCTCCGGAGGCCAAAGATCGCCGGTGCGTTGGAGCGGGGAACCAAGCTTCGTCTTAAGCAATTAAGCCGCGAAGCGACCGGTTAATTCCGAAACCCGGCCCGACAAGGATACGGAGGAACGTCACATGTCGATTGTTGCTTGGCTTGTTGTTGGCCTCATCGCCGGATGGATCGCCAGCATGATTGTCAATCGCCGCGGCGAAGGGTTGCTGATGGACATCGTGCTGGGCGTCGTCGGCGCCTTTGTCGGCGGCTTCCTGTTCCGGATGTTCGGCCACACCGGCGTCAGCGGGATCAACCTCTACAGCATCTTCGTAGCCGCGGTGGGGGCGATCGTGCTGCTGGTCATCTACCACGCCATCTCTCGGCCGCGCGTATTGTGATCCTCGCCTGAGGCGCGAGACCCGGGATTCGCCGCGAAGACCGGGCTTCGCGCCAAAGGTCGCAGGCGCCGCGCCCGCCCTAGGCCCGAGGCGGGCGTCCATCTATAGCCTCCCCTGCCAGAGCAGGAGGGCGAGCATGGACGCCTATTTTTGGGCAGGCGCGGTTTTCGGATCCGGACTCTACGTGTTCTTCGGCCGCGAGCCGGCGCGGCGCCTGGTGGCGCGCCTGCGAGAACGCCTGGCGAGGTAGGGCGGACGTCTAGGCAGCCCGCTGAACGCCCTCGGCCTCATCCTTGGCCACCCCCCGCACGGCGGCCGGACGCGCCTTCAGCCGCTCCGAATAGGCGTCGAGAGCGGGACTTTCGGGAAACGCCTGGCGCGCCCACCCGATCGCGCTGCCGACGATGAGGTCGGCGGCCGAGAAGCTCTCGCCCAGCAGATAAGGCCCGCGCGCCAAGGCGGTCTCGAGCCTGCGGATCACCGCGTCGTAGTTGCGGCGCCGGTCCGGCCGATCGAGTTCGCCGGCGAACTGGGCGAAGATCGCCGCCTCGAGGTGCGAGGCGTACCAGCCGAACCATGAGAGATAGGGCCCCCGCTTCGGGTCCCCCGCCAGCGGGCCCACGCCCGCCGACGGAAACGCGTCGGTCAGGTAGAGGGCGATGGCGATCGATTCGGTGATCACCACCCCGTCGTGCTCGATCGCCGGGACCAGCTTGTCGGGATGCGGATTGACGGGGTCGGGCTCGCCCTCGCCCGCCATCGGCCGGAAGATGCTTACCGGCCGGATCGCATAGGGCGCGCCGAGCTCCTCGAGCAGCCAGATCATCCGCGACGAGCGCGATCTGGGGGCGTGGTAGAGGGTGATCATGGTCCTTCTCCTGTCCGGTGAGGTCGGCGCGACAGGGGGTTGCATAATCCGCCCCTGTTGACAGCATGGAGTCAGCAGCGGGCGTTTGGCGATGAGGCGCGCAGACCGGCTCTTCCAGATCATCCAGATCCTGCGCCGCGGCCGCGGTCCGGTCACCGCCGAAGCGATCGCGGCGGAGCTGGAGACCTCGCGCCGCACCGTCTACCGCGACATCGCCGACCTGGTGGGCCAGCGGGTGCCGATCCGCGGCGAGGCGGGGCTCGGCTATGTGCTGGACGGCGGCTTCGACATGCCGCCGCTTATGCTGACGCCCGACGAGATAGAGGCCGCGGTGCTGGGCGCGCAGTGGGTGGTGGCGCGCGGGGATGCGGTCCTCGGCAAGGCCGCCCAGGACCTGATCGCGAAGATCGCCGCTTCGGTCCCCGAGCGGTTGCGCCCCTTCGTACTGGAGCCCGCCGCTGGCGTGCCCCCCAGCCGGACGCCGCCGCCCGACGGCCTCGACATCGCCCGCACCCGCGCGTGGATCCGGGCCGGGCGGAAGATCCGCCTCGACTACCGCGACGAGCGGGGCGCGCTCACCGATCGGGTGATCTGGCCGGTGACGGTGGGGTATCTGGAGGCGGTGAGGATGCTGGTGGCCTGGTGCGAGCTGCGCGACGGCTTTCGCCACTTCCGCACCGACAGGGTGGTCCGGGCCGACTTCCTGGACGAGCCTCATGGCGAACGGCCAGGAGCGCTGCGCGCGCGCTGGCTTCGCGCCGCGGAGGAACGCCGCCGCTCGCCACTCGCCCAGGCGTGTTCGGGCGGCGACCCGGGCGGGGATGCGGCTTGACGCGAGACCTGGCGATCCGACTGGTGGTCTGGGGCCGGGTGCAGGGCGTCGGATACCGATGGTGGACGATCGGCGAGGCGCGGCGCCTCGGCCTGCGCGGGTGGGTGCGCAATCGGCGCGACGGCGCGGTCGAGATCCTCGCGGTGGGGCCGCCGGACGCCCTCGCTGTCCTCGCCGAAGCCTGCGAGCAGGGACCGCCGGGCGCGCACGTCACCGCGCTGGAACGCGTCCCCGCCGAGGACGAGGGCGGGCTGGGATTCACCGAGCGGCCGACCATCTGAGGTCGGCGCTTCCGATATCGCCCGATTTGAGGCATTCTCCGTCGAACTTTCACGTTCCACGGGGGATTAAACATACCGAGCGGCGCGAACGCGCCCCTTCAGGAGGAAGACAATGTCAAGCGGATGGATCAAGGGCGCCCTTGCGGCGGCGGCGGCGCTGGCCCTCGCCTCGATCGGGGCCGCTCAGGCCAAGCCGGAACCGAACATCTGCTTCTACCCCAACGACTGGAACGGCTGGAAGGCGACGCCCGACGCCCGTGCGATCATTGTGAGAGTCGGGGTGAACAAGTTCTATCGGCTCGGCTTCAGCAACGCCTGTCCACAGCTCAAGTACGGGGACGCGCACCTCATCACCCAAGTGCGGGGCTCGAACATGTATTGCAGCCCGCTGGACTTCGACCTGCGGGTCTCCGAGTCCGGGCCGGGCGCGATCCCCGTCCCCTGCATCGTCAGCAGCATGACCCTGCTCAGCCCGGCCGAGGCGGCGGCTTTGCCGCGCAACCTGAAGCCGTAGCGCACGCTGGAGCAAGGCGGCTCGTCTGACGTCCTCTGAAAGCCGGCGACCCCGGAGGACCCTTGCTTTTTCGGCCGGGGCCTTGACGTTCGTGCGCAAGGAGAATCCGCTAGGAGCCCGCGCAGGCTGGCTCAACTCTTGCCGCCTAGGCGGGTTGCGGAGGGCGGTCGTCCGTTCTTTCGTGCAGCGCACTGAAAAATGGGCGGAAACATGGTCCCAAGATCGCACAATCGCGGCGCCAAAGACTCCTCCGGCGCTGTCACCTACATCATCCTCGCCGGTTCGATGATCGCCGTCGCCTTCACCGTCCTCCTGAAGGCGCTCGCGCCCTAGGGTCCCGAGTCCGAAGTTCGCCAGTGGATGGGATCGGCGCCGAGCGACCTTCAAATTCACCGCGCTAGGCTCGGGTCGGGGCCCCGGACCCCTTCGCCGTCTGCGCGCCAGCGCCCGCGAAGCCAGCGCAGCACCACCTCGCAAGCGCAAAATCATCCCCGGCTCGGCGAGCTGAAGCGCCCCGGGGGCGCGGCAGGATCAAACCGTCGTCTCTGCGCGTTAGACGTCCAGCTTCATCAGCGCTGAGGGAGACATCAGCATGGACGGCAAAACGGCGGGGATGATCGGGGCGGCGGCGGCCTTGGCGGCAAGCGGAGGCGCAGCGCAAGCGACGCAGGCGCCCGAGCCCGCGGTTCCGGCCGCGGCCTCCTACGCGGATCTGCTCGAGCCGATCCCGAACGCGGTCGAACGGCTCAGGCTGGCGGACACCGAAACGGCGAGCCGGCCCGCGCAGCTGACCCCGGCCCAATACCATCACCATCATCACCATCACCACCATCACAGTTCATGGTGGTACCGCCATCACGGCTATTACTGGAACGGCGGCGCCTGGCTCTTCGGGCCGCCCCGGCATCACCATCACCATCATCACCACCACCATCACCAGGGCGATTACTGAGATGGCGTCGCCGTGGGCGCCGGGCTAATCCGGGCGCCGGTGGCGGTCCTTGGCCGCCCGGAACATCCGCCGGTAGGTTCCATCGAAGACGGTGTCAGTGCTGGAAAGCCACCGGCTTTGCTCGGCGAGACGGTCGCGGCAGGCCGCGATGCGCCGGGAACGCAGCTCACGCCCGGCGGCCTCCTCCTCGCTCATCGGCCGCAAAGTCGAGCTCGGGATCGGCCGGAATGACGATGAGACTGAGGAACGGCTCGCCCTTTCGGAAGACGTGGGTCACCCCCGGAGGCGGCGCCTTGAAGATGCAGAAGTAGATCATCGGCCACCACTCGGTGCGGATCAGCGCCGGCGCCGCCAGCGGCGTGGCGTTGGCAAGATCGGTGAAATAGCGGGGATGCGGCTCGGCGCGGACCGCCCATCCCGGCGGAACCTCCAGGTCGAGCGACAGCTGATAGGAGTAGAAGTCTTCGCCGAACGGCCGAACGGCGGCCACATCATGTCCGGCTCGGCCGGCTCGCCCCAATCCGCGGCCAGATGCACGCGGCCTCGCCTCTGCGTAACCCGCAACTCCTGCTCGAACGGGTAGAGCACCTCGACCCCATAGCGGGCGCTTTCGGCGAAGGGGGCGCAGCGCCAGGCCTGCTCGTGACTGCCGTTCGCGCGCGGCTGCGGATCGCCGCCCCATCCGGGAATTGCCAGCTGGATCGGCTTGGGCGGCGGCCGGTGTCCGTGGACCCGGTATTTGACGAGAGGCATGGGGGCGTCTTCCGATGACGGTGGCCGACTAGCCCCCGGAAGCGGTCGAGACGCGGCCTTGTTCCGCGCGCAGAGCTAGTGTCCCCGAGTCCGAAGTTCGCCAGTTGATGGGATGGGCGCCGAGCGAACTTCGGACTCGGGACACTAGCAAAGCTTTGAATCGAGTGTGGTTTACGAATTTGAAGGTCGCTTCAGCGCCCGCCCCATCAATCGAGCGAACTTCAAATTCACCTCACTAGCGGGCGCAGTCCTCGAGCGTCTCGCGGCGCGCCTCGCGCTCGGAGGCGGCGTCCACGCGGTCGACGCCCCGGCACCAGTCGAAATGGATGCGCCAGTCGTTGGACCACCGCGCCCCATGAACTTCAGAGTAGCAGGCGGTATGGCTCATGGCCCCGCGCACTTGGCGCAGGGCGGCGCCGGCGTAATCGCGGCAGAAGCCGGGGCTGGCGGCGCCCGCCGACGACGCGAGGCTCAGCGCGACCGCGCCGGCTGAGGCGATGGCGAAGATATGACGTTTTAACATGGCTTTCCCCTCTTTGGGTTGAAAGCACCCTGCGCTCGCTTGGCTTGCTATTCCGTTGACGGCCGCCCTGCGAGACCTGCGGCGCTCCCGGCGGCCGAAAAAAGAGCGATCCCGGGGACGCACGCGCTCAGGTCGACGGCCTTTCGCCACATCTCCCACCGCGGGACGGCGCCGCCTTCGCGGGCGAACGCGAGAAGTTACGCGGCATCGCTTTTCAAGATCTGCAATCGGGATAATACGTTATCACACAACTAAACCACGGACGGGCGGCTCTTCGGCAAGAGGGGTTCGTACTCTTACCGGGGACTGCCCCTTCAAGGGGGGGGAAGCGCAGTGAAGAAGCTCACGCTGGTTTTCAGCGCGTCGGTCCTTGTGCTCGGCGCATGCGGAACGGCCGTCGCCGCCGACGCGACCGCCGCCACGGCAAGCTCGGCCCAGTCTCCGAGCACCCTGAGTCAGGTGGTGGTGACGGCGCGACGGCGCGAAGAGAACGTCCAGAAAGTGCCGCTTTCCGTCACCGTGTTCTCGGCAAGGACATTGCAGACGAAAGGCATCACCGAGATCCGCGATCTCAAGCAGGCGGTGCCAGGCCTCTATATCGTCCCCGGGACCTTCCGCGAATCCACGCCCGAGCCGTTCATCCGCGGCTTCCCGGGCGGCGGCCTGCAGATCGATCAGGACCCTTCGATCCCCTTCATCGTCAACGAAGTGCCCTACAACGAAGTCTACGGGTTGAATTCGAGCATCTTCGATGTTGCAGACATACAGGTGCTCAAGGGTCCGCAGGGCACCTTGCAAGGCCGGAACACCGTCGGCGGCGCCATTCTCATCACCACCCAGCGGCCGAACTTCAACGGCCTGGGCGGCCATCTCACGATCCAGTACGGCAACTACAACGACCGGCTGATAGAGGGCGTGCTCAACGCCCCCGTCAACGACCGCCTCGCCCTGCGCGCCGCTGTGCGGGCCGAGGCGCGCGACGGCACCTGGACCAACATCGCCGACGGCCGCAAGTACTCGGACAAGGCCTATTTCTCCGGCCGCTTCTCGGCGCTTTGGCGCGTCACCGACGAGATCGAGAACTACACGGTCTTCGATCTCACCAAGTCGAACGTTCACGGAACGGCGATCGTCTTCCAGGCCAAGGGCTTCGACTTCAACGATCCCTCGACCTACCCCACGAATGGAGTGGTCCTACCCTGCAAGACCCCGGCGGCCTTTTGCGGATTCCACAACATCGGGGTCATGCTGATTCCGGGGATGGCCGCCTACCTGAAGGCGGACGCCGCGCACCAGGCGAGTCTCGGGTGGGGCAAGTTCGACTCGTTCCTGGCCGGCAACAATTCCTTCATGCTCCAGCCGCCGTTCGAGCACATGTTGAATTGGGGGGTGAGCAATACCACCACCGGGAAATTCGGAGGCTTGACGGCCAAGAACATCTTCGGATACCGCCGGTTGCTCGAGGACTACTACGAGGACATCGACGGCACCTCCAAGGGCGTTTCCACGACGCTCCACGTTCCCGCCCCACTGCTTTCCTCGATCAACGCGCAGGACTTCGAGCAGCTTTCGGACGAGGTCCAGTTCCAGGGCACCGCCCTGGAAGGCCGCGTCAACTGGATCGGCGGCGCTTTCGGCATGCACTACGACGGCTGGGACAGCGCCGACGCGACCCAGTTCGGGCCGCGGTTCTCGAACCACTACCACGCCGACAACTCGACCTTCGGCATCTACGGTCAGGTGGACGTCAAGCTGACCGACAAATTCTCCCTGACAGGCGGCTACCGCTATACGTGGGATTTCCGAAAGGCCACCTACCAGCAGCTTCGCAATTATCCACCCTTCAGTCCGAGTCTCTTCCAGGGGTTCTACGGCCAGAATTATATCCTGCCCCCGATCACCAATCCGTTCGGAGCCGGCAATCCGGCCCTGGCCCAGTGCAACTTCAATGTCGCTGCGACATCGACCCACCCGGCCTTCGCAGGCGTCAATCCAGCCGACTGCTCGCTGCACGCCTCGCTCCACGACAACGCGCCCAGCTACAACATCACCTTCACCTACCACGTCACGGACGACGTGATGGTCTACGTGGCGCACCGACGGGGCTACCGGGCCGGCTTCCTCTCCGCCCGCGCCACCTCCTTCGAGAACATGGTGAACCTGCCGGAGACCCTGCAGGATGTCGAAGGCGGGTTCAAATCGCAGTTCAGCATCGCCGGCATGCCCGCCCGCTTCAACGGCGCCGGCTACTATTCGTGGTATTCGAACATCGCGGTGACGATCCCCCGGACCGACCCGGTCACTGGCCTGCCGGTCAACGAGGCGGAGAACTCCGGCGCGGCTCACCTCTATGGGGCCGAGGAGAGCTTCGACATCAGACCGGTCGAGGGCCTGGAGATCAACGAGAGCTACGCCTACACCTACGCGGCCTACGACAATTTCCCGTCGCAAACGGTGAGCGACGCCCTGGGCAACCCCCTGATCTTCTACTCCAATGCGAACCTGCAGTTCGGCTTCCCGCGCCACCAGTTCAACATCGGCGCGACCTATCAACTGCCGCTGGATGAATCGGTGGGAACCCTGACGCTCGCCGTGAACTACTCCTACACCAGCAGCCGTCCCGACGGCCTGGCCATCGACAAGGGCTTCGACACCCTGCCCGCCTATGGGCTCGTCAATCTTCGCCTAGACTGGCGGGACATTATGCACAGCGGGCTTGATCTCGCCTTGTGGGGCAACAACGTCACCAATGAGCACTATCTCACCTCGACCTTCGCGTTCGAGGATGCGGCCGGCTTCCGTTCGGGCTTCCCGGGCGACCCGGCCACCTTCGGGGCGACGCTCACCTACAGGTTCGGCTCCGAGCGGAGATAGGGCCCCGGGAGGATCGGACCGCTCCGGTCCGATCCGCGGGGGCTCCGGCTCCATCGTCCTGGGTCCGGGGTTTCGGAGCGCGCTCTAGCAGTCGCCCGCGATGCCTCGAGCGTCGGTGGTCTTCTTTTTCATTGGAACACTGGGTCAGGATGGTTGCGCCATCGCCGCCGCCACGGCCTTCGCCTGCTCATAATCGGCCTTCCCGTTCGGACCCCGGGGGATGCGCGCCACCACCAGGACCTGTTTGGGCGCCTTGTAGCCAGCCAGCCGCGCATGCGTGTGCCGGACGATGTCGGCCCCCTCCACCGCGCGCCCCTCTCGCGGCTGGACCAGCGCCGTCACGCGCTGGCCGAACCGTTCGTCCGGCATGCCGAGGACCAGGCAGTCGTCGACATCCGCGTGGGCCCGGATGACATCCTCGACCTCTTCGGGATGCACCTTCTCACCGCCGGTATTGATGGTCGTCGCGCCGCGGCCGAGCAAGGTCAAGGTCCCGTCGGCTTCGATGCGCCCGTAGTCGCCGGGCGCGACATACTGCATGCCGTTGATGAGCCGGTAGGTCCGGGCGGTCTTCTCCGGGTCGTTGTAGTATCCCGACGCAGACGTGGAGTTCGCCATCAAGCCGCTGGCGCCGGGAACGGCCGGTCCCGGCTCGCCTTGTGGATCGAGGAACACCAGGCCCGGCGCAGGCGTGAAGTTCGTGCCGCTCAGCGCATCGCCCTTGCGATAGGAGCGAAAGCCGTAGGTCAGGCCCTCGGACGCGCCACAGGCATCGAGAAGCGTGGCTTGCGGAAGAAACGCGAAGAGGCCTCGCTTGGTCTCGGCGCTCCACGCGACGCCGGCCGACGACATCAGCCTGATGCTCGACATGTCGAAAGGCTTGCCGGAGGCGGCCCCCTCTTCCAACGCATGAAGGATCGGGCGGCCGATCGCATCGCCGACGATCGCCAGAAGCCGGACGCCATGTCTTTCGACCGCCGCGCACGCCTCGCGCGGGTCGAAGGAGCGCGAAGTCAAGGTGACGACCGCGCCCCCGTAGGTGAGCGCCGGAATCGCCGTCATGGAGAAGCCGGTGCTGTGCATCAGCGGCGAGGCCGGCAACGCGATCAGCTGATCGCCCGCCGCCGCATTTCGCTGCGCCGTCGCCACCGGATCGGCGACGTCCTCGGGGGTCAGACCCAGCACCGGCGCCAGGAAGGCCATGGAGCTGGCCGCCCGTCCCAGCCCCACCATGACGCCTTTGGGCAAGCCGGTGGTGCCGCCGGTATAGGAGAGATAGGGGTCATCGGGCGTGCGCGGAATCCGCGCCGCGGCCGAATTCCCCGCGATCAGCGCCTCGTATGCCGCGACGCCGCCCTCGAGCGGCGCGGACGCGCCATCCTCGACCTGGACCAGGAGCTTGATCCGCGGCAGGCGCGGACGCAGGCGCAGGATGCGTTCGGCCAGGCCCGCATGAAAGATCAGCGCCTCGGCGTGGCTGTCCGTGAGAATATGGATCAGCTCATCGTCGAGATATCGGTAGTTCACGTTCGCAGGGACGGCGCGGACCTTGATGGCGGCGAAAAAGGCCTCCAGCCATTCGTTGCAGTTGTACAGATCGATGGCGATCTTGGATCCGACGCCCAGTCCGGCGGCCGAGAGCGCAGAGGCGAGGCGAGCCGCGCGCGCCTCGAAGTCGCGCCAATTCACCGATCGGTCGCCGTGGATGAGCGCCGGCTGGTCGCCGATGCGGTCGGCGATGCCTTCCCAGATATCCGCAAGATGAGTCATGGCCGTCGTCATAACCGTTGCGGTCGCTCAGTCGCCCTTGAACACCGGCTTGCGCTTCTCCTTGAAGGCGGCCACAGCCTCCGCGAGGTCCCCGGGGGCGTAGCCGGCGTTGAGGAAGGCGCCGAGGTTCTGATAGGCGAGCTGCTCGTCGAAGGACTTCCCATAACCGCGCAGGACGATCTGCTTGGACATGGCGATGGCGACAGGGGGCAGAGAAGCGATCCGTTCGCCCAAGGCCACCGCGCGCTCGATAAGCGCATCCGCGGGCACGACCTCGCTGGCCAGACCGATGCGCTCGGCCTCCGCGGCCTCCACCATCTTTGCGGTGTAGATCATCTCCAGCGCTCTGGCGACGCCCACGATCTGCGGCAGCAAAGCGCCCGCCGCATCCTGCGTCGGCATCCCGATATTCGCGAAGATGGCGGAGAACTTCGCGTTTTCGGATGCGATGCGCAGATCGCAGGCGAGCGCCAGGGCAAGACCGCCGCCGGCTGCGACGCCATTGACGGCGGCGATGGTGGGCTTGGCGAAGCTGCGCAGCCGCACCGCCCAGTGATTGGCAAAGTCCATCATGCGGAAGACCGGCTTGCGCTTGGCGTCGGTGATATCCCCGGCCTTCAGATCGAAGCCCGAACAGAAGCCGCGCCCCGCGCCCGTTATGATGACGGCGCGCACATCGGGATCGTCGGAATAGGCGTCGAGACGCGTGAGCAGCGTCTCGACGAGGTGGGGGGTCAATGCATTTAGCGTCTGAGGCCGGTTGAGCGTAAGAATGGCGATCTGTCCCCGCCGCTCGGCCAACACCACATCCGCGCTTTCCATGACGCCTCCTCGGATTTCACGCGCAACAGCTGGGTGGCCGCCCGCGATAGGGCGGCCGAAGGAGCGCGGCGCTGACCGCAACGCGATCGCGATCCCGTCGGATTATTGAACAGCGCGGCTCATGAACATAGAACAATTGGCGCGCGACCGGGCGGAACTGAAGGCGCGGTGGCGCCGCGAGGGCTGGTTCAAGGACGAGACCATCGCCGAGGCCATCCTGCGGGCCGCGCGCGAGCGCCCTGACATCCCGTACTATTTTTCAACCGAGGACGGTCTCCGGCGGTCCGCCTCGGGCGAGATCGCCGAACAGGGTCGCCAGCTTGGAGCGGCGTTCGGCGCGCTCGGGATCGGGCCGGGCGACGTGGTCGCGCTGCAACTGCCCGCGCGGTATGAAACGGCGATAATGTATGTCGCCGCCTTTTGCGCCGGGGCGACCCTGCTCCCGATCGTGCATCTGTACGGCTCGAGTGAAGTCGCCTTCATACTGCGCAAGGCGCGCGCGAAAGCGTTGATCGTCCCTGAGCGCTGGCGCCACATCGATTACCTGGAGCGGATCGAAGACCTCGACGATCAACCCGATCTCGAGCACATCATCGTTCTCGGCGAGCGCGCTCCGCCCCGATGTCAGCTCTTTCGCGATTTCATCGGGCGCGCCGAGCCGGATTTCGCGCCCCGACACACGGACCCGGACAGCCTCGGCCTGCTGCTATTCACGTCCGGCACCACCGGCGAGCCCAAAGGTGTCATGCAGACCCACAACACAGTGCGCTGCGAGTGGGAAAAGCAATTCATGACCGCGCGGGGCAAGTTCCTGAACCCGAGTCCGGCAGGTCATATTCAAGGTTTCAATTTCCTGTTCAGGCCGATGTTCTCCGCGGTTCCCATGGTCATGATGGATCGCTGGGAGCCCGTGCGGGCCGCGCAGTTGATCGAGAAGCTCGGCGTGGCCCAGACCGGCGGCGCGCCGTATTTCCTCATGAGTCTTCTCGAGGCGGCGCGGGCCCACGACCTGGACATTTCCGGCCTGACTACGTTCGGCCTAGGTGTGCAGTCCCGGAATCTGATGGTGCATCATCGATCCTGAGTCGTCAGGAAGAGGATGCCCTATGGGAAGCGTTCTTCACGGCAGCGCCCGCACGACGCCGTGTCTTCGAGCCGAGCTCCAAGCGTCGAAAGAGAGCA
>JAFBAO010000106.1 GCA_019247715.1 Caulobacteraceae bacterium
TGGGACCTCATCCTCATGGACGTCCAGATGCCGGTGATGGACGGCGTGACCGCCACCGCCGAGATCCGCAGGCTGGAGGCCGAGAGCGGCCGACCGCGCACCCCGATCATCGCCCTCACCGCCAACGCCATGGAGCACCAGAAGGCCGAGTACCTCGCCTGCGGCATGGACCGCCTGGTCTCCAAGCCCATCCAGATCGCCCAGCTCTTCGAGGCCATCGACGCCCTCGCAACCCCGCAAACCACCGCCACCAAGGCGCCCGCCGCGCGCGCCTAGAGCGGGTTGAGTTGGGGCTGAACCGCTGATCTGGACCGACGACGACCTGGCCCGCTTCGCCGATCGCGTTGATGGGGCTGCCGAACTTTGAGCGGACGGCGTGTCCTCAGCAGCGGGCGATGTCGGGGCAGGCCGGCGCCGATGGTGGCTCTTGTGCTTGGCAGGAGGTTGGTTCGCGTTCGGAGCCGGCGAAGCTGCTGGCCGGCAGCGGGCGCCCACTGCCGACTTTGGCCAGACCCTACCGAACGCGCCCTCGGCCTGAGTACGGGTTCAGTCTGGCGGATGATCCGGGACGGCGAGCTGCGCTAGTTCAAGCTGGGCGCCCGCTCGGCGTTCGCGACTTGCGCCTTGGCCAGCCGAACCGAGTCGGCGTTGGTCCGTTTAAGGTCGGAGGTCAACCCGACGCGCGACAGGGACCAGATGATCCACTTGGTCGGATCCCAGTCGTACCACCGAATGCCGTTCCGGTAGTCGCGGGGGAAGGCGTGATGGAAGTTATGATAGCCCTCCCCATTAGTAATTAGCACCCCGAGCCAATGGTCACGAGCGGAAGAATTGAGTTGGAAAGGACGACTTCCGAAGGAATGGGCCGCCGAATTGATGAAGAAAGCAGAGTTCAGAACGAGAAAGATCCGCGCCGCCACTGGAAACAGGATCGCATAGGTCCAGCCGCCGACCCACGCGCCAACGAACAGCGGAATAGCCACCCCCGACAGGTAGGACCACGCGCGGTAGTGTTGGTGTTGGTGCAGAACGATCCGGTCCCGAGTAAGGTCGCGAACATTCGAATAGTCGAAGTGCGGCAAGCGAAGCAGGACCCACCCGACGTGGGCGTAGAAGAAGCCGCGGTTGATATTGTACGGGTCCAGGTCGGTGTCCGTGTGGCGATGGTGCTGTCGGTGCAGGGCTGACCATCGCAACGCCGATTGCTCGAAGGCGGCGCCCCCAAAGAAGAGCACGACCAGGCGGATCGGCCAGGCAGCCTTGAACGACGCATGAGAGAAGAGCCGGTGGTAGCCCAACGTGATCGCGAAAGAGCTGGCCAAGGTATAGACGACAAAAAAAGCCAGCTGCGCCGCGGTCAGTCCAAAGCTCAACAGATAGAACGGACAACCTATGAGCGTCACAGCCGTGAGCAGGGCGAGAAATGCGATGCTGCCGAGCCGGTACTTCTTACGTCGCGGTGCGGCTTCAGCGGCCACCAAGCCGAGGCCGGGACGTTCGGCCGGCGGCTCCGCCATGGACCGGGGAGGCGGCTCCCTCGTGACGGCGTACTCACGATCCGAGGCGCGCTTCATGCCCGATCCCTCATGCTGATCTGCCGCAACGGGCGGCGCCGTCGTCGACGAGCGCCACGTTTACCCGTCGCGGCGCGCCCGGTCCGCCTCTTTCTTCGATCTGCGGACGCTGTCCGCCGCAGTCTTGTCGAGGGCGTTAGCGGCGAAAGGCGCCACAGCCGGAGTCGCCGAATCAGCGAAAGCCGTCGGTCTTGATGAGCGAACGACTGAGCGTATTTGCGTCGAGAATTTATGATTCGCTCCCGCCTCGCGATAGGCGCAAGGTGCATCCATCGAAGGCCACGGTCCCCGAGCGCCTTCGGCTGAGAGAAGTCCGGACTAGCACCGGCGCACTCCCGCTCGCGGAGTGCATCATGTGGAACAGCCCCAAACTGCGGCCGACGCCGCGCGACGCTCGCGCACGCTCGAAAGCTTGCGTCGCTATCTCGCCATACTGAGAGACGGCGCCGGCGAGGTTGCCCGCGCAATCGACTTGAGCCGCAAAGCCATTCGCGAGAGCCGGCGGGCGATTGAGGACGCGCCGGAGGACTAAGCCGGGCGCTTGGCGCTTGGAAACGTGCTCTCAGCCCACCCGCCGCTACCGCTCGACGGAGTGCACTATGTGAAGAAGCCTCCAAAGACGGAATCCCAGCGCCTCCGCGAAGGCCTGCGCCGCTATTTCCTGGAAGCCACGATTGGGATCGGCTCCACAATCGAGCAGCCGCAGGGTCGTCTGCGAGAGGCGCCAGACCCCCAAGGGCTATCGGCGGGCGAAGCAGGTTTCGGACCGGCCCGGTTCTGGAAGCGGCTTTTCCGACGAAGTCGCCGGCGACGAAGGGCTTCCGTCTGTGATGGATGAAGCGAAAGGCGCCGCCGACGACCTGGTGGAGGCGGTCACGGAGCGCGCGGTGGAGATCCTTAGCCTGCCGCTGGAGGAGCGGGAGGACCGCTACCACGAACTGCGAGAGGTCCACCTGACGGCGGCGCTCGCGACCGGCGTGGCGGCGCCCATGGCTGGGGCGTTGAGCGCAAACCTGGAACAGTGGATTCGGAAGGCCGTTCGAGTCATCGGCGCGTCGGCCGTCGCGGGCGGAGAGACAGCCTGAGTTTCTGGCAGGCCCCGATGCAGAGCAACGGGCCGCGAGCGTCGAGCTGCGATGGAACGCGACAACGATGATGGACCTTTCAAGACCACTGGACTGCCTTGCCGAAGCCCTCCTTCAAGTTCAAGCTTAAGCATGACCGGCTCGGAAGACCGTGGAGCGGCTAGAGCATTCGTGCGACGCCAGCGGAGGGGTATTCTGGTTCACCTGGATCCCGGGACGCTAGCCGCCATCGACGATTTCATTGCGAGTCAACCGCAAGCCGTCACGCGCCAGGAGGCGATCCGGAAGCTGATCGCCCTGGGCCTGCCGAGGGTTGTAGAGGTCAACGTTTCCGACCAGGAGCACTCCTGGGGAGGTGATGCCGTGATGACCCAGCCAAAGCCGAACGGGCTGAAGTAGCGCCAAGGCGGCTCGGCGGGTGCGGGAAACCTCCCGGCGCCGGTAGATTTCAAACGAAGTTCTGGCGGCTTCGTTCGCCGGGCTGGTGCGGGTGGGAGCTGCGGAGCGATCGCAGAGTCTTGGCCATGTGCTGCCATTGGTAGGCGAGATCGCGATACAGCGTCCTCAAGTCGGGCGATTTGGCCCTTCGCGCCCTTTCGTCGCAGGCACGGGCGTGGTCTTCGTAGTCCTCGGGCCGGGAGCACATGACTGCCACCCTTCATTCCCGGAGCAAGGTGGCCGGCGACGGACTTTAGGTCCAGCCACAAATGTTCGTCGGCAACACGCCTATCCGGGGCGCTGGCGGCAAAGAGAGTTTGCGTGCTCCCGCCTGGTCCGGGAGCTACGCACATGGCTTTTAGCCTACGAGCGCGAACTTCGCTCGCTCAGAAACCTGCCGCCTCAGACCGTGTGACCTAGCCAGAGTTCGCGTCTTCCCGAATCATTCCTGGCCGCTCCACATCGCGGTGGGTCAAAGCTTGGCCATCTCGGTAGCGGTCTGGTAGCGGAGAGTTTTTGGAGCCGCCAGAGGACAGCGGCTAAGCTATTGAAAAATAATGGTGGACGCGGCTGGGATCGAACCAGCGACCCCCACGATGTCAACGTGGTGCTCTCCCGCTGAGCTACGCGTCCGGGAAGGGCGGCTAATAGCCCGGCCGGGAACCAGCGGCAAGGCGGCCGATCAGGCGGCCATCATCCGCTCCACCTCGGCGACGATCTCGCGCAGGTGGACGGGCTTGGAGAGCACCTTCGCGCCAGCCGGGGCGCGGCCTCCGGCCGAAAGGGCGACCGCCGCGAAGCCGGTGATGAACATAATCTTGAGGCCCGGGTGGCGCTGGGCGGCCAGCCGCGCCACCTCGATCCCGTCCATCCCAGGCATGACGATGTCGGTGAGCAGGAGGTCCCAGGCCTCGTCCAGCACTGCAGCCGCCTCCTCGCCGTCGGCGCAGGCGGTCACCTCGTAGCCGGCCCGCTCGAGGGCGCGGGCAAGGAAGCCGCGCAAGGAATCATCGTCTTCGGCAAGCAGGATGCGCGGCATTCGGGGTACCTGAGGCGTGAGCGGACAGCCTAGCCGGCGAGGCGTAAATTGGCGATGAACCGTTTGACCCGATCTGCCCCCCTCGCGAATACTCGGGCTCATGGACCAACCCGCGCCGCAGGCGCCGGCCGAGCTGAACGGAACCCGGCCCTACCGGCTCACCCGGCCCGCCGCCGGAGCCACGCCGACGCCGGTGATCTTCGCCTCGCCCCACTCCGGGCGGATCTATCCCTCGGCGATGATGGCTGCGTCCCTGCTCGATCCCACCGCTATTCGCCGCTCCGAGGACGCCCACGTCGACGCCCTGGTCGCCGCCGCTCCCGAATACGGCCACACCCTCATCGCCGCCGAGTTCGCGCGCGCCTACCTCGACGTCAATCGCGAGCCCTGGGAGCTCGACCCGGGCATGTTCGAGGACGAGTTGCCGCCCTTCGCCCAGGCCCGCACCGCGCGGGTGGCGGCCGGTCTTGGGGCGATCGCGCGGATCGTCTGCGAGGGCCAGGAGATCTATGCGCGCAAGCTCACCTTCGCCGAAGCGGAGGCCCGCGTCCAAGCGGTCCATCAGCCCTACCACGAGGCCCTTTCGGCGCTGATCGGCGAGGCCAAGGACCGCTGCGGCGTCGCCCTGCTGATCGATTGCCACTCGATGCCTTCGGCGGCGGCGGCCGCGGCCGCCGGACCCTGCGACATCGTGCTTGGCGACCGCTTCGGGGCCGCCTGCGCCGGGGCGATCACCCGGTTGGTGGAGCGACAGCTCGAGGAGGCGGGCTATCGGGTGGCCCGCAATGCGCCCTACGCAGGGGGCTACACCACCGAACACTATGGCCGGCCCAGTCGCCGGGTCCACGCCCTCCAGATCGAGATCAGCCGGGGCCTCTATTTCGACGAGACGACGCTGAAGCTCGCCGAGGGGTTCGCGCGCCTGAAAGAGGACCTCGGACGTCTCTTCGAGGCCTTAGCGCAGGCGGACTGGCGCGCCCTCTGATGGTCCGCCGGTCCCGGCTGCTTCGCCCGCGCATGGACCCAAAAAAAAGCCGCGCCCGAAGGCGCGGCAGTTCATTAGGGAGGAAACGCCCAGGAAGGGCAGAGGCGTCAGCAACGCCTCACGAGTCCAATCTAGGGTGCGCCGCACAATCGTTCAAGCGAAAAATTTCCACAGCCTCCCGGAATCCTGTGTATTTCCTGAAACATTACAAGTTATCAATGCGTTGACGGGGAAAACCGCCGCGCCGCAGCCATGGTGCGCCGCAACAAGCTATAGCCGAAGCTCCGCCTTAGCGAATAAGAATCAGAGGCTTGCTCTGACTGGGCTGTGCAGCAAATCCCGATAGGGATGGCGCCCGGCCCGCCCCTCGCGTAGAAGCCCCCGCTCCCATGTCCCTGCGCAACATCGCCATCATCGCCCACGTCGACCATGGAAAGACGACCCTGGTCGACCAGCTGCTCGCCCAGTCGGGGGCCTTCCGGGCCAACGAATCACACGCCGAGCGTGCGCTCGATTCCAACGATCAGGAGCGCGAGCGCGGCATCACCATCCTGGCCAAATGCACCTCGGTCCTCTGGCGGGGGACCGGCGAGGAGACCCGGATCAACATCATCGACACGCCCGGCCACGCCGACTTCGGCGGGGAGGTGGAGCGCATACTGGGCATGGTGGACGGCTGCGTCCTCCTGGTGGACGCGGAAGAGGGCGTGATGCCCCAGACCAAGTTCGTGCTCGGCAAGGCGCTCGGCCTCGGGCTGCGGCCGATCGTGGTGCTCAACAAGGTCGACCGTCCGCACGCCCGGCCGGACCATGTGCTCAACGAAGCCTTCGACCTCTTCGCGGCCCTCGGCGCCAACGACGAACAACTGGATTTTCCGCATCTCTATGCGAGCGGCAAGCAGGGCTGGGCGGTCAGCGATCTCGACGAGCCGCGGGAATCGCTGGCGCCGCTGTTCGAGGCCATCGTCCGCCACACGCCGCCGCCGGCTCAGGCGCTGCGGGCCGGCGAGCCGGCGCAGCTGCTGGCGGTGCTGCTGGAGGCGGACCCCTTCCTCGGGCGGCTGCTCACCGGCCGGGTCGAATCGGGCCGGCTCACGCCCGGGATGGCCATCAAGGCCCTTTCCAGGGACGGTCAGGAGATCGAGCGGGGCCGGATCAGCAAGCTCCTGGCGTTCCGCGGCCTGAAGCGCCAGCCCGTGGAGGCGGCGGAGGCGGGCGACATCGTCGCCGTGGCCGGTCTTTCCAAGGCGACCGTGGCCGACACCCTTTGCGCGCCGGAGGTGGCCGCCCCGCTGCCCGCCCAGCCGATCGATCCGCCGACCATCGCCATCACCGTCTCGATCAACGACAGCCCGCTGGCGGGCCGCGACGGCGACAAGGTCCAGAGCCGGGTGATCCGCGAACGGTTGCTGCGCGAGGCGGAAGCCAATGTCGCCATCAGGATTTCCGAGACCCCCGACAAGGACGCCATGGAAGTGGCTGGGCGCGGCGAGCTTCAGCTGGGAGTCCTGATCGAGACCATGCGGCGGGAAGGCTACGAGCTCTCCATCAGCCGCCCCAGGGTGGTCTTCAAGACCGACCCCGAAACCGGCGCCCGGCTGGAGCCCATCGAGGAGGTCGTCGTCGACGTCGACGACGATTACGCGGGCGTGGTGATCGAGAAACTGTCGGGCCGCAAGGCCGAGCTCACCGACATGGGCCCCTCCGGATCGGGCAAGACCCGGCTCACCTTCCAGGCGCCGTCGCGAGCCCTGATCGGCTACCAGGGCGAGTTCCTCACCGACACGCGCGGCTCGGGCGTCCTCAACCGGCTGTTCTCCTGCTACGCGCCGTTCAAGGGCGCGATCGAGGGGCGCCGCAATGGCGTTCTCATCTCCAACGCCGACGGCGAGATGAGCGCCTACGCGCTCTGGAACCTCGAGGAGCGGGGGGTGATGTTCGTCGGAGCGGGCGAGAAGACCTACCAGGGGATGGTCATCGGCGAGAACGCCAAGACCGAGGATCTCGACGTCAATCCGATGAAGGCCAAGCAGCTCACCAACATCCGCGCCGCCGGCAAGGACGAAGCGATCCGCCTCACCCCGCCGCGCCGTCCCACCCTCGAGCAGGCGATCGCCTACATCGACGACGACGAGCTGGTGGAGGTGACCCCCAAGGCCATCCGGCTGCGCAAGAGGGTGCTCAACCCCAGCTTCCGCAAGAAGCGCATGCGTGAAGAGGCTTAAGGTGGGCGCGACTGTTGCGGCATAGCCTGCCGGCGCCAAGTCGACGGTCTCGGTGGGCTTGAGCTAGGTTCTGGCGGTCATGGCCAACCGGATCTACCAGGCGCTTCCCACCACGATCTTCACGGTGATGTCCGGCCTCGCCCAGGAGCGGGGGGCGATAAACCTCGGACAGGGGTTCCCCGACGAACCCGGCCCCGAGGCGGTTAGACGGCAGGCCGCCGACGCGGTCCTGTCGGGGAACAACCAGTATCCGCCGATGCGGGGGATCGCCGAACTGCGGCAGGCGGCCGCCCGGCATTACCAACGCTTCCAGGGCCTGGGTTTCGACTGGCGAACCGAGGTGACGGTCACCTCCGGCGCCACCGAGGCCCTGGCGGCCGCCTTCCTCGCCCTGATCGAACCGGGCGACGAGGTGGTGCTCTTCCAGCCCGTTTACGATTCCTACCTGCCCATGGTGCGCCGCGCCGGCGGCGCGCCTCGCCTGGTCAGGCTGGAGCCGCCGGACTTCCGGCTCGACCCGGCGCGCCTGCAGGCGGCGTTCAGCGATCGGACCCGCCTGGTGGTGCTCAACAACCCGCTGAACCCGGCCGCGACCGTGGCGCCGGAGGCCGACCTCGCCCTGCTCGCCGAGCTCTGCGTCCGCCACGATGTCATCGCCGTCTGCGACGAGGTCTGGGAGCAGGTGGTGTTCGCCCCGCGCCGGCACCTGCCGCTCATGGGCTTTCCGGGGATGCGCGAGCGCACCGTGAAGATCGGCTCGGCCGGCAAGATGTTCGCCCTCACCGGCTGGAAGGTGGGCTTCCTCTGCGCCGCCCCGCCGCTGACCGAGGTTCTCGCCAAGGCCCACCAGTTCCTCACCTTCACGACCCCGCCGAACCTTCAGGCGGCGGTCGCCTGGGGCCTCGACAACAGCGCCGACTGGTTCGCGACCATGCCGGCCGCGCTCGCCCAGTCCCGCGACCTCTTGAGCTGCGCCCTTCGGCGGGAGGGGTTCCGGGTGCTCGAGAGCCACGGGACCTACTTCCTCAACGTCGATCTCGCCGCCTCCGGCGTCGCCGAGAACGACATGGCCTTCTGCCTCAGGGCGGTGAACGAGGCCGGCGTCGCGGCGATCCCGGTGTCGGCCTTCTACGAGCAGGCGCCGGTGACCAACGTCGTCCGGCTCTGTTTCGCCAAGCGCGACGAGACCCTGGAGGAGGGGGCGCGGCGGCTGGCCAAGGCGCGGGAGCTCTCCTTGCGCGCCTCCCGCGCCGGCCTCAACACATGACCCCGCCGTCGATCAGCAGCGTCTGACCGGTCATCCAGGCGCCAGCCTTGGCGGCGAGGAACACCGCCGCGCCGGCGATGTCGTCGGGCTCGCCGTGGCGCCCGAGCGGCGTGCCGGTGCGCGCCCGCTCCTCGCCGGCCGGATTGTCCCAGAGCGCCCGGGCGAAGTCGGTCTTCACCAGCCCCGGGGCGATGCAGTTCACCCGGATATTGAAGGGGCCGAGCTCGCGGGCGAGGTTGCGGGCGAGCTGGAAGTCGGCGGCCTTGGAGATGTTGTAGACGCCGATCTCGGTGCTGCCGCGCAGGCCGCCGATGGAGGAGACGATGATGATCGACCCGTCGCGGCGTTCCTTCATCTCCGGCGCCGCCATCTGGATCAGCCAGTGGTTGGAGATGATGTTGTTGTCCAGCGTCTTGCGGAAGGCCTCGTCGGGGACGCCGGACATCGGGCCGTAGTAGGGGTTGCTGGCGGCGTTGCAGACCACGGTGTCGATCCTGCCGAACGCGCGCCGCGTCTCGTCCACCAGGCGCTGGAGATCCTCCTTCGAGGAGATGTTGGCCGGGACGGCGATGGCCGCGCCCGCGCGCTCGGCGTTGATGGCGCCGGCGACTTCGGCGCAGGGCCCGGCCTTGCGGGAGGAAATCGCCACCTTCGCCCCGTGCTCCGCCAGCCGCTCGGCGATCGCCCTGCCGATGCCGCGGGAGGATCCGGTGATCACCGCAACCTTGCCGGTGAGATCGAAGAGCTCGGGAGGCCCGGTCGCGGTCATCGCGAAGCTTTCATTCCTGGTTCAGAGGCGGGCGAGCTAGGATAGGCGCAAGGCTTCGGTCAAGCACGCCGCATCGCTCAATGCGGTCACGCTTGCTATATCCGGCCCGTGCGGAGAGGCGGAGGTCCCTCATCGTGAAGGTTTCGCTGATGGTCGGAGCGGCGCTCGTGCTTGCGCCAGCCGCCGCCCCGGCCGCCGATCTGGCGGGGACCTGGACCATCCAGGGCGACTTCAGCGGCGCGGTGAAATACACGGTCGTCTGCGCCTTGCATCAGACCGGCGAGACGATCGCCGGCCCCTGCAAGGATAATTTCGACCAGACCTTCAACGCCGCCGGCAGCGCCAGCGGCGCCGAGGCGCGCTTCTCCTACGACACCCTCTACAACGGCGCGCCCGTCCACCTCGACTACAAGGGCGAGCTCCAGCCGGACGGTTCGCTGAAGGGCTCGGTGGACGCCGGGATCGCCCAGGGAACCTTCACGGCCACGCGTGCGCCGGCATGATCCGCTTCCTCGTCCTTTCGCTGTGCCTGGCCCTCTGCGCGCCGGCGCAGGCCGCCGAGGCCGCGCCCGCCGCCCAGCGGATATTCCTCAGCCCCTCGGGCGAGCCGTTCCGCGGCCCCGCCGACGGCCCTGATCCCTTCGACGCCTGGTTCGAGCAGGCCGACGCCAACCACGACGGCGCCATCGACCGGGCGGAGTTCCGGGCCGACGCCGTGCGGTTCTTCCACCGCCTCGACACCGACGGGGATGGCGTGATCGACGGTTTCGAGCTCAACGCCTACGAGACCAAGGTCGTCCCGGAGCTCGCGGCAGAGGCCGAGGGCCGGTTTCTTTCCGAGCGGAGCGGCCGGCGCGGAAAGGCGGGCCGGGGGGCGCGTGGCGGCTTGGAACGGCTGCTGGACGAGCCCGAACCGGTGAGCGGCGCCGACTTCCAGTTCGACGGCAAGGTCTCGTTGGCCGAATGGATGCAGGCCACCGACCAACGGTTCGACCTTTTGGATAAAAACAAGACCGGACGCTTGACCCGCGAAGCCATGAAGGCGCGCCTGGCCGGCCCTGCAAAGCCAGGCCGGTAAACCGCTTCATCGGCCGAGACCGCAGAAGTCAACAAGCTTCGCGCGCCGTTGGCGCCAAGATTGAAGGAGACCCATTTTATGGCTATATGCCGCGTCCCTCCCGGGGGAAGGGATCTATCTGGAAGTTGATCGAGGCGTCTTGGGTGCTACGCGGATGATGCTGGTCACGATGATGAAGGCCAAACTTCACCGGGCGACGGTGACGCAGGCCGACCTGGAGTACGAAGGCTCCATCGCCATCGACCGCGACCTTTTGGAAGCGTCCGGCATCCTGCCGCACGAGCAGGTGGACGTGCTGAACATCACCAACGGCGCCCGGTTCACCACCTACGCCATCGAGGCGCCGCGGGGCTCCAAGGTGGTGGGGGTCAACGGCGCCGCCGCGCGGCTGGTCCAGAAGAACGACAAGGTGATCGTGGTCAGCTACTGCCAGATGCCGGCCGAGGAGGCCCGCAACTATGCGCCCACCGTGGTGCTTCTGGACGAAGGCAACGTCGTCAAGCGCGCCGCCTGAGCGCCTGCGCCGGAAAGCCGCGCTCCTCGCCCTCGGCCTCGTTCTCGCCGCCTGCGCGCCGCCGTCCGGCCGCGGGCTCCCCAAGGATGCGCTGGACGACGCCATCGGCCGGGCGGTGGGCGACCCCTCCACCTGCGTGCTGCTCGCCGACCGCGCGAGCGGCAAGGTCGTCTACCGTTATGGCGATGAATTCACCTGCCGCCGCGCCCTGCCGCGGTGCGACGGCCCTGGAACCCTGACCGCCCTCGGCGCCCTTCCCTCGGCCGCGTCCGCGCCCCGTCTGGTGAGCTGCCCCTCCAGCCCCGACGGCTCGCGCACGGTCGGCTGGGCCGCCGGCCGCGCCGCGAACACCCGGCGCGACCTCGTCTACTCGGCGGTCATGGAGGGCGAGCGGGCCCTTCCAGGCCACGAGATGGCCGCCCGTCTGGCGGACGCCTTCGCCAACGCCGGGCTTTAGCTCGCGCGGCTCAATGCGTGAGCTCGAACTCGCCGGTCACGTCCACCCGCACCTTCAGCTCCCCCGCCTCCACCGGCGTCGGCGCGGCCTTGGCCGCGGCCGCCATCATCAGCGGACGCGGAGGCCCGGGGGTCTCAGACGCCCCTTCGCTGAGGTTCACCAGCCGCCGGATGCGGTAGCCGGCGGCGTCGGCGTAGATCGCCGCCTTGTCCTGCAGCGCCTTGACCGCCGCCATCCGCGCCGCGTTCTCGGCAGGGACGCGTGAGCGAAGGCCGAACTCGATCGCCCCCACGTTGGTCGCCCCCGCCTTCACCACCGCATCCACCGTCGCCCCTAGCCGGGCCAGATCACGGACCGTGATCACCACCTGGTTCGACGCCTCATAGCCGGTGAGGCGCGGCGCCTGGCCCTGCTCGTAGGCGTACTGGGGCGAAAGCCCGAGCTGCGAGGTCTGGATGTCCGCCGGCGCGATCCCCCGCGCGCGAAGGGCCGCGACCACCCGGTTCATGGCCGCGGCGTTGTCGGCGAGCGCCTGGGCCGCGTCGGGCGCCTGATCGGTGACGCCCAGGGTGATGGTCGCCATGTCCGGCGGCGCGCTGACTTCGCCGTAGGCGGAAAGATCGAGGGTCGTGGCGGCGAACCGCGCAGCCGGCCCAGGCGTCTCGGTCTGAGCGCAGAGCCCCCCCGGGGCGAGGAGGGCCGCCAGGGCGGCGGCCGCGAACATGGATCTCATCGTCTCTTCCTCCAGCGGGCGCAGAGGTCCGCGCACGGGCGGCGAGGCTGGCGCGGCCAAGCTGAACGGCGCCTTTAAGCACCCGCCCGCCCATGCTAACGCCATGCCGCTTTCGGGCCCGTAGCTCAATGGTTAGAGCCGGCCGCTCATAACGGTCTGGTTGCAGGTTCGAGTCCTGCCGGGCCTACCAGGCGCCTCGATGTCCAGCCCGACGTGTCGAACGTAGCGGTCGAACCTGCGCCGCCGGGCTCGAGGCAGGCGTCACAGCGCCGAGCCGGAGGTTGCGGGCGATGGCGGCGTGAAGATCGGCGCCCGCAGGTCCTTGCGGCCGCGCAGCGCCTCGGCGCACACGCTGAACGGGCCGACAACGCGGCAGAAGTCGCGCCAGCCAGCCGGCGCACGCAGGGGGCCCGCCTCCGGCAGAAAGACCCGCACCTCCCCGGCGCGCAGCGGCGTCAGCGACGCCTCCCGGTCGGCGCAACGGAAATCATGTGGCTGGCGCGCGAGATATATGCTGTCGGTGATGGGGACGTGCGTCGCCGACGCCAGCAGCATCAGTTCCGAAAACTCCTCGCTGACGATGCCGCCGCAGGCCTGCTCAGGCCAGACGTCCAGTTGGGTCGCCGGGGCGATGAGGGGCCGCAGCGTCGAAACGTCGATCGTCCAAGCCTTGATTTCGCGGCTCGTCGCGTGCAGCGCCACACGCTGGCCGGCGGTGTCGGCGGCTTGCAGCAAGGCGCACGCGAGCAGCAAGGGGCCGCTGAGGCGCGGCTGAAGTAGCTTGCCCACCGTCGCGATCGCCCCGATGGCGATGATATAGGTGACCGGCCAGAAGAACCGCCCGCTGGAGCGAACCTGTTCGAGGAAATGGGGCGCCGGTATGTCGACCAGCAACTGGCGGCCCAGGTAGATACGGTTGGACAGCGCCAGCAGGATCATCAGCACGGCCACGACGACCAAGCCCGGGTGCCGCTTCGCAGGTCCCAGCGTTCGAAGCGCGAGCCACGCGGCGGCGAGCGCCAAGACCCAAAGACCCACGCCCAGGTATTGGAAACCCTCGTATTGTCCGCCGGTTGCGTCGACCGGGGCGATCAGATGCGGGAGCAGCGACGAGGTCGACGGGTCGACGATCGACAGCAGGTTCATCGAAAAATATCCGAACCCGATCGAATCGCCGAAGTCGGCGTAGCCCAAGGCGAGGGCCATCGCCAAAGTCACGATCGCGCCGGCGGCGAGCCCGGCCGAGACCTGAAGGAAGCGCCGGTCGCGCCGCAAAAGCAAAGTGAGAGGCGCCGCAAAGAGCAGCGCCGTCACCATCAACAACAGATAGACGTGGATGAGCAGCGTCGCCGCCATCAGCGTCCCCGCGCCCCAGAGCGGTCCCTGCAGCGCCGTAGCGGCGGTGTCGCGAACCAGCAGCAGGTAGAGGCCCAGCGCGGCTAGCAGCAGAAAGTGGCTGTCGAGCGCTACGTGGAAGTCTTGAGCCAACCAAACCGGAATCGAGACGGCGATGATGGCCGCCGCGATTTGGGGCGCCGCGGCGCGCACGCCGGTCGCCCGCAGGGCGAAGACAGCGGCCACCGGCTGCAGCATGCGCTCGATCATCATCCAGGTCCGAACGAGATCGAAGTTTGGCGGCAGCCAGGCGCGCAGGAGCTTGGCGGGCAGCAACGCAATAGGGATGGCGTCGGCAAAAGCCACGTTCACCCCGTGCGGCGGCATCAGCAACGCCGTTTGCAGCAGCGGCCAGCGCCAGCCGTCGGCCAAGAAGTACCGCTGGACCGCGACGTAGGTCGCCACGTCCGGCCGCAGGAACGCCGAGAGCCGGTCGCCTCGCTCCAGCGGGCCGATCGGCGTGGTCCAGAGGGCGAAGGCCAAGCCGAACAGCAGGGCGGTGAAGTAGGCGAACATCGGCGACCGCCGTGCGCGAGTGAGAAAGGTGGCCTCGCTCATCCCGCTCCCACCGCCCTGGCAAACGCCGCTCATCCGCGTGACGCGACCTCAACGGCATTTTCAACCTAAGTTATTGCTTAAGCGTAGCTCTGGGCGCGAGGGCGGCTCGTCCGCCGGAGCCGCCGCCACTGGAGCGAAGGCCGCCCTCAGTCGAAGAGGTCCGGCTCGCTAAGCGGCGCCAGTGAGGACCCCATGGCGAAGCGTCCCGCGGGGATCGGCCAATTGATTTCCAACAGTTTTCGTTGATTGGTGCGGGAGCTCCGGAATCCTGCCGGGCCGACCATGGCGGGTTAGCTTTCACGTCCCGACGCCGGCGGCGCGCCCGGCTCAGTCCGACCACAACTCTTGCACGTCGCCCTTGCGGTTCAGCATCCTGACCGCCCGGTCAACCACCGCGATCAGGCTCTGCACCCGGGCCTCGCGGTCGTAGGCGAGGCTCGCGCGGGCGAGGCCCTCCAGGAGGAAGCGGGCGAGGTCGCGGCTGGCCTGGAACCTCGGCCCCTGGCCGGCCTGGGCGATGGTCGCGAAGGGCGTCCCGACCTGGGCGCGGTCGAAGGCCTCCTGGGCCGGGGCCACGCAGGCGCGGACCATGGCGTCGGTGCGCGCCACCGCCTCCAGCTCGGAGAAGGCGACGAAGGGCTGCTCGGCCAACAGCCGCCAGTAGGCGGCGATCGCCTGGCCGGTAGCGTCGACGCCGGGGGGCGGATTGCTGGCGGCCGCGTCGAGCTGGGTTAGCCGGGCGGCCTGGATGTGCTCGGCCGCCGCGGCCACCAGGGCCTCGCGGGTGGCGAAGTGGTAGAGCATGGCCCCTCGGGTGAGCCCGGCGGCGGCGGCGATCTCGGAATTGGTGGCCGCGTGGTAGCCGATGTCCGCGAAGAGGCGCATCGCCGCATCCAGGATGCGCGCCCGCGTCCGGCGCGACTTCACCGTGTCCTTACTCAAGAGTCCGAAGACGCACCGGCGACGCCCCCTGTTCGAGACCGGCGTTCTTTGGGCGCAAATCGGCGCCGCGCCAAGCTTGAGCCAGGGAAAGGGACCAATTTAGGAGTCGGGCGGCGAAATCTGGCTCCCCTAGGGCCGCGGCCCGCCAAGGCGAGACCAGGGCGCAGGCGCCGAACGACCGTCACGAAACCTACATCCAATCAGCCTAACGGCCCGCCAGGGCCCGAGGGGACACGCGCATGGACGGAGAGGACCTCAAGGTCCGCTGCCGAAGCGTCTTCATCTCGGACGTTCACCTGGGGACCCGCGGCTGCCAGGCCGAGCTCCTGCTGGATTTCATCCGGACCGTCGAGTGCGAACGCCTCTACCTGGTGGGCGACATCCTGGACGGCTGGAAGCTCAAGTCCGGGTGGTGGTGGCCGCAATCGCATAACGACGTCGTGCAGAAGCTGCTCAGGCTGGCGCGCAAAGGCGTCGAGGTGACCTACATCCCCGGCAACCACGACGAGGTGGTGCGCGAGTTCTGCGGGGTCCACTTCGGCGGCGTGGTCGTCGCCCGGGACGCGCTCTGCCGGCTGGCCGACGGGCGCCGCTTCCTGGTCATCCACGGCGACGAATTCGACGGGGTGGTCCGCTACGCTCGCTGGCTCGCCTTCCTGGGCGATTGGGCCTATAGGACGGTGTTGATGCTGAATACGGCCTTGAACCTTCTGCGACGCCGCTTCGGCTTCGGCTACTGGAGTCTGTCGGCGTTCCTGAAGGCCAAGGTGAAGAACGCCGTCAAGTTCATCGACAATTTCGAGCAGGCGGTGGCGGAGGAGGCCCGGCGCCGGGGCGCCGAGGGCGTCATCTGCGGCCACATCCACAAGGCCGAGATCCGCGATATCGGCGGGATCGTCTACTGCAACGACGGCGACTGGGTGGAAAGCTGCACCGCGCTGGTCGAGCATCTCGACGGGCGCCTCGAAATCCTCGAGTGGGCGCGCCTTAGGTCCTGGTCGATGATCGAGCGGTCGCGCGGCCGCGCCGAAGCCGAGGCGCCCAACCCCCTCCCCGCCTGATGCGGATCCTGCTCGCGACCGACGCCTGGGAGCCCCAGGTCAACGGCGTGGTCCGCACCCTGACGCGCATCACCGCCGAGCTGCGCGAGATGGGGGACCAGGTGGAGGTGATCAGTCCCGACCAGTTCCCGACCTTCCCCCTCCCCACCTACCCCGAGATCAAGCTGGCGATGGGCGCCTACGAGAAGGCCCAGGAGCGCTTCAAGTCCTTCGAGCCTGAGGCGATCCACATCGCCACCGAAGGGCCCATCGGCCTGGCGGCGCGCCGCATCTGCCTGGAGTGGAAGCTGCCCTTCACCACCAGCTATCACACCCGGTTCCCCGAATACGTCTCGGCCCGTCTGCCCCTGCCGCTCGCGGCGGGCTATGCGTACATGCGCTGGTTCCACAAACCGTCTGGACGGCTGATGGTGGCCACCCCGACCTTGATGGAGGAACTCGGCCGCCATGGCTTCCGCAATCTCTCCCAGTGGTCGCGGGGCGTGGACACCGAGCTTTTCCATCCGCGCGCCGCAGGGGAAGCGGACGTCTTCGCGGGGCTGCCGCGGCCCATCTTCCTGAACGTCGGGCGCGTGGCGGTGGAGAAGAACATCGAGGCGTTCGTCAGCCTCGATGTTCCGGGCGCGAAGGTGGTCGTGGGCGATGGGCCGCAGCGCGAGGAGCTGGCGGCGAAATACCCGGACGTGGTCTTCGCCGGCGCCAAGTTCGGCGGCGAGCTGGCCGCCTATTTCGCCGGCGCCGACGTCTTCGTTTTCCCCTCGCTCACCGACACCTTCGGCCTCGTCCTGCTGGAGGCGATGGCCTGCGGCGCCCCGGTGGCGGCGTTTTCGGCGCCGGGACCCATCGACCTGATCCCGGGTTCGGGCGCCGGGGTGCTGGCGCCGGGGCAGAGCCGGGGGCTCAGGGAGGCGGCGCTGGCCTGCCTCGAGCTCGACCGAGGCGCAGTGCGGGCCTTCGCAGAGCAGTTCTCCTGGCGCGCCTGCGCCGAGGAGTTCCGGCGCAACCTCCAGCCCTATCCGGAACCCGAGAAGAGCCGGTTCTGGCGGCGGCTGAGGCGCCTCACCCGGCTGCGCCGCGGACCGCGACGCGCCGAGGAGACTTCCGCCTTCTCGCCTCCCTAGAGCACGATGCGATCAGACGGAATCGTCTGATCGTTGAATCGTGCTCTAGAATTCAAAGACTTGGAGCGCGTTCTCGTCGCAAAAGCGGTTCCACTTTTGCGGAACGCGCTCTAGCGTCCCGGTTCAGAAGTTCGCCAGTGGATGGGCTGGGCGCCGAGCGTACTTCGGACTCGACAAGGACACTAGCAAAGCTTTGAACCTAGTGCGGTTTACGAATTTCGAGTTCGCTTCAGCGCCCGCCCGCCAAACTAGCGAACTCCAAATTCACCACGCTAGCGGGTATCGGCCGCAATCGGACAATTCGTTTACCATCTTTCGCGGACGGGCGCCGCGATGCGCGGCCCAAGGCCGAGTTTTCGCCCTTTACATCCGCGTCCGACTTCCCTATCTCGCACGGCTCCGGCGGACCCGAAGTCCTGACAAGCGCTGCTAACGCCGGCCTGGGTTGAACAACAAGCAGGGGGTTACGTGAGTTGCACACGTACCATACGCCCCTGGACCTGGTCCGCGAGCGGTCCCCGGAACGTCCAGTCGCCCTGGTGCGACCGGACGCCGTGGCCCTAGCGGCGCGCTGGTTCAGGGATAACTTCAAAGGTGACGTCCACTACGCGGTGAAGGCCAATCCTTCGCCGTGGGCGATCCGCACGCTGGCCGAACACGGGATCACCGCGTTCGACGTGGCCTCGGTCCCCGAGATCGAGCTGGTGGCCGCGCATGCGCCGGGCGGACGAATGGCCTTCATGCATCCAGTGAAGAGCCGCGAGGCGATCGCCTGCGCCTATTTCGAGCATGGGGTCCGCACGTTCGCCTTCGACGCGGCCGAGGAGCTGGAGAAGATTCTCGCCGCGACCGGCCAGGCCAAGGATCTCAACCTGATCGTGCGGCTAGGGGTGGAGGCGGGCGGCGCGGCCTACTCGCTTTCCGGCAAGTTCGGGATCGATCCGCGCGAAGCGCCGCCTCTGCTGCTCGCCGCTCGCCGGGCCACCGACGAGCTGATGGGCGTCTCCTTCCACGTGGGCAGCCAGTGCATGCGCCCCTCCGCCTTCCCGGCGGCCATGGCCCAGGCCTCGCGGGCCCTCGTGCGCGCCGGTGTCTTCGCCGACGTGGTGGACGTGGGCGGCGGCTTTCCGTCGATCTACCCCGGCATGGTGCCTCCGGACCTTTCCGAGTACGTCGCTGCGATCGATCGTGGGTTCGCCGAGATGATGGTCCACGAGACCACCGAGCTCTGGTGCGAGCCCGGACGGGCTCTGGTGGCGGAAGGCTCGTCCTTGCTGACCCGGGTGGAGCTGCGCAAGGGCGACGCCCTCTATCTGAACGACGGGGCCTATGGGACCCTCTTCGATGCGGCGCACATCAAGTGGCCGTTCCCGGTGAAGCTGCACCGGGCCGAGGGCGAGCCGGCCGAATCCCTGCGGCCGTTCCGCTTCTACGGCCCCACCTGCGACAGCCAGGACCTCATGCCCGGCCCTTTTTGGCTCCCCGAAGACGTGGCCGAGGGAGACTACGTGGAGATCGGCATGCTGGGCGCCTATGGCGTGGCCATGACGACCCGGTTCAACGGCTTCGGCGATCTGGAGACCTGCGAGACCGCCGATCCGCCCATGCTCTCCATGTTCGGCCTGGCGCCTCGCACCGTGGCCACGCCGCGGCTCGAGAGCGCGGATGTCGTCAAGCTGTCGCGGGCGCGCGGCAAGAGGCGCCGGCGTAAGTAGTCAAGGTCGGCCGGAGCTCGAAAAGGGGTGGGGGTTCGTCCTCGCCGCGCCTATCTTTCCGGTCGCTGTCGATCGGGCCTTCAGGGCCCCGTCAACCCGCCCGCACGGGCGCGAGGATCGCCATGAACGCACCTGCCCCCAATGCCAAGGCCGAGCTGCTGTCGGCCACCGTCGAGCACGTCGACATCGCCGCCTATGACGCGCGGCCGGTGATCGACGCCATGCGCAAGATGAGCTTCACCAGCCGCGACACGGCCCGGGCGGCGGACATCCTCTCCATGGCGATCGAGGATCCGGCCTGCTCGGTCTGGCTGACTCTGGCCGGATCGACCAGCGCCGGCGGCTGCATGCACGTCTACCGCGACATGCTGAAGTACGGCATGGCGGACGCGGTGGTGGCCACCGGCGCCTCGATCATCGACATGGACTTCTTCGAGGCCCTGGGCTTTCGGCACTACCAGGCCAAGGCGGCGGTCGACGACCGCGACCTGCGCGCCCTCTATATCGACCGGATCTACGACACCTACATCGACGAGGAGGAACTGCAGGCCTGCGACCACGCGATCAAGGAGATCGCCGACGGCCTGGAGCCGCGCCCCTACTCCTCGCGGGAGTTCATCTCCGAGATCGGCCGCTGGCTCGCCTCGGGCAAGGCCAAGAAGTCCGGGAGCCTGGTGCAGACCGCCTTCGAGGAAGGCTGCCCGATCTTCTGCCCCGCCTTCACCGATTCCTCGGCCGGCTTCGGCCTGGTCAAGCATCAGGTGGAGCGCGTGAAGGCCGGCAAGCCGTACCTGACCATCGACTCGGTGGCCGACTTCAGGGAGCTCACCGACGTCAAGATCGCCGCCGGCACGACCGGCCTCTTCATGGTCGGGGGCGGGGTCCCCAAGAACTTCGCCCAGGACACCGTGGTGTGCGCCGAAATCCTCGGGCTCGAGGCCGAGATGCACAAGTACGCGGTCCAGATCACCGTCGCGGACGTGCGCGACGGGGCCTGCTCGTCCTCGACGCTGAAGGAGGCCTGCTCCTGGGGCAAGGTGGACGTCACCTACGAGCAGATGGTCTTCGCCGAGGCCACCACCGTCGTCCCCTTGATCGGCTCGGACGCCTACCACCGCGGCGCCTGGCGCCGGCGCGAGAAGCGGCGTTGGGCCAAGCTGTTCGCGCCGAAGGGCTAGTGTGGTGAAATTGAAGTTCGCTCGATTGATGTGGCGGGCGCTGGAGCGAACTTCAAATTCGTAAACCAAACTAGATTCAAAGCTTTGCTAGTGTTCCCATCGAGTCCGAAGTTCGCTCGGCGCCGATCCCATCCACTGGCGAACTTCGGGACACTAGATCCCGCCGAAGCGGTCGTAGCCGCGGTCTTCCCAGTAGCCGCCCTGGCCGCCGCCGATGTGGTCGAAGCGGTCCACCGCCTCCAGGCGCATAACGTACTTGGCCTGCTTGTAGCCCAGATAGTGCTCGGCCCTGAGCCGCAGGGGCGCCCCGTGCGGCACGGTCAGCGGCCCGCCGTTCATCTCGTAGGCGAGGATGGTCTGCGGGTGGACGACGTCGACCACGTCGAGCGTCTCGTAGTATTTAGACCCGCCGAGCGTGTCGGCGCAGTAGAGCACGATGTGCTTCGCTTGCTTCTTGAGGCCGGCCAGGCCTACCAGCGCGGCCATCTTCGCCCCGGTCCATTCGCCGATGCAGCTCCATCCCTCGACGCAGTCGTGCCGGGTGATCTGGGTGCGGGCCGGCAGCGCCCGGATCTCGGCCAGGCTGAGCGCCAGGGGCTTTTCCACCAGGCCATCGACGATCAAGGTCCAGTCGGCGAAACCGGAAGCCACATGGGCTTGGTAATCCGCGTCCGGAGGGTTGGTGCTGCCGTTGGCCCGGAAGCTCGGGGTGATGTCGGCGCGAGGGAATTCGCGCGCCAGCGCCCGCGCCCCGATCAGTCTTTGGACGCGCCGGTTGAGAACCTCGGCGCCGGCCAGCGCCTTCACTAGGTTGGGGTCCGTGGCGATCTTGTCGCAACCGGCCAGCGCCAGGGACGCGATCGAGGCGCCCGCCCCCTTCAGCCATCCGCGGCGCGGCGGATTCACGAAGCCTCTCCGGCAGGCTCGCTCGCCGCCACCTCGATCGCATAGCGGCCGGTGATCATCGAGCGCACATTGTTCCAAAGGCCCGACAGCACGACCATGACCATGTGGACGAAGAAGAACAGCACGATCAGGCTGGCGGTGACGAAATGGATCGAGCGGGCCGACTGGCGCCCGCCGAAGAGGTCCAGCAGCCAAGGAAAGGCGGCGTCGAGGCCCGGCGACATGGTCATGCCGGTGAGCACCATCAGCGGCAGCAGCACGAAGGCGACGCCGAGGTAGGCGCCCTTCTGCAGGACGTTGTAGCGCTTGGCTTCCTCCCCCTTCGGGAACCTCAGCCGCATGTGGTCCCAGATCTCCAGGAGAACGTGGCGGGGCCTCAGCTGGTCTCGCGTGGGGAGCAGATCGCGCCGCAGGTGGCCGCCTAGGACGGCGCTGGCGGCGTAGACCGCGCCGTTGATGGCGAAGACCCAGGCGAAGAAGAAATGCCATCGCCGCCCGACCGCGAGGAACTGCTGCGGCGGCAGGGTGAGCCAGGCCGGAAAGCCCCTGACGACCTGCACGCCGTGCTGGCGGGAGACGCCGAGGAAGCCGGTGGTGTCCAGCCTGACCGGACCGATCCTGGTCACCCCCTGGAGGCCACCCTGGCCGGCGACCGCAAAGGTGGCGAGCCAGGGGCGATCGAAGTGCGACTGAGCCCCCCAGTAGAGCTTGGGGTGGGCGTTGAATATCTGCAGGCCGCTCAGCAGCAGGACGAGGAGGCTGACCGCGTTGATCCAATGGGTGAGCCGCACGAGACCGCTGTGGCGCTCGACGAGCGCCCGGCGGACGTGGCGCGCGGTGCTGGACACGGGCCTCGAGGTCTCCTTCCCTTCGACTCAGGGTGGCACAGCGCTTCGGGCTTGGCGAGGCTTCAAACTCTTGTCGCAGTCGCCCGACATGGGTGTCGCCAGCAACAGCGGAGCTCTTACATGCGCCTCGTCGTCCTTGGGGTGAGCGCCTCGGCGCTCGGCCTTGTCGCCGGCTTCGGCCTCGGCCAGCCGTCGCCGCCGCCCGGCTATCTGACCCCCGCCGCCGCGCCCGATACCCTGAAGATCCTGCCCCCGGCGCCGAAGGCCGGCGACGCCGACGACGAAGCCGACCAGGCTATCTTCCGCGCCACCCGGCGCCTTCAAGGCGGCGCGCGCTGGGCGTTGGCGCAGAACGATGCGCGGGACGATGCGGCCGCCGTGCTGGCCGATTTCAGCTGCGCCGCCGGCGTCGCTCTCGACCCCGCCAAGGCCCCCAAGCTCGCCGCCGTCCTGGTCAGGATGCGCGCCGACGTGCACCACGCCGTCGACGCACCGAAGGACTTCTATCATCGCCCGCGCCCCTACCTGGAGGCCGACGGTCCCATCTGCGTGGACAAAACCGAGGCGCTCGCCACGAGCGCCGACTATCCCTCCGGCCACGCCAGCTGGGGCTGGGCGGTGGGCCTCGTCCTCGCCGAGCTCACGCCGGACCGGGCGACGCAGATCCTCGCCCGGGCCCGGGTCTACGGGGAGAGCCGGGTCGTCTGCGGGGTCCACACGCCGAGCGCCGTCGTCGAAGGGCGGACCAACGGCTCGATCGTGGTTGCGGCCCTGCATGGGGATCCCGCCTTTCGAGCCGACCTCGAGGCCGCCCGCTCCGAGCTCTCGGCCCTTCGCAAGGATGCGGCGGCGCCGGCGGCGCAATGCCGCGTCGAAGCCGAGCTGGTGGCGGCCCGGCCCTGGTAGAATCTCAGGCGGCGGCTTCCAGGATCGCCTCGCGGACCAGCTCCGGCCGCTCCATGGGCAGGAAGTGGGTTGTCCCCGCGATCGTCTCCACGCGGACTTGGCCGCCGGCGATCAGGCGTTCGAGCCCCTCGTCGAGCCGGGCGGTGGAATCCTTCTCCGCCCGCAGGATCCGGATCGGACGCCGGATCGCATGCAGCGCCGCCCAGGAGTCGTGGCCCTGCGCGGCGTAGTTGGAGGCCTCCCACTCTGGCGCGCAGACGAGGGTGACGGCGCCCCCAGGCGTATCGCGGAAGGCCGCGGCGACGTAGTCGGCGAGCATCTCGTCGGGCCAGCTTCTGAACGCGCCCCGGCCGCGATAGGCTTCGAAGGCGGCGCCTCGACTGGGAAAGCTGTTCCGCCGTCTCAGCGCGCCCTGCGCCAGGGCCGAGTCATGCAGCGGCCCGTTCAGCGCCGAGGCGACCGCCGGAGACAGGATCACGGGGTCGAAGAGGGCCAGCGCGTGGACCCTGCCGGGCGTCTGCGCCGCCGCCAACAGACTGGTTGTGGCCCCCATCGAGTGCCCCGCCAGGACCGCGGGAGGCAGGTCCAGAGCGGCCAGGAAGGCGGTGAGATCGTCCCGAAGGTCATACCAGTCGAGCCTGCCCGGGCTTTCCACCGGCAGGCTCGTGGCGCCGTGGCCACGCATGTCCGGGGCGAGGATCCGCAGACGGTCGGCCAGCGGCGCCAGGATCGACCGGTAGGTGCGGGCGTTGAAGCCGTTGGCGTGCAGGAAGACCACGTCCACCGCGCGCCCGGGGTCGCCGAAGTCCAGATAGGCGATGTCGCCGCCGCCGTGGGGCGACTGGATCGTAACGGCCGCGGAGCGGAACCCGTCCGGCCGGCTCAGTGGCCGTCCTTCTTGTCGGCGGCGGCGGCGCCCCCGCCGGTGGCCGCCTGGATGAGGGCGGCGATACGGTCGGTGGAGTCCGCGGCCTGATCGAGCACGGCCAGCGGGGTCGCGCCCGGGCGGACGGCGGCCGCCACCTGGCTCGCGGCCGATTTGGCCACGGCGATGGCGGCGTTCTTGGCGGCGGCGAGCTGGGCGGCGGCGGCGCTCACCGGGTCCTGATAGATGAATCCGTAGGTCGGATAGACGGTCGCGCCGAGGTCCCGGGAGGGGTCGTTCCAGACCTTCACCTGGCTCCAGTCGCCATTGGGCGAGACGTCGACGACGGTGACGTTCTGTTCAACATGGCCGCGATCTCCGTCGATCAGCGACCAGTTGGCGTGGGTGATCTGGATCACCCGGTCGGTCAGCACCTGGCTTACCACAGCGACATGCCCGAGCCGCATCCGGCCGGTGGGCTTGAAGCAGAGCACGGCGCCGAGCTTGGGCGTGAAGCCGGTCTGGTAGCGGCCGGCGGCCTGGGTCCACCAGGTCCAGGCGTCACCAAAGATCTGAATGCCGGACATGAGACGGGCGAAGGGCACGCACTGCCAGTAGTCTTCCGCGAAAGCCCCCCCGGGGGCGAGAGCGACGACCGCCGCCATCGCAAACGAAGCCAGAGAAGCTTTAACAGAATTAACCATACGCAGAAGGTCTCCCAACCCCGACGTCCCCGGATAACCGTGCCGGGCGCGGATGAAAAGAGTCTTTACCAGTCCGTAACTGTAGCAAGTTCGTGACCGGATCGTGACGTCCATCGACTCTGCGCCGGCGGCTGTACCGTTCTGAGACAAGCGCATGGCCTTGTTCTATTTCGGTAAACCTGAGGAGCCGCCGCAAAGATCGGACCAGATTGGCGCCTCCAGTCCCCCTAGAGGAAGCTGTAAGGGTCGACGTCGATAGTGAGGCGAATTGACGCTGGCGCCCTGACCCTGGCGCGCCAGGCGGCCAGAAACCCTTGCAGATCCACTCCGCGGTCGGCCCGCACCAGGAAGCGCTTGCGCCTGCGGCCCCGGACCAGGGCGAAGGGCGCATCGGCCGGGCCGAAGACGTCGATCCCCTCGGCGTTGGGGGCGGCGGCGGCGAGGCGCTTGACGAAGGCCTCCAGCGCGGTCTGGTCAGGCCCCGAGACGATGAGGGCGGCCAGGCGCCCGAAAGGCGGCAGGCCGGCGGCCCTCCGCTCGGCGAGCTCCACGGCCACGAAGGCGTCGCGGTCCTGAGCCGCCAGCGCCTGCATCACCGGGTGATCGGGGATCCAGGTCTGGAGGAGCGCCCGGCCAGGCTTCGCACGTCGTCCGGCGCGCCCGGCCACCTGGGCGAGCAGCTGGAAGGTGCGTTCGGCGGCGCGCAGATCGCCGCCGCGCAGGCCGAGGTCCGCATCCACGACCCCGACGAGGGTGAGGTTCGGAAAATCGTGGCCCTTGGCCGCGGCCTGGGTCGCCACCAGGACGTCGATCTCGCCGGCGCTCATCGCCTCGATGATCGCCCGGGCGGCCTCGGGGCTGGTGGCCGTGTCCGAGGAGAAGACGCAGATGCGCGCCGCCGGGAACAGCTGCCGCGCCTCCTCCTCGACCCGCTCGACCCCCGGACCGACGGCCACGAGGCTGTCCTTCGCCTGGCAGTAGGGGCAGCGCTCAGGCCTGGGCATGGAGAAGCCGGTGAGATGGCAGACGAGCCGCCCGGCGTAGCGGTGCTCCACCAGCCAGGAGTCGCTGTCGGGCGCGCGCAGGCGCTCGCCGCAGGCCCGGCACAGGACCAGGGGAGCGTAGCCGCGCCGGTTCAGGAACAGGAGGCCCTGCTCGCCGGCGGCAAGGGTGTCCCGCAGGGATTTGACCAGCGGCGGGGCGAGCCAACGCCCGGACTCGGGCGGTGTCAGGCGTAGATCGACGAGCTCGATCTTCGGCATCGTCGCTCCGCCGTGCCGCCGGGCCAGCCGCAGCCAGCGGTAGCGCCCCTGACCGGCGTTCCAGAGGGTCTCCAGGGAAGGCGTCGCCGAGGCGAGGATCACCGGCGCGGCCTCGATGCGGCCCCGCGCCACGGCCAGGTCCCTGGCCTGGTAGATGAAGCCTTCCTCCTGCTTGTAGGAACCGTCGTGCTCCTCGTCGACCACGATCAGCCGGAGCCGTTTGAACGGCAGGAAGAGGGCGGAGCGGGCCCCCACCACGATGCGGCAGGCGCCGAGCGCCGCCGCCTCCCAGACCCGCCGCCGGGCCGCGGGGGCGACGCCGGAATGCCATTCCGCCGGCGACGCCCCAAACCGCTGGGCGATCCTGGCGATCACCGCCTGGGTGAGGGCGATCTCCGGCAGCAGCACGAGGGCCTGGGCCTCCGGATCGCGCCTCAGGGCGTGCGCCAGCGCTTCCAGATAGACCTCGGTCTTTCCCGACCCGGTCACCCCGTCCAGGAGCGCGACGGCGAAGCCGCCGGCCCCGATCATATCCTCGAGACCCGCCAAAGCCGCAGCCTGGCTCGGGTTGAGCTTCGGCGACGCCTGCTCCAGATCCGGCGGCGCGAAAGTCTTGGTCGGCGTCCGGAGCTCCTCCTCGAGCACGCCTTCGGCCAGGAGGGCGCCGACCACGCCGGAGCTCACCTCGGCCGCCCGCGCGAGTTCCGCCGAGGTGAGAGGACCGCCTTCGGCGGCCGCCATGACCCGCGCCCTGGCGGCGGTGGGCTTGCGCGGCGCCTTGCCAGTGAGCCGCAGAAGCCGCTGCGGGCGCGGAGCGGGGCCTCGCAGGCCCCGCAGGGCGATGGCCAGCGGCTGGCCGGCCGAGTCCGCCGAATAGCGCGCCGCCCAGGTCACGAAGGCCAGGGTGGACGGGGGCAGGGCCGGCGCGTCCAGCCGAGCCGCGATCGGGCGCAGCGGTCGGTTGCCGCCGGTTCCGTCGCGCAAGGCGGCCACCACGCCGCAGACCAGACGCGGACCCAGCGGCGCGGCCACGAGGTCTCCCTCGGCGAGCCCCATGCCCGCCGGCTCGGCGTAGTCGAAAGCCTCGGGCAGCGGCAGAGGCAGGAGGACGGACGCGATCCGCGCCGCCGCCGGCGCGCGTCCCTCCGTCTTGGCAGACTCGATCAGGCCCATGCCGGCAAGGTCTTCGCCGAGTTACGCCGGCTCGTCGAGCCCCCCGCGCCCGCGATCGACCGAGTCGCCACGTTCGACGCCAAGGGCGGCCGACGGATTGTTTTCGCCCCCGCCTCAAGCAGGCGTTAACCGAGAAGGGCCTTCAACTATGCCTCGAACGACTGGACGGGAGCCGGACGGTCGATCCTTTGCAGATGAGGCCAGCGTTGACGGACGTGCTGCGCGCGAGGGCGCATGAATCGGCCAGGGATGCGGCGATCCGCGCTTTCCTCAAGAGCCGTCCGGAGTTCCTCCGCGACGATCCCGACCTGCTGGGCGACCTCGGGCTTCGCGTCGACGCCGCCAACCTGGTCGATTTCGGGCCGGCCGCCCTGGCGCGCGTCACCCAGGCCCACCGCAAGGAATCCGGCGTGCGCCGACGGCTGGAAGCGGTCGCGCGGGCGAACTTCCTGGCTCAGGCCCAGACTCACGCGGCCGTTATCGAGATCCTGGATTCGGCCGATCATGCCGACCTCGCCGACCGGCTGGACCTTCTGGCGCGGACCCGCTTCGGCCTCTCCGCGGCGGTGATCGCCCTGGAAGGCTCGCCGCTTCCGGAGGGTTGGCGGGGGCTCGCGGAGGGCCAGGTCGATCTGGTGCTCGGCCAGGGGCGCGCCGCGCGGCTGGGCGTCGTGCCGACCGCGCTCGGCCTCTTTGGCGCCTTGGCGCCCGGCGTCGGCAGCCTCGCCCTCATCCGCTTGACCCTGTCGGCAGGCGAGCGGGCCGGCATCCTCGCCTTCGCCTCCGCCGACGAGACCGCCTTCTCGCCGGCCATGGGCCACGAGTTGATCGACTTCCTGGCCCGGGTGACGGAGCGGACGGCGGAGCGCTGGCCCCTCGGGTGAACGGCGCCGGCTAGGGAAGGGGGCGCAGCAGCCGCGAATTCATGACCGGACGCGAAGCCCTGGCGGCGTTCCTCGAACACCTGGCCCACGAGCGGCGCGCCAGCCCGCGCACCGTCGAGGCCTACGGCGCCGCGGTAAGCGCCTATCTCGCCTTCCTCGAGCAGCATCTGGGCGCCGAACCCGGCGTTGCGGACCTCGGCGTGTTAGGGACCGGCGACATCCGCGCCTTTCTCGCCCACCGGCAGCAGGGTGACCGGCCCCTGTCGGCCAGGTCGCTTTCGCAGACCCTGTCGGCGATCCGGACCTTCCACCGGTTCCTGGACCGGCGCCTGGGTGTCCCCTGCCCCGCACTGGCGCTCGTGAGGGGTCCGCGCGTGAAGCCCGGGGTCCCGCGGCCGGTCACTGAGGACCAGGCGCTCGGCCTCCTGGCTGAGGCCGGGGAGGATCCGGAACGGGCCGAATGGGAAAACGCGCGCGACGCGGCGGTGCTCGCCCTGCTCTACGGCTGCGGGCTCAGGATTTCCGAGGCGCTGGCGCTGAAGCGTTCGGATGCGCCGATCGGCGAGAGCCTGCGGATCCTCGGCAAGGGCGCCAAGGTGCGCCTCGCCCCGGTGCTGCCGGCGGTGCGCGAGGCGGTCGAGGCCTACGTGGCCGAGCTGCCGTTCGCCCTCGGCCCGGAGGAGCCCCTGTTCCGCGCCGCCCGCGGCGGACCGCTCGGGCCGCGCCGGGTGCAGGAGCTGATGCAGCGGCTGCGGGGGCGGCTCGGCCTGCCGGAACGGGCGACTCCGCACGCCCTTCGCCATTCGTTCGCCACCCACCTCCTGGGCGCCGGGGCGGACTTGCGCTCGATCCAGGAGCTGCTCGGGCACGCCTCTCTGTCGACCACCCAGCGATACACGGCCGTGGACGCCGCCGGCCTGCTGGCCGCCTACTCCAAGGCCCATCCGAGAGCCTAGAGCGGACCGCGATTAGACGGAACCATAGCCAGCGTTGACGAGGTAGTTGGCGCATTCTTGGGGGCTGAAGAGGTCGAGGAGCTGGCCGGCTCTGCGCCAGGTGGCCTCGAGTTCCCTGGGCTGGGTTTTTCGCATGAGG
>JAFBAO010000002.1 GCA_019247715.1 Caulobacteraceae bacterium
CCGACACGGGCACCAAGATGATCCATCTGGGTGCGAACACCCGCTCGCGGATCATCTCCAAGGGCATCTCGGCCGGACGTTCCTCGAACACCTACCGCGGCCTCGTGTCGGCCCACCCGAAGGCCAAGGGCGCGCGCAACTTCACCCAGTGCGACTCGCTTCTGATCGGCAAGCACGCCGCCGCCCACACCACGCCCTATATCGAGGCGCGCAACGGCTCGGCCCGGTTCGAGCACGAAGCCACCACCACCAAGCTTTCCGACGACCAGCTCTTCTACGCCATGCAGCGGGGGCTCTCGGAGGAGGAGGCGGTGCAGCTGCTGGTCAACGGCTTCGTCAAGGACGTGCTCCAGGAGCTTCCCATGGAGTTCGCCGTCGAGGCCCAGAAGCTGGTGGCCATCTCGCTCGAGGGGAGCGTCGGATGACCCTCGAGACCATCGACCACGTGCAGGTGGCGATCCCGGCCGGCGGTGAGGGGAAGGCGCGGCCGTTCTACGCCGGCCTGCTCGGCCTTCCCGAACAGCCCAAGCCGCCCGAGTTAGCGGCGCGCGGCGGCTGCTGGTTCGAGACCCCCGCCGTGAAGCTGCACTGCGGGGTGGAGACGCCCTTCAGCCCTGCCCGCAAGGCCCATGTCGCGTTCCGCGTCGACGACGTTCCGGGGCTCGCCAGCCGCGCCCGGGCCGCCGGCTACGAGGTGGTCGACGACGATGCGCTGCCCGGCCACGAGCGCATCTACATCTACGATCCGTTCGGCAACCGACTGGAATTCCTGCGACCGCTGTGAGCCCGATGCTTTCGATCAAAGATCTTTGCGTTTCCGTGGACGGCAAGCCGATCCTGAACGGGCTCTCGCTGGAGCTGCCGGCGGGGGAAGTCCATGCGGTCATGGGGCCGAACGGGGCGGGCAAGTCCACGCTCTCCTACGTGCTGACCGGCCGGGCCGGCTACGAGGTGACGGGCGGCCAGGTCACGCTGGACGGCCAGGACCTGCTGGCGCTTTCGCCCAGCGAGCGGGCGGTGCGGGGCGTCTTCCTGTCGTTCCAGTACCCCATGGAGATTCCGGGCGTGCCGGCGCTGACCTTCCTGCGCACGGCGCTCAACGCCCAGCGCAAGGCCCGCGGCGAGGCCGAGATCGCCGCCCCGGCGTTCCTGAAGCTCGTCCGCGAGAAGGCCGCGGCGCTCAAGATCGACTTCGAGATGCTGCGCCGGGCCCTCAACGTCGGCTTCTCCGGCGGCGAGAAGAAGCGGATGGAGATCCTGCAGATGGCGATCCTGGCGCCCAGGCTCGCGATCCTCGACGAGACCGACAGCGGCCTCGACATCGATGCCCTGCGGATCGTGGCCGAGGGGGTGAACGCTCTGCGCGCCCCCGACCGCTCCATGCTGGTGATCACGCACTACCAGCGGCTGCTGGACTACATCCGCCCCGACCGGGTGCACGTGCTGGCCGGCGGGCGGATCGCCGCCTCGGGCGGACCGGAGCTCGCCCATGCGCTGGAACGCGAGGGCTACGACCGCTACGCGGAGGCCGCCGCTTGAGCCTCGCGCGCGCCATCGCCACCGGCGATCTTGCCGAGCTACCCTCCCGCCGGGACGAGGACTGGCGCTGGACCGACCTGCGCGGCCTGATCCGCGCCATGCCGCCCGCTTCGCCGGCGTCCGAGGGGCCGACGCCTCCGGCCGTCTTCGCCGCCGAGACGCAGCTGCGGGTCATCAACGGACGCGGGCCGGACGAGGTCACGGTGGGCGCGGGCGAGACCCGGACGCTCGCCCTGCGCTTCATCGCCGCCTCGTCGGGGACCGCCCACGTCTCGGCCATCCGCATCGTGGTGGGCGAGGGCGCGCGCCTCACGCTGCTGGAGACCTACGAGGCGCTGGCGGGGGGCTGCCTTGCCGAGGCCGACCTCGACATCGCGCTGGGCGCCGGCGCCGCGCTGGAGCGGGTGGTGCTGACAGCCGACGCGGAAGACGGCGTCTTGGTCTCGACCGCCGTCGTGACCATGGGACCGGGCGCCCGGTTCGCCCAGACGGCGCTCAGCTGCGGCGGACGCCGTCAGCGGCTGGAGACGCGTGTGTCGCACCCCGGGGCCGGGGCGGGCGTGCGGCTGGACGGCGTCTATCTGCTGGCCGCCCGGCGCCACGCCGACATCACCACCGTGGTCACCCACGCCGGCCTGGACGGCGCCACCGATCAGCTCGTCAAGGGCGTGGTCCAGGACCAGGCGCGCGGGGTCTTCCAGGGCCGGATCGTGGTCCGCGAGGGGGCGGACCGCACCGACGCCAGGATGGGCCACCACGCCCTCGTGCTTTCCGACCGCGCCGAGGTCGACGCTAAGCCCGAGCTGGAGATCTTCGCGGACGACGTCGCCTGCGCGCACGGCAACACGGTGGGGGCCCTGGACGAGGAGGCGCTCTTCTACGCCGCCCAGCGCGGGATTCCGGAGCCGCAGGCCCGCGCCCTGCTCACGGAGGCCTTCGTAGGCGAGGTGATCGACCGGATCGAGGACGAGGGCGCCCGAGAGGTCGCGCGCGCCTGGGCGGCTGGGCGGCTGAGGGCGACGCCATGAGCTTCGACCTGGCCAAGGCCCGGGCCGAGTTCCCGATCCTCCGGCGGGAGGTGAACGGGCGCCCGCTCGTCTATCTCGACAGCGCCGCCTCGGCTCAGAAGCCGCGGGCGGTGATCGAGGCCATGGCCGGGGCCATGCAGCACAGCTACGCCAACGTCCACCGCGGCCTTCACACGCTCGCCAACGAGACCACCGAAGCCTATGAAAAGGCGCGCGAAAGTGTCCGTCGATTCATCAACGCCGGGAGCGCCGGCGAGATCGTCTTCACCAAGGGGACCACCGAAGCCATCAACCTCGTGGCCTCGTCCCTCGGCCAGCGACTCGAGGCGGGCGACGAGGTCGTGCTCTCGGAGATGGAGCACCATGCCAACATCGTCCCCTGGCACTTCCTGCGCGAGTGCAAGGGCGTGGTGCTGAAGTTCGTCCCGCTGACGGACGACGGCCGGCTCGACATGGACGCCTACCGCCGCCTGCTCGGCCCCAGGACCCGGATGGTGGCCCTCAGCCACATGTCCAACGTGCTGGGGACCATCAATCCCGCCGCCGAAATCATCGCCGCGGCCCACGCGGTGGGCGTCCCGGTGCTGCTCGACGGGGCCCAGGCCATCGTCCACGCGGAGGTGGACGTCCAAGGGCTGGACGTCGATTTCTACGCCTTCTCCGGCCACAAGCTCTATGGCCCCACCGGGATCGGGGTGCTCTACGGCAAGGCCGAGCGCCTGGCGGCCTTGCCGCCGTACCAGGGCGGGGGCGAGATGATCGGGACCGTCACCCTCGAGGCCATCACCTACGCCGATCCCCCGCACCGCTTCGAGGCCGGGACCCCGCCGATCCTGGAGGCGATCGGGCTCTCGGCCGCCATCGAATGGCTGGGTGGCCTCGACCGCCAGGCCGTCGCCCGCCACGAGCGGAGCCTCTACGAGCGGCTGAAGGCCGGCCTATCGGGCGCCAACTGGGTGACCGAGATCGGCCAGGCGCCCGGCAAGGGGGCGATCTTCAGCTTCACCGTCGAAGGCGCCCACGCCCACGACGTCGCCCAGATCCTGGACCGCTACGGGGTCGCGGTGCGGGCCGGAACCCACTGCGCCGAGCCGCTGCTGCGGAGATTCGGCTTGACCTCGAGCGCCCGGGCGTCCTTCGCCCTATATAACACCGTGGAAGAGGCCGATTCCTTCGTCGAGGCCCTCCACAAGACCCGGACCTTTTTCAGCTGATGGACGACGCCAGCCTCACCGACGCAGACAACGCCTCGGCCCTTCCCCAGGCCGAACTCGACGCGCTGACCGACAAGCTCGTCGAAAAGCTCAAGACCGTCTTCGACCCGGAGATCCCGGTCGACATCTACGAGCTGGGCCTCATCTATCGGGTCGACGTCTCCGATGCGAAGGACGTGGTCATCGACATGACCCTGACCGCCCCGGGCTGCCCGGTGGCCGGCGACATGCCCGACTGGGTGCGCGATGCGGTGCTGACCATCGAGGATGTGAAGTCCTGCACCGTGAACCTCGTCTTCGATCCCCCCTGGGACCCGTCGCTGATGTCCGACGAGGCGAAACTCGAACTCAACATGTTCTGACCCCATATCGACCCCATGGAGACCACCGTTCAGCCCCGAGCCCGCCGACCCCGGCCCAAGGTCGTGACCCTCACCGAGGGGGCGGCCGGCCGGGCGCGCGAGATCATGGCCAAGGCCGAGCAGCCCTACGTGGGCCTGCGGGTCGGGGTGCGGAACGGCGGCTGTGCGGGCCAGGAATACGTGCTCGAATACGCCGCCGCCGCCGATCCCCTGGACGAGGTGGTGGAGGACAAGGGCGTCACCATCCTCATCGAGCCCAAGGCGGTGCTGTTCCTGATCGGCACCGAGATCGACTACGAGGTGACGCGGCTCGCCTCGAAGTTCGTGTTCCGCAATCCCAACGAGACCGACGCCTGCGGCTGCGGCGAAAGCGTCACCATCCAGCCGGCCAAGGCCGATTAGGCGGACGTTGCGGCGCTTGTGGCCTCAAGCGGCGGTGGCGCAGCGCTCGGCGGCGGTGACCCGGTTGCGGCCTTCGCGCTTGGAGGCGTAGAGGGCCTCGTCGGCGCGGTCGACCAGGGATCCTGGCGTCTCGGCGGGCAACCGGTCGGCGAACCCGGCCGAGACGGTGACAATCCCCAGGTCCTCGCCGGTGGATCGGCGCTTGAGGCGCCGCGAAGCGATCTCGCCCAGGATGTCGCCAAGGGTTTTCTCGACCTGCGGGCCGGTCTCGCCGACGAAGATCAGGGCGAATTCCTCGCCGCCGTAGCGCGCGGCGAACCTCGGCGCAGCGCCCGCGCGGCCGATGACGCCGGCGACGTAGCGGAGCACCTGGTCGCCGGTCTGGTGGCCCCAGGTGTCGTTGAACCTCTTGAAATGATCGATGTCGAGAACCGCCAGGCTCAGCTTGCCGCCGGTCTGCTCGGCCTCGGCGTTGGCCCGCGCCAGCTCCTCGTCGAAGGACTTGCGGTTGGCGAGGCTGGTGAGGCCGTCGGTGACCGCGTCGCGGCGGACCTGCAGCAGATGCTCGCGCAGGCGCCCGACTTCGGCGGTGGAATCGGCCAGGCGTTGCTCCAGCGCCTTGTTCTCGGTGTGCGCCTGGCTGGTCGCCAAGGTGAGGTCGCGCACGATGGTGCGCAGCCCATCGGCGTCCAGTTCGACGTCTAGCTCCCGGTTCGCCCCGGCCAGCTGCTTGCCGTAGTCCTCGCTGGTCTGCCGCGCGGTGCGGATCAGCCGCGAGACCGTGGCCATCTCCTGGCTCAGGAGATCGCCGGTGTCGCGGATCTGGTCGTGCAGCTTGGCCTTGGGTAGGAAGGCCTGGGCGAGGTCCTCGGAGATCGCCTCGGTGATGGTCTCGCCGGCCTTCAGCAGCCGCTGAATCTCCTGGGCGAGCGGACCTTGCGGGTCCGCCACCAGGTGCAGCCAGAGCTCGAAATTCAAGGCGGTGGGCCAGACGCCCGCCGCCTCCATCAGCTCGACGGCGGTACGGGCCGCAGAATAGGCGCTCGGCCCGCGCAGGATCGCCTCAACTTCCCCCGACATTCAGCCTCGCTCCGCCCAGGGCCGACACCATAGGGGGAAGGTTCAAACAGGCCGTTAAGCAGGCGCGCACCATAGCGCCGCCGCTCGAAAAGCGCCGCTGGGGCTATTTACGCGCCAGGAAGGCGGGCACCTCGGAGCCGAAGCCGACGATACCCCGCTCCTCCTCGTCCCGGCGAGGCGGGGCGGGGGGCTTGGGCGCGCGGCGGTTCTCCGACCAGGGGCCGGGCCGATCCTGGCCGCGCGGCTGGGCTTCCCGACGGGGCCGCTCGGTTTGGACCGAGGCGGCGCGCGCCGCGCCCGCCTCGGCCGCGACGTCACGCTCCTCCGGCGCCTCGGGCGCGGGCCGAGGCGTAGGTTTGGCCGGCTCCATGGGGGCCACGGAGGTCTCGGACGCCGGCCGGCCGTAGCTGCGGCCGCGTCGCTCGGGCCGGCCGGCGCGCCCCTCGCGGCGCCGGCCGTCGGACTTGGCCTGGCTCCAGTCGAGGTCGAGGCGGATCTCCTCGGGCTTCTTGCCGATCAGACGGATCACCTTGTCGAGGTTGCGCCCGTCCGCCGGGGTGGCGATGGTGATCGCGTCGCCCGATCGCCCGGCCCGGCCCGTGCGCCCGATCCGGTGGACGTAGTCGTCGGCGTGGTGGGGGACGTCGTAGTTGAAGACGTGGCTGACGTCCGGGATGTCGAGCCCCCGGGCGGCGACGTCGGAGGCCACCAGCAGCTTCAGCTCGCCGCGCCGGAAGGCGTCCAGGGTCTTCATGCGGACGCTCTGGTCCAGGTCGCCGTGGATGGCCGCGGCGTCGAACCCGTGCTTCCTCAGCGACTTGGCGACGATGTCGACCTCGCTCTTGCGGTTGCAGAAGACGATGCCGTTCTTGACCTCGGCGCCGCCCACCAGGGCCCGGAGCGCCATCCGCTTGGCCGCCGGCTCGGAGACCGGGATGGGCGCCAGGTGCTGGGCGATGGTCTCGGCGGTGGTGGCGGGCTTGGCCACCTCGATGCGGGTGGGATCCTTCAGGAACTGCTTGGTGAGGCGGGTGATCTCCGGCGGCATGGTGGCCGAGAAGAACAACGTCTGCTTGACCGCCGGGGTCAGCTTGAAGATCCGCTCGATGTCCGGGATGAAGCCCATGTCGAGCATCCGGTCGGCCTCGTCGACCACCATGATCTGGACGCCGCTGAGCAGCAGCTTGCCGCGCTCGAAATGGTCGAGGAGCCGGCCGGGCGTGGCGATGAGCACGTCGACGCCGCGGTCGAGCTTGGCCTCCTGGTCGCCGAACGAGACGCCGCCGATCAGCAGCGCCCAGGAGAGCTTCTGACCCTTCGAATAGCGCTCGAAGGCCAGCGCCACCTGGTCGGCGAGCTCACGGGTGGGCTCTATCACCAGCGAGCGGGGCATGCGCGCCTTGGAGCGGCCGGCGACCAGGCGGTCGATCATCGGCAGGGTGAAGGCGGCGGTCTTGCCGGTGCCCGTCTGGGCGATCCCCAGCACGTCGCGCCCCGCGAGGGCGACCGGAATCGACTGGGACTGGATGGGGGTGGCCTCGGTGTAGCCGGTCGCAGCGACCGCTTCGAGCGTCGCGGGGCTCAGGCCCAGTTTGGAAAATTCTGTCATGTCTCGATTAGGCCAGCCGGCGACTCCGGGCGCGAATCATGCGCGGCCGGACCCGGCTGAGATGCTGGGAACATAGGGAGAAGTCGTTTCAAGTCAATGACAGGGGGCCCATTCGGCGGCGCGGCCTGCAGACGCGGGCGCAAGTAGGCGAGCGCCAGCACCACGGCAAGGAACTGGGCGAAGAGCGCAAAGCCCCTGAGGGCGAAGGGCGTGTTCACCACCGCAAAGAAGGCGAGGACGCCCAAGGCGAGGCCCGCGGCCAGCCGGCTTGGCGACGTGCAATGGGCGTCCGCCGCCTCCAGCGCCAGCAGCAGCGCCGCCGCCAGCAGCGGGATGGCGTGGTAGGGCTCGAGCCAGGGGCTCACCGGCAGCGGCGCCAGCAGGATCACCACGAAGTCGGCGAGCGCAGCACGCGAGGGCGCGCCCACGGGGAAGCCGGTCCGCCAGCGCCAGGCATAGAGGCCGAGCGCCCCGATCCAGATCGCCCACAGACCATAGAGCCACCGTAAGGTGGCGGCGGCGCCGAAGCCGCCCCCGGTGAGGTCCGCGATGGCTTTGCGCAGGGTGACGATGGGCGGGCCGGCCGCGCCGGCCGCCAGCGCCGCCTGGATGGCGATGTCGCTGATGTGGCGGATCTGCGCCTGCCAGCCGGCGTATAGGCGGACCAGCCCGGCCGGTCCGAAGATCAGGGCTGGCAGCGCCAGCCAGAGCAGCAGGACGGAGGCGACCGCTCCGAAAAAGCCCCGCCGCGGTCCATTGACCAGCAGCCACAGGATGATCAGGCCGCTGTAGAGCTTCAGCGAAACACCGAGGCCGATGAGCACGCCGGCGAGGGTCGGCCGACGGCCGAGGAGCGCGTAGCCGGCCGTGGTGAGGCCCAGATAGACGAGGTTGGTGTTGGCGTTGCGAAGGTCCCAGCCGATCGGGCCGTTGGCGACCACGAGAGCGAGGGCGGCGAAGAGCGGCCAGGCGCCCTTCAGCGCCGGCCGCTCCTGGGCCAACGCGCCGGCGATGCTGGCGGCCAGCCCCGCGGCCATCAGGAGCAGCCAGAGCGCCGCGAAGAGCGCCGGGCCCCCCGCGCCGAGGGCTCCGAACATCAACACCGCGGAAGGCGAATAGGGGAAGATCTCGGCCGGCGCATAGCCGCCCCGCGCCAGGATCGCGTGGGCGTAACCGTAGAGGATGGCAGCATCCCCCCGCGGCGTCAGGGGCCAGACCGCACCGAGATGAAGACGGCTGACGTAGTAGGCGAAAACGCCGGCCCCGAGGAGCAGGGCGGCGAGGGCCGCCGGGGGCGCCGCAGCCAGGCCGAGCAGGCGGTCGAGGGCGCCCGCGCGCCCGCGCTCTCTCAAACGTCCAGGTCCTCGGCGGCGAACTCGGCGTTCTCCTGGATGAAGCGGTAGCGCAACTCCGGCTTTCGCCCCATGAGCGCTTCCACCAGCGCCTCGGCGGTCTCCTCGGCCCTCGGCAGGCTGATGCGGGCGAGCTGGCGCGTCGCCGGGCTCATGGTGGTTTCCTTGAGCTGGGCGGGCATCATCTCGCCCAGGCCCTTGAAGCGGCCGATCTCCGGCTTCTTGCCCTTGAAGAGCGTGCCGAGGAGCTGGTCCTTGTGGGCGTCGTCACGGGCGTACTCGGTCTTGCCGCCATGGCTCAGGCGGTAGAGCGGCGGCAGGGCCAGATACAGACGCCCGGCCCGGATCAGGTCGGGCATGGTCCGGTAGAAGAAGGTGATCAGCAGCGAGGCGATGTGGGCGCCGTCCACGTCCGCGTCGGTCATGATGATGATGCGCTCGTAGCGCAGGTCCTCTTCGCGGTAACGAGCCCCGGCCTGGGTCCCTAGCGCCAGGGTGAGGTCGGCGAGCTCCTTGTTGGCGCGCAGCTGATCGAGGCTGGCGGAGGCGACGTTCAGGATCTTGCCGCGCAGGGGCAGGATCGCCTGGGTGCGCCGGTCGCGGGCCTGCTTGGCCGAGCCGCCGGCGGAGTCGCCCTCGACGATGAAGAGCTCGGTGCCGTCCGCGGCCTGGCCCGAGCAGTCCGCGAGCTTGCCGGGAAGCCTCAGCTTGCGGGTGGCCGAGGCGCGGGCCACCTCCTTGTCCTTGCGGCGCTTCAGGCGCTCTTCGGCCCGGTCGGCCACGAAGCCCAGCAAGGCGGCGGCGGCCTTGGGCTGGCCGGCCAGCCAGTGGTCGAAGGGATCGCGAAGCGCGCCCTCCACCAGGCGCTGGGCGTCGGCCGAGGAGAGCCGCTCCTTGGTCTGGCCTTGGAACTCCGGATTGCGGACGAAGACGCTGATCAGGGCCCCGGCCTGGCCGGCCACGTCGTCGGCGGTGATCAGGGCTCCGCGCTTGTCGCCCACCAACTCGGCGTAGGCCTTGAGGCCCCGCGTCAGCACGGCCCGCAGGCCCGCCTCGTGGGTGCCGCCCTCCGGGGTGGGGACGGTGTTGCAGTAGGAGCGCATGAAGCCGTCGGCCTCGCCAAAGCCCTCCGGGGTCCAGGCCACCGCCCATTCCACCGCGCCGGCCTCGCCCTGACGCTCGATCCGTCCGGCGAAAGGTTCGGGCGTCACCGTCGAGAGGCCCTGGAGGTTCTCGGCCAGGAAGTCGGCCAGGCCGCCCGGGAAATGGAACACCGCCTCGGCGGGCGTGTGGTCGCCAATCCGCTCGGGAGCGCAGCGCCAGCGGATCTGCACGCCCCGGAAGAGGTAGGCCTTGGAGCGGGCCATGCGGTGCAGGCGGGCGGGCCTGAAGGCGGCGTCCTCGCCGAAGATCACCGGGTCGGGGGTGAAGGTCACCGAAGTCCCGTGACGACGGGTGGGGCCCAGCTTCTCCAGCTTCGAGGTGGGCTTGCCGCGCGAGAAGGTCTGGCGCCATTCGAAGCCGTCCTTCCAGACGGTCGCCTCCAGCCGCTCGGAAAGGGCGTTGACCACCGAGACCCCCACCCCGTGCAGGCCCCCCGAGGTCTCGTAGGCCTTGCCCGAGAACTTCCCGCCCGAGTGGAGGACGGTCATGATCACCTCGAGCGCGGACTTGCCCGGGAACTTGGCGTGCGGGTCCACCGGCATGCCGCGCCCGTCGTCCTTGACGGTGAGTGCGCCGTCGGCGGCCAGGGTGATCTCGATCACCTTGGCGTGGCCGGCCACCGCCTCGTCCATGGCGTTGTCGAGCACCTCGGCGAAGAGGTGGTGCAGCGCCCGCTCGTCGACCCCGCCGATGTACATGCCCGGACGCTTGCGGACCGGCTCCAAGCCTTCGAGGACCTCGATGTCCTTGGCCGAATAGGCCGGGCTCGGACGAGGCTCGTGTGCGCCGGCCAGCGGGGCCGACGGCGAGGGGTTCAGGGCGTCATCGAACAGGGAGGGTTGGGCGGCGGCCTTGGGCATGGCCTGCTATTAGCAGCGAATCGGGGAGCGGGCAGGGGGCTCGGCGGCGCTCAGCGCGCGAGCGTCCCGAATGGAGGGGCCGAGATGAACGGGGCTTGGATCATCTTAGCGGCGGCTATGGCGGCGACCGCCGCCTACGCCCAGCCGGACGACCTCGTCTGCCGCAACGGCGATTTTCCGAGGGAGCAGTCGAGGTTCGGCCTCGCGAAGGTCCTGGGCCCCGAGCGCCTGAACTTCCTTTCCGACACTGACGGTTGCCCGAGCCAGGCGGCGAGCTGCCGCCAGCGCGCCTATGTCGTGGCCGGCGACCTGTTGCTGACCGGCCGCAGCCACGGGGCCTATGTCTGCGCCTTCTTCCCCGGTCGGGGAGGGGGAAGCGCCGGCTGGGTCCCCCGTGAGCGGCTTGCCCCGGCGCCCGCAGCGGCTTCGCCGCCGCTCACGGCCTGGCTCGGACGCTGGGCCGACGGCGACGACGCCATCGCGCTCAGCGCCAAGGGGGCGCTGCTCTCGGCCGACGGCGAGGCCTATTGGCCTTCCGCCCACACCTCGCGGCCAGGCGGCCCGAATCTCGGCGAGCTCAGCGGCGCGGCAAAGCCTGACGGGGGCCGGGCGGTGATCGGCGAGGCCGACGGCTGCCAGGCCGTCCTCACCCTGGTCGGGGATCTGCTGGTGGTCGCCGACAACAACGGTTGCGGCGGCATGAACGTCAGCTTCACCGGTGTCTACCGTCGCAAGTGAGCGCCAAGCCCAGGCCGACGGCGGCTGTCGCCGCCGGCCGGGCGGCGGCCTCAGAGCGGCGGCGTCACGAACAGCCAGCTGACGAATGCAAGCAAGCCCACCATGCCCGCCCCGAACACCATCGAGGCGAACCGTCGGCCAGGCCGCGCGGCAGGACGCATCGGGGAATGGGAATGCTTGGACGGCTGCAAGGCCGGATACGCGAACTTCGTCATGGTTCTCGCCCCACGCGGGAGCATCCCCTCAGCTCTACAATAGGCAGGAAACAGTTAAGGTTCCAGCAACCAGAGCCTCGGCGCCTCACATGCGCGTGTAGGCGGCTTTACCCGGAGGTGGGCGCCTCGCCCACCGCATGGTTGACAACCGGCGGGGCCGGCTGGGATTCCACATAGGCCCACGCGGCGACGCCAATGACGACGAAGGCGCCCAGGATCGCCGGCATGATCCAGCGTTTGGATTCCCCCGGCTCGTGGGTGCGGATAAGGACAGAATTATGGACGACCGGCTCGTCGCTTGCGGACGGCCCGGAAGTGGTCCGGTTCACAGACATGGTGAGTACGACCTCCAAAGGTCGCGTCGACACCGCGGAACGCGCAGCTCAGCGGAAGTTCCGCAGCATTCGCAACGCTTTCCCGATGATAGCGATTCTCGGGCGGTCGCGCTAGTCGGCCCCGCCGGCGGGTCAAGTGTGACGTTCCGGTCACAGGCGTGAGGCCGAATCCATCCGGGACGAAATAGCGGCTTGCACGCAGCCCATTGCCGGAAAAAAAGTGGCTCAGCGAACGCGAAGTTCGCCGAGCCTGAAGTCATCCACGGGGGCTGGGGGGCAGCCTCCCGGGGGAGCTGCGAGGCGGAGGGGAAATGCCTGCAGCAGCGCATCAGATGCGCTGTCTGCAGGCGCCTTTCAAGTCAACTATTCTTAATGACCGCCAAAAAGTGGCGCCTTGACTCCGGCCGGCTCAGGCGCCTGGTCCGGCCTGGGCGCGCATGGCCGCCAGCGCCCGGTCGGAGACGAAGGGGTTGGTCGCCCGCTCGCGGCCGAAGGTCGACACTTCGTTGTGGCCCGGCACGAAGGTGACGTCGTCGCCCAGCGGCCACAGCTTGCCGGTGATCGAGGCGATCAGGTCGGGGAAGCTGCCGCGCGGAAAGTCGGTGCGGCCGATCGACCCGGCGAAGAGCACGTCGCCCACCTGGGCGAAGCGGGCGTCGCGGTTGAAGAAGACGATGTGGCCGGGCGTGTGCCCCGGGCAGTGGACGACCTCCCACTCGGTCTCCCCGAGGGTCACCTTGTCGCCGTCGTGCAGCCAACGATCGGTGACGAAGGGCTTGGCGTCCGGCATTCCGAAACGCGCTCCGCTGTCGCCGAGGCCGTCGATGAGGAACTGATCGTCCGGGTGGGGCCCTTCGATGGGGACACCGGTGGCCTCCTTCAGCGCGGCCGTCCCGCCGGCGTGGTCGAGGTGGCCGTGGGTCACCCAGATCTTCTCCAGCGTCAGCCCCTGATCCTTGAGGATGGCGAGCAGCCTTGGCACCTCGCCGCCCGGGTCGATCACCGCCGCCTTCCTGGTCTTGGCGCACCAGACGATGGTGCAGTTCTGCTGCAACGGCGTCACCGGGGCGACGACGGCGCGGATCGGGGGGCCTGGGGTCTCGTCCATGGCGATGAGAATAGGGGCGCGCCGGCCGCTTCGCAAAGCCGCGGCGGGCCGCCCGTTGCTCCCCCGGGCGACGCATGCCTAATCTCACAGGCCGACTGCCGGGGGAAATCGTCAGCGTGATGAAACTTTTCGCCAAGAAGCCCATCGAGGTGCTGCTCGCCCAGGCCGCCGAGCAGGGGGACGGAACCTTGAAGCGGGGCCTCGGCCCCTTCGCCCTCACCATGCTGGGCATCGGCTCGATCATCGGGGCGGGGATCTTCATCCTCACCGGCCAGCAGGCGGCCATCAACGCCGGGCCGGCGATCCTCCTGTCGTTCGTGCTGGCGGGGATCACCTGCGCCTGCGCGGCGCTGTGCTACGCCGAGCTGGCCTCGATGATCCCGGTCTCGGGCTCGGCCTACACCTACGCCTACGCGACCCTGGGCGAGTTCGTGGCCTGGATCATCGCCTGGGACCTGATCGTGGAGTACCTGTTCGCCGCCTCGACGGTGGCGGCGGGCTGGTCAGGCCACCTGGGCGATCTCCTGAACGGCTTCGGCCTGGCGGTGCCGCCGCAATGGGCGAGCGCGCCCTACAAGTTCGTGGGCGACCACTTCGTCCACACCGGCGCCATCCTCAATCTGCCGGCCATCGGCATCGTGCTCCTGATGGCCGCCATCCTGATCTCGGGGATCACCGAGAGCGCCACGGTCAACAACGTGATCGTGGCCCTCAAGGTCAGCATCGTGGTGCTGGTGATCGTGATCGGGTTCGCCTTCATCGATCCGGCGCTGTGGAAGCCCTTCATCCCGCCGGCCACCCACGACGCCAACGGGGAGCACTTCGGCTTCAAGGGGATCCTCACCGCCGCGGGGGTGATCTTCTTCGCCTACATCGGCTTCGAGACCGTCTCCACCGCCGCCCAGGAGGCGCGCGATCCGCAGCGGACCATGCCGATCGGGCTCCTGGCCTCGCTGGGGATCTGCACGGTGCTCTACATCCTTATGAGCCTGGTGATCACCGGTCTTGCGCCCTATCACACCCTCAACAACGCCCACCCGGTGAGCGCGGCGCTGGCCAGCCACCCGCAGCTCCATTGGCTGCGCCAGGTGGTGAACCTCGGCGTGGCGGTGGGGCTGGGCTCGACCATCCTCAGCCTGCTCTACGGCCAGTCGCGGATCTTCTACTCCATGGCCCGCGACGGGCTGCTGCCGCCCTTCTTCGGGACCCTGCTGAAGGGCCGCCGCACCCCCTGGATCGGCACCCTGATCACCGCCGCCTTCGCGGGCCTCGCCGCCGGACTGCTGCCGCTGGACGTGCTGGGCGAGCTGGTCTCCATCGGCACGCTGATGGCCTTCGCCCTGATCTGCGCCGGGGTGATGTACCTTCGGATCACCCGCCCGGACCTGCCGCGCAGCTTCAAGACCCCCTGGTGGCCCGGCACCGCCGTCATCGGCATCCTCGCCTGCCTGTGGCTGATCAGCGGGCTAGGCGCGCCCACCTTCATCCGCCTGGTGGTCTGGATGGCGATCGGGCTGGTGGTCTACTTCGGCTACGCCTACTGGCACTCCCGCTACCATGAGCGGAAGCTCGCCGCGGCCCCGGCGGAGTGACGGAAGGGGCCGCGCTTCCGATCCATGAGGCGTTGCCGGCGCTGAAGGCGGCGCTGGCGGACAGGCCGAACGCGGTGCTGGTCGCTCCGCCCGGCGCCGGCAAGACCACCGTGACGCCGCTGGCGCTGCTGGACGAGGCTTGGGCCGCCGGCGCCAAGCTCATCGTGCTCGAGCCCCGGCGTCTGGCCGCCCGGGCGGCGGCGGCGAGGATGGCGCGGACCCTCGGCGGGCCGGTGGGCGAGAGCGTGGGCTTGCGGGTGCGGCTCGAGACCCGGGTCTCGGCGAGGACCCGGATCGAGGTGGTGACCGAGGGAGTCTTCACCCGGATGGTCCTGGAGGATCCCGGGCTGGACGGCGTGGCCGGCGTCCTCTTCGATGAGTTCCACGAGCGCAGCCTCGAGGGTGACCTGGGTCTCGCCCTCGCCCGCGACGCCCAGCGGCTGCTGCGTCCCGAGCTGCGGTTGCTGGTCATGTCGGCCACCCTCGATCCGGCCCCGGTGGCCAAGCTCCTGGGTGATGCGCCCGTGATCGAGAGCCGCGGCCGCGCCTTCGCGGTGGCGACACGCCACCTCGGCCGCGATCCGGCGCTGCGGATCGAGGAGCAGGCGGTTCGGGCGGTGCTGAAGGCGCTCGCCGAGGAGGACGGGAGCGTGCTGGTGTTCCTGCCCGGCCAGGGCGAGATCCTCAGGGTCGCCGAGCGGCTGGCCGAGCGGCTCGACCGCCCCGACATCGATATCGCGCCGCTCTACGGCGCCTTGCCGCCGGCGGCCCAGGACCGGGCGATCGCCCCGGCGCCTGCCGGGCGGCGCAAGGTGGTCCTCGCCACTTCGGTGGCCGAGACCAGCCTCACCATCGAGGGGGTGCGGGTGGTGGTGGACGCGGGCCTCTCGCGCGTCCCGAGATTCGATCCCGGCAGCGGGCTCACCCGGCTGGAGACCGTGCGGGTCTCGGCGGCGGCCGCCGACCAGCGGCGCGGGCGCGCCGGTCGCACCGGGCCCGGGGTCTGCTACCGGCTCTGGGACGAGCGCGAGACCCGCGGCCTCGCGCCCTTCGACCGGCCGGAGATCCTGGAGGCCGACCTCTCGCGCCTCGCCCTCGACCTCGCGCGCTGGGGGGCCAGGGACGGGGCCGGGCTCGCGTTCCTCGATCCGCCGCCGGCGGCCGCCCTCGCGGAGGCCCGCGCCCTGCTGGCGCGGCTTGGGGCGCTGGACCGGGAGGGCGCGCTCACCGATCACGGGCGGCGGATGAGCGCGCTGCCGCTGCCACCGCGCCTCGCCCACATGCTGCTGCGCGCCGGCGCTTCCGGCCAGGCCGAGCGGGGGGCGAGGATCGCCGCCCTGATGGTGGAACGCGGACTGGGCGGGCGGGCCGTCGACCTGGAAGCGCGGCTGGACGCTTTCGGGCGCGACCGCGGCGCCCGCGCCAGGGATGCTGCGGCCCTCGCCCGCCGCTGGGCCGCCGACGCCGGGCCCGTCCGGGCCGCGCCGCCGCTTTCCGACGCGCTTCTGATCGGCGAAGCCTTCCCCGAGCGGATCGCCAAGGCCCGCGGCGGACTGGGGCATTTCCAGCTCACGAGCGGGCGCGGCGTCTTCATGGACGAGGCCGAGCCGCTGGCCCGCGCGCCCTGGCTCGCCGTGGCAGAGCTCGGCGGCGGCGCCGCCCGCGACCGCATCCTGCTCGCCGCCGCCCTCGATCCGGCCGAGCTCGCAGACGCCTTCGCCGGGCGCCTGGAACGCGAGGACCGGCTCGAACCCGACGCCGCCGGCCGCTTCCGGGCCTCGCAGGTCGTGTGGCTCGGCCGGCTGGCGCTCGAGGAACGGACCGTCTCCGAACCCGACCCCGGGCTCTTGCTGGGCGCGCTGCTGGGCGAGGTGCGCCGCCGGGGATTGGCCGCCCTGCCGTGGGGGGAGAGTTCTTCGCGCCTCAGAAGCCGGGCCGAGTTCCTGCGGGGACTCGGCCGCGAGGCGCCGGATCTCTCGGACGCGGCCCTCTTGGCGCGCCTGGAGGAATGGCTGGCGCCGGCGCTTGCCGGCAAACGCGCACTGGCCGAGCTGGACGACGTGGCGCTCGCCCAGGCCCTCGGGATGCTCATCCCCCACGAGGCCCGGCGCCGGCTCGACCGGGAAGCGCCGGAACGGTTCGAGGCGCCCACCGGTTCGCGCCTTTCCATCGACTACGCCGCCGAGGGCGGTCCGCGGGTGGATGTGCGGGCGCAGGAGCTGTTCGGGCTCACCGCTCATCCGACGGTGGGCGCCGTCCCGCTCGTGCTGGCGCTGCTGTCGCCGGCCCACCGTCCGATCCAACTCACCCGCGACCTGCCGGGATTCTGGCGGGGCGCCTGGTCCGAGGTGCGCAAGGAGATGCGCGGCCGTTACCCCAAGCACGCCTGGCCCGAGGACCCCGCCAGCGCCGCTCCCACCACGCGGGCCAAGCCGAGGCCGTGAGTCCAGGCGGCTAGTGCGCGGACGAGCCGCCCCTTTGCGGCGGAAAGCTCACCGAATAGATCATGATCCCCGTGGCCACGGCGAGGTTGAGGCTGTCAGCCCGGCCCCGCATGGGGATCTTGACGGTCACGTCGCACGCCGCGGCGAGACTCGATGAAAGGCCCGCCTGTTCGTTGCCCATCAAGATGAGCGCCGGCGCGCGGTAGGGGGCGTCGCGGAAATCCGTGGTCGCGGTCAGCAGAGTGCCGATCGTCGAGCCCGGCCAGCCGGCGCGCCAAGCGAGGAACGCGGCCTCGCTCGCCCGGACGATGGGGACCGCGAAGATCGAGCCCATGCTCGCGCGCACCGCCTCCACCGAATAGGGATCGCAGCAGTCGCCCACCAGGATCACCGCCCCGCAACCGGCTGCGTCGGCGGTGCGAACGATGGTCCCGAGGTTGCCCGGGTCGCGCACCGCCTCCAGGGCGACCCAGGAGGCGGCGGCCGCGGGATCGAGCCCGCGCAGGTCGGCGAAGCCCTGGTCGAAGACCGCCAGGACGATCTGGGGGTTCTCGCGGCGGCTGATCTTGGCGAGGATCTCGTGGCTCACCTCGATGGCCTCGCCGCCCGCGCCTTCGGTGGCGGCCCGGACGCGGCGCAGCTGCGGCTGGGCGAGCGCCTCCGCCCCGTAGAGCAGGATCCGCGGCGCGCGGCCGAGGTGCACGGCCTCGGCCACGATCTTCAGCCCTTCGGCGAGGAAGCGGCCGCTCTCCTCGCGCGCCTTGCGCATGTGCAGCGCCCGGGCGGCCTTGACGGTGGGGTTGGCGAGAGAGGTGACCTTGCGGCTCACGCCGCGCTCCAGCGGGCGAAGAAGGAAAGGCCGACCCCGCGTGCGCCGCCTTCCTCGACGAGCGCGAGCTCGCCCCAGTCGATCAGACCGTCGCGTCCCGTCAACGCCTCGGCCGCCAGGCTGGCCAGGGCGAGGCCCGAGAGGCGCTCCGAATAGGCGTTGAGCAGCAGGAAGGAGGCCGTTCCCGCGAGCAGCCCGGCGCAGGTCTCCATGAGCGCAGGCAGGTCCTCGTAGAGCCGCCAGACCTCGCCTGCGGGGCCCCGGCCGAACTTGGGCGGATCTAGGATGATCCCATCGTAGCGGACCCCGCGCCTAAGCTCGCGCTGGGCGTATTTGCGCGCATCCTCGCAGAGCCAGCGGAGCGGCGCCTCGCCCAGTCCGGAAAGGCTGGCGTTCTCGCGCGCGAAGCCCACCGACTTCCTGGACGCGTCCACGTGGGTGACCTCGGCGCCGGCGGCGGCGCAGACGAGGCTCGCCACGCCGGTGTAGCCGAAAAGGTTGAGGATCCTGAGCGGCCGGCCGGCGGCGCGCACGCGCGCGTCCAGCCATTCCCAGTTGGCCGCCTGCTCAGGAAAGAAGCCGAGGTGGCGGAAGGGGGTGAACCGCCCGCAAAAGCGCACGGCGCCCCAGGCGAGCGGGAAGGCCTCCGGCAGCTTGCGCGCGAAGCGCCATCGTCCGGCGTCCTCCTCGCCCTCGGGATCGAAGACGGCGTCCGCGCCGGCCCAGACGGTCTCGTCCAGGGCAGGGCGCCACAGGCACTGGGGCTCGGGCCGGACAACCCGATGGGAGCCGTAGCGCTCCAGCTTGCGCCCGGCGCCGGAGTCGAGGAGGGCGAAATCCGCCCAGCCGCGGGTGCGCAGCGCGGCCGGAGCCTCGGCGATTGCAGGTCGTGGGCGCGCGCTCATGGCGCCGCCTTAGAGCACGACGCGGTCAGGCGGAACGCCTGATCGTTGGCGCGCCTCAGGGCGTGGTGTTCAGGCTGATGCTGGCCGGGCGCAGCTCGGCGCTGGCGGGCGACTGGGGCGTGTACCCGTAGGTTCCGCGCCTCAGGTCCGAGGCGAGGGTGAGGGATGCGGTCCCGCCGGCGAGGCGCGCCCGGTAGACCTCGGTCGCCTCCAGCACCCGCATCACGTAGTTGCGTGTCTCCGAGAAGGGGATGCACTCGATGTAGTCGGAGGGGTCGACGCTGGAGGAGCGTGGATCGCCGCAGAAGGAGGTCCACTCGATCGGCCGGCCGGGTCCGGCGTTGTAGGCCGCCGAGGCCATCAGGTACGAGCCGCTGAACTGGTTCACCAGCTGCCCGAGATAGGCCGAGCCCAGCTGCATGTTGTAGTCGGCGTCCTGCAGGCTGCCGTAGGAATAGCCGAGCTTGCGCGCCACCACCCGGGCGGTGGTCGGCATCAGCTGCATCATCCCTTCGGCGCCGGCCGAAGAGCGCACGTGCGGATCGAAGCCGCTCTCCTGGCGGACGATCCCGAGGACGAAGGCGGCGTCCGGGGCGCCGGCGACGCTGGGCGGGGTGCGGATCGGATAGCCGCGCTCGGGCAGGATGAACCCGTGCTGCGCGGCCAGGCGGACAACCCGCATGGAGAGGTCCTGGTCGCCATAGCCGCGGACCATGTCCACCAGCAGCGCGGCCTCCGCGCCGTTCGGCAGCGTCTCGGCGATGGCGCAGATCAGCGACTTGTAGGCGTCGCGCTCGCCGAGGTCGGCGAGCATCCGCGCGGCCCGCACCGGCTCGCGGTCGTTGAAGCGGGCGCGGTCGGCGGCGCTGATCGGGGGATCCTTGCCGAGCACCAGCTGGGTCTGGCCGACCTTGGCGGCGGCGAGCTGGCCGTAGAAGGTGGTCTGGTAGCGTGCGGCGTCGGCGTAGAAGAGCTGGGCGTTCATGGAATCGCCCGCCGCCTCCATCGCCCGTCCGCGCCAGTAGAGCGCCCGTCCGAGGGTGATCGGCGAGGCGCCGATGGCCTGGAGCTTGGCGAAATGCTGGTCGGCGAGCGCCGGGTCCTTGAGCCGCGAAAGCGCCAGCCAGCCGGCGTAGAACTCGGCCTCGGCGCCGTCGGGGCCCTTGGCGACGCCGCTGTTGGCGGCCGCCTTGTAGGCGCCTCTGGAATCGCCCGCCCTCAGCGAGGCTATGACCAGGGCCGAGCGCAGCTTCCACATGCGAGCCTGGGCTTCGCCCTCGGGCAGGGCGGTGGGCAGCATCGGCAGGAACGCCAGGGCGCCCATGGTGTCGCCGCGCCGCTGGGCCGCCAGCGCCTGCTCGTAGGCGAGGCCGGGGGCGTTCTTCAGCGAATCCGGAACCAGGGTCAGATCGGCGCGCAGGCCCGACCGGATCGCCATCCGCGCCTGGGCGAGGGCGGCCTGGTCGGGGGAGAGCAGGGCCAGCATGTCGCGGGCGGCCGGGCCTTGGCTCCCATAGAGCAGCATGTCCTCGCGCTGGGCGTGGTCCTCGGCGCTGAGCACCGAGCCGAACCGCATCAGCATCAGCCGCTGGACGTCCGCCTCGAACGGCTTGGTGCGCCAGACGCGGCGGATGAGGTCGGTGGCCTTCTGGGCCTGGCCGGTCGACTGATAGGCCGAAGCGAGCGCCAGCGCCCCCTCGGCGGTGGCGGGCTCGGCGCCCGCGAACCAGGCGATGACGCCCTGGGGCGAGAGTCCGCCGCCCTCGATCGACCGCTCCACGGCCGCCGCCCGCCGCTCGGCGCGGGGCCAGCCGGCGAGATCGCGCCGCGCCGCCTCGAGCTCGGCGTAGCTCATGCCCGCGGGACCAACGTCCACCAGCGCCCAGAGCGCCAGCTTGCGCGCCACGGGGTCGGAAAGGCGGTCCATGTCGGCCCGGATGCGGGGTCCGTCGCCCGCCCGGGCCGCCGCCATGGCGTCGGACAGGGCGCGGGCATCCGAATCGGAGACCGAACCGCGGGTCGTGTAGGACGGCGTCTGGACCGTAGCCGGGACAGGGGTCTGGCTCGCGGCGGAATAAGGGGTCTGGACCGGCGCATCGCCGATGGGCGGGAGCTGGCCAGAAGGATTGGCGAGACCCTCGGCGCCCAAGCTTCCCATGGCGATCAACGTGGAGCCGGCGGCGATCAACGCCCGACGGATATGGAAACTCAAGCCTTTAGGCCCTCCCGGCCGAAGAGGGCGCCCCGTGGCGCCGGTTGCAGCTACCCACCTAGCGGACCTATTGTAACGCCACACCCAATATAGCCGGGTTAACGCCCGGTGAAATCACGGCTTCTTGCACGCATGCCCCATCTTCAGCTCCGCGGCGTGTTCACCGCGCTGGTGACGCCGTTCCGCAACGGCTTCCTCGACGAAGCGGCGTTCGTCGCCCTGGTGGAGCGGCAGATCGCCGCCGGGGTGCACGGGCTGGTGCCGGTGGGCACCACCGGCGAGACCTCGACCCTGAGCCACGCGGAGCACCGGCGGGTGGTGGAGCTTTGCGTCGCCACTGCCGCGGGCCGGGTGCCGGTGATCGCCGGGGCCGGCTCCAACGCCACCGCCGAGGCGCTCGAGCTGCTCAGCCACGCCAGGGAGGTGGGCGCCGACGCGGCCCTTGTGGTGACCCCCTACTACAACCGTCCGAGCCAGGAGGGCCTCTATCGGCACTACGCGGCCCTCAACGAGGCGGCCGATCTGCCGATACTGGTCTACAACGTGCCTGCCCGCACCAGCGTCGACATCTCCAACGAGACGCTCGCCCGCCTCTCCAAGCTTCCCCACATCGCCGGGATCAAGGACGCCACCGGCGACATGGCGCGCCCGAGCGTGCAGCGGAAGACCTGCGGCGAGGGCTGGATCCTGCTCTCCGGCAACGACGATTCGGCGCTGGGCTACATGGCCCACGGCGGCCACGGCTGTATCTCGGTGAGCGCCAACGTCGCTCCGGCCCAGTGCGCGGCCTTCTACAACGCGGTCCTGGCCGGCGACCAGGCGGCGGCCCTCGCCTGGCAGGACCGGCTGATCGGCCTGCATAAGGCTCTCTTCCTCGACGCTTCCCCGGCGCCCGCCAAGTTCGCGCTCGCCCACCTGGGGCTCTGCTCTGACGAGGCCCGCCTGCCCATCGCGCCCTGCGCCGAGGCGGTGAAGGGGGCGATCCTGGAGGCGATGGCCGAAGCGGGCGCGCAGCCCTGAGCCTTGGCCAGATGAGCAAGCTGATCGCCGAAAACCGCCGGGCGCGGTTCGACTACTTCCTCGAGGAGACCCTGGAGGCCGGCATCGCGCTTACCGGCACCGAGGTGAAAGCCCTGCGCGAGGGCCGCGCCAACATCGCCGAATCCTATGCGGCGGTGGAGGGGCGGGAAATCGCGCTCGTCAACGCCCACATCCCCGAGTACGGCCCGGCCAACCGCTTCAACCACCCGCCCCGGCGGCCCCGCAAGCTGCTGCTGCACCGGCGCGAGCTCGACAAGCTGATCGGCGCCGTGCGGCGCGAGGGCCGGACCCTGGTTCCCACCCGGCTCTATTTCAACGACAGGGGGCTGGTGAAGCTGGAGCTGGCGCTGGCGCGCGGCAAGAAGGCGCACGACAAGCGCGCGACCGAGTCGGAACGCGACTGGAAGCGCGAACAGGGGCGGCTCATGCGGGAGAAGGGCTGATGGGGCGGACGCTGGCGCTGTGCGCGGGGTTGCTGGCGGCGGCGGGGGCCGCGGCCCCGCCCGGAACGACCGTGCTGCACGTCTCCTCGCACCTGGCGAGGAACGCCAGGGTCTGGCTGGACGGCGGCAAGCCGGTGGCCGCGCCCGGCTACGGCTCGACGACCTTGCCGGCGAAGGCCGGCCATCACCTGCTGAAGGTGACGACCGCCGCCGGCGTCACCTACCAGGCGCCCCTCGACCTGAAACCCGAGGCGCTGATGACCTGGCGCGGCCGCGGCTATTGGTGCGTCAACCTGCTGGAGCGCTCGCTGGAGACCTACTCCACCGAGGACTGCGAGGAAGACGTCACCGACGCGGGCTAGGGGGCCGTAACCCCTCACCCTCCCATGCTGCTGGCGCAGCGCGGGCCCCTCCCTCTCCCTCCGGGGGAGGGCTACCCAGGAGCGATGGCTGTGCGCGAGTATCCCTCTCCCACAGGGGGGAGGGCCCAGGCGCGTGAGCGCCTGGGGGGGTGAGGGGTGACGGCGCGTGGTTCAGCCGAGCGCCGCCCTGGCCATCTCGAACACCGCCTCAAACATCGGCGCGGTCAGCCGGCCGGTGTTCGTGTTGAGCCGCGAGCAGTGGTAGCTGTTGATCAGCGTGAAGCCTGCGCCCTCGCAGGAGGCTCCGTGGCCGGCCGCGCCCGCCGAGGCCTTGAGGCCGAGGGCGCGGAGCACGTTGCGCCGCGCCACCTCGCCCAGGGTGACGATCACCTTCAGCCGCGGCAGGGCGGCGATGCGGGCGGCCAGGAACGGGCGGCAGTTGGCCTCCTCGGAGGTCTCGGGCTTGTTGCCGGGCGGGGCGCAGCGAACCGCATTGCTGATCATGCAGTCGACGAGGGCGAGGCCGTCGTCGGGCCGGGCGAGATAGCGTCCGCGGGCGAAGCCGGTCTTGATAAGGGTCTCGTAGAGCAGCACGCCCGCGAAGTCGCCGGTGAAGGGCCGCCCCGTGCGGTTGGCGCCGGCGCGGCCAGGCGCGAGGCCGACGATCAGCAGCCGCGCGTCCGGGTCCCCGAACGAGGGGGCGGGGCCGTTCCACCAGTCGGGGTGGAGAGCGCGGTTCTCCTCGCGATAGGCGACCAGGCGCGGGCAGATGGGGCAATCGCGCCCCGGCTCCGGATCCCCCGGGATCAATCCTCGGCGTCCGCAGTCTGTTCGCCGTGGATCTGCCGCTTGGCGTCCTGAATGAAGCGGGGCAGGCGGGGCGGCCGGCCGATGATGTCGGCGAGGTCGGCGAGGTCGACGAAGGCGTCCGCCTGGCGGCGCAGGTCGTCGGCGGCCATGGGCGGTTGGGACTTCACCGTCGAGACCACGGTCACCCGCACGCCCTTTCGCTGCATGGCCTCCACCAGCCGGCGGAAGTCGCCGTCCCCGGAGAACAGCACCACGTGGTCAACGCGCTCGGCGATCTCCATCATGTCCACCGCCAGCTCCACGTCCATGTCCCCGCGCCAGCGCTTGCGCCCCTGCGCGTCGACGTATTCGCGCGCCGGCTTGGTCACCAGGGTGAAGCCGTTGTAGTCGAGCCAGTCCACCAGGGGCCGGAGCGGCGAATACTCCTGATCCTCGAGCAGGGCGGTGTAATAGTAGGCTCTGACGAGCACGCCCCGCGACTGGAACTCCGCCAGCAGACGCTTGTAATCGATGTCGAACCCGAGGTTCTTGGCGGAGGAATAGACGTTGGGCCCGTCGATGAAGAGCGCAAGCCGGTCAGTGGGGTAGAAGGCCATTCGTGGCGATCCTTCAGGAAAAACAGTCCGCCCCTTTTGACGAGGCCGTCATACTCGCGCTCGGGGGAAATCTCGCCGGCGACTATCGCAGTCCGGGCGCGCTTCTGGAAGCGGCCGTTTCGGCGGCGCCGCAGGCGGGCTTTCGGGTGCTCAGCCGGTCATCGCCCTGGCGGTCCGCCGCCTGGCCCGATCCAAGCGAGCCTGACTACATCAACATCGTCGCCGTCGTCGAGACACCGCTTGCGGCCCGCCAGGCCCTGGCGGCGGCCCTGGCGCTGGAGCGGCGGTTCGGGCGCCAGCGCGGGCGAGCCAACGCGCCCCGGACCTTGGACGTGGACCTCATCGCCTACGGCCGCCTGGTGATCGACGAGCCCGGCCTCGTCATCCCGCACCCGCGCGCGCACCTGCGCCGCTTCGTCATGGGCCCGCTCGCCGAGATCGCCCCAGCCTGGCGCCACCCGGCGCTGGGGGCGACGGCGCGGGAGCTCGCCGACGCGGCCACGATCGGGGCGGATGCGCGGCCGGCTTAGCCAGCGCCGGGGTCATCGGCTCTCCCCGGCGTTGGCGCTCGGTTTGCGGACGAGGGCGTAGCTGATGGCCAGCGCCAGCATCAGGGCCGCGGCGCCCACCAGGCTCGCCGCCTGAAGATGCGCGAAATCCATGAGCATGATGTGCCGGGCGACGGCGATCATCGCCACGACCACGATCAGCTCGAGCTGCAGACGGTGACCCACGAAGAAGCTGGTCAGGCTCTTGAGCAGCTCCAATCCGAGCAGCAGAAGCAGGACGCCGGCGAAGACCTGGCCGACGTCCTCCTGCAGGCCCGCCGTCGATTCGATGGAATGCAGGTTCCCTGCCCAGACGTAATCGATGAACAGCGCGTAGAGGATGAACGCGGCCAGCAGGACAGAGATGATCACCAGCAGCGCGGCGGCCGAGACGACCACGATTTCGCAGCTTTGCACGAGCCACTGGCCCGCTCCGCGCACGCCCCACCCTTTGGGGCCAGGGTTCAAGCCACCGGTCACGCGGAACTTCGGATCTCTCAGCCAAACCATGGAATTTTGAGGCGCTGCCAACGACATCGGCATCCGGTCCAACCCCGACGGCGAAGCATTAGCGAACCGACGCTGCAGGTTGGGCTGGCCCGAGGGTCGGGAGCCGCCGGGATCCGACGCCCGACGCTGCGCACAATTTGATCGCGCCCCGCTGTCGGGCCGGGTCATAGTCGCTCGTCCTTGGAGCAAACGAGGCCCCGCGATGCTCTACGCCTTCCTCTGCTACCACGCCGAAGACGTGGTCTTTTCCTGGAGCCAGGAGGAGGACGACGCGGTGATGGCCAAGCTGGACGTGGTTCACCAGAAGCTCGCCAAGGCCGGCAAGATGGGGCCGGCGCTGCGGCTGCTGCCCACCACCGCGGCCACCACGGTGCGCAAGAGCGAGGACCCGCCGCTGATCATCGACGGACCCTTCGCCGAGACCAAGGAGCAGCTGCTCGGGTTCTACGTGCTCGACTGCGAGGATCTCGACGAGGCGCTCTCCATCGCCCGCGAGCTCGGCAAGGCCAACCCCGGCGGCGCCTATGAGATCCGGCCGGTGCGGCTCTTCCTGCCCGGCGGGGCGGTCGGGGGCTCGGAATGAGCGACCTCGCCTGGATCGAGGCCGCGCTCACAGGCGCCAGGCCCCAGGCGATGGCGGCCCTCTTGCGCTATTTCCGGGACCTCGACCTCGCCGAGGAGGCCTTCCAGGAAGCCTGCCTTCGGGCCCTCTCCAAGTGGCCTCAGAACGGGCCGCCGCGCGATCCGGCCGCCTGGCTGATCCTCGTCGGCCGCAACGCCGCTCTCGACAGGGTGCGCCGGCGCGCCAGGGACGCGGCCTTGCCGCCCGAGGACCAGATCTCCGACCTGGAGGACGCCGAAGCGGCGGTCGCCGAGCGGCTGGACGGCGGCCACTACCGCGACGACGTGCTCAGGCTGCTCTTCATCTGCTGCCACCCCGACCTGCCGAAGACCCAGCAGATCGCCCTGGCGCTGCGGGTGGTCTCGGGGCTTTCGGTGGTCGAGATCGCCCGCGCCTTCCTGGTGAGCGAGGCGGCCATGGAGCAGCGCATCACCCGCGCCAAGCGCAAGGTGGCCGGCGCGAACGTCCCCTTCGAGGCGCCGGGCGCGGTCGAGCGCGCCGAGCGGCTGGGCGCGGTGGCGGCGATGATCTACCTCGTCTTCAACGAGGGTTACTCGGCCCCCGACGGGCCAGGCGGGGCGAGGGGCGGGCTCTGCGACGAGGCGATTCGGCTGGCCCGCCTGCTGCTGCGGCTATTCCCCGCCGAGCCGGAGATCATGGGGCTGGCGGCCCTGATGCTGCTGCAGCACGCGCGCATGGCCGCCAGGTTCGACGAGGCGGGCGCCGTCGTGCTCCTGGAGGATCAGGACCGGCGGCTCTGGAGCCGCGACATGATCGCCGAGGGCCTGGCGCTGATCGACAAGGCCGCCCGTCACAGCGCTCCGGGGCCCTACCAGGCCCAGGCGGCCATCGCCGCCCTGCACGCCCGCGCCCAGCGCCCCGAGGACACCGACTGGCGCCAGATCGACCTCATCTATGGGGCCCTGGAGCGGATGGCGCCCTCGCCGGTGGTGACCCTCAATCGGGCAGTGGCGAGGGCCAAGGTCGCCGGGCCGGCGGCGGGCCTGGTCATGATCGAGCCGCTGGAGGCGAGCCTCGCCGGCTATTTCCATTTCCACGGGGCGAGGGGCGCCCTGCTGCTCCAGCTCGGCCGCAGGAAGGAGGCCCGCGAGGCCTTCGACCGGGCGATCTCGCTGGCCAACACCCCCGCCGAGGCCGCCCACATCCGCGCCCACCTCGACCGGCTAATGAGCGAGGCGCAGGCGGCGGGCTGAGGGGAGGCCCCCGTGCCCCTACGAAGCTTGGCCTCAACCTCGGCCGTTAAGCTCGAACCGGCCGGCGAAGATCGCTGGTCGCGATCGGCCTCAGGGTGGCGAGGCGATCAACGAGAGAGTGTATGGAGCCACATCATGACCATCCGCGACCCCGCCGCCGATCAGGCGGTCCGTGAAGTCGTCGCCCGGCGCGCCCGGGCGGTTTCGGCCAAGGACGCGGCCGCCGCGGCCGCCTGCACGGCGCCGGACTTCGTCCAGTACTCGCTCGCCCCGCCCCTGGAGATCGCCGACGGGGGGAGGGCCCTTTCGGCCTGGTTCGAGACCTGGGACGGGCCGATCGGCTACGAGATCCACGACCTGAAGGTCACCGCCGGCCAGGACATGGCCTTCGCCCACGGCCTCGTCCACCTGACCGGGCGCAAGCTGGACGGCGAGGAGGCAGACATCTGGTTTCGCCAGACGCTGGGCCTGCGCCGGCTGGGCGACGCCTGGAAGCTCAACCACGAGCACGATTCCGTGCCCTTCTACATGGACGGAAGCCTCAGGGCCGCGGTGGATCTGAGCCCCTGAACGCATCTCCCGAGCACGCTTCGCCGCGCAAGCGCCAGGATTCGCACTTGAAATTGCTGATGAAGTTCGTCACCCGGGCGAAGCGTAGCGTAGACCCGGGGCCGGACGAGCCGGTTCATAGACGAAGTTCAACTCGACTGGCGTTTCCGGCCCCTGCGCCGCTCCGCGGCTCCGCCCGGGGTCACGGGGCAGGATACGTGAGCGCCGGAGCGTTTGCGGTTGCGCGGCGTTGCGCGAACGCGGCTTGCGGCTTATCTTCAAGGGTTCCACCCGCAAGAGAGAGTCCCAAGAGAAGTTCATGGCGCGCGTCACCGTTGAAGACTGCATCGAAAAGGTCCCCAATCGCTTCGGCCTGGTGCTGATGGCCGCCCACCGGGCGCGGGCCATCTCGGCCGGCGGCCAGATCCTGGTGCAGCGTGACAACGACAAGAACCCCGTCGTCGCCCTGCGCGAGATCGCCGACGACGTGGTGGACCCCGAGGAGCTGCGGGAGACCTTCATCGGCACCCTGCAGCGGGTGGACGAGCACTCGGAGGCCGAGGAAGAGGCCGAGACCCTCGCCCTGCTGGCCGATCCGACCCACATGCAGATGAGCGAGCAGGAGCTGGTGCGGGCCCTGCAGAGCGACCGCGACGGCGGCCAGGAGGAGCGCTACTGAGCTCGGACGGCGTAACAGCCCCAGTTCCAGCTCAGGCGACCCCCCAGGCCGTCCCGCCCGTCGACGGCCTGACCGGCCGAGCGCCAGCGCCCCTGCGGTCGTCCAAGCCGAAGGTCGATCCCGGCGGACGCCGGTTCCTGCGTCAGTACGAGCTCATCGAGCGCGTCAAGGCCTACGATCCCACCGCCGACGAGGCGATCCTCAACCGCGCCTACGTCTACGCCATGCGGATGCACGGCTCGCAGACCCGCGCCTCCGGCGACCCCTATTTCGCCCACCCGATCGAGGTGGCGGGCATCCTCACCGACTACCGGCTGGACACGGCCACCATCGTCACCGGCCTGCTCCATGACGTCATCGAGGACACCGACGTCACCCGCGAGGAGGTGAGCCGCCTGTTCGGCGAAGAGGTGGCCGAGCTGGTGGAGGGGGTGACCAAGCTCTCCAGGCTGGAGTTCACCGCCGACTACAAGCGCCAGGCCGAGAACCTGCGCAAGTTCATCCTGGCGATCTCCCGGGACGTCAGGGTGCTGCTGGTCAAGCTCGCCGACCGGCTGCACAACATGCGCACCCTCCACTTCATCGGCAGCGCCGCCAAGCGCGAGCGGATCGCCCGCGAGACCCTGGAGATCTACGCGCCGCTGGCCCGTTCCATCGGCTGCCACCGGATCTGCATCGAGCTGGAGGAGATGGCCTTCTCCCATCTCAACCCGGTGGCCCGCAACGCCATCGTCCGCCGGCTCGACGCCCTGCGCGCCGGCCAGGGCGAGGCGGTGGCGCTGGTGAGCCGCGAGATTTCCGCCAAGCTCGAGGAGGAGGGGCTGCCGGCGCGGGTGTTCGGCCGCGAGAAGCACCCCTATTCGATCTGGCGCAAGCTGCAGCGCAAGTCGATCGGCTTCTCGCAGCTCTCCGACATCTACGCCTTCCGGGTGATCGTGGACTCCGAGGCCGACTGCTACCGGGCCCTGGGGGTGATCCACCGGGCCTGGCCCTGCGTGCCCGAGCGGTTCAAGGACTTCATCTCGCTGCCCAAGCGCAACAACTACCGCTCGCTCCACACCACCGTGGTCGGCCCCCGCGGCATGCGCATCGAGATGCAGATCCGCACCGAGGTGATGGACCGGGTCGCCGAGGAGGGGGTGGCGGCCCACTGGCGCTACAAGGACGAGAGCTACGGCTTCGACCCGGAGGCGGCCACCGCCGACGGCGGGCGCGACCCGCTGGTCAACCTGCGCCAGCTCGTCCAGGTGCTGGAGCACGGCGGCGACTCCGAGGAGCTGGTCGAGCACGCCAAGCTGGAGATGTTCCTCGACCAGGTGTTCGTGTTCACCCCCAAGGGTCGCCTGATCAGCCTTCCCCGGGGCGCGATGCCGCTGGATTTCGCCTACGCGGTCCACACCGACGTGGGCGACACCTGCGTGGGCGTGAAGATCAACGGCGAGCTTCGGGCGCTCCGCACCGAGCTGCAGAACGGCGACGTGGTGGAGGTGGTCCGCGGCGGCAAGACCCAGGTCCCGGCCGACTGGCGCTCGCTGGCGGTCACCGGCCGGGCGCGTTCGGCGATCCGCCGGCACATTCGCCAGACCGAGAAGGAGGAGTTCCTCCGGCTCGGCCGCGCCTCGCTGGAGCAGACCTTCGAGCGGGCCGGCAAGGGCCTGGCGGACGTCTCGCTGAAAGGGGTTTTCGAGCGGTTCGGGGTCGCCAGCGAGGCCGAACTATGGGACGCGATCGGGCGCGGAAGGATCGCCCCGGTGCAGGTGCTGGAGGCGGTGTTCCCGAGCCTCAAGCCCACCGAGCGGGCCGCGGCCAGCGCCCGGCGGCGGATCGAGAGCGGCCGCACCGCCCGCTTCTACGTGCGCGGCGGCGGGCTCGCGCCCGGGGCGGCCCTGCGCTTCTCGGCCTGCTGCAAGCCGGTGCCCGGCGACCGCATCGTCGGCATCGTCGATCCGGCCGAGGAGGGGGCCGTGGCGGTCCACGCCATCGACTGCCCCGAGCTCGCCAAGTTCGAGGACCGCGAGGCGCTCTGGCGCGACCTCCACTGGACCCCCGAGGCCGAGCGCGACACCATTTCCCGGGCCCGGCTCAAGGCCACCATCCGCGACGCGCCCGGGGTGCTCGGCCAGGTGTGCACCATCATCGGCGAGGCGGGCGGCAACATCGTCGGCCTGCACATGGATCACCGCCACTCGACCTTCTTCGACGCCGATTTCGATATCGAGGTGAAGGACGTGCGCCACCTCACCCACATTGCCGCCGCCCTGCGCGCCTGTCCCTCGGTGGAGACGGTGGAGCGGGCGAGGGGGTAGGGTGTCCGACGCGCGGCTTCACGTACGTGGGTTGAACCGCTAGCGTCCTCTCCCATGAGGGGCGAGTCTTTGGCGGCGGCGTTGGCCGTGGTGTTGTTGGCCGCGTCAGGACCGGCGCAAGCGAGCTGCCAGCTGTCGAAGGTCGCCGAGCTGCCGGTGATCATGAACGGCATGGCGCCGCTGGTGAACGCCAAGGTCAACGGCGTCGACGCGCGTTTCATCGCCGACACGGGCGCGGCCTTCAGCCTCATCAAGCCGCAGCTGGTGCTGAAGTTCAGCCTCTCGGTGAACCAGGGGATGGGCCGGCTCGAAGGGACCACCGGCGAGGCCCGCGCCATGACAGGCTGGGCGCAGGACTTCTCGGTCCTCGGCGGGACGCTCCACCGTGTGGAATTCGTGCTCTCGGCGCCGGAGCTCGGGTACGACTCCGACGGCCTCCTGGGCGCCAATTTCCTGACCGCATACGACACCGAGTTCGATCTCGCCGACGGCGACATCCGTTTCTTCCGGCCCCTGCTGGGATGCGATGGAGGCGGCGTCGTCTATTGGAGCAGCGCCGGCGCCTGGTCCGAGCTGAAGATAAATCCGGTGAAGAGCCCTGGACGGGCATTGATCGCCGAGGTGCTGGTCAACGGCGTCAAACTGCGAGCCCAGTTCGACACCGGCGCGGTGATGAGCGTGATCAAGCTGGAGGCCGCGCGCCGGGCCGGACTCACCCCCGACATGCCCGGCGCCGTCGCCGTTCGCGGCGGCCGCGGCGTTTCGGGAACGGCGGTAGGCGCGTGGCTGGCGCCGGTGAAGAGCTTCGAGCTCGGGCCGGAAAAGATCGCCGACACCCACATGAGGATCGCCCCGCTGACGCTCAACGACATCGACATGCTGATCGGCGCGGACTTCTTCATGACCCACCGGGTCTTCGTGGCGATCAGCCAGAGCAAGGTCTACTTCACCGCCGACGCCGACCCGGCGGCCTGGACCGAGCGGTCGGCCGAGCGCGCGCTCCTGCCCGTCTTCGCCCCCAACGAGCCGGAGGACCCGGAGGACGCGCCGAAGGGTGAGGCCGACTTCGACCATGTGATCCACGGGGATCGCTAGCGACCGGAGGCTTGCCCGGGGGCGGGTCGAAGCGGATTTGTCGGCGCCCCCGCGAGCGGTAGGATCGGCGCATGGCGCAAAGGCCGTTTCTGGCGGGGCTTGCCGCGTTGTTGCTTGCGGTGGCGGCGGCGCCGGCGGGGGCTGGATGTGTGGTCGAGAGGCTTGCCGAGCTGCCGGTGAGGATGGCCGGTCTGCGGCCGCTGGTGAGCGCCAAGATGAACGGCCGGGACGCCACCTTCATCGCCGACAGCGGCGGCTTCTTCAGCCTCGTCTCTCCCGAAGCGGCCGCGAGGTTCGGTCTGCGGCCGGTGGCGGGATATTTTCGGCTATCCCTCCGCGGCATCACCGGCGAGGCCTTCGTCGGGGTGACCGAAGCGGATTCCTTCAGCATCGCCGGCGCGCGTCCGAGCCCGGCCCAGTTCCTGGTGGTTCCCCGTGAGTCGGACGACGAGGTCGACGGACTGCTCGGCGGCAACCTCCTGTCGGTCTTCGACACCGAGTACGACCTTGCGAACGGCATGATCCGGATGTTCAGACCGCAGGGGTGCGGCGGCGCCCTGGCCTATTGGTCACCGGACAACTGGTCGGAGGTCCCGATCGAGCCGCTGGGGCTCGGCTCGAACTGGATCGTGGGCCACGCGCTGGTGAACGGGGCCAGCCTCCGCGTCCTGTTCGACACCGGCGCTGACGGTTCGATGCTGACCGAGGAGGGCGCCCGCAAGGCGGGTATCACCAGGGACGGCGCTGGAGTCGTCCCCGCAGGACCCTTCCACGGGGTGGTCGGGCGCAGACAGATGCCAAGCTGGGTTGCGCCCGTCCAGAGCTTCGAGATCGGTCGCGAGAAGATCTTCGGCGCGAGACTCCGGTTCGGTGGCGTAGAGGTAGCCGGAATCGACATGCTGGTGGGCGCTGATTTCTTCCTTGCGCACCGGATATACGTCGCCAAGAGCCAGCGAAAGCTTTATTTCACCTACAACGGTGGCCCGGTCTTTGGGAATGACCGCGCCGTGGGTCCGACAACGCCGCCGCCAGGCGAGACGCCCGCGGATGCGGCGGCGTTCGCCCGACGCGGGGAAGCGAGGCTCTCGCGTCGCGATTTCGAGGGCGCGATCGCCGATCTCAGCCGCGCCATAGACCTCGAACCCGGCGAAGCTCTGCACTTCTACGAGCGCGGCCTGGCGCACTGGCGCAACAAGCAGAATGCGCTCGCCCTGGCGGATCTCGATCAGGCCCTGAGGCTGAAGCCGAACGACAAGGGCGCCCGGCTGGCGCGCGGCGAGATGCGGCTGGTGGGGCAGGATCAGGCCGGCGCGGCGGCGGACTTCGAAGTCGCCATCGCCGTGGCGCCGACATCGCGGTTCGAAGCGGCGGGCGCCTACATCGAAGCCAGCCTGTTCGCGCCGGCCGTGGCCCAGATGAGCGCCTGGATCGCCGATCGCCCGAGGGGCCGCAGCAACCTCGCCGAGGCCCTCAACGCGCGCTGCTGGGCGCGGGCGCTCTGGAACCGCGATCTGGGCGAGGCGCTCGCCGACTGCGACAGGGCCCTGCGTCTGGACCGTACGGGCGAAGCCCTGGACAGCCGCGGCCTCGTTCATCTGCGGCTCGGCCAGTGGGACGAGGCGATCGCCGACTACACGGCCGCCCTGAAGCTCGCGCCCGGACTGCCGGAGTCGCTGTATGGCCGGGGCGTGGCGCGGCTGCGCAAGGGGATGACGGCGGAGGGCCAGGCCGACATCCGGACCGCCACGGCCACCGATCCTGAGCTTCCCGAGCGGGCCAAGCAGTACGGTTTCGCGCCCTGAGAGGCGGGGCGCGGGAGCGGGGGAGACGCTCGACCCTCGCGATTCCGGGCCCGGGCGGTTAAATGGGGGGCATGAGCGGCGAGCGAATCTCGGGCGGGAGCGGGGCGGGGCCGAAGGGCCGCGGCCGCCTGCGTCTGGGGGTCAACATCGACCATGTGGCCACCATCCGCAACGCCCGGGGCGAGAACTACCCCGATCCGACGCGGGCGGCCGAAGTCGCCATGGCCGCCGGCGCCGACGGGATCACCGCCCACCTTCGCGAAGACCGCCGGCACATCTCGGACGCCGACATCGAGACCCTGGCCGCCCTCACCCGCAGGCGGGGCAAGCCGCTCAACTTCGAGATGGCGGTCACCGACGAGATGCGGGCGATCGCGCTTCGCCACCGTCCGCATGCCGCCTGCCTGGTGCCCGAGCGGCGCGAGGAGGTGACCACCGAGGGGGGACTGGACGTCGCCCGTCACCACAACCGCGTCCTGCCGCTGGTGAGCGAGCTGAAGGCCGCCGGCATCCGGGTCTCGCTCTTCGTCGAGCCGGCCGCCGCCCAGGTGGAGGCGGCCAAGAGCGTCGGCGCCCAGGTGGTCGAGCTGCACACCGGGGCCTACTGCGTGGCGGTGCGCGAGCGGCGGCCCGAGGCCCCGGCGCTGCTCATCGCCCTGCGCGAAGCGGCGCGGCTGGCCGCGTCCCTGGGCCTGGAGGTCCACGCCGGCCACGGGATCGACTACGAAACGGTGGGCGCGATCGCCGCCATCCCCGAGCTCGCCGAGCTCAACATCGGCCATTTCTTGATCGGGGAGGCGATCTTCACCGGCCTCGATCCGGCGATCCGGCGGATGCGGGCGCTCATGGACGCCGCCCGCGACGAGGCGGCGGCTTGATCGTCGGTCTGGGCTCCGATCTGGCCGACATCCGGCGCATCGAGGCCACCCTCGAGCGGTTCGGCGAGCGCTTCACCCAGCGGATCTTCACCGAGATCGAGCGCGCCCGCTCGGACCGCAAGGCCGACCGGGCGGCCAGCTACGCCAAGCGGTTCGCGGCCAAGGAGGCCTGCGCCAAGGCGCTCGGGACCGGCATCCGCCGCGGGGTCTTCTGGCGCGACATGGGGGTTGTGAACAGCCGCAGCGGCCAACCGACCCTGGCCCTGGTGGGCGGGGCCGCCAAGCGCCTGGCCGCCCTGACGCCGCCGGGCTTCGAGGCCCGCGTCCACCTCACCCTCACCGACGATCACCCCTACGCCCAGGCCTTCGTGGTGATCGAGGCCATCCCGCCGCTCGAGCAAGCCTTGACCCGCGAGGCGCTTGCCGGCGCGGCGGCCAGCGTCTAGCAACCCGCACGCCCCCCGTAGAGACCCAGCCCCCGCATGAACAAGGCTCCCACCGCCGAGGCCAAGACCGAAAACCCCGCCAAGCCCGCCAAGAAGGGCGCGGTGGCGGAGATGGTCGAGATCTTCAAGACCGTGGCCTACGCCCTCCTGATCGCCCTGGCGCTGCGGGTGGCGCTCTTCCAGCCCTACACCATCCCCTCGGCCTCCATGGAGCCGAACCTCTACCGGGGCGACTACATCATCGTCTCCAAATGGTCCTACGGCTGGAGCAAGAACTCGATCCCCTTCAGCCCGCCGCTGTTCGAGGGAAGGCTGTTCTTCCATCCGCCCAAGCGCGGCGATATCGTGGTTTTCAAGCTGCCCTCCAGCGGCCACATCGACTACATCAAGCGGCTGATCGGCCTGCCGGGCGACCGCATCCAGATGCGGCGCGGCCACCTCTTCATCAACGACAAGCCCGTCCCCGAGCAGCGGCTGGGGACCATCCGCGGGGACCTGCCGGGGGGCGGGGGCGAGATGCAGCCGGTGACCCGGCTGCGCGAAACCACCCCGGAGGGACGCAGCTACGACGTCCAGGTCTCGCCGGGCCCGGAAAGCGCCGGCGACACCGGCGTCTATGTGGTGCCCCAGCACTGCTACTTCATGATGGGCGACAACCGGGACGATTCGGCCGACAGCCGCTTCGATTCCGGCCTCGCGCCGGGCGATCCCCGGCTCGGGGGCTGCGCCTGGGACTCCAGCCTCGACGCGGCGGTGGGCGACCAGCAGGGAGTCGGCTTCGTGCCGGAGGTGGACCTGGTGGGCAAGGCGCGGATCATCCTGCTCTCGTGGGACACCGGCGCCGAGGAGGGCGACACCTCCAAGGCCACTCTCTTCAAGCCCTGGACCTGGTTCACCGAAGCGCGGCCGAACCGCTTCTTCCGCGTGCTGCAGTGAACGCCGATCGGCATGGATAGGCGCGCCGCCGCCGTCGCCGACCTCGAACGCCGTCTCGGCCATGTGTTTCGCGACCGCGCCCTCATCGAGCGCTCCTTGACCCACGCCAGCGTCGGCGGGGCGGTCGACAACGAGCGGCTGGAGTTCCTGGGCGACCGGATTCTCGCCCTCATCATCGCCGAGGCGCTGCTGGCCCGTGACGGCGCCGCCGACGCCGGCGCGCTTTCCAAGCGGCTGCACGTGCTGGTGAGCCGCGAGGCCTGCGCCGAGGTGGCGCGCACGCTGGGCGTTGGCCCGGCCCTCAGGCTTCCCGGCGGCGAGACCCGCCGCGGGGCGCGCGAGCAGACCCGCATCCTCGCCGACGCCTGCGAGGCCCTGATCGGCGCTCTCTACATGGAGGGGGGGCTGGAGAGCGCCCGGGCGCGGGTGCTGGAGCTCTGGGGCGCGGCCTTGGCGGCGCCGCACGACGAGGTCTCCGCCAACCCCAAGTCGCGGCTGCAGGAATGGGCGGCCGCCGCCGGCCGCTCACCCCCGGCCTACCGGCTGGTGGAGCGGGCTGGACCGGACCATGCCCCTCGCTTCACGGTGGAGGTGGAGGTGGGCGGAACGGGGCCGGTCCAGGCGGAGGGGCCCTCGCGTCAGGCGGCCGAGAAGGCGGCGGCGCTGGCCTGGCTGCTGCGTCAGGAGGCCCGGCCGTGACCCGGGCGGGCTTCGCGGCGATCATCGGGGCGCCCAACGCCGGCAAGTCGACCTTGGCCAACCGGCTGGTGGGCGCCAAGGTCTCCATCGTCACCCAGAAGGTGCAGACCACCCGCTTTCCGGTCCGCGGCGTGGCCATGGAGGGCGAGAGTCAGATCGTGCTGGTGGACACGCCGGGAATCTTCCGGCCCCGGCGGCGGCTCGACCGGGCCATGATCCGCGCCGCCTGGGGCGGGGCCGAGGACGCCGACGCGGTCGTGCATCTGGTGGACGCCGAAGCCGAGCTCGCGGCCGCGCGTCCGGGCGCCAAGGCCGCCGACCGCCGCGCCGCGGAGGACGTCGCCGCCATTGTCGAGGGCCTGAAGCGGGCGGGGCGCCCGGCGATCCTGGCGCTCAACAAGGTCGACCGGGTGAAGCCGGCGGATCTCCTGGCGCTCACCGAACGGCTGCACGGGGCGGGCGTCTACAGCGAGGTCTTCATGATCTCGGCGCTGAACGGCTCGGGCGTCGCGGACCTGAAGACGAGGCTCGCCGCCCTGATGCCCGAGGGGCCGTGGCTCTACCCGGCGGACCAGACCGCCGATCTGCCCGCCCGGCTGCTGGCGGCCGAGATCACCCGCGAGAAGCTCTACCTTCGGGTCCACGAGGAACTGCCCTACGCCGCCAGCGTCGAAACCACCGCCTTCGAGGAGAAGCCCGACGGCTCGGCCCGGATCGAGCAGACCCTCTACGTGGAGCGCGAGGGGCAGCGGCCGATCCTGATCGGCAAGGGCGGGCGTACGCTCAAGTGGATCGGCGAGGCGGCCCGCAAGGAACTGGCCGAGATCCTGGACCGCCCGGTGCACCTCTTCCTCACCGTCAAGGTCAAGGCGGGCTGGGCCGAGGAGCGCGGGCTTTACCGGGACCTCGGGCTGGACTTCGATGTGTGACGCGGCGTCTGCGCGCCCCCTCCACCGCTTCGCGGTCCACCTCCCCCGATGCTCGGGGGAGGAGATGGCTTCGGTTCTCCTCCCTCGCGTAGCGGGGGAGGTGGCTGATCGCGCAGCGATCAGACGGAGGGGGCGCAACCCCGCCTGAGCGATGGAATTCGAGGACGACGCCTTCGTGCTCACCGCCCGCCCGCACGGCGAGACCGGGGCGATCGTGGAGCTGTTGACCCGCGGCCACGGCAAGTGGGCCGCCCACGTGGCCGGCGCGGCCTCGCGGCGGATGAAGCCCTTCGTGCAGCCGGGGGCGCGGGTGCTGGCGCGCTATCGGGCCCGGGTGGCCGAGCAGCTGGGATCGGCGCGGTTGGAGCCGGAGGGGGAGGGGCCCGCAGCGCTGTTCGACGACGCCCTGGCGTTGGCGGGGCTGGCGGCGGCGACCGCGGTGGCGGCGGGAGCCCTGCCGGAGCGCGAGCCGCATCCGGGCGCTTTCCTGGCCCTCGAAGCTCTGACCGAGACGCTGGCGAGCCCGCAGATCTGGCCGGCAGTGTACGTGCGCTTCGAGGCCGGCCTCTTGGCCGACCTGGGCTTCGGCCTCGACCTCTCGCGTTGCGCGGTGAGCGGGAGCGCCGACGACCTCGTCTACGTCAGCCCCAGGACCGGTCGGGCGGTGAGCGCGGCGGCCGGCGACGCCTACAAGGACCGGCTGCTCGCCCTGCCGCCGTTCCTGCTCTCGGCCCAGGGCGGCCTCGCCCCCGGCGACGTGGGCGCCGGGCTGCAGCTCACCGGCCACTTCCTCGAACGCACGGTGTTCGCGCCGCTCAACCGGCCTTTGCCGCCGGCCCGGCATTGGCTGGTGGATCGCTTGGCCGGCGCGGGGCGGCTCTAGGGAGCCGGCGGGCGGAACAAGTCCAGCCCGGCGCCGTTTATCGGCAGCCTCGCTCGGCGCCGCTTGGAGCTCGCATTGGATTCGGCCAAAGAGGCTCGGCTGGGCGCCGCTCCGCTCTGGAGGCCCTCCACCCTTCGCCTCGCCGACCGGCCCGAGATCTCGGTGGTCATCCCCTGCTACAACGCCGCGGACACACTCGGTCGTGCGCTTTCCAGCCTCGCCCACCAGAGCTGGCCGGCCTGGGAAGCGATCGTCGTCGACGACGGCTCCGAGGACGATAGCGCCGGGCTCGCGGCGCGCCGGGCCAGGCGCGATCCGCGCGTTCGGGTGCTGCGGCAATCCCACCACGGCGCGGCGGCGGCGCGCAATCGCGGCGTGGCCGCCGCCTCCGGGACCTGGCTCTGTTTTCTCGACGCAGACGACTGGCTGGACCGCCAGGCCTTCGCCCGTTGGCTCCTGACCGCGGATCGCCAGGCGGGCGCGGCGGTGGTCGTCGGCCGCAGCGTTCGGGTGACCGAGGGCGGGCGGGCGTGGCCCTGGCCCAAGCGCGATCTCGCCGACGCGTTCGGCGTGTTCTGCTCGGACTGCGCCATCACCATCCACAGCGCCCTCGTCAAACGGAGCGCCGTGCTGGCGGTCGGCGGTTTCGACGCGAGCCTCAGGACCAGCGAGGACTGGGACCTTTGGCAGCGCATCGCCCGCGCCGGCGCCGCCTTCGCCCAGACCGACCAGGTGGTGGGCTACTACCGGGCCCGGGCGGGGAGCCTGTCGCGCGATCTTGGACAGGCCGCCGCAGACGCGCTCGAGGTGATGGGCCGCGGCCACCGCCCCGACCTGCGCGTGCGCGAGGCCCCGGCGGCCTACGCACGAGGCGCGCCGCCGGACGCGCTGGCCGCGCGGCGGCTCTACTATCTGCTCTGGTCCGGCGCCCGCGACATCGCCGCCGGCGGTGAGGGGCTGGCTGCGGCGGCCCTGCTGCCGGCCGACATCGACACGGACTTCGAACCGGACTCGGTGGGCGAGCTGATGGCCAGCGGCGCGGCCGACATGCTGGGCCTGCGGCCCGACCAGGCGGGCGAGGCGTGGGTCCGCATGGGCCCGAAGCTCCGTCGCCTCCTGCAGGCGGCGCACGGCGATCCCGCGCGCAGCCGGCTCGTGGAGTTGAGCCTGGCCGCCGCCAAGGCCGCGCTGGCCGGCGGGCGCGCCGGCGATTCCGATCGCCTCGAGCTCGGCGCCGCCGCCATCCCCCCGGGCCTGAGCGAGGCCGACGATTTCGCGATCCTCCAGCTCCACGGGGGGCTGCGGACCATCGGGAGCATCGCGCTCCCCATGCTGGGCGCGCGCAGCGGCGCGGATTTGCGGGGCGCGGCCGTAGCCCAGATCGGCGACCTGCCGCTGACCCGGGCCCTCCTCGCCGCGCGTCCGTGGCGGCGCCTGACTTTCTGGCCAGCCGTCCTCCGTTCGCTTCTGGAAGTGCGTGGCCTCGGCCTCAGGCGGGGCCTGGCGAAGCCCTCGCGCATCGCCCCGGTCCTGCGTCAGCGCCTGCGGCATTCGCTGCGGGCCGGATTGAAGGCGGACGTCGCGGCGCGGCTGAGGCGGCTCGGCCAGGACGACGGCGCCAGCGCGCACGCCCAGGAGCTGGCGCGGCTGCGGGCGGCGGCGAAGGCTGACCTTCCGGACTCGCCCGACGCGGTCCCAGCGCCTGCGGGGTGTCAGCACTGGCCGGGCGAAGCGGCGGAGCGCTCAGCGTGGGACGGCTTCTTCAGCGCCAACCGATGGGATCGCGAGAGCCCCTACGAGCGGCTGAAGTTCGAGGACACGCTGGAGCTCACGCCGCTATTGCCGGACGGATCGGGCCTGGAGCTGGCCTGCGCCGAGGGCCACTTCACCGAGCGGCTCGCCCCGAGGCTCGGGCGGCTGCTGGCCACCGACATCTCGGCGACGGCGCTCGAGCGCGCGCGGGAGCGCTGCGCGCGCCTCGCCAACGTCAGCTTCCGAAGGCTCGACTTCGTGCGCGAGCCGCTGGCCGGCCGCTACGACCTCATCGTCTGCAGCGAGGCGCTCTACTACGCGGGGCCGCGAATGAAGGCGACCGCCCGGAAGATCGCCGCGGCCCTGAAGCCGGGCGGCCGGCTGGTCATGGCCAACGCCTGCATGATCTCGGACGAGCCGGACGCCACCGGTTTCGACTGGGGGCACGATCGCGGCGCGCGCACCATCGGCGAACTCTTCCAGTCCATGCGGGGGCTCAGCCTGGAGGGGGAGATCCGCCGGCCGCTCTACCGGGTGCAGGCCTTCCGCCGCACCGGCGCCGCGCCCGCGCAGGCGCCCCTGATCGAGCGCCGGCCACTGGAGGTCACCCTGGAGCCCGCGGTGGCGCGCGCGGTGGTCTGGAACGGCGGGACGAGCCGCCTCCAGCGCCTGCGCGCCGAGGCGTCCGTCGAGGCGCCGATCCTGATGTATCACCGCATTTCCCCGGCCCCGACGCCGGGCCTGGAGCGCTATTGCGTCCATCCCGACCGGTTCGCCGAGCAGATCGCCTGGCTGCGTCAGCGCGGCTGCTGGGGGATCGCGCCGGAGGCGCTTCTGGAGGCGCTGGAACGCAACATCCCCCTGCCCGGGCGGCCGGTGATGCTCACCTTCGATGATGGATACGCGGATTTCGCCGAGCATGCCTGGCCGGTGCTGCAGCGGCACGATTTCACGGCCACGCTCTTCGTGGTCGCCGAGGCGGTGGGCGGAAGGGCGCAGTGGGACGCGGGCGCCGGATCGCCCGCCCCCCTCATGGACTGGGGAACCCTTGCCGGACTTTCGGCCGCCGGGCTCCGGATCGAGAGCCACGGCGCGAACCACCGGCCTCTCACCCGGCTCGGCGTGCGGGAGATCTACCGGGAAGTCCTGCGCGGCCGGGCCCTGATCGAGAACGCCGTCGGCCGCGCGCCCATCGCGTTCTGCTACCCCTACGGCGCCCACGACCGGGTGTCGGAATGCGTCGTGCGCGAATGCGGAGCTCGGCTGGCGTTCACCACGGCGGCCGGCGTGGCCAGCCTCGCCAGCAATCCGCTCAGGCTTCCGCGCGTCGAGGTGTCCGGCCGGGACGATTTGGAAAGCTTCGTCCGCAAGCTCGGGCATTGGCCGACGGGGCCGGCGCGCGCCCTCCAGACCGGCGATTGAACCCTTTTCCGCCGCGCGGAGTTCTAACTCGGAACTGAAGCGTGGGGCGCGCATGCCGGGAGAGGGGAGGGCTGCGGCGGCGTCGATGCAGAAGCTGGAAAGCCGCCCCTCCGAGACCACCCTGGTGCTGGAGCCAGGCCGGGCGGACCGGTACTACTGGCTCGACCTCTGGCGCTACCGCGAGCTCTTCGCGATCCTGGCCTGGCGCGACCTGGCGGTGCGCTACAAGCAGACGGTGATCGGTGTCGCCTGGGCGGTGGTGCGTCCGCTGCTGACCATGCTGATCTTCACCTTCATCTTCGGCCGGATCGCCAGGCTGCACAGCGACGGCGCGGCGCCCTATCCGATCATGGTGCTCGCCGGCCTGCTGCCCTGGACGCTGTTCTCCACCATCCTCAGCGAAGCCTCGGCGAGCCTGATCGGCAACGCCAACCTGATCGGCAAGGTCTACTTCCCGCGCCTCATCGTCCCTTCGGCCGCCATCGTGGTGGCCCTGGCCGATTTCGCGGTCGCCTTCCTGATCCTCCTGGCCATGATGGTCTGGTTCCGGTTCGCGCCGGACTGGCGGATTCTCTTCCTGCCCGCCTTCATCCTGCTGGGCGTGCTGGCGAGCCTCGGCCCGGCCCTTTTCATCACCGCGATGAACGTCAAGTACCGGGACTTCCGCTACATCATCCCGTTCCTGCTGCAGTTCGGGACCTACGTCTCCCCGGTGGGCTTCTCGAGCAGCGTGACGCCGGCCGAATGGCGGCTGCTCTACAGCGCCAATCCGGCGGTGGGGGTGATCGACGGCTTCCGCTGGTGCCTGCTGGGAGGTGAGGCGCACCTCTACCTGCCCGGCTTCCTCGTCAGCCTCGCCGTGGTGGCCGCTTTCCTGTGGCTCGGCGTCGGCTACTTCCGCGCCACCGAGCGCTCCTTCGCGGACCTGCTCTGAGCATGGCGGCGGACGTGGTCATCCGGGCCGAGGGCCTCGGCAAGAGGTACGTCATCGCCCGCACAGGCGACCGCGAGCGCTACGTGGCGCTGCGCGACGTGATCGCCGGCGCCGCCCGCAGCCTCGGGCGGACGGCCATGGACCTGGCGCGCGGCCGGCCCGTGGCGAGGAGGGAGGCGTCGGAGGCGTTCTGGGCTCTGAGCAACGTGAGCTTCGAGGTCAGACGCGGCGAGGTGCTGGGCGTGATCGGCCGCAACGGCGCGGGCAAGAGCACCCTTCTCAAGATCCTCTCGCGCATCACCGAGCCCACCCGCGGGCGCGTGACCATCAAGGGCCGGGTCGCGAGCCTCATGGAGGTGGGCACCGGTTTCCACCCCGAGCTCACCGGCCGCGAGAACATCTATCTCAACGGCGCCATCCTCGGCATGCGCTACGCCGAGATCCGCCGCAAGTTCGACGAGATCGTCGCCTTCGCGGAGGTGGAGAAGTTCCTCGACACCCCGGTGAAGCGCTACTCCAGCGGCATGTACGTGCGCCTGGCTTTCGCCGTGGCGGGACACCTGGAGCCGGAGATCCTCATCGTCGACGAGGTGCTGGCGGTGGGCGACGCCGAGTTTCAGCGCAAGTGCCTGGGCAAGATGAGCGAGGTCGCCGGTCACGGGCGGACCGTCATCTTCGTCAGCCACAACCTCGCCGCCGTCCAGCAGCTCTGCCAGACGGGTCTGCTGCTCGACCAGGGCGCGCTGGCGGCCCAGGGCGCGGCCGCGTCCGTCACGGCCGCCTACATCAGCTCGCTCAAGAAAGCCCAGTCGCCTTCGCTGATGCACTGGTCGGACCGGAACACCAGCGGCGAGGGGCTGATCACCCGGTTCGAGCTGGAAGGCGGAAGCGCCGTCGGCCAGATCAGCTTCGGCGCGCCGCTGCGCTTTCGCATTTCGGCGAGCTTCCGCGCCCCGATCGTCGATCCGAGCTTCGGCCTGATCGTCCAGTCGGCGGCCGGCGAGCGGCTGGCCAATGTCCACTCGATCCAGACGGGTCTGCGGCTGGGCAGCGTGGATGGGGAGATCGCCATCGAAGGCATGATCGACCACTTCATCCTCTATCCCGGGGAGTACCTCCTCAGTCCGTGGATCATGGATTCCGCCCACACCCGCGAGATCGACTTCGTCCAGATGTGCGCGGGGCTGACGGTCGTCCCGGCGCCCGGACCTTGCGGCGACCTGAGGCTCGATCCGGACTGGGGCAAGGTGCATCTGAAGTCGCGCTGGCGCAGGATTGCGGGGAAGGGCTAGCGACGCGCCCTTTCCTAGGGGCAAAGGTTGTCGCGCAAACGTCTGCACAATCTCGGCGAAGGGCTGCAGGTACAGCGCGACGACGCTCCGATAGTTTTCGCCCTCTTGGTCAGCAAGCCCAAGGGTGGGCCTTTCCCCCGGTTTCGGCCGCCGATGAGTGCGACAAAGGATATCCCATATCGCCAGCTGGCCGCCGAGGTTGCAATCCCGGTGCTCGGCGGCGGCGCCGTGGTGGAGCTGATGCATGGCCGGGCTGACGAAAAGCCAGCTGAGCGCCCCCCCCCGTAGTCGAGGGCGATGTGCGAGTGGCGAAGGTGCCCGCCGGCGAGGTTCAGCGCCAGGATGAAGGCGTTCTCCCCCAGGAGGGTCGCCGGCGAGAGGCTGGCGTCGAAGACGTAGGCGAGCCCCGTCGTCGCCAAGCCGGAGGTCAGCCCGATGAGCGACCACTCGAGCATAAGGCTGACCGGGTGCGAGCGGAAAGCGGTGAGGGGCTGAAGCGCCTCGGCCGAGTGGTGGACCTTATGAAAAGCCCAGAAGAGCGGGATCTTGTGCTGCAGAAGGTGCGCGAGGAAGAAGCCGAGGTCCGCAGCCACCAGCAGCGCCGCCGACGCCAGAAGTCCCCCCGCCGGGCCAGCCGGGATTGGCGTCGCTGGTGGCCCGAACGCGGCGAAGAGCCACCCGAGGATTACGCGCGCCGCTTCGTCAGCGCTCACTGCAAACGGCGCGACCAACAGACCGAAGCTCAGAACGTTCGCCACAAGGAAGCGCCGGTCGAGCCGCGAGGACGGATGCGCATAGATGTCGGCCGGGAACACCCCGCGCGCCAGAAAGGCGACGTCGAAGCGCCGGCCTCGCGCGCCCACCACGAGAACGCCGACCAGCACGAATGCCAGGAGGCCCGGCCAGTCGAGATCGCCGTGCGGCGCAAAGAGGTCGCGCAGCGCGCCAACGATAGCCGCGAGCGGCCCCATCAACGCCGTGAGCCTAGCCGTTGTTGTTGCCGGGATGCTGCACCGGTGCGCCTTTCGCCAGCTTGTCCACGACGCCGAATGCATCCCACACGATCCGACCTTCTTGCACTCGGATCGCCCCACCGTTGGTCAAGCGATACGTCCCGTCCGCCAACGGCGCAGGCCGGCCACCGCGGGCCGTCGTGAAGGCGTAGAGGGCCCGAGTCTGCGGCTCGTAGGCGACGTTGACGGCGAGGCCTGCCGTCGTAGTCACCTTCCCGTCGCCGGCCTGATCGGTGTGGTAGTGGCCGAGCAACGCCACCGGGGCCGCCGCCACGAGGCTCGCCAGACCCAGCCCCATCAGCACCGCCAGCGCCGGCGCGCCGCCCCATCCCGGCTTTTGCTTCGTTCCGTGATCCATCGCTGCTTCCTCCACTCGGCCCGTCGTCGGGCCAGATCCCCCGAGCATACTCGTGCGTACGCCTGTCCCAGGCACACCGGCGTCAGCCGCCGGCCGCCGTAGTGAGCCAGCTGCCGTCGATCGCCCCCACCGGATTCGCGGACAGCGTCCAGCTCCGGCTTGAACCCGCACGCGCCCTAGCTCGCCGCCAGCCGGTGCTTTGGACAAGGCAGATTGAAGATGCGGCAGGGCTTCCCGGATATTCGAATCTCGCAGGTCGAATAGTCTCCAGACGAAGCCTCAGGGGGCACGGCCCCGCGCACCGGCAGCGGCGCGTCGCCGCGAAACACCATGCGCGGATAGCGTTGGCTCGGATCGGGATGGTCGTAGCTGTCCAGGTCCAACCGTTCATCGTCATCGCCGATGACGAGCAGTTGCGCCCAGATCGAACCGTCGGGCTCGGCTGAAAAGTAGGAGTAGCCGAACGTGCTGCAGTCGCTGAACAGGATCGAGCGCTGGAGCGCGGCCGCCAAGCGGCGCGCGAATTGCGCCGGGGTCTCGTTTGTCGCCGCGTCCCGACGATACACCTGCACTTCGAGCGCGTAGCGGCCCCGTCGCCGCAGCCATTCAATATTCACGGCGCCCCAGACTTCGCCCTCGATGAGCTCGCCGCTGGCGCGATCGCATCCGTTCCAACCCGTGAGCAGCCTGACGTCGCGTTCCGCGGTCGCCGCGGCCAGGGCGACGACCAGCTCGGTCGGATCGTCGAGACCCACGTGAAAGTGAAAGGCGATCATCGGGTGCCGCAAAGACTACAGCGGACCGGCGAGCGCCCGATCATTTCGCCGGCCGCAGGAACTGGCCGGTCACCGTGCAGCTCCGGATCCCGGAGTTGGCGGTCAGCGCGTGGACGATGACCTGGGTGATCACGGCAGCTGCTCCGGAGATGGTGTAATCGAACTGCGACGCCCCCTCCGGCGGCCAGATCCCGCTGTTTCCTCCGTCGGCTTTCGGGAGAGGACCAGAGCTGGCGCCATAGCTCCAGCTGATGTGCCCGGAAAATCGCGGCTGGCCCTTGATGAGGCAGCCCACGACCAGGGGATCAGCCGGCGGCGCGGCCGGTATGTTCATGACGAACCAGTTGTCCCGCTCGCCCTGCAGGCCGAACGAGGTCCGATAGACGAAGTTGACCTCCTTCTGTCCATCGGCGGTCGAATAGTAGTAGCCGTCGGCGGCCAGCTCCAGATTGCGGGTCTGGAGCGTCTCGGCGACGCCGCCCCCCGGAGGAAAGGTGATGGTCCCCATCACCGGCACGAGCGTGCCCCTGAATTGGTCGGCGCTGCGGATCGCCGTCCTGGGCTGCGAGACGACCGTCCCGACCTCCGCGGCCGGCCGTCCCGGCGGCTTCGCGCGCGCCGTAGCGCCCTGGGCATGGGCGGCGACGGGCGCGGCGAACACCAGCCATGCGATGATCAGCCCCTGTTGCTTCATGTCCTGGGCCTCCTTCTAGGACATCCGCCGGAACGTCAGACTGATGCGCTCGCGCGCGCCGGGGGTCTTGGGAACGGCGTGGAGCCAGTCGCCCTGCATGTCTTTCGGCATGTACAGCAGCGACCCGGGCGCCAGGGCCTGCGCATGTTCCACCGATCGATCCGCCTTGTAACGGAAGACGATGTTCCGCCGCGCGCCGAGGGAGATGATGGCCACGCCGGTGTCGTCCGCGAGCACGTCCACGTCGTCCGAGTGGAAGCCCATGGAGGCCTGGCCGTCCGGATAGGCGTTGACGAGGCAGTTGTCCGGCAGGAAGCCAAGTCTGCGTTCGATGGCCTCGCACAGCCTCAAGAGACGCGGCGGCATCGGGGTCTCGGGATAGGCCATCTGCGAATAGTTGTAGGCGACCCCGAAGCTCGCGGTCTTGCGGGCGCGCATGCGCTCGTCCCACGCGGTCGTGGCGACCAAATGGGCGAACAGCTCATCCGGCCGGCCGACGAAGCCCTCTTCGTAGATGATCGGCGGCTGAGGCACGGTCTATCGATGCAGCTGGTTCGAGAACGCGCCGCGCGTCTGCCTCTGGTCGAAGTTCGACGCCGGCACGGGTAACTGGCGGCAGATGAGCCCCACCGCCGCGATGTCGTCGCGCGCGACGTTACCGAGGCCGTACCAAAGCCCGACCGCCCCCCAGTTCGGCGGACAATGGAAATGGGCCTGGGTGGCGGCGTCCGGATAGAGCGCGTTCATCTCCCGGTAGATCACCGTGGAGCCACGCGAGAACTTGGTGTCCTGGACCACAGCCTGGCCGGGCGCATTCCAGCCGCCGCAGTAGGCGTGCAGGTCGGCGGCGAACTTGAACTCCTTCAGACTGAGCGTCTGATAAACCTTGGTAGCGGTCGCCAGCAGGCCGGTGAGGCCGTCGACCACCCTGCCCGGGCAGGTAAGCGTGAACCCGTGCGCGTCGCTCCCGCCGTCGCCGCCAGCATCGGGGCCCGCGTTGCCGGACGGGAAGAGCGCGCCGCCCTTGTCGAGATCCGGGGCCGCAACGGCGGCGCAGTAGATCTGGATATGCGCCAGCCACTCGTTCTCGCGCCCGACGATGCTCTTGATGAACATCCCGTTCGGACAGCGCAGCTCCGTCGTCGGCGGGTGCACGGTGGGGTCGCCGACCGCCCAGCCGTAATAGTCCTCGCCGCTGGCCAAGGGGGATGTCGGCAGCCAAAGAAGCAATACGACAAGCGTCCTACCGATGAGCTTCATGGCGCTGGCTCCGTCTCTTGAAATATTGGTCTGATGTGACGCGAGGTGTGATGCCTGCAGCGCAGGGCTGGGATTAATGGGTCAACGTGGGCGTGGCGTTGTGCGGTCGACATGCCGAGGGAAGAACCTTGCACTTCTGTGGCCCCAAAAGCGGGTGCTTTGGCTTCGCGGCGTAGAGCGGGTTGAGCACCGGGCATTCCCAGGACTTCCAGGCGCCGCCCTCGAGCCGGTAGCAGCCGGGCGGGAGCCCGTCTGGACAGGCCTTGAAGTCGCCGGGCGAGGTCCAAAGGCAGAGGGGAGGATCAGGCGGCGTCTGCGCCGCAGCCGGCGTGGCGGCGAGAACGGCGGCGGCGCCGACGAGCCGCAGCCGCGCTCCCCAGATCAATGGCGCACACAGACGGCGCCGCCATAATCGCTGGGCGTTTCCGGGAACACGAGATTCCACTCCGCCTCGCTCATCGTCCGGCAGAAGCCCTTGCCCCTCCGCGCGGGGCTGCTCACCGGCAACCGGCCCAGGCGCTGGTTGAACTCCGCCTGCGGAAGCGTCAGCCGCAGGGGACGACTTGCGGCCAGGCCGGCGCCGGCGGGGGGATATGATCGCCGTCCCTGATCGCGGGCTCGACGACGTTCCAGGCCGAAAGCCACGGCGCCAAAGTCGATGCTACGAAGCGAAAGCAGCATGGCTCTTCTCCCGGGGACCTGGCCGATCCCCCGGCCCTAACCGCAAGTGTGGGTGAAGAGCTTCGGCGCGGTTACCGATCTTGCGCCGATCAGACCCCGATCTTTCGCCGACTTGGCGTCATTGGCGGCCCGCTCCCGTATCCGCCGCCATCCGGCGCCGGGCCGGCGAGGTGTCGGAAACCAGACGCTTGCGATGTTCGTCCGGGCCGGCCCCCCGCCGGTGGGCCGCCAGGGGCGCGGCCTCGCCTGGAGCCCCAGTTGCGGACGCCGCCGCTCACCCCGGTCCGTGCGAACCCGTGTCTACGCGCGGATGGCCGAGGCCGGATTTCCCGACAGCGCGCCGCGCCCCTCACTTGGCTCTCTTCGCGTCGGCGGCCTCGAATTGAGCAATCTGCTCGGCCCGGGCCTTCTTGAAGGCCGGCCGGCCGGTTAGGCGGGCGACGTAGGCCTCGGTCGCCGGACGGTCGCCGAACGCGCGGACCGTCGGGTCCCTCAGCACATCCGCCATCAGCAGGTCGGCGACCGTGAAACGGCCGGCCGCGAGCCACTCTTGCGCGCTCAGTATGGTTTCGAGCTGGCCGAGGCGTTCGCCCATCCACCCGGTGAGCGCGTTGTCCTCGTCGCCGGATATCTTCA
>JAFBAO010000020.1 GCA_019247715.1 Caulobacteraceae bacterium
CCTCATGCGAAAAACCCAGCCCAGGGAACTCGAGGCCACCTGGCGCAGAGCCGGCCAGCTCCTCGACCTCTTCAGCCCCCAAGAATGCGCCAACTACCTCGTCAACGCTGGCTATGGTTCCGTCTAATCGCGGTCCGCTCTAGGCTCGGGGGGGGCGCAGCGAGAGGGCGGGTGGCGTAACGCGACGGTTTGCCGGTAGGAAGGCGCAACGCGCGTCGGGCGCCGCAGGGGACTGCTGAATGGAAATCTCCGGGGTTCAGATCGACTCCGCGCTCCTCAAGAAACGCTGCACGCAGGATGGCGAATTCGGCTTGGCCGCTCGCTTCTGGTCGGGCGGTCTGCGCTTCGAGATCGACGAGACCGTCGTCTGTCTTCGTCTGGAGAGGGGACGGATCGCCGATGGCGAACCCGCGCCCGACGATGCGGGCGTGGTGACCCTCAGCGCCAAGTCATCGGTTTGGCGGATGTTGCTCTCGGCCAAGCCGCCACGCTTCTACAACGACATCATCATGCCCATCGGCCTGGGCGAGATGACGGTACGTTCCCGCGGCATGACCTATTCTCAGTACTATCCGGCGACCATGCGGGCGATCGAGCTGCTGCGGCCGCAAGGCTGGGAAGTCGCCGCGCCCCGGGCGATCGCCCAGGCGGGGCGCCACGACACGCCGGTGGGCCGGTACATCCACCTGGACCTCGGCGGGCAGGACTACCGGGTCTATTACGAGGAAGCCGGCGCGGGCATTCCGATGCTGCTTCAGCACACCGCCGGCGGCCATGGGGCGCAGTATCGCCACCTTTTCGAACGGCCGGAGGTCACCGACCACTTCCGCCTGATCGCCTACGACCTGCCGTTCCATGGCAAATCGCTGCCGCCGGTCGGGCCGAAGTGGTGGGCGCAGGAATACCGGCTAACGGCGCCGTTCCTGCGCTCCGTCCCGGTCGCGCTGGCCGCCGCACTCGGTCTCGAACGCCCGGTCTTCCTGGGTTGCTCGGTGGGCGGGCTCCTGGCGCTCGACTTGGCCCTGCGCCATCCCGACGTCTTTCGCGCCGTCATCTCGCTCGAGGGCGCCCTCAAGATTCCCGACGACGTCCGGCTACCCGGATTCTGGCACCCTCAGGTCTCCAGCGAGTTCAAGGCCCGGATGATGAACGGCGCCATGAGCCCCACCTCGCCGGAGGCGTATCGGCGCGAGACCATGCAGGGCTACGCGGCCGGCTGGCCGCCCGCGTTCACGGGCGACCTCCACTACTATGTCGAGGACCACGATCTGAGCCAGGAGGCGGGCAAGATCGACACCAGCCGGGTCGCCGTCCACATCCTGTCGGGCGAGTACGACAACACCGGGACCATGGAGCTGGGCCAGGCGGCCCAGGCGGCGATCCCGGGCGCAACCTGGACGAGGATGAACGACGTGGGCCACTTTCCCATGTCCGAGAACCCGGAGGTGTTCCTGCGCTACATCCTGCCGGTGCTGGAGGTTATTCGGCGCCAGCCCTGATGTCCGCGCTCCAAAAGATCGACACCTCCACCTCCCACGTCGGCTTCCGCTGCGTGGTCAGGGGCTGAGGCGCGTCAGCCCGCGCCTTGGCGCGCTTCGTCGATCCAGCGCGTGAGCCTGGCCGGGGTGAGCGGCAGCTGCAGGCAATCGATCCCGAACGGCGACAGGGCGTCGGCGACGGCGTTGATCAGGGTCGGCGGCGAGATGATCGCCCCGCCTTCGCCCACGCCTTTGAAGCCGCCCTCGCTGTCGGAGGGCGAGACGAAATGGCAGAACTCGATCTCCGGCACATCGGCGACCGTGGGCAGCAGGTAGTCCTTGAACGTGGCCGCCTTGGGGTTGCCCTGCTCGTCGTAGGAGATGTGCTCCAGCAGCACCCCGCCGATGCCCTGGGCGACGCCGCCGGCGATCTGACCCTCGACGACGGAGGGGTTGATGATCACCCCGCAGTCCTCGCTGGCCACCCAACGCAGGATCTTCACGACGCCCGTCTCCACATCCACTTCGCAGACGCAGGCGTGGGCGGCGTTGGAGAACACGAACGGAGGCGGCGCGCGATAACGATACTCGGCCGCCAGCCCGAGGTCGGCGTCGGGGGGCAGGCGGTCCGGCTCGAAATAGGCGGTCTCGGCAATGCGCTGCAGCGGGGTCGAGACCTCCGCCACCCCCGCCACGTGGATCATGCCGTCCTCGATGCGGATGTCGTCGGGGTTGGCGTTCAGCAGGTGGCCGGCGATGCGCTTGACCTTGGTCGACAAGATGCGGGAGGCGCGGATGGCCGCGCCGCCGCCCGAAACCGCCTGGCGGCTGCCGCCGGCGCCGGGCCCGAAGCTCCCGCGGCTGGAGTCATCCTCGTAGATGTCCACCTGCTCGAACGGCACGCCCAGTTCGTCGGCGATCACCTGGGCCATGGTGGTCTCGGTGCCGTGGCCCTGGCTGTGGGTGCTGAGCACCGCGGTCACCCGGCCGTTCGGCTCGATGCGGATATGCGCCGCATCCGACGCCAGGATGCCCCCCGCCGACATGGTGGTCGGCTCGATGTAGACCGCGAGCCCGAGGCCCAGGTAACGGCCCTCGGCGCGCGCGGCGGCCTGCTCGGCGCGGAAGGCCGGCAGGTCGATCTTGGCGAGCACCTGGTCGAGCGTTTCGCCCGGCGTCACGTGGCGGATGGCGACGCCGGTGGGATGCATGTGCGGCTGCTCCTCCCGCGTCACCATGTTGCGGCGGCGCAGCTCCACCGGGCAGATGCCGATCTGGCGGGCCGCCTTGTCCATGATGGCTTCGCGTCCGACCGTCTCGCTGAGCCAGGGGCCGCGATAGGCGGCGAGGCCGGCGGTGTTCGAGTACCAGCCGCGTCCGCGGAAGGCGAGCTTCGGCAGCCGATAGGGCCCCGGAAACATCATCATCGTCATCCCGCCGGAATCGACCATCACCGGCCAGGCCCCGACATTGGTCTGGTAGTCGACGTCGGCGGCCAGCAGCCGGGCGTCCGCATCGAAGGCGAGCCTCACCTCGATGTCCCACTCACGGGCCTGACAGGCCGAGGTGAGATTCTCCAGCCGGTCTTCGATCCACTTCACCGGCCGGCGCAGCAGCAGGGCCGCGGCCACCGTGGCCGCCTCCTCGCGCCAGGGCTGCACCTTCAGTCCGAAGGCGCCGCCGACGTCCTTGGCGATGACCCGGAATTTCACGTCGGGCAACGCGCAGGCGTCCTGGAAGAAGCGGGCGGCCATGTGGGGACTCTGGCAGGAGAGATAGATCACCACCTCACCCGAGCCCTGCCGTGACGCCACCACGCCGCGCGGCTCCATGGGCGACATCGCCTGACGCTGGTGGCGCACCGTGCCCTCGACCACATGGGCGGCCTTGGCGAAGATCTCGGGGATCGAGGGGTCGTCCGGCATGCCGATCAGCGAGCCCAGGTTGCTCTCCAGGTCCGGATGGATGGGCGGCGAGGCGGCCGCCTGCTCCATCGTGACCACGGGCGTCTCCATGTCGTAGTCGACGGTGATGAGGCCCGCCGCGTCCTCGGCGATGTAGCGGTTGTCCGCCACCACCATCACGATCGGGTCGCCCACGAAGGCGACCCGGCCCTTCGCCAGCAGCGGCGTCTTGGGCATATGGGCTTCGGGGGAGCCGAACAGGTAGTGCATCTCCAGCTTGGCCGCCTCCAGGTCCTCGACGGTGAAGATGGCGCGCACGCCCGGAACCGCTCGGGCCGCCTCGAGGTCGATGCCGCGGATGGCGCCCCGCGCAACCTGGCTTCGGTGGAAGGCGACCTCGAGCATGCCGGGCAGCACCACGTCGTCGACATAGGAGCCGCGGCCGGTGAGCAGGCGCCGGTCTTCCTTGCGCGGTACTCTGCGCCCAACGAAGCGGGCGGCCATCCCTGGCGCGGCGGTGGTGGCGGTCATGCGATGGGCTCCTGAGACGTCCGCGCCAGCTGCGCCAACGGCGTGACGCCGTCAAGCGGCGGCGCGGCGCGGGCGGTCTTGACACTGTGAGGAGGGCGGGCGCGGCCTAGGCCGCCCGCCAGCTCAGATGGAGCTCCTTGACGGTGTTGACGCCGCCGCAGGCGGTCACCGGCGTGGTTCCGGGCTTCACTTGGAAATCCGGGATCCGCTTCAGCCATTCCTCCAGGAAGATCCGCAGCTCCCGCCGCGCCAGGGTCGCGCCCGGGCAGGTATGCACCCCATTGCCGAAGGCAGCGTGGGGGATCGGGAACTCGCGGTGAAAGTCCACCTTCAGAGGGTCGTCCACCTTGCGCTCGTCGAGGCCGTAGAGCGCCGTGGGGATCAGGATCTGCTCGCCCTCCTTGAACTGGACGCCGTTGTACTCGAAGTCGTGGGTGGCCATGCGCACGTTGTTCGCCAGGCCATAGCGGCGGATGAGCTCCTCCACGGCGTTGCGGATCAGCTCCGGATGCTCGATCAGCTCGCGGCGCTGCTCAGGGTTCCGCGCCAGGTGCCAGGCGACGAAGCCCAGCATCGAGGTCACGGTGTCGAGGCCTCCGGCCATCAGCAGGGTGCACACCCCCATGACTTCCGCATGCGTGATCGGCCGCCCGTCGATCTCGGCGGCGACGATCTTGCTGATGATGTCGTCGCCCGGGTTCGCGGCGCGCTCGTCGGTGAAGCGGGTCAGATAGCCCTTGATCGCCGCATGGGCCGCCGCCCGCTTCTCGATCGAATTGCTGCGGATGCCGATCTCGGTCTGCTCCAAGAGCCAGCGCGCGTTGTCCAGCGGCAGACCCATCATCTCCAGGAACACCACGATGGGGAGCACGCTCGCGAACTCGCTGACGAACTCGCATTCCCCGCGCGGCAGGAACTCTTCGATGGCCTTGATGGCCACGTCGCGGACGTGCTCCTCGAGCCGCGCCACCACCTTCGGCAGGAAGGCCGGAGCGATCAGGGCCCGGAAGGGGGTCGACACCGGCGGGTCCTCGGCAAGCGGCAACATCGGCTCGTTCGCCATCGCCGGGTCGTAGGGGATGCGGTACTTCCGGTGCGAGAACCGGTCGTAGTGCATCTGCATCAACTCCAGGTCTTCCCCGCGCGTCACCACCCAGTGGCCGCCGTAGCGGGGGGTCCAGAAGATGTCCGGCGCTTCCTCGTGCAGCCGCTTCCAGGCCCGGTGGACATCGCGGTCCGAACCGGGCGCGTTGTAGTAGTCGAAGTCGTAGACCCGTTCGGGCGGGACGTGCGCCGGACGAGGCGCCAACTCCGCAGTCATTGGTTTCTCTCCCTGGTTTCCTTTCGTCCGCGCCCTCAGTCGGACTTGCGAGAGAGCCCCTCGCCGTTGTTCGAGCCGATGGTGAAGATCGGCGGCTGCGAGCCGCCGGTGGCGTTGGTGCAGACCTCGAGGTTCGACATGCCGGTGCGCCCATTGTCGAGCCGCGCCGTGCCGATGGCCTCGACGGCGGTGTAGCCGCGCACGTGCAGGACGATGCCGTCGGTGCGCTCGCAGGTGACCCGCAGCGTCTCGCCGTTCTCGAGGGTGAGCCGCACCTCGCCGCCCCGCGGCGTGACGGCGTCGGACTCCAGGCCGACCACGAAATCGTCGCTCCCCACGATCGGGATGACCTTACCGTCGCGGAAGACGTAGCCCATCCTCACCACCGAGCCGGGCGGGCGGATCAGGTGCATGACGTGCAAGGCGAGGTCCGGCCCGAACACGCAGGGCCACCAGCGGGTGCCGCGGTTCGTGCTCCAGTCGCGGCTGCCCCACGAGCGGTCGCGGTAGGCGAGAGCGTCGATCTCATAGTCGCGCCCGCCGAGGTTCACGATGCCGGTCATCCGGCCGGAGCATTCGGTGTGGTGCGGCGCGCCGCCCAGTTCGCCGCGGTGGCCGGTCATGGCGACGTAGTCGTAGAGCGGATGGAAGTCGGCGAAGCGCAGCTTGGCCTGGCAGCCGTCGAAGTCGGCCTTGATGTGGGCGTCGTTGTCGAAGTCCACCCGCACGTGCGGGCCCCAGGCCATGTGGCCCTCGCCACGGTCGGAGGCGACCATCGGCGCGCCGGTGACGTTGGAGCGGAACCGTGTGCCGTCGTGGGCGAAGACGCCGAAGCAGGAGTTGATCGCGCCGGCCACGGGCTCCTGGCCCAGCCGCCAGAAGCCGCCGAGCCCGGCCTTCTGGTCGTGCCAGACGAACAGGGCGCTTTCCTGCCAGAGCGGATCGCTTTGGTCGGGCGCGTGCGGGCGGTCGTCCGATTTGGGCAGGATGGCGAGATCGGTCACGGCGTCCTCCTTGTCGCAGCGTCGAACCGGAGCATGAACTTGGGGAAGGAGGCAACTGGCGCCGCCCGCAAGATTGCGGCATCCCGATGCGGTTCGGGTCCGCCCAGGGCCCGGTGGCTGGGAGAATCGCCATTCAGGTCAATGGATTGCATGCTGGCCGAGACCGAATTCGAAGCGCCGCCCGCCTGCTCGAATGAGTCAGCTATTAGTGGGCCAAGCCGCTTGAACGAGGGATGTGAGGAGGCTTGGCTGTCGGTCTTTGCGGCCCGCAGATCCTGATCCAGGATCGCACGCCATCGGCAGGCGCCAAATTCTGTCTATAACCCGTCATCAAGGCGGCGGAAGGGGAGGACGATGGAAGCAGATTACGTCATCGTGGGCGGGGGCAGCGCCGGCTGCGTGCTGGCCGCCCGCCTTTCCGAGGATCCCTCGGTGAAGGTCCTGCTGCTCGAAGCCGGCGGCGGGGGCGACGGCTTCATGGTGAAGATGCCCGCCGGCACCTTCAGGCTCATCGGGCGGCCGACGTCCGACTGGCTCTACCACCTCGAGCCCGACGCCAGCCGGGGCGGCCGCGCCCAGGTCTGGTCGGGCGGGCGCATGCTGGGCGGTTCCAGCGCCATCAACGGCATGGTCTACATCCGCGGCATCCGCAACGACTACGACGACTGGGCCGCAGACGGCTGCCCCGGCTGGGGCTTCTCCGACGTCATGCCCTACTTCATCAAGTCGGAGCGGTTCGCCGGCCCGCCCTCGCAGGCGCACGGATCGCATGGCCCCTTGGCCGTCTCGCCGCCGCGCACCATCCATCCGCTGGCGCGCGCCTTCGTGCGCGCGTGCGGGGAGATCGGCCTGCCGATGCTCGATGACTACTGCGACGGCGACCAGCACGGCGCCTACCTCATCTGGACCACCACCGACCACGGCCGCCGCTGCAGCGCCTACGAGGCGTTCCTGAAGCCCGCCATGCGCAGGCCGAACCTGCAGATCGTCACCGATGCGGCGGCCGAGCGCCTGACGTTCGAAGGCGGCCGCGTCACCGGCGTCGCGTTCCGGCGAGGCGAAGCGAGCGAGACCTGCACGGCGTGGCGCGAGGTGATCGTCAGCGGCGGCGCCATGGGATCGTCGACCCTTCTGCTGCGTTCGGGCCTCGGGCCGGCCGCGGAGCTCCGGGCGGCGGGCGTCGCGGTGCGCGCCGACCTGCCGGTGGGCCACAACCTGCAGGAACACATCTCCATCGGCATGAGCAAGCTGGTGGACCAACCCACCTACAACGCCCCGATGGGGCCGCTCCACATGGCGCGCTACATGCTGGAATATCTGGCCTTGCGGCGCGGCCCGATGACCTCCGGGCCGGTCCACGCCATGGCCCAGGCCAAGAGCCGTCCGGACATGGCGGTGGCCGACATCAGCTTCAGCTTCCTGCCGCTGGCGATCGACTACCGGGTGCAGCCCCCGAAGATGCACGACCATCCTGGCGTGTCGATCGGGGGGCTGGTTTGCCGGCCCTACACACGCGGATCGATCCGCCTGGCGAGCCCCGACCCGCAGCGGCGCCCGATCATCGACTATCCGACCCTCGGCGACGAGCGGGACCGTGTGACGCTGAGGGCCGCTGGGCGCATGGTGCAGGACATGTTCGATGCGCCGGCGCTGGCGCGACACGTCGTGGGCCCCGGACAGCCCGAGCATCGGCTGACCACCGACGAGGAATGGGACGCCTACATCCGCGACAAGGTCGGGCACGGCTACCACCCGGTGGGGACCTGCCGCATGGGCGCGCCCGGAGCGTCGGTGGTGGATCCGTCCCTGCGCGTGCATGGGGTGGCCGGCCTACGGGTGGTCGACGCCTCGGTGATGCCCCGGCTTCCGTCGGCCAACACCAATGCCCCGACGATCATGATCGCCGAGAAGGCGGCCGACACCATCCGCGAACAGGCCCGCTAGGGGTGGCCCTGGCTATCCGGGCGCGCGGGATCGAAAATGCCTGACCCAATAGCCCAGGCCAATCTGTGCGTGGCTCGAAAGCCGGCGTCAAAGTAGTCTACCGGGGTGGCATAAGAGCCGCAGAGGGAAGGAGACGCGCCATGGCCGACGATCTCGGAAACGTGTCGTCCGTGCCCGGCCACGTGCCCCCGGAGCTGGTCGTCGACGTCGATTTCTACCATGTCCCCGGCGTCGAGGAGGACCCGCACGCCGCCTGGATGAGGATCCGCGACGCCGCGCCCCGGGTCTTCTACACGCCCCGCAACGGCGGTCACTGGATCGTCACCCGCGCCGACGACGTCGAGGAGGTGCTGCGGGACTACGAGCGCTTCACCTCGTACGGCTCGATCCCGCCGGGTCTGACGACCGAGCCCTATCCGAGCCCGCCCGTCGGCGTCGATCCGCCCGAGCATGGCCCCTATCGGCAGATCCTGCTGCCGGCCTTCTCGCCGCGCGCCATCAACGACATGGAAGCCTACATCCGCGGCTTGAACGTCGAGCTGATCGAAGCCTTCCGGAACAAGGGGCGTTGCGAGTTCATCGGCGATTTCGCCCACCGCATGCCCATCGGCGTCTTCCTGCGGTTCATGGGCCTGCCGGACTCCGACCGCGAGCGCCTGCTCGGCTACACCCACGAGCGCATGCGCGGGGAGACGGAGGCGGACCGGTTCGCCGCGCAGCGGGCCCTGCGCGCCTATGCGCAGGAGAAGGTGCGCGAGCGGCGGCGAAATCCGACCGAGGGCCTGCTGAGCCGGGTCGCCAACGGCGTGATCGACGGCGAGCCGATCCAGGAGAGCAAGGCGGTGGTCATCACCGTGACCCTGCTGCTGGCGGGCCTCGACACGGTGGTCAACACCTTCGGCTTCGTCGCCCAGTTCCTGGCGACCCACCCGGAGCACCGCCGGCGGCTCGTCCAGCATCCGGACCTGGTTCCGCAGGCGGTGGAGGAGTTCCTGCGCCGCTTCCCGGTCCCGTGCATCACCCGCCACGCCCGGATCGATCAGGAATTCCGGGGCGTGCGCATGCGCGCCGGCGACGGGGTGCTCACCATCATTCCGATGACGGGTCTGGACGAGACCAAGTACGCCGATCCTCTCGAGGTCGACTTCGAGCGCGAGACCCAGCCGCTCCCGAACTTCGGCATGGGCGCGCACCGCTGCGTCGGCTCGCACCTCGCCCGCCTCGAGGTCCGCACCTTCCTCGAGGAGTGGCTGAAGCGGATTCCCGACTTCGGCCTCGATCCCGCCGACCCGCCGGTGGGCGTCGGCGGCAATGTGATCGGCATGGGGCGCCTGCCGCTGGTATGGGACACCGCCGTCCGGCATTGATGGCGATCACCGCGCCCCTGTCCGCGCGTTAACCCAATCGTATCCGACCCGGACGAACCTGCTGTCGGTCAATCTCAGATGACCTCATGACCTCAGTCAGACCGACCGACGGCAGCGAGAGGCGCGTTCAGGTAGAGCGGCGGCTGGGGCCACGCCATCAGGTGTTCCTGGCCGGGAAGGCTCAGCTCGTCGGAGGCCGCGTCATCGACGTGACGTTCCGCGATCTCAGCGCGCGCGGCGCGAGATTGCTCGTGCCGGCGCCTGCGGCCCTGTTCGGCGAGGTGGCGGTGGTCATCCTGAAAGAGGCGCTGGTGCTGCGTTCGCGGGTCATCTGGGGACACCCCCCGATGTTCGGCGTCGAATTTCGCGAGGCGATCGACCTGCGCGGCGAATATCCGTCGCGGTACGATCCCCTCGCCGAGGCCTGGCGGTGCTGGGACGATCCGAAGCAATAGCGCCGCTTATTGACGGCCCCAACGGTTCTCCGGCGCCGCGAAGCCTCCGGTCTCAGGTTCGTTCAAGCGCCAATGAGGCGATGGTCAGGCGGGACAGCCTCTGTTCCTCCAGGGCGAGCAAATCGCCCAGAAGCTCAGGGTAGGGCGCCTTCCCGTTCGACAGCTGCGATCGAAGCCGCGCGATGTTATCCCGGCAAGTCCGCTCCTCGCTGACGGCCAGCTTCTCCTCGGCTTGATCCTGCATTCGATCACACATGGCAAATCCCTTGCTCTCCAGGGCAAGAGTAGGCGGCGCCTTGTGTAAAGGCCTTGACCAGGATCAACTTGGCCATGGGCGCGGGTGCGGAGGAGAAGGCCAAGCGACAGCATTGCTTCAGGAATGCTTCAACGTTTGCGAAAGAGCCGTCAGATTGTCGGGCGACACCGGGATCAACCCGCTTCGCGGGCTGTCGATATCGGCGACGAGAAACAGCGGGATCGACACGATCAGCGGCAGGATCAGCAGCGTCGATTCCTTCGCGCGCTTCTCGTTCGCCCCGAGCAGCAGATTGCTGCCGACGGCCACCAGGATCATGACGGCCCAAGCGGCGGCCGGGATCCGATTCCACCAGGACGCCTGGGTGTAGCTCTCGGAGTTGATGACGTCGTTCATTCCGGCGGCGACGAGCGCGGCCGTCGCCGTGGGCTGGGCGACTGCCGGGGCCGCGACGGCGGACCATAAGGCCTTCTGGAGGCTGGACGTCTGGGCCTGGATCCGCTCGAGCGCGTCCTCCTCGCGGGCGCGATAGAAGAGGATCCGCTGGTCGAGGTACGTCGCGAGCAGGCCCTGGACGCGGCCAGCGTCGGCCGGCGGCAGGAGATCGGCGCGCAGGTACTCGGTCCCGATGGCGTTGGCCTCGGCCTCCTCGTAGTCCTTGCGCTGGTCGTATCGGCCGACCGCCATCGAGAAGCTGAAGCCGATTATCAAGGCCAGCAGCGTCAAGGACCCGGGCAGCAGGACGGCGAAATCGCTATGCGCCACCTTGCTGAGGGGTGCGCCGCGCCGCCGCAGAAAGGCCGTCGCGTACGCCGCTGCGCACTGCACGGCGAAGGAGACGACGAACACCACCAGTGGATAATCCCTGAACATCTGGATGCCCCTTCGAGGCCGGATCGTCTCGGCCGCCACAGTCTCTGGTCGGCTGACGACCTCCATCCAGCCGGCGCCGCATTCAAGCGCCGCCGGACCTGGGAGCGAAGTCCGAATTCCGGAGTAACGACCGTTCATCGCGACCTTGAGCCCCTGGTCGGGACCGAGGCGCGCGCTCCGGCTCCGAGGGCCGAGGGGTGAGTGGTTCACCTGATGCCCGCGGCAAGGGCCATGGGTAGCGTCCCGTCGGGGCCGGGAGCGCCCAAGCCACCGAGCTCTTGCTCAAGAACCCGTTGAGACAGTCCTGCCCGTGGCTCGCCGCGAGGGCCGCCCGGGAGGCGGGAGAAACGCCAATGTGGAACCCTTTCGGCCCCGTCCAAGAATACTGGCTCGACGTGTGGCAGCGGTCGATCCTGTTTCTGGACGTCCTTCGAGAACGCGGTAACCTCTACCGCGCGCATAACGCGGCGCCAGCGCCGAACGTGCTGAGCTTCGAGGCGGAGCTGGTCCGCGACGGGCGGACCCTGCCGCGGCCGGTCAACTATCTGCTGGCGCGCATCGTCCCGCCGGAGGGGGTGAGGATCGATCCCGCCAAACCCCCGTTCGTGGTGGTCGATCCGCGCGCCGGCCACGGCCCCGGGATCGGCGGCATGAAACAGGACAGCGAGATCGGGGTGGCGCTCACCGCCGGGCACGCCTGCTATTTCGTGGGCTTCCTGCCCGAGCCCATGCCCGGCCAGACGATCGAGGACGTCTGCCAGGCCGAAGCGGTGTTCATCGAGGAGGTGGCGGCCCGCCATCCCGAGGCCGAGGGCAAGCCGGTGGTGATCGCCAACTGCCAGGCGGGCTGGCAGACCATGATCATGGCCGCCCTCAATCCCGACCTGGCCGGCCCGATCCTGCTGGCGGGGACGCCGCTTTCCTATTGGGCCGGGACGCGGGGTAAGAATCCGCTGCGGTACCTGGGCGGCCTGCTGGGGGGCGACTGGCTCACCGCGTTCGCCGGCGACATTGGCGGCGGGCTCTTCGACGGCGCCTCCCTGGTCGCCAATTTCGAATCCCTGAACCCGGCCAACACCTACTGGGAGAAGCCCTACAACGTCTTCTCGAAGGTCGACACGGAGGCCGCGCGGTTCCTCGATTTCGAGACCTGGTGGGGCAGCCCGGTCCTCCTGAACGCCGAGGAGATGGAGTGGATCACCGACAGCCTGTTCGTGGGCGACAAGCTTTCGAGCGGCGGGCTTCGGACCACGGACGGCGTGCGGATCGACCTGCGCAACGTCAAGTCTCCGATCATCGTCTTCTGCTCGTGGGGAGACAACATCACCCCGCCCCAGCAGGCCCTCGGGTGGATCACCGACATCTACGACCAGGATCGCCAGATCGCCGCGAACGGGCAGACCATCGTCTACTGCCTGCACCAGTCGATCGGACACCTGGGCATCTTCGTCTCCAGCAAGGTCGCGACCAAGGAGCACCAGGAGTTCACCTCGTGCATGGATATGATCGACCTGGCCCCGCCAGGGCTCTACGAGGCGGTCATCGCCGAGGTCGACGAGGACACCCAGAACCCGGAGCTCATCCAGGGAAGATACCTCTTCAGGCTGGAGCGTCGGACCTTGGACGACGTCCGGGCTCTGGTCGGGAACCAGCCCGAGGACGATCTGCGCTTCGCGGCGGTGGCGCGCATCTCCGAGATCAATCGCGCGCTCTACAAGGCGCTCGTCCGTCCGACGGTGCGTGCGCTCGCCACCCCGCCGGCTGCGGAGGCCTTGCGGCGCCTGCACCCGAACCGGCTCAGATTCGCAATCTTCTCGGACCATAACCCGCTGATGCCGCTGGTCGAGACGTTGGCCAAGGCGGTGCGGGAAAGGCGCGCGCCGGCGGCGCGGGACAATCCGCTGCTCACCTACCAGGAGGAAGTGTCTTCCTGGATCACCGCCGGCCTCAAGGTCTACGGGGATCTGCGGGACACCCTCGCGGAGGAGCTGTTCCTCTCCACATGGGGGACGCCGCTCGTGCAGGCGATGGCTGGCCTGGACGCCAGGTCCGCGGGCGACGGAGGGCGCCACGTCGAGCGCGACCTCGCCCGCGAGGCTAGCGGAGCGAAGCTGCGCTCGGACCTCGAGGCGCGGTTCGAGCAAGGCGGTCCGATGGAAGCGGCGCTTCGCGGCCTCTTCTATGTGCGTGGGGCCGAGGGCGGTTTCGACGAGCGCGGCTTTGCCGCCCTGAGGGCGCTGCGCGCGGCCCAGCCAGCCGAGCGCCGCCGCCCGCTCGCCGAGCTCAAGCATCTGGTGAAGGAGCAGTCGCTGCTGTTCCGGATCGACGAACCGCGGGCCATGGAGGCGATCCCCCAGCTGCTGCCCCATGACGTCGGCCAACGGCGCGCCGCGCTGGAGGCCCTGCATAATCTGCTCGCCGCCCAGGGCGTCTTGCCGGAGGAGAGCCGCCGCCGGCTCGACCGGCTCAACGTCATCTTCGACGGCGGGGCCGAACCGGGCGCCGACCAGGGCCTGGCTCAGCTGGTCGCGGCCGCCGGTCAAGCCCCGGCGTCACAGATCGATGAAGGGGCTGGCCATGGCCGACATTAGACCGGTCCTCGCCGGACAAAAGGCGCTGGTGGTGGGCGTCGCCAACCAGGACTCGATCGCCTACGGGTGCGCCAAAGCGTTCCGGACCGCCGGCGCGGAGCTGGCGCTCACCTGGCTGAACGACAAGGCGCGGCCCTACGTCGAGCCCCTGGCCCGGGAGCTCGAGGCGAGCATCACCGCGCCGCTGGACGTGGGGGCCCCTGGCGAGCTCGAGGCGCTTTTCGCGCTGATCGGACAGCGATGGGGGAGGCTCGACAGCCTGGTGCATTCGATCGCCTTCGCCCCCAAGGAGGATCTGCAAGGGGGCCTGCTGGACTGTTCGGCGGAAGGCTTCGCCAAGGCCATGGACATCTCCTGCCACTCCTTCGTGCGCATGGCCAAGCTCGCCGCGCCGCTGATGACGGGCGGCGGGACGATGTTCGCCATGAGCTACTACGGGGCGACCAAGGTGGTCCCCAACTACAACGTCATGGGCCCGGTGAAGGCGGCGCTCGAGGCGGCTTGCCGCTATCTGGCCTATGAGCTCGGACCCTCGAACATCCGCGTCCACGCCATCTCGCCGGGCCCGCTGAACACCCGCGCATCCTCGGGCCTGAAGGACTTCGATCTGATTCTGAACGAGGCGGCCCAGAAGGCGCCGATCGGCGAGCTCGTGGACATCATGGATGTCGGCTTCGCCTGCGCCTACCTCGCCACCGATTTCGCCCGCCGCATCACCGGCGGGACCATCTACGTGGACGGCGGCGCCAACGTCGTCGTGTGAGGCGGCCTCGGGCAAACCGAGGCACAGTTCAACGGCCAGAAGCGCATTCCCGTCGCAAGAGCGATTCCACTCTTGCGGAACGCCCTCTAGCCGCCTGCGGCAGGCTCGGGGACGGTCACATAGACCACCGTGTCCCCTTCGTACTGCGGCTGGTAGTAGACGCCGCCGCAGTGATAGTAGGCGCCATAGGCGGGACAGCCGGGCGGCAGGGCGTAGTAGCTCGATCCGATCGCCGCGGCCGTCGCCGCGCCGGCCCAGGCGGCGGTGGCGCCGATGGCGAGCCCGGCGCCCACGGGATAGTCCGACCAGCCCCCCCAGCCGTTGTCGACGTTCACGTTGGTGTTGCGGTTGAAGGTGTTGCCGCTGCCGATGTTGCCGCTGCCCACGTTCGTGCGGTTGCCGCTGCCGACGTTGGTTCGCCCGCCGCCGATGTCAGTCCGATTTCCGCCGCCGATCTGGCCCCGGTTGCCGCCCCCGATGTCGGTTCGGTTGCCGCCGCCGATGTTTCCCCGGTTCCCCCCGGCGCCGCCCGTGCTCGCATAGCTGCGGCCTCCACCCCCCGCGCCGCCGCGGCTGTATCCGCCGCCGGAGGGCCGGCTGATGCTTGTGGAGGCGCCCGAGCGAAAACCGCTGCCGCCGCCCATGCTGCGCCCACCGCCGCCCATGCCGCCGCCGCCCATGCTGCGGCCGCCGCCGCCCATGCTGCGGCCGCCGCCGGCACGGCCGCCACCGCCGCCGCCCCGGCCGCCCCGCGCCTCGGCGAGGTCGGCGCCGACCAGCGTCGCGATCATGCCGGCCGCGAGGGCGATCCGCAGGATCTTACGTCCATTCATCGCCGCCTCCTTAGGGGTTCGCCGCCGTCAGCCGGATGCTCTTGGCGTCCTTCGGCGGATCGAATGCGAAATCGCCGTTGGCGATCGTCGGACTGACGTTCCAGGTGAGCACGGCGTTGTAGGCGGGATAGGCGGGATCCGTCGGGTCCACGATCACCAGCTTGCGCGGCAGCGGCTGGTCGCCCTTCTGGATCCAGATCTCCCAGTCGAGGCCGTGTTCGCGGAAGGCGTAGTGATCCACCGCCGCGCCGTCGATCGTCGATGGCCCGACCACGAATCCCGACTCCAGCTCTTCGCTTCGACTGCTGTTGGGATCGCTCCAGCGGAACAGGTCTTCGAGCGGCAGCCTGATGCCGTACTTGTCGTAGATGTCCTCGAGCGTCTGCCGGATCGTCGCCGGCGCCGGCGCCGTGGCGTAATAACCAAGCGCCGGGGCAAAGACGGTGAACTGCTTGCCGTCGTAGATGTAGCGACGGTTCTTGACGTCGCTGACTAGGTCGATGACGAAGCCATCGGGGCGCCGGACCTTGTAGCGGGCGCCCCCGTTGATCTGCAGCTTCTGTCCCTTCGCGGTGACGAGGTCGAGGCTGGTCTGGGTGGTGACCTCGAACCTGGTCAGGGTGTTGAGATAGGCGCTCATGCGCCGAAGCGCCTGCAGGGCCTGCGGTTCCACCGCCGGCGTCGCCGCCGGCGGGTCGGTGGCCGCGAAGGTCGCGATGGCGGGCACGACGCCGAGCGCCAACCCGAAACCGAGGCCCACGGCGGCGGCGAAGCGAAGGGACTTCATCGTACTTCCTTCCTGTCTGTGAGCGGGCGGGGGCGGGGGCCGCACCGGGTTCTAGGCATCCCAGTTCCGCGGGCTCTCGACCCACGCAGCCTCGCCGGTCACGCCGATATTCTTGACGGGGACCCGAGTTGGAACATCCGGCCAAACCCGGATCGCCGGCGCCGGCCAACCTAGGCTTGGATCAGGTTCTGCTTGATCGCCGAACCGGCCAACCTATGAGCCGCGGAGAGGCGACCTTGGAGCGCCTTTCGCGCGCCTCAGCCGAACGGGCCGACCCGGACGATGATGCCCACCAGAACCCCCACGCCCACGATCAGCATGAGGGCGGAGATCACCGTGTTGGGCGAGAAGGGCCTGGCGGCGGTCGTGAACGCCACGAGTCCCTGCCCGCTCAGGTCGCGCTGCCGACGCTGCAGGTCCCGCATCGCGATCGCGTAGGCCAGCGCGATCCGGTAGGTCGCAAGCTGGGTGGAAGGATCGTTCCACATCGTCGTCCGCGCCGTCCTCCCCCCGCGCCTGCGGCCGATTGGAAGGGGAGGGCCAAAGGCCCAATATCGCGCGCAGAAACTTCGGGCCTGTTATGCGGGAGGTTGCTGGAGCGCCATGCGGGAATCCGGTCCGATCGATCAATAGCGCTCCGGGACGACCCGGACCGTCGAGGGATCGAGCCTGTCATCGTATTTGTGCTTCTGAGACCGCTTCGGCAGCGTGATTTCCTCCCGCTTGATCTTCTTGTAGGGTATCAATGAAAGAATGTGTGAGATGCCATTCAGTCTGGCGCGCTTCTTGTTGTTCGATTGAACGACATTCCAGGGACAGCGGTTGGTGTGCGTCGCCGCCAGCATCAGGTCACGCGCCTTGGAATACTCGTACCATTTATCGTAAGACTTGATGTCCATGGGGCTGAGCTTCCATTGGCGTAGCGGGTCTTTGATCCGCGCCAGGAAGCGACGTTCCTGCTCATCCATGCCGACCTCGAGCCATAGCTTGACCAGGATGATCCCGGAGTCGGCCATCCACCGCTCCACCAAAGGGCAAAGGTTCAGGAAGCGGTCGTGCTCCTCTTGGCTGCAGAAGCCCATGACGTATTCGACGCCGGCCCGGTTGTACCAACTGCGGTCGAAGATCACGATTTCGCCGGCCGCGGGCAGGTGCGGAATGTAGCGCTGCATGTAGAGCTGGCTCTTCTCGCGGTCCGAGGGCGCGGGCAATGCGACGATCCTGAACACGCGCGGGCTCACCCGCTCGGTGATGGCCTTGATGATGCCGCCCTTTCCCGCCGCGTCCCGCCCCTCAAAGAGGAGGATGACGCGGGCGCCGGTCTCGGTGACCCAGTCTTGAAGGTAGCAGAGCTCGATCTGCAACTTCCTCAACTCGGCCGTGTACTGCTTGTTCGTGAGCTTTCGCGTTTCTGCTTCGGCCGTGGATGAATTTTTCGCCATGGGGGCTCCTGCAGGACGCCGGGCGGGAGTTCAGTTCGGCTGAACCCATTGCTCGGGGGACAATTTCCATCCGCCGCCCAGGGCCTTGTAGAGATTGACGGTGGCCAGGAGCTGGTCGCGCTGGGTCTGCGCGAGCGCCGCCTGGGCGGGGAATAGCTGCTGTTCGGCCTCCAGCACCTCGAAGTAGGCCGCGCGGCCGGAGTCATAGCGCAGCAGGGCCGTGTCGACGGAATGCTGCAGCGCCTGGATCTGGCTCTCGAGCGCGGTCTTTTGCTTGGCAAGGGTCTGTTGGGCGACCAGGGCGTCCGAGGTCTCCTGGAAAGCGACAAGCACGGTCTTGTGGTATCGCGCCACCGTCTCGTCCCAGAAGGCCCGCCGCTGGTCGTAGATCGCCTCGAGCCGACCCCCGGTGAGGATCGGGCCGGCGACGCCCGCCGCGACATTCCAGACGCCGAAGCCGTAGAAGTTGCTGGCGACGCCGGCGCCGACGCCGCCCGCCAGAGCCGAAAGCCCCACCCGAGGATAGAAGTTTGCGACGGCGACGCCGATCTCGGCGTTCGCGCCGACCATCACCTGCTCGGCCTGCAGGATGTCGGGACGGCGAAGCAATAGGTCGGTCGTGGCCCCGACCGGCGTGGCCGGCGTGACCTGATCGGTCAGCAGCCTGCCGCGCTCGATGGCCTGGGGCGAGGCGCCGAGCAGCACACTGAGAGCATTCTCCTGCTGCTCGATCTCCCGCCTGATCGCCGCGGTGTTGGCGTTCGCGGAATCGTAGGCGGCCTGGGTCCGGTGGACCGGCAGCTCGCTGTCCTTGCCGGCCTTGAAGCGGTCGGTGAAAAGATCGAGCGTCTTGCCGTAGACACGGCTGCTGTCCTCGGCGATGGCGAGCTCGCGATCGAGCTCGATCAGCCGGAAATATCCCGCCGCGACGTCGGTGACGAGGCTCAGCAGCACGCCACGGCGCACGTCTTCCTGAGCCAGAAGGTTCGCCTGCGCCGACTCGGTCGAGCGCTTGATCCGGCCCCAGACGTCGAACTCCCAGGCCGCGTTGAGCAGCCCGCCGAAGGCGCCGAGGGTCACCGCGCTGACCGAGCGCTGCCCCTGGACCGTGGTGCGCCCGGCTTCGGCGTAGGCCTGATAGCCGAGCTGCGGTTCGCGTTCCGAGCGGGCCACGCCCACCAGGGCTCGCGCCTGCTCTATCCGCGCCACGGCCCCCGCGAGGTCGTAGTTGTTGGCCAGCGCCTGGGCGATGAGCTTCTGGAGCGCCTTGTCGTCGAAGACGCCCCACCAGGGAAGGTCGGCGATCGACTGGGCGTCGGCCGGCGCCACCTGCGCGCGGAATTGCGTCGGAGCGGCGACCTCGGGCCGCTTGTAGTCCGGGCCGACCGTGCAGGCGGCGAGCAGGGCCGCCATCGAAACGGTCAGGAACTTGATCCCCGACGCTCTGATCTGTGTAGTCTTCACTGCAGCACCTTTTACTGCGCGGCGGCAAGCATCTTTCTGAAACGCGAGAGGGTATAGACGGTGTAGACGGCTCCGATCGCGAACATGAACAGCATGCTCTTCCACACCATGGCGACGCCCGCGTCCCGGAACAGCACCGCCTGGGAGAAGGCGACGAAGTGCGTGGAGGGGACGAACTGCATGATCTTCTGCAGGGCGACCGGCATGCTCTCCAGCGGGGTGTTTCCGCCTGAGAGCAGGTTCATGACGATGAACACCGGAAAGGCGAGCAGGCCGAACTGCGGCATCGAGCGCACCAGGGTGGCCAGCATGATGCCGAGCGCGGTCACCGAGAAGAGGTAGATGCAAAGGCCGAGCGCGAAGAGCCAGATGGATCCGGCGATCGGCACCCCGATCGCCCCCTTGACCACCAGGAAGAGCGAGGCCATCGCCGCCGCCACGACCACGAGGCCGTTCGCCCAGATCTTGGCGAACATCAGCTCGAAGGGCTGCAGCGGCATGACCAGCAAATGCTCGATGTTCCCGTGTTCCCGCTCCCGCAGAACGGCGGCGCCGGTGAGGAAGATCGCGAGCACGGAGATGTTGTTGATGACCTGGTTGATGGCCACGAACCAACCCTGCTCGTAGTTGGCGTTGAAGCGTCCGCGGGTGTCCAGCGTCACCAGGGGCCGGTCCTTGGGATCGCCGGCGCCGCTCCAGTAGGGCGTGACAGCCGGAATGATGATGTTCTGGATGTACGACGGGCCCCTGCCGGCCTGGCTCATGGCGGTGGCGTCGGTGACGACCTGGATCGTCGGGTTGGCGTTCTTGGCGAGGTCCTGCTGGAATTTCGGCGGCACGTCGACGACGAAGGTGTACTTCCCGGTGTCCATGGCGCGGTTGATGCTCTGGAACGGAATCTCCGCCGCCGGGAGGAAGAGCGGCGGCAGGAAGGATTCGCGGATGACGCGGGCGGCCGGGGAGTCGTCCTCGTTGACGACGGCGATGGAGGCGTTGACGACGTCCATCACGGCGCTCTTGGAGGGCGTATAGACCGAGAAGGTGAAGCTGTAGAGGATGAGGATCAGCAGCACCGGATCGTGCGAAAGGCTGATCAACTCCTTCAGGCCGAGCTGGAAGATGTGCGCGATCCGCCGCATCGCCTACTTCTCCTGCTTGGGAAGAAGCAGCACCGAGATGATGATGTAGATCAGCGCCAGCACCGCCAGCGCCACCATGTTGGGCCACAGAGTCATCAGTCCTAACGCCTTGGTGAACGCCCCGACGCTGATCGCCTGGAAGTAGGTGCTGGGGAATATCTTCGCGGCCACCGAGGCCATGCCGGTGAGCGAGGAGACGGGCACGAACATCCCGGAGAACTGCACCGCCGGCAGGATGGTGATGATCGCCGCCGCGAAGATCGCCGCGGTCTGCGTCGCGGCGAACACCGAGATCAAGAGGCCGAAACCGGTGGTCGCCAGGACGTAGATGACCCCGCCGAGGACGAGGGTGAGGAAGCTTCCCTTGATCGGGACCTGGAAGAGAAGCACCGCGAGTGCGACGAGCGTGGCGAACTGGATCAGCGACACGCCCACATAGGGCAGCTGCTTGCCCAGCAGGAACTCCGTCTTGGTGGCCGGCGCGGCATAGAAGTTGGCGATGGAGCCGAGCTCCTTCTCCCGGACCACGCTGAGCGCCGTCAGCATGCTGGGAATCAGGATGAGCAACAGCATCACGTCGCCCGGCACCATGGCGTAGATGCTCTGGAAGGATTGGTTGTAGAGCGCCCGGGCGTTTATCAGGACCGGCTTGGCGGCCTGCGGCAGGCCCTTGTCGTCCCGCAGACGTTGCTCGAACTGATTGGTCGAGTTCTCGACGTAGTTGCGCACGGTCTCGGCGCGGAACGGAACGGCCGCGTCGATGTAGGCGGCGATCGTGGGCTGGCGCCCCTGCGCCAGGTCCCGTTCGAATCCCCGCGGGATTTCCACGGCGAAGCGCAGCTCGCCATTGCGCAGGCGCCGGTCGAGCTCTTCGTAGTCGGTTATTGGCCGCTTCTCGTCGTAGTAGATGGAGCCGCGGAAGCTGTCGGCGTATTGGCGGCTGGCCTGGGTGCCGTCGAAGTCGAGCACCGAGAAGGAGACGTGGTTCACGTCCAGCGAGATCCCGTAGCCGAACACGATCATCAGCAGCAGCGGCCCGATCACCGCGAAGGCGAGCCGCACCCTGTCGTGGCTGAGCTCGATGGCCTCGCGGCGGGCGAACGCCCACACGCGAGAGAGGCTGAACCTGCCCGGAGGCGTCTCGGCGTGCTGGGCGGGCGCCGCGACGGCGGCCGGCGCGGGCGCGGACGTCTTGACCGTCGCCTTCTGCTCGGCGGCGGCCTTCTCGGCGGCGGCGTCCTCCAGATAGCCGATGAAGGCGGCCTCCAGGTTGGGCGCCTTGCGCTGGGCCACCAGTTCCGCGGGCGTGCCCTGCGCCAGGACCCGGCCGGCGTGCATCATCGACATCCGATCGCACCGCTCGGCCTCGTTCATGAAGTGGGTCGACAGGAAGATGGTGACCCCCTTCTCGCGCGAGAGGCGGATGAGCAGCTCCCAAAATCCGTCCCGCGCCACGGGATCGACCCCGGAGGTAGGCTCGTCGAGGATCAGCACGTCGGGTTCGTGCAGGACCGCGACGGCGAGCGAAAGCCGCTGACGGATGCCCAGCGGCAAGCTCTCGGCTAGGGTGTCGGCCACGGATTCCAGGTTGAAGTCGTCCAGCAACTCCTTGACGCGGCTCTTGGCGGCTTCGGCGGACAGGTCGAACAGGTGCGCGTGCAGCATGAGGTTCTGGCGCACGGTCAGCTCGGTGTAGAGGGAGAAGGCCTGCGTCATGAAACCGACCCGGCGGCGGGATTCCACGTCTCCGCCCTTCACCGGCTGGCCGTTGAGCAGCGCCGTCCCCTCGGTCGGCGGAAGAAGCCCGGTGAGCATCTTCATGGTGGTGGTCTTGCCGCACCCGTTCGAGCCGAGGAACCCGAAGATCTCCCCGGGTTCGATGCGGAAGTTGACGTGGTCGACGGCGATGAAGTCGCCAAACCGCTGGGTGAGGCCATGCGCCTCGATCACCGGCGGTCCTTCCCGCGGTCGGTAGGGCGTGATGACCGGCTCGCGGTGTCCCCGGCGCGCCTCCTCCGGAAGCAGCTTGATGAAGGCCTTCTCCAGGGTCGGCTCGCCGGCCTTCTGCTTGACCTCCGCCGGGGCGCCGGTTCCCAGCACCTTCCCCGCGTTCATCGCCACCAGCCAGTCGAACCGGTCGGCCTCGTCCATGTAGGCCGTCGCCACCAGCACGCTCATCCCCGGCCGGCGCTCCCGGATGCGGTCGATCAGCTCCCAGAACTGTCGGCGCGCCAGCGGGTCGACGCCCGTGGTCGGCTCGTCGAGGATCAACAGATCGGGGTCATGGATCAGCGAGCAGCACAGACCCAGCTTCTGCTTCATTCCTCCGGAGAGCTTCCCCGCCGGCCGTCCGCGAAACGGCGTCAGGTCGGTACTGGCGAGAAGGTCGTCGATCCGCCACTCGCGCTCTTCCTGAGACTGGCCGAACAGCCTGCCGAAGAAGTCGATGTTCTCGAAGATCGACAGGGTGGGGTAGAGGTTCTTGCCGAGACCCTGAGGCAGGTAGGCGATCCGGGCGGCGACGGCGTTGCGGAAATGGCGGTCGTCGATGTCGCCGCCCAGAACCTCGACCTTGCCGGTCTGGATCTTCCGCACTCCCGCCAGCAGGCCGAGCAGGGTCGACTTGCCCACCCCGTCCGGGCCGATCAGGCCGATCATCTTGCGCGAGGGAATGCTCAAGGTGACGTCGTCCAGCGCGACGGCCTTTCCGTAGCCGTGGGAGACGCCGGTCAGACTCGCCACGAACTTCTCGGCGCGGCCGTCCGCCTTGGCCGCGTGGGTTTCAGCGGCCTCGTCGTCGGCGAGGCGGTTCATCGCTCAGCCACTCCCGCCCCGGTGGGCTGCCACAGGTTCGCGGGCGCGGCGGCCTGGGACTGCAGATTGGCGGGCCAGGTCAGGCCGGTGTTCCAGCGGACATATCCCATGCCCGGCAAGCCGACCTTCACCAGCGGCTCCCACTCGCGCAGCCGCGCCTTGTCGAGCTGAAGCTTCACCCGGAAGGTGAGGTTGTGACGCTCTTCGGCCGTCTCGACCGTCTTGGGCGTGAACTGCGCCATCGGCGAGACGAAGGAGACGTAGGTGCGGATCGGATATTGAGGCGCGGCGTCCAGGACCACCCGGGCGTCGGACCCCAAGGGTATCTTCCCCGTCACCTCGGAGGGCAGATAGACGTACATGTAGACGTCGCTGAGGTCGTCGATGGAGAAGACCCGGCCGCCGGCGCCCAGCACCTCGCCCGGCTGGGCCAGGCGCGTCTCGATACGCGCCCGGATCGGCGAGACCAGGACCGCGTCCTGAATCTCCGATCTCAGCCTGTCGGCCGCGGCCTTCGCCGCATCGATCGCCGATAGGGTCTGGGTCACCTGGACCTTGGCGCCGTCCAGTTCGGCGCGGCTGGCCAGCATGCGCGCGTGATCGATCTCGGATTCCTGCTGGCTGACAGCGCCCTTGGCGACCAGCTCGCGCGACCGCGCATCCTGCTTCTGCGCGTAGTTGAAGGCGGCCTGTTTGACCGCCACCTGGGCCTCGGCCACGTTGCGGCCGTCCTGCGCCGACTTGATCTGCGCCTCGGCTTCGCGGAGCTGCGCCTCCAGCGCCGTGGTGTCCATGCGCGCGACCACCTGACCGGCCTCGACGGTGGCGCCCTCGTCGAAGAGCACGTCCTTGATCCGCCCAGGATATTTCGTGGAGATGTAGTATTGGGTGGCTTCGAGCCGCCCATTGCCGCCGGCGAACCCTTTCGGCAGAGCCGGCTTCGATAGAAAGAACCAGGCTGCGGCGCCGCCTGCGACGACCAAAACGGCCAAGGCTGCAATAATCATCCGTCGAGACATTTAAAGATCCCGGCTTGCGGCCAAGTCGCGGAACCGATCAGCGAGCGCAATTGCGTCAGGACGGTTCTGCGACGTCGGCGCGACTGACTTCGTCATCTGACCGCGACCATAGCGGCGCCCCGAAAGCCGAATATCGGGTGCAGTACGGAGACGGCTCGTCGTCCACAGCCACCCATCGCGAGGCGAGGTCGGACCAACCAATCGGGCGCCGCCCCCGCCCGGGCGGTCGTTCCACCTGAGACCGCTCTCCCAAGTGAATCGCCGACCCGTTCTCAGGGTTTCATTTGATGGGCTTGCGGGGCCGCATAGGGGATGAACGCCAAGTGACGCTTGCCGCGCTTGGACCTCGTGTCTCAGGAGGTTGGCCATGTCGACGATCGTCTGGAGGGGCCGGACCGCCCCCCTCGACGGATCTCCCCGACCGGGCGTTTCCCCCTAGGGATCCAGGCGGCGGATCGTCAGACGATCGGGAGGCGCCGGTGACGCCGATGAATCGACGACTGTTCGCATGTCTGGCGCCGGCCGCGCTCATGCTGGTCGGCGGAGCGCAGGCGGTTTCGGCGGCCAGTCAGCCGGCGACCTGGGACGACCTCGTCCTGACCAAGTCGACATCCTCCAGGGTCGTCTACCTTCTCCCTGGCGCCGACTTCCGCCCCTACACGAAGGTGATGCTCGATCCGCCGGAAATCGCTTTCCGCAAGGACTGGCAGCGCGACTACAATCGCACCGTGAGAAGCCCCTCCGAGCGGATCACGGACCGCGACGTCCACCAGGCCGTCGAGGACGGCGGCAAGGCCTTCAGCGAGATCCTCGCCAAGGCGTTCGCGGAGGGCGGTTATGCGGTGGTGACGACCCCGGGTCCGGATGTCCTCAGGTTGCGGAGCGCAGTCATCGATCTGACCGTCTCCGCGCCCGACAGGATGACCCCGGGACGCTCGCAAACCTTTGCAGGTGAGACCGGGTCGGGAAAGTTGGTGCTCGAGGCCCGGGATTCCATGACGGGCGCGGTCCTTGGGCGCGCCGTCGACGCGAGGGTGGCCGGGACCGACCGGATGAAACTGACCACCAGCATCCAAACCCGCTCCGATTTCCGAATTCTTGCCCAGAACTGGGCGAAGGCCACCGTCAAGGGATTGAATTCGCTGAAGACCGCTTCGCCGTCGGGCCCCGGACGTCGAATTCCGGCTGACGTTGGTCGCCGCAAATGTTAGTATGCACCCATTGAGCGCTTTGAGACGTTTTTCTACTGGAGGTAGGGGAATTGTGAATGGACAGCCGCGGGACATCTCGCGGCCGGTCGGGACGCGGAAGCCGAGATCGGAAAACCAGGCGGTCTCTCATCGGCGCCAGGGGCGTGGTTGGGGAGGCGGCTGGCGCCGACGAAGCTAATCTGAGGATGCTCCTGGCCGCGCTCCAGGCGACACGCCCGGATGAGGATCTGGGGGAGCTTTTCCGCCGTGCGCCGGCCGGAACCCGAGGCGGCGGCGAAGATCCAACTCCGAACCGGTCTTGGATGGGCGAGGAATGGCTCGCGCGGCATCGTTTTGAGATGGAGGACGCCCTCGACGAGGCGATCGCGGGGGCCAACGCGCAGGAGACGAGCGCCCCGCGTCCGGACGCTCGGATGCAGGATCGGGCGGACAAGCGCGCCCGCGGCGTGCGGGCCGCCCGTGCGTGGCGCGACGAGGTCGGCCGGTTGCGCGAGGTGGTCGCCGCGGAGGCCGCCGAGCAGCTCCTCTCGGCCCAGGAGGAGGAACGCCATCGCATCGCTCTCGAGCTGCACGACTCGACCAGCCAGCATCTGGCCGCCCTGGGTCTGGGCGTCACGCGGCTACGGCGTCTCGTCGAGGCCGAGCCGGCCGCGGGGGTCGTACTCGACGACATGGCCCAGTCTCTACACGAGGCGGTCAGGGAGATCCGGGTCCTCTCCTTCCTGATGAATCCGCCGGATCTGGAGCGAGACGCGCTCGAGAACACCGTCCGGCGCTTTCTGAACGGCTTCGCCCTTCGGACCGGCATCGCCATCAAGTTCAGTCCGCAAGGTCTCGTCGATGAAACGAGCGCCGCCGTGCGCCACGCCGCGTTCCGGGTTGTCCAAGAGGCCTTGTCGAATGTTCACCGACACGCGAGGGCGAGCGCGGTGGAAGTCGAGATGGAGCACGACGCCGGCGTCTTGTCGCTGAGGGTCGCTGACAACGGCAAGGGAATCCACGCGCTGCAGAACGGCGACGCCGGTTGGGCGCCCCTGGGGGTCGGCGTGGCCGGGATGCGCGCGCGCGTGCGACAGCTCGGCGGCGCGATCGAGATCACCTCGGATGCGCGTGGCACGGTCGTGCGCGCCAGGCTTCCGGTCGGCGCCGAAGACTCCTGGCGGCGGCCAAGCTGAAGCCCCTGCGGCCTAACGTCCCCGGCGCCGCGCGGCCGCGTCCGAATTGCCCAGCCTCTCGTCCAACCCCTTGGAAATCCAGCATCTTGACCGAGGTCGTCGGCAGGGAGTGCGCGTGTCAGCTTATCTGGGTGTTCTCCAAAGCACGGGATGAGGGAAACACCTGATCGACCAAGCTCCCGGACGGTGGCTACTTCCCGCGACCGCCTTGATCTCCCTCCTTTCCCTCGAGGCGGTTAGGCCCCGAGGATGTGGCTGCTCCGACCCCGCGCAAGCACCGGCTGCGCGGGGTCTTTTTTTCGTTCGGACTCCCGCGCTCTGTTCGATGGTCGCGTTTGAAAAACCTCCCCGTTAGCCAAAGGCGTCAAACTGTAAGGATCTCATACCAACTCGGAACGTCCTCGCCGAGCGTTCCGCGGACGCGTCGCTTATGAAATCGGTGGTTAGGGAAGTGGCGGATGCACGGAAATAAGTTGAAATCAGGAATGGAAATGTTCACTCCCGTCTTGAAGCTCGAAGCCGGCGCGGTTGAACAGGATAAGTTGCTTCAGGGATCCCGCGAAACGCACGCACGCGCGTTATCCGAACGGCTGGAGCGACTTCATCGGCTTATTTCGGAAAGCGAGGCCCACATAACCGCTCAAGAGCAGCAGTTGCTTCGCTGGAGCCCGTTCGTCGCCGACACATCCTCCAAAGATCTCAGGGATATGCGCAGGGCCGTCATCATCCTTCTTGAGTACAAGGAATACTTGATGGATCGGCTGCGCGATGCCGGCGGCGGCCGATTGCTAGAGGCTTCCCCCGAGGGAGGGGGCGGTGGAGAGGCGCATCCTCCGACGGTCGACCAGGCGCGGAAGGTCGAGATCGACGGCGCTGGAGCGGATCAGTTGAAGCTGCGGGAACCGGCGTCTTAGGCTGGACAGGAACCGTCGGCTGTCGCCGACCACCAGCAAACTGACGCCGCTCGGACGTCCGAGCCTGCAACCGGACCCCTGGACTTCCTCCGCCGTTATCCTGGCTATCCGCTGCGGATGTTGCCGAGCTCGTCTGGTCCGTCACCGTAAACGGCGTTTGTCGCGAGGCGCGCCGCCATCCCCTCGCTGGTCTCCAGCGATCGCGCGTAGTCCCCGATCAGAGCGGCCTTGCGGGCGCTCAGCTCGCGTCCGTCGGGCGGCCGCGTGCACAGCGCGGCCAACTGGTCCATCATTATGCTCGCCACTTCAGGGGCGTGGGCGTTCTCGGATTTTGCGGTGGCCGAGAGGAGGCCCGCGCCCATGTATGTCTCCACCGTGCTGGAGGCGTCGTAGGTCAGGCCCCGTCTCACGCGGATCTCGTCGCTGAGGCGCGAGGCGTAGCCGCCGCCGAGAACCGCGTTGGCGACTTCGACGGCGAAACGGCGCGGGTCGAGACGGCCGACAGATACCGTCGCCAGGGTCACCGTGGCGACTTGCGAATCCGGGACGTCGACCAGGACGGTGCGCGCGCGGCCGGAGCCTCGCACGGTCGGCCGCGCCGGCGGCGCCGCCGGTCTGGTCCAATCGCCGAACACGCGCTTGGCGAGCGCGAGGCCGTCCGACCGGTCGATATTCCCGGCCAGCACGAGCACGGCGTTGTCGGGACGGTATTGGCGCGCGCGCTGGCCCATCACATCGCGCCGGCTGATCCGTTGCAAGGAGCCTTGCGTGCCCTCGACGATGTGGCCGTAGGGGCCTCGGCCGAACACCAGCGGGCCTACCGCGGCGTCGGTGATGGAATCGGCGCTGGCCGAGGCCTCGGTCAATCCGCCCGAGCCGCGCAGGCGGCGCAGCTCCCTTTCGGCGAAGACCGGCCGGCGAACGAGATCGCCGAGCACCGCCAACGCCTGCGGCAGAAACTGCGACAGTCCGGTCGCGGTGAAGCTGAGCGAGTCGTATCCTGTGGTGATCGAAAGATTGTAGCCCAAGGCTTGAAGGAGCGATGCGGTCGAACGCGCCGATGCCCGTCGGGCGAGCTCGGCGGTCAGGTTGGCGAGCCCCAGCTTGGCGGGTGGATCGGCCGCAGCGCCGCCCCAGAAGGTGAGGTTCGCCGTCGCCAGCGGGACGTCGGTCGTCCGCGCGACGATGACCCGCAATCCGTTGGGAAGGGTGCGCGCCTCGATCTTCGGAAGCCTGAGCGCGGCCGCAGGATCGGGTGCTGCGGCCGCCGGCGGTCGCGGCGGCGCCGCGCCTTCCTCCACCCCCTGCGATCGACCCCCGTCCGCACGGCTCGAGGCGGTGACGGTGAGCGCGCTGGCGCGAGAGCGCCGCGCCGGCCCCGCATGATAGCGAACCACCGTCGCGCGGCGGTCGGCCAGGTAGAGGCGAGCGACGCGGCGGACGTCTTGCGCGGTCACCCGCCAAAGCATGCCGATGTCGGTGTTGACGCGGTTCGCGTCGCCCTCGACGGTGACGGCCGAGCCGATCTCGGAGGCCAGGTCGGCGATGGTTTCCCGGGCTTTCAGCCGCTCGGCGAGCAGCTGGTTCTTGGCGGTCCGAAGCTCCGCCGCCGTCACCTGGCCGACCCGAAGCCGGACAAGCTGGGCCCTCAAGGCCGCCTCGGCCCGGGACAGGGTCACGCGATCCGCCAAGATGGCGCCGAAATCGATCAGGCCCGCGTCCCGTCGAAGGTCGATGTCGGAGAAGACGTCGACGGCGAGCGCTTGGCTGCGGACGAGCGAGGCGGCCAGGCGCCCGGCCTCGCCTTCGCTCAGGATGGCGCGCAGCACCTCGAGCGCGGGTCGGTCGGCGCTCGCCGCGCTGGGGCCGGCGAAGACGAGCGCCACCGCCGGCGTCGGAGCCGCCGGGGCGTAGTCGTTGAACACCCGCACGCTCGTTCTCGGGCCGTGCGGCGACGCCGGCGTCTGGGCGAGCGCGGGGGAGGACCGGACGCCCCCGAAATAGCGGTCCACCGAGGCGTCGAGGCGCACGGGATCGAAGTCACCGACGATGACCAGGCTGGCGTCGTCGGGCCGATAGTAGCGTGCGTGGAACGCCTTCGCCTCGGCCAGCGTCGCCGCCTCGAGGTCGGAGATCGAGCCGATGGTCGGCCGACGATCGCCCTCGCCGGCGAATCCGGCGCGCGGAATATCCCGGGAGAACAGGGCGTCGTAGGAATCGGACAGGGTTTCTTCGCGCAGCTCGGCCTCGACCACCGCGCGCTCGGAGAGAAAGTTGGCGTGGTCGACTGCAAGGCTGCGCATCCTGTCCGCCTCGGCCCAAAGGACCGAGTCCAGGCTCGCGGCCGGGACCACCTCGTCGAATTCCGTATAGTCGCTGTCGGTCGAGGCGTTGCTGTCGCCCCCGACTTCACTGGTCAGTCCGCTCATGTATTCCGGCGGCGTGTTGCGCGTCCCCTTGAACATCAGGTGTTCGAAGAGATGAGCGAATCCGGAGCGGCCGGGCGGATCGTTCCTGGATCCGACGCCGTACCAGACCTGGACGGCGACATTCGGCGTGCTCCGGTCGAGCACGCTGACCACCTTGAGCCCGTTGGCCAGCACCCTGATGCGCAAATCGACCCGAGGGGGCTGCGCGGCGTTCGCGGACGCCGGGCCGCCCAGCCCGACGCAAACGAGCGCGAGCACGATCGCGAACAGTTGCGGTCTCATTGACGCCTGTCCAGCGCTTGGCGCTCCAGCAAAGCATCGATGACCGCGGAGCGGCGCGGGGAGCAACCAGGAGCGCCGGTGGCGATTTCACTTGAGACTTCGCCCAGGAAGCTCCGGACTTCGCCCGGCCGGCGGGCCCCCGCGCCTTCCGGGCGCGCCAAGGCTTCGGCGGCGTTGGCTCGCTTGCCTGCCAGGAGGTCGAACCTTCGGTGCGGTCGCCCTTAGAAACTGCATCCGTATTTCACCCGATGCCCTTCGGACCTCGCGCGGGCGAATTTAAGCGATCCGAATTCGCGTTGAGCATCTGGAGAGCTCGCATGGATCGTCGAGACGTGTCCGTCGTGCTCGCCACGGCCGTCGCCGCCGCCGGATTGGTGGCCGTCAGCGCCTTTGCGGCGGAGAGTTACGTCGGCCAGGCCGTGGCCGGCCATGCGGTCCGGAACGGCGCTGGCGAAGCGGCGCTTTGCAGCCGGGTCGACGTAACCGCCTACCGACATGAACCCGGCCGCAAATTCGCTCCCGACCCGCGCCAGGAGCGCTCATAAAGCGCGGTGAAGCAGACCGGGCGGCGCTGGAGACCGATGGCGCCGTGAAACCTCGAGACCGCAAAGGTCGCGCCTTTGGCGGCCCGGCGCGCGCCGGCGCGCCCGTCTTTCGCTTGCGAAACCGGATGGCGCTAATGCGGCGATCGGCAAGGTGTTCGCCGGTTTTCGGTTGCTCGCCTCAAGCGGCGGAATGACGCTGGAGGCGGATTGGGGGAGCCTGGGCGCAGCAGCCTAGGTAGAACCCCCAATAGACCTGACGCCCAAGTGCGCGCACCGTCGTGTCGACTCAGCGTATAGGCGCGGAATGTTGCGGATACTGATCGCCGATGATCACGAGATCGTCCGCAAGGGCGTCCGGGAGGTGATTCAAGCGCATCCCAGCTGGCAGGTGTGCGGGGAAGCCTCGGACGGCCAGCAGGCGCTGGATCTGGCGATCAAGGAGAAGCCGGACATCATCGTGCTCGACGTAGCCTTGCCGCAGTTGAATGGCGTGGCTCTCACTCGCCGCCTGCACAGGGAATGCCCGAACACGCGGGTGTTGCTCTTCACCATGCATGACGATGACGAGACGATCAGCACCGGTCTGGCGGCCGGCGCGCGAGGCTTCGTGCTCAAGTCCGACAGCGAGAGTCATCTCGAGGCGGCCATTTCGGCGCTCGGCGCCAACCGGCCCTATTTCTCTTCGCCGGTGTCCGAGCTCCTGCTGGACGCCGCGTTGAACGACAGAAAGCGTTCGCGGTTGGAGGGGTTCACCGCCCGAGAACTAGAAGTGGCTCAGCTCATCGCCGAGGGAAACAACAACAAGCAGGTAGCCCGGCTGCTGAAGATCAGCAACAAGACAGTGGAAAGCCACCGGGCCGCCGCCATGCGCAAAGCAGGCGCGCGAACGGCGGCGGAATTGGTGCGCTTTGCAATCAAGCACAATCTCATTCAGCCCTAGGTCGGCTGCCCGACCGCATCGGGGCTTTCCCCGATGCGGTGTGCGCCAGTCTCAAGACACACTCGCCGGCGTCGGTGGAGACGCCACTTGGACCCCGAGCCGCATTCAGAAGCCGGACGCGAGGCAGTACGACAGGCGGCGGCGGAACTCTATGTTCACTGCTTTCCGCTCCTGCTGACGGACATCGTTCGCCGGGCGTTTCCGCTCATCTCTCACGAATTTCTACTGATCAGGAACCGCGGCGGCGACCTCGCGGCTGGGCTCGAGGACGACGATGAATGCTTGGTGCTCTCCGGCGCGTGGACGGAGCTGGGGGAGGGGCCTGTCATCGCCCATCTGCCCCAGACCTATGGACGCTTCTTCAGCCTCACGCTGATCGACACCGCCGGCGTCCCCTTCGCCAGCCTGGGTTCGCGGACCGGGCATGATGGCGGCGTCAGACTGGCGCTCGTGGGCCCGCATTGGCTGGGCGAGCTTCCCAAGGACGTGACCGTGTGCAAGGCGCCCTGCAGCTCCGTGTGGGTGGTGAGCCGGCTCTACGCGCATTCCCCGCTCGATATTCGCAAGACCCTCGACCTCGCGGCGCACCAGTCCCTGTCGCCGCCCGGGAAGGAGGCGCGCGCTTCGCGCAAGCCCCTTGCCGCGCTCGACGCGCCGACGCCGCGCCCCGGCAGTCAACTGAGCGCTATAGACGCCGTCACGTTCCTGCATCGGCTTGATTCCTTGTTGGCTCGGGCGCCGGAAGAGTGGCGGCGCTCGAGCGCCGCTGCGGTCGCCGCCATGCGCGCCAGCGTCGAAGCTTGGCGCGACGACATGGAGGCGGAGCTTTCGCAACCGGTGGCGGCCGGAATCGCCGACGGCTTGGCGGCCATCCGCGCTGAAGCCAAGGACGAAGCCAGCGACCGCGCCCTTGAGCGCCCCGACGACCGGGAGGGCTTCGCCATGGCGCTCACCCGCGCGGCGCAGGCCTATCTGCGGCTGGGCGCTCCCGCCCCCAAGGACGTCTCCTCATTCGTCTACGATCGGGATGCCGACGGGCGCCCCCTGGATGGCGGCGAAAGCTATCGCATCCGCTTCCGCCGTGACTCCCCGCCTCCCGCGCTAGCCTTCTGGCGCCTGTCGCCGCGGCCTGCCCCGCAGGCGGGTCCACGCCGTGCGCTGGGCGATCGTTGCGACATGAGGCCGGAAGCCGACGGCTCGTGCCTGGTCTTCGTGCAGTCGGCCCCGCCGGGACCGGCGCGGCTGCTCAATTGGCTGCCTTGTCCCAATGGCCGTTTCTCCCTGACCCTGCGCCTCTTCTGGCCGGCGCCCTCGGTGCTGAGGGGGGGATGGCGGATGCCCCCCATCGAGCGCCTCGCCCCCGATTCCCTGGCCTCCGGGCCTGTGACGGGTCAGAGATGAGGCGCCGACGGGAGCGCTCGCCGGCCCGCGCGCGCCACCCGGGCCATGGACGTCGAGCTGCAAATCCCGGACGCGGTTCCGGAGATGGCGCTCTGAGCGCCTCAGCCCGGCGCCAAAGTCAGCAGCGCGCAGGTATGGCTGGCGATCATGCGCTCCTCGTCCGTGGGGATGACCCAGGCGGCGATGCGCGAGGATTGGGCGCTGATCTTGCCCATTCCGCGGTGGTTGAGCGCTTCGTCCAGTTCCAGCCCCAGCCAGCGGCAGCCGCGGGCGATCTCGGCCCGCGTCAGGCTGTCGTTCTCTCCGATGCCGCCGGTGAAGACGAGCCCGTCCAGGCCCCCCAGCGCGGCGGCCATGGAGCCCGTCTCGCGAACGGCGCGGTAGACGAAGAGCGCGATCGCCTCGGCGGCGGCGGGGTCGCGCGAGGCGCGCAGCTCGCGCATGTCGGACGAGAGGCCCGAAACGCCGAGCAGGCCGGACCGCCGGTAGACGAGATCCTCGAGCGCCCGCGCGTCCATGCCCTGGCTATCCATGAGGTAGAGCAGCACCCCGGGATCGAGCGCGCCGCATCGCGTGCCCATGACGAGGCCGTCGGCGGCCGTGAAGCCCATGGTGCTGGCGACGCTTCTGCCGCCGTGCGCCGCGCACAGACTGGCGCCGGCGCCGAGGTGGGCGATGACGACGCGTCCGGCGGCGAGTTCCGGGTCCAGCTCCCTCAGCCGCAAGGCGACGTACTCGTAGGAGAGCCCGTGGAAGCCGTACCGGCGTATGCCGCTTTCGGTGAGCGCGCGCGGGATGCCGAAGAGCTGCGCCGTCGCCGGCTGGTGGCGGTGGAAGGCGGTGTCGAAGCACGCCACCTGCGCCATCGCGGGCGCCGCATCGGCGATCGCCTCGATGACCGCCAGGTTGTGCGGCTGGTGCAGAGGCGCCAGCGGCGAAAGCTGCTTCAGCGCCGCGAGCGCCTCGGAATCGACCCGGATCGGGGCGGCGTAGCTCATGCCGCCATGCACCACCCGGTGACCGACCCCGGTCACGGGGATCCCCTTGGCGAGCTCGCGCGCCGTCTCCAGGACGGCCTGGGCGGCGCCCTTGTGATCGAGCGATGCCCAACGCCGGTCGGCGACCACCTTGCCTAGGGCGTCACGGACCTCGAGCTTCGGCGCCAGACCGATCTGAGCCAGCTGCCCGCGATACAGCAGCGTCTGCGGCGGAGACGCCTCGTAGAGCCCGAGCTTGATGCTCGAAGAGCCGGCGTTGACGACCACGATGCACCCGCCCGGCCGTGGGATGGCGTCGCTCACGGCGGCAAGTCAGGCGGCCGAGGCGAGCGGTCGCCCCTGACGTTTGAAGTCCGCCAGGTGCGATGCGATCGCGCAGGAGGCGAGGCGGGTCGTCAGCGAGTCGGCCCGGCTGGTCAGGATGATCGGCGCCCTGGCGCCGAGGACGATGCCTGCGGCGTCACCGCCGGCGAGGAACGAAAGGCTTTTGGCGAGCATGTTCCCGGCCTCGAGGTTCGGGACCAGAAGCACGTTCGCCCGGCCGGCGACCGGGGAGACGATGCCTTTGACGGCGGCCGCTTCCGGGCTGATGGCGTTGTCGAGCGCCAGAGGCCCATCGAGCAGCGCGCCGGTGATCTGGCCGCGGTCGGCCATCTTGCAAAGCGCCGCCGCCTCGATGGTGGAGGGAACTTCCGGATTGATGGTCTCCATGGCGCTGAGGATCGCGACGCGCACCTCGGCGACGTTCATGGCGTGGCTAAGGTCGATCGCGTTCTGGGCGATGTCGACCTTCTCCTCGAGACTCGGGGCGATGTTGACGGCCGCGTCGGTGATGACGAGGGCGTTGGCGTGGCCAGGCACATCGAGGATGAAGCAGTGGCTGATGCGCCGCTCGGTGCGCAGACCGGCTTCGCGTCGCACCGCCGCACCCATCAGCAGATCGGTGTGCAAGCTCCCCTTCATCAGCGCCTCGGCGCCGCGCGTGCGCACCAGGGCGACGGCTTTGGCGGCCGAGTCCGGATCGTCGGTGGCGTCGACGAACTCGAAGCGGTCGATGTTCAGTCCCGCCGTGTCGGCTACCTCTCGCAAGCGCGCTGACGGACCGACGAGGATGGGTTCGATCAGTCGCAGGCGCGCGGCTTCGACCGCGCCGCTCAGGGAGATCTCGTCGCAGGGGTAGGCCACCGCGGTCCGCACGGCGGGAAGCGCCTGGGCGGCCTCGATCAAGCGGAAGTAACGGACGTGGGGACGGCCGTTGGCCTTCGGAACGTCAGGCACGCGCTCTCTCCGTCATCTCTCTTTCGCCCCGCATCACGCGCTCGCCTGGGCCGTTGGGGCTGGCGCCAGGCCGAGTCTTGCCGCCGCGGCGACTAAACAACCGGCGAAAACCACGGCAAATGCGGGTTAACCCCCAGTTCACCGGTGCGGACGACCTACGGGTCACAGCTATTGGAAGCCGGGCGAGCGAGGTTCGGGCGTCCGAGCGCTGCGCCCGGATTCAGCTTTGCCGGCGGACTGCTCGGTTCGGCTGTCAGCAAACCTCCAGATGAGTGTCCCTACCGGGGCTTTCCTTGGCGCAGCTTCGGGTATGCCACCGATTTGTCAGGGAGCCGGCGACGCTATTGAATCCCACGAGCGGCCGAGTTCTCGGCCCGATTTCGACGGGGGCGAGACGACCATGTTCTCTCAAGCCGCAACCCAGAGGATGAATTTCGTGGCCGGGCGCGCTCCGAACGAGATCCGCCAGCTGGACGATCGGTCGCGCCAGATCATCGCCGAGCTTCCCGAAGGCTTCATGAGCTTCGACGAGGGCTGGCGCTTCGTGGAATGCAACCCGGCGGCCGAACGGCTCCTGAAGCGGGACCGGCGCGAACTGCTCGGGCGGCAGTTCTGCGATTTCGCGGGACTGGGGTGGGACACTCCGTTCGCCAAGTTGATCCGAGGCGTCGCCGCCAACCGCAAGGCCGAGAACGCCGAGGTCACGCTCAAGAACAATCAGCGCTCGCGCGTCCTCTCCATCCACGCCTATCCCCTCGGCGAAGGCGTCGCGGCGATCTGCCATGATATCACGGCGGCGCGGGCGGCCGAACGGCGCCTGGCGCGTAGCGAGGCTCGCTACCGCGAAATCGCGGATGGACTCCCGGCCGCCGCGTGGCTGAGCCGTGCGAACGGCGAGCTCGAGTTTATCAACCAGGCGATGGTCGATTCTCTGGGCAAGGCGCGCAGCCTGTTGCTCGGCGACGGATGGCTCGACTCGATCGATCCCGAAGACCGCCGGAAATTCATGTCTAGGCGGGCGCAGGCGTGGGAGCACCACAGTTCGTTTCACTACGAGGGCCGTTTCCGCAGGCCTGGCGGCGACCTGCGGATCATCGAACTCGACGGACGTCCGCGTTTTGACGGCGTGGGGCGCTTTCGGGGCTATCTCGGGATAGCGACGGACGTCACCGACGCGCGCGAGGCGCAACTGCGACACCGGCTGCTCGTGAACGAGCTGAACCACCGCGTCAAGAACACCCTGGCGACGGTGCAGGCGCTGGTCCGCCTCACCTTGCAGGAGCATGAGGCGCCGACCGCGGTGGAGCACGACTTCGTCGAGCGACTGGCCGCCCTTTCGTCGGTCCATGACACGCTCAATCGGACGCACTGGAAGAGCGCCGACCTCCGCGAACTGCTCGGCGAGGTGACGCTGCCCTACGACGGTCGGATTTCGATCGCGGGGCCGAAGGCGAAGGTCGCGCCAAACGTCGCGATCGCGCTGGCGATGGGCTTCCACGAGCTCGCCACCAACGCCGCGAAGTATGGGGCGCTTTCCATCGCCGGCGGTCGTATCGAACTCAGCTGGAGCAAGAGCGAAGCGGCCGTCGCCCTGCAATGGAAAGAGTTGGGCGGCCCGTCGGTGGCGCCCCCGGAAAAGTCGGGCTTTGGATCGCGCCTGCTCGGCAAGCTTCTGAGCGGCCAGCTCGGGCGCCCTGCGGAGATGGTCTACACGCCCGAGGGACTGGTCTGCAGATTGCAGGCTCCGTTGGCCGAGTAGTCTTGGCAGGGCTGGCGCAGGCGCCCGAGTCCTACTCAGGGGAAGTCCCCGTTTGCGCTAAGGATTAAACCTGAGTGTGTCGGCGCCGGCGAGCGGCCATTTTCGAGGCGACCGGTTATCGGATTTTCACGCATCCCCCCGTCCGAACGCCCGGTCACACCTCGGCCCAAACCCCTCGGCCGTGGTACTTGCGCCCCGGCCACGGCCGGGGCGCTCTTGTTGTGACGCCGCCTCGGACAAGCGGATTTGCGCGGCGCCGCAAGGCTAGAAGCTCTTCAGGGCCGCCCTTCCACCTGGACCACGGCGCCCTCGCGCGGGGCGGTCGCCGGATCCGGCTGCCCCGCCGCCGCCGGCGAGGCCTGGCCGGGCTCGGGGGGCGCGTTGACCCCTCCCCGGCCGCCATTGGCCACGAAGGCCGGGAAGACTTCGGCCAAGGGCCGCGTGTCGGGGAGGACGTAGACGACCCCGCTGCCGCCCGCGAACGCCTTCAGCACCACGTTGTCGTAGAAGGCCTTCGGGACGTTGATGCAGCCATAGGTGATGCGATGATCGCCCGGAGCGCGCGAGCGCAGGCGCTTCAGGCGCGCCTCCTTGGGATTGGTGGTGATCACCGGATGCAGCGAGATGGCGTCGGCGTAGTCGACCCAGAGAACCGTCCGATCGCCCCTGGCCGCTCCGAAGCCCGCCAGGAACCGTCCGGCCGGGGTCGTGCGCTCATCGGGTCGAATGGCCGATAGAGCCCGATCGCCGACGCCGGCCGCGGATTCGTCGCCCGGCGCCAGTCCCACGAGGACAGGCGCCGCGCCCAGAAGTCGGCTCTCGGCGTCAAAGACGAAGATGTCGGCGGCCGCCTTGTCGACGATCACGAACGGCAGCCCGCCGTTGTCCCGCGAGGCGGTCACCCAACCGGCCATCTGCGCGGCGGTGTCGGACGGGATCTGGAGCCGCGGCAGGCCGCGCGAGGGCGGGGGGGTTGGATAGGCTGCTTCAGGGGCCGGCGCCGGCTGGAGACCCCCGTCTTGCCCAGCCGGCGGCGCGTTGAGCACCGGCGGCTCGGGCGCCTCCTTGGGCGGGGGCGCCTCGAGGAGCGGCGGACCCACGGCCTGGTCAGGCGGGGCCGCGTCGATGGCTGGCGCGGTGTCGGATTGCGCAAGCGCCGCGGAAGGCTTGGAAGATGCAGCGCACATGGCGCCGATCCCTAGGCCGAGCGAGAGCGCAATCCGCACCGGGACGTCCATGACCTACTGTGCCGTGAGCAAGGGACGCCTTAAGAGACTCGCGCGGAGCCAATCAGTTCCGCGGCCGCTTGGCCGCCAGGCGCTGCTCGATGGCGTCCACCCGCGGAGTCAGCTGATCGAGCCGCTGGTTCGCCTGCTGAGCGGCGGCCATGGCCTGCTGGGCCGCGGCGCCGGCGGACTGCGCGGCGCTGTTGGCTGCGTCGGCCTTCTGGCTGGCGTCGGTCGCCTTCGCGTCCACCGCATTGACGTGGTTGGTCACGGTGGCGATCTGCTGGTCCACATAGTCCTTGGTGGCGCAGGCGCTGAGGCTAAGGCCTCCCAGGGCCACGATCGCTACGGTCCGCGAAGCGGCGAGCCCATATTTGATTGGGGACATCTTCAGATCCTCTGTCAGTTGGATGAGATCCCTCGGAATCGGAGGGAAGGGATGGGATCAGCGGCTCGCCGCCGCCTGTTGGCCCGCGGCGGTGATCGCCCGCGCCACCTGCGGCATGGCGGTGTTCATCGCGGTTCTCACGCAGTCCCCGGATCCCTGGGTGGTGGGGTACATCGAGGCCGGATAGAGCTTGTCGAGCTCCGCGCAGGCCCGTGTCGCCGCGTCCCGGACGCGGGCCTCGAGGGTCGTGACGGCCGACTGCTCCTTGAGGTCGAGGTCGTCGAAGAAGACCTCGCGCGAAAGGATGATCTCCTCGATCGGCGCGCCGGTGTTGGTACGGCCGACTTCGGAGCGGGTGACCATGTGAGGCGCTTCGACGATGATCTCCTGGACCGTCGTCTGGGCGATCACGGCGGTGGCGCCGAGCGCGAGTGCGAGCGAAGCCAGCGCCGACATGCCGTAGCGCATCGTTCTCTTCAAAGCGCCCGGAATGAGTTTGGTCCTTCCGCTGGCTTCCATGGGTCAGTTCTCCTGCTCGCCGAGGCTTTGACGTTCAGCCCTGACGGGCGCAGCCGGCTGGCTGGCCTTCCACTAGTGCGTCAGCATGGCTGAGCTCACGGTGGGGAACATCAGGTGCAATACGGAGTTTGCGCGGCGCGGAAGCCTTGCTCTCCCGGCTTGCGGCGCGATGGTCAGAAGGGCGCGGCGTACTAGGGGAAATCCCGAGTGCATCGCCTCAGGCGGCCCGCCCATCGCCCCCGCACGCAGTCCGACGCTCGCTCGGGTCCGCGCGCTGGCGAACTTCGGACTCCGGCGGCGCCGGAGCGCCGGCCTTGGGGACGGCGAAGGCCCGGCGCCCGCGCAGAGCGTGCGCAAGCGCCGGGCCCCCGCGCCCCGCCTTGACGGCGATCAGGAAAACTCAGCTTCTCGGAGCGCCTTTCCCATCATCGCGCCGCGCGCCCGGCGGCGGCCGACGATCCGCCGTCCGATCAGGAAGCGGACGAGCTGACGGTCCTCTTCGTCTTCCCCTTGGTCCTCGTCGATGTCGGCGTCGTCGTCTCCGCCTTCCCGCATCAGGTGGGCGATGAGGAGGCGACGCAGCCGCCGGCGGCGTGCGATGCCCCCGCCGACCAGCAGACGCAGAAGTTGACGCTCGTCCTCGCCGCCTCCGTCCTCGTCCTCGTCGTCCGCCGAGGCCCGCTCTTGCAGCAAGCGCGCCAGGATCACGCGACGCAACCGCTTGCGGCGGGCGACGCCGCCCGCCAGCAGCAGGCGGGTTAGTCCGCGTTCGTCATCGTCTCCTTCATCGCCCGAAACGCCCTCGTCCTCGTCCTCGTCGGCCCTCTCCCGGAGAAGGTGGGCCAGAACGAGCCGGCGCAGCCGGCGTCGACGCAGCGCCTTGCCGCCGGCGAGAAACCGGATGACCCGATCTTCGTCGAGGCCGCCGCCGGTTTCGGCTTCGCCCGGATCAAGGGTGCTAGAGATGGCCATGGTGTTTCTCCGTATCAGGATGGCGCGCCGGCTTCGGGAGCGCGACGAGCCGGGCTGGAGCCCCCCAGCCGATGGCGCGAGGATGCGTCCGGCGCGCCGGGCGGCGCGGCGGAGGCCTCGCGGATGATCGTGCCGAGCATGGCGCTGTTCAGCACCTCGCGGCGCAGCAGCTGCTTGGCGGGCGTGCGCTCGATGAGGGAGTCGAGCAGCAGGTCGTGAAGATCCGCCTCCTCCTCGCTCTCGCCGGCGTCCTCCTCGGCGCGGCCAGCGAAGGTTCGCTCGTCGAGCACACACGCGATCCCGGCCTCGAAGGCTTGCTGGACTAAGCCGTGCAGGGTCGAGTTCAATCGCTCGCCCAGCAGCTGCTTGGCCCGCCGCGGCGAGAGCTGGCGCTCCGAGCCGTCGGGATTCACTGTCTCGATCTTCACGATCGAACCATCCGCGGCCTTCAGGGTCACGAGAACGAGCGCCTCCGCCGGCTTGGCCGGCGAGGCTGTCGCCTGTCGGCGTCGCCTGCGGGGACGGGAATGGTCGGCGGCGCCGCCTTCCGGAGAATTCATCGAAAACCTCGCGGATGGGTCGCGAGGCCTCCCCTAGGGGGGTTACTGGCCCGGCGACCGGGCTTGAGCCCGATAGGAAGGCGCCGAACCTAGTCTTAGGTCTGACGGCCAGGGATCAGGTGGATCACTGAAGGGCCGCCGGACATGGCTGGGTTTAGACCCTAGGGGCAGGAGAGCGATGAACCGGTTTCTGACGGCGATGACCTGGGCCTTGGCGGCGATCTGGCCGACGGCCGACACTCATTCCGCGGACGTCCAGGCGAAGGACCCAGTCGTTGTGGGACGCAAGATCGCCGTCCGCGTTTGCGCCGATTGTCACGTCGTCACCCCGGATCAGAAATCGGCGCGGCTCCTCTTCCAGCGCACGCCCAGTTTCCCAGAGATCGCCAACAGGCCGGCGACCTCGGCCAGAAGCCTGGAGCAATTCCTCTACACGACGCGCTGGGATCAGTACGGGCGCCCCATGACGATGCCGAACCTCAACCTTCCCAAGGAGCAAGCCGGGTACGTGGTCGCCTACATCATGAGCTTGAGAGGCTCGCCGGCGCCCGCTGCGGCCATCGCAGTCCCGGGGACACCCACCGCCCGACAAAGGTGCCTCGACAGCTGCGTCGCCCGCTCGCACACGCAATGCATGCTCGGCTACTGCGCAAAGGCCGACTCGATCTTCCATGGGATCGAGCCTGTCTCCGAGGCCATCAAGCGATGCCAGGCGCGGTGCTGAAAATAGCCCCTCCAAGCAAGGAGGCCCGGCGCCTGGGAGAGGAACGCCGGGCCGGATCAGGCTTGCGGGGGGACGGGCAGGCCTGATCGTTCGCTTTCGTCGTGCGCTTCACCTTGCAGGAGCGGAAGTTCCGAGATTCCCGGGACGAGGTAATTGCCGGGCCGCCTCCGACCTGAAGCGCCAAGATGGGCCTCGCGCATGGCGAAGAACATCAGGTGCAATACCGAATTTGCGGGCGGAAGCGCGCCAGCCGGGCGGACTGAGCGATCGGTCGCCGCCTCGATTGGGCGCACGGATGATCAGCAAGGGACGCACGCCTTTTCAGAACACCATTCCGACCAGGCGGCCGATGAGCTGTTCCGCCGGCATCATGGCGAGCACAAGAGGGGCGATGGGGGCCAGGAAAGCGGCCAGGAAATAGAGGAGCGCGGTCGGCCGGATCGGGGCGATGCGCATTTGCTCGGCCGTCCCGAAGCTGTTGCCGAGGTCGGCGAGAGATTGGATGTCGCCGCTGCCGACGAGCGGCTCATCGGCTGGCGCGCCGCCTTCGATCCATTTGCGGCGGAACTCCTGCACATAGGTCTGGCCGACCGCCCCGTATTGGCGCAGTCCGAGCCGCTTCACCTGTGCGAGGCGCGGCCCGAAGACGGTGAGGGGACCGGCGAAGACCAGCGTCAGCACGAGCGCGCCGCAAACGACCTCCAATTGGAAATCGGTGAGGCTGGCCTTGGCGTAGAGGAGCCGGTCAACGATCGTTCCGGCCATGAGCATCCCATGGGCCGCGGCGATCGGGACGAACGCGGAAAGCGACTCGGCCAGAAAGCCCAAGCCGCCTGCCTTGTCCGGGTGGGTGACGTTGAGGTCGAGATCGAGCCGCGAGACCCGCCAAAGGAACCTCGCCCAAATGAGCAGCCGGAAGTACCAGCGCAGCACCAGGAACTGCAGCAGCGGCAGGCTCACGAAGACCAGCCACAGGCCGGCGAGGGACAGCCCCGATCCTGCGGCGGGCGCGGCGTACCAGCCGTCGCCCATGGCAAGGTAGCGGCGCATGGCGAAGGGGAGCCCCGCGGCGTAGACGATGGCGAGCAAGGACACCTCGGCCGGGATGGCGTTGCGCCACCGCGCCGCTTCGCCCAGCGCCTGCGCGAAACGATCCGCCTGCCCGGTCCGGACGAGGCCGCGCAGGCCGAACTCGTCGACGATCGGGCGCATCCGCCGGTGCACGGTCAGCTCGGCGAGGATGAGCAGGGGCGCGACGACCAGGAACCGTAACTGGAAACCGACGTCGTAGAGGAAGGGCGTCTCCGACCGCGGGCCGACCAGCCTGCCTTGCAGGGCCGACAGCACCACGAGCGGCGCCCACGTGATTGCGATCGAGGCGAGTAGCCGTCGGTGCGCCAGCCCCAGCTTGTCGTCCGACAACCCGACGCGCCGCAGCATCTGGAACAAGGGGCCGCCGAGAACCAGGGAGAAGTCCTGATCCGCGGCGGGGGGAAGGGCCAAGGCGCTCGTCGGCCGGAACCGGATGAACTCGGCCATAGAAATTCCCGCGACACGCGACGCCCATGCATCGCACGATGCGGGCCGACCCTGAGAACTTGGCCCAGACTTCCCTACTCGCTATCAGGTGAATCTAGGAGCCAAAAGCAAGATAATACTAGGCATCGAGCAGAAGTGTACCAGCTTTGCCGTATCCATCCGTTGTGCAATCTTGAAGTCTCGCGGAGGGACAGGCGATGCTGATCAAGTGCCCCGAGTGCCAGCACGCAGTGTCGGATAGCGCCACGGGCTGCCGTTTTTGCGGGTTTCCCCTGATGCCCAAGCCGGCCAGACCGCCAACGCCGCCGGCGTCAGCAGCCCTCTGCGCCAGGGCGGCCGCCCGGCGCGACGCCAAGGCGGCCAAGCTGAGCGGATCACCGTCGTCGTGGCTGCTTGCAGCGGGGGTCATGGTGGGGGGCGCGCTGTTGTTGGTCGTCGTAGGAGAGTTTGCGCTCCGAACCGTGCCTCCGGAACTCAAGCCGGCGTCGCACGCAGCCGGAACCTTGAAAGTCGCCGCGCCGCTGCCGACCGCTCCGGCGCCTGCGGCGAACGCCGCGCTGATAACGCCAGCCTCCACCGAGAGCGTTGCCAACGCGCAGCACGAGAATCATCAGACCCCGGCCCGCCCGAGCGCCGGTCCTCGTTCGCACGAAGCGGATGCAAGGCTCGCGCAGGTCTAGTCCGATGAGAACTACAGCTGCATCAAACAGGTCATCGAGAGCGCTGACCCTGCGAGCGCCCTGAGGGACGTCATCGAGAACGCCGTCCAAGGGTGCGCGCCATACGCCAAGCAGGCCACGGCCTTCGAGCAGCGCCTTACGCCGACCTTTCCCGATTATTCGGACGACCGCGAACGTCTCGCGGCGCGCACCGTGATCCGCAATGTGTACGGCGGACCGGCGTCGCCGCCGCAATCCTACTAGTGTGGTGGATCAGAAGTTCGCCCCATTGTCGCGGCGGGCGCTGCGGCGAACTTCTGATCCGTAAACCACACTAGAAACATATACTTGGCTAGTGTCCCTATCGATTCCGAAGTTCGACCGGAAGCGCCGCTCACGCTAACGAACTTCGGAATCGGGACACTAGGGACGTGGATCGATGAGGACGCTCGCCCGACCCGGCGCGAGCGTTTGACCGTGGTCAGCTTCGGTCCAGACCTTCAACTCGAGCACGCGCCCCTCCGGCTCATCGCGAACGGCGGTCACCTCGCCGCGAGCGGCCACCGTCTGGCCTTTGACGTTCGCCGCGCGGAACTGGACGCTCAACCGGGTGATCCTACCCGTGTCGCCCAGCCAGCCGCGGAGCAGGTTGTGCAGATAGGCCCATTGTAGGTTGCCCATGCCGAACGCCGAAGGATACCCGGCGGCGCGGCCGGCATCGTCGTCCATGTGGATGGGAACGAACTCGTAGTTCACGGCGGCATAGCGGTTCCAGTTGTGGAAGCCGGTCTTCCGGACGAAGGGCGGCAGGGTGTCCCCCACCCGGGCCGTATGAGGATCGTCGGCTTGCGGCATGGTCTAGTAGCGGATCCCGGTGGAGAGGGTGCGCTTGACGAATTCGCCTCTCTGGTTGGTCCAGATGTCTTCGGTGAGCGTGAAGAGCATCCGCCCGAGACGCCCCTCGCGCTCGTAATAGCCGGCGAGGCGGCTGATGGAGGTGATCACGTCTCCAGGCCGCATCGGCTCGCCGTATTCTGTTTCCAAGCCGCCGTTGAGCTGGAAGTGCAGGTGAGGCGGCTCGATGCCCAGCATGATCTCCGTCCGGTCCGGGGCGTCGGCCTGCGCCGGCGGCTCAATCCCTTCGCTGCAGGCGCACACCCAGTTGAACGGGTTGAACTCCTGCGGCGCCACGATGCCGCCCCAGCGGCGCCCGCGCGCGTAGTCCGGATCGATGAACTCCTGCGGCGGGGCGCGTGGGTAGTAGACCGCCAGGGCCCACTTACGGATGTCGGATTCCGACACCGGATAGGAGACCTGCAGGCGCAGTCGGCGGCCCACCGCCTCGCGCATCGCCTCCGAGACGTAGCTTTTCGACATGGTCGTCGCCCAGGCTATGGCCGCAGGAGCTGAAGATCGACGGCTTAGAGGCGTCTGGCCACGCCCGCCGCTTCCTCGAACGCCCACATCGGCACGCTGTGCTTGGAGATGTCGCGAATCTGATCCATGTGCGCGGCGACCTCGTCGGCGCTGAGACCGTCCATCGACGCCGTCCAGCCGTCGCCGACGCCGACGAAGGTGCGCGCATAGCGGCCGCCCGAGACCGAGAAGGCCTCGCCGTTCGGCTCGCACCCCTCGCTGACTAGGTAGGCGGCCAGATAGGCGATGGAGTCGGGCGTGTTGCGCCCGGCGAGCTTCGCGTCCATGGCCTCGCTGACGAACAGCCGCCACACCTTCAGCATGTCTGGAATGGGGTTGTTCTGGCCGATGGTTGTCGCCGCCCACGGCAGGATGCAGTTGGTTTTGACGCCATATCTCTGGCCCTCGTAGGCGAGCGCCTTGGTGAGGCCGTAGAGCCCGGCCTTGGCGGAGGCGTAGTTCGACATGGCCTGGTGCGAATACATTCCGGAAGCCGAGCTGGTCATCACGATCCGTCCGTAGCCGGCGCCCTTCATCAACCTCCAGGCGGGCTGGCCGACGAAGAAGGCGCCCCGCAGATGCGTGTCGAGAATGGCGTCGAGATCGGCGAGGGTAAGGTCCTCGAAATAGGCCGGGCGGATCTGGCCGGCGTTATGGACCAGGATGTCCAGCTTGCCGAACGCCGCCGCGGCCCTGTCGATGATCGCCGCGCCGCCTTCTGGCGTGGCCACAGTGTCATAGGAGACGGCCGCCTTGCCGCCCGCAGCCTTGATCTCGTCGACAGTGGCGTCGGCGTGCTCCCTGGAGACGTCGTTGACGAGGACCGCCGCGCCGCGGCGCGCGAATTCCAGGACGTGCGCCCGGCCGATGCCGCGGCCAGAGCCGGTAACGACCGCCACGCGGCCTTCCAGCGAAATCGACATGCTCCTTCCTTTCTCAAACGGTGATCGGGGGTCCCGCCATCAACGCGACTTCGTCGTCTTCCGCTCCGGCGCAGTCTCATCCACGCGGCGCATTATCTCGCGGGGCGTCTCGGCGCCGTCAACCAGCCTATTGGTCCGACGCAGGATGCGCCATTCGCCGTCCTGGCGCGCGAACTCCCAATAGTTCACCGAGCCGCGCGCCACCTTGAACTCGCCATTGTGGCGGTTGGTCATGACGTGCGAATAGCCGAGCGCCGTCGCCCGGTCGCCCGCAACGACGACATAGGGCATGGCCATGAGGTGGGTGCTGCCGTCCTTGAGGTAACCTTGGTGGTTCGGCCCCTTCAGCGATTTCTCGGCGAACTCGCGGCCGCTGTATTGCGCATTGTCCGCGATATCGTAGACGCCGTCGTCGCCGAAGTACTCCGCCACCTTGCGCAGCCGCTCCTCGGTTGTGGCGCTGTCGACAAGCGGTCCGTACCTCGAGATGATCTGTTGAATCGCCAACTGGTCGCGCAACCTGCCGACTTCGGCCTCCAGCGCAGCGATGCGGTCTTCGAGATCGCTCATGAGTCTTGCTCCTTCCCCATTCGCCAGTGGTCCGCTCCGCCGCGTCGGACGGCGCAGCCACGGGCGCCATGGTAATGGGCTCAGCGCAGGTTTCGCCCGCTAAATTTGATCTGACACTTCCGCCGCTTGCGCCGCTAGGATGGCCCATTCCCCTTTTTGTGAGGCGAGCATGCAGATCGGCGTCATCTACCCGCAGACCGAAATGGAGACCGACCCGGGCGCGGTCCAGCAATTCGCTCAGACGGTCGAGGCGATGGGCTTCAGCCACGTCCTGGCGTTCGACCACGTCGTCGGCGCCAACCGCGCCTCCAGGCCAGGGCAGACTTTGCCCTACGATCTCGACTCCAGCTTCCACGAGCCGCTGGTGCTGTTCTCGTTCATGGCCGCCCGGACCACGAAGCTCGGCTTCATCACCGGCGTCCTGATCCTGACGCAGCGGCAGAGCGTCCTGGTCGCCAAGCAGGCGGCCTGCCTGGACGTGCTCTCGGGGGGACGGCTGCGCTTGGGCGTCGGCAGCGGCTGGAACCTTGCGGAGTACGAGGCCCTCGGCATGGCGTTCGAGACCCGCGGCGCCCGGATCGAAGAGCAGATAGCCGTCATGCGGGCGCTGTGGACCGAGCGGACCGTGGACTTCAGGGGCAAGGAACACCTGATCCCCGACGCCGGCCTCAATCCCTTGCCTGTCCAGCGCCCGATCCCGGTCTGGTTCGGCGGGGGAGGGGACCGGCCGCACTTCGGCCAGACCGCCAACCTGAAGGTGGTGCGCCGGATAGCCCGAATCGGGGACGGCTGGATCCAGCCCAAGATGCCCCTGCCGAGGGCCCAGGAACTCACCGAGGTCTTCCGCGGCTATTGCCGCGAATACGGGCGCGATCCGGGGTCGGTCGGCATCGAGGTCCGCATCGACCTGTCGCTCGCGACGCAAGGGGATTGGGCGGAAGAGCTCAAGGCGTGGGAAGGCATGGGCGCCTCGCACGTCTCGCTGAGCACCATGGGGGACGGCCTCTTCGGCGTGGACGCACACCTCGAGCGGCTGAAGCTTTTCCGGGATGCGGCGCCAGCGGCGAGCTGAGGCGCCGCCTTCAGGTCTCCGCCGCAGGTTCGGCCGTTGCGTAAAGCTCCCGCAGCCTCGGCTTGACGACCTTGTTCATGGCGTTGCGCGGCATCTCGTCGACGAACACCCAATCGACCGGAAGCTTGTACTTCGCCAACTGCGCCAGACAGAGCTGCTCGAGGGTCTTGCGCATCTCCGCCGGCGGCGGCGCGCCCGCTGCAAGCTCGATGACGGCCAGCACCGTCTCTCCCAGGCGCGCATCTGGACGGCCGATCACCGCCGCCTCGCGAACGCGGGGGTCCATGGTGAGCACCCGCTCGATCTCGGCGGGATAGATGTTGGCGCCGCCCCGGATGATCAGCTCCTTCAGCCGGTCCTTGATGAAGAGGTCGCCCTCAGCGTCCAGCACCCCGATGTCGCCGGTGTGCAGCCAGCCGTCCTTGAGCGTCTTCTCGGTTTCCTCCGGGCGTCGCCAATAGCCCAGCATGCAGGTGTAGACATTCGCCCACGGGCCCTCATTGGCGGCGCGCACGCAGATCTCGCCGGCTTCGTTGGCCGGCGCCTCGCGGCCTTCGGCGTCCAGTATGCGCACATCCAGGTGCGGCGCGGCCCGGCCGACGCTTTGCGGCGGGGCAGGGCGGCCCTCCCATATCGAGGATACGCTGGTGGGCGCCTCGGTGAGCCCATAGCCGGTGATCAGGAACCGGCCGAACTTCTCGCGGTACATCGCCCGCAGCTCGTCGGTCACCTTGGCGCCGCCCGCCACCGGCGCGACCAGGGTGGCCAGGGCCTTTGGCGTGATTTCGGGCTTGGCGATGAGATCAAAGGCGGTCGCGGGCGCCAGGCTTATGGTTTCGACCTGCTCGGTCTCGATCCATTCGGCGACCCCGAGGGCGTCGAGCCTGTCCATGCAGACCAGCGATCCACCCCCGGAAAAGGGCGTGACGACGTCGAGCACCATCATGTTCAGGATGGTCAGCGGCAGGGTCACGCCGGTGCGCATGTCGGGCCGCCAGACGGGGCCGCGCAGGCCGGCATGGCGGCTGACGGCCACGGTGAGCATGTTGTGCTGGCTATGGACGGCGCCCTTGGGGAGGCCGGTCGTGCCGCTGGTGAAGCCGAGGCCGGCCGGCGCGTCGGGATCGATCTGGGCCTCGGGCGGGGCGACGTTCCTGTAGGCGGTCATCATGCCAGCCCAGTCGCTGTCGGCTGCGCCCGGCTCCATGTCGACGATGTGCAGAAGCTCAGGAAAGTCGCCGCCGACGCCTTTGATCTGGGCGATCGACTCCCGGTCGGCGAGGTAGACCTTCGCTCCGGCGTAGTTCAGCTGGTAGGCCTTCTCGGGCGGGGCGAGCGCGCGGTTGACGCCGGCCCATATCGCTCCGATGCGCATGGCGGCCAGGAAGGCGATCACGAGATCGGGGTCGTTGATGGTGGTGGCGGCGACCCGGTCGCCGCTGCGCACGCCCAGTCCCTGCAGCGCCGCGGCCGCGGCGCCCACCGCCGCGTCCAGCTCGCGGTAGGTGTAGCGGGCATGGCGCCCGATGAGGGCCATGGCGTCAGGAACGCGGGCGACGGTGGCGGCGAAGGCGGATGGGACGTCCCGCGCGCCGCCCGGGATCGGCGCATGCCCGTAGCGTTGCTGCAGTCCGTACTCGGGGCGCGTCCACTCCGCGCCGTGGTTTACGCCGTGCAACTCAGCCTCCTGTCAACAACGCCAGCCATGAGATACAGGGCGAGGTCCTACGACGCCACATCCGGCGATACGGATGGATTCGAGAAGCCGGCGAGCCTCCTCCGAGATAGGCTCGTCGCGGCGAGGAAAGTCCCCGGACAGGGTGGGAACATGATGTTCGCGCGGGTAGGCGTGGGGGCGGACGGCCGCTCGAGGATCGTCGAGCAGCGCAACTGCGAGCCGACAGCCGACTCCACGCCCGTGTCGTCGATCGAGCTTTGGCGCACGGCGTCGACCCCCCCGGATCCGGCTGCGCCCCGCCGGGCCGTCGATGCGCAATGGCTGGACCTCTCCGTGCCCGAAGGGGGCGGCCGATGGGTTACGATCGCGTTCGCGCCCGGCGGTCCAGGCAGGATGCATCATACGAGCACGCTGGACTGCCAGGTCGTGCTCAGCGGCGAAGTCACGCTCGGCCTTCAGGACGGCGAGATCCTGTTGCGGCCCGGCGACTGCGTGCTGATACCCGGCGTCGAGCATCGCTGGACCTCAGGGCCCGAGGGGTGCGTGCTGGCGGGCATGCTGTTCGGCTTGCCGAGAACTTGATCCGCTCAGCGCAAAGCTCAGTCGAAGCGCACGTAGAGGTGGTCCGGCGTGCGCAGGTTGAAGCCGCGGATTTCCGGCGGCGGCATGTCCGGGTCGAGCCTCACGCCCGGCAGCCGGTCCAAGATGGCGTTCAGCGCCCGCTCCATTTCCACCCTCGCCAGGTGCTGGCCTATGCAGACGTGCGGGCCGGTGGTGAACGACAGGTGCCGCCAGGTGCGGTCGCGCGAGATGTCGAAGCTGTCAGGGTTCGCGAATTTGGAGGCCTCCCGGTTCGCCTCGCCCTGGCAGAAGTCGATCCACGCGTCCTTTGGGAAGGTGAACCCGTCGATGGTGATCTCGCGGTTGGTCATGCGCATGGCGTTCATGACCGGGGCGTTCCAGCGCAAGCCCTCTTCGATAGCGCTCGCCACGAGGCTGCGGTCCCGGCGCACCGCCTCCAGCTGGTCGGGGTTCTGCAGCAGGCCGGCAAGCAGGCAGCTGGTGGCGCGGTAGGTCGTGTCGCCGCCCGCGTTCATGAGCTGCCGCAGGAAGCCCAGCACGACTTCCTCCGGCAGCTGTTCCCCGTCCGCTTCGGCGGTGCACAGCACGCTCACCAGATCCTGGCCGGGATCCTCGCGCCGCTGCCGGATCATGTTCAGGAAGTAGTCGCCGAGCTTCCTGCCGGCGTCGATCGCCATCTCCGGCGCATACCAGTAGGTGGTCTGGGCGACGGCCAGCTTGTGGAAGATGGCCGTGTCGTCCGGCGGCAGGTTCAGCTGCCGGTAGACGACATGGAAGGGGTAGTGGAGGGTGAAGTCCTTGATCAGGTCGCAATGCCCCAGGTCGACGACCTTCGCGAGCAGGCTCGTCACAACCGGGTCCACGACGCTCTCGCCCCAGCGGCGGACGTATTGCGGCAGGAACGCCTTCTGAAAGATGCGGCGGTAACGGGTGTGCTCCGGCGCCTCCATGCCCGAGATCGTCGCGCCGAAGCTGAGGCCGAGGTGCATCTTCAAGGGGCGGTTCGAGAACACCTCGGTGTTGGGGATGTGCTGGGCGCAGCGATCGTAGCCGAACACCGTGAAGCGCGGATGGTCGAAGCCGGCCAGGTTCGAGGTCTTCATGCCGAAGACCTCCCGATAGCCGACCGGATGCACCCAGCTCTCGCGCGCCATCTGGTGCAGCAGCGGGAAAGGATCGAGGGTGTCGCCGTGCGCCAGGAAGTGGCCCGCGAAGGGATCGAAGCTCTTATCCTCCAGATCCTGCGGCGACGGCGACGGCGGACGGATCTCAGCCTCGAGCTGCATCGGAATCCTCCCTTCGCGGGCCCATCGAAAGTCCGGATCAGGACCAGAGCTTGCGCGACCAGACCTTCCGGGGCAGGCGTGGGCCGCCGCCGAATTTGAGCGCCCCGCGCTCCGGAGTCGAGAAGCGGCGGGCCGAGGAGCGGCTGATATTTCCCGTCAGCTCACCAGGAAGCCGCCATCCGCGGCCAGCATCTGGCCGGTGATGAAGTTCGCGGCCGGGCTGGCCAGGAACAGCACCGCGTGGGCGACATTGATCGGCTCGGTGGCGCCGCCCATCAGCGAGCGCCCCGGCAAGGTGACCGGGCCGCGGAAGTCGTAGTTGGCGCGCATGTTGGCGACGCCTTCGCTCTTCATGCCGCCGGGCAGCACCGAGTTCACCCGGATGCGCTCGGAGGCGAACTCGCCGGCGAGGCCGCGCGTCAGGGCGTCGACGCCGCTCTTGGCCGAGTCGTAGTGGTAGTTGATGCCCCACAGGTTGGTGTGGGCGGCGCTCATGCTGGAGATGTTGACGATGGCGCCGCCCTTGCCCGCCGCCCGCATCCGCTTGATCGCCTCGCGCGAGCACAGGAACGTCCCGCGCGTGCAGACGTGGTGCATCTTGTCCCACTCTTCGACGGTCATCTCGAAGAACTCGTTCTTGGCGCGGTGGGCGGCGTTGTTGACGAGGATGTCGATCTTGCCGAAGCGCTCGTCGGCGGCGGCGAAGGCCCGCTTCACCGAGGCCTCGTCCGAGACGTCGCATTGGACGGCGATGGCGACGCCGCCGTTCGCTTCGATCTGGGCCGCTGTCGCCTGAGCCGCCTCGAGAATGAGGTCGGTGACCACGACCTCGGCCCCGACTTCGGCAAAAAGGTTCGCCGTCGCCTTCCCGAGACCCGACCCAGCGCCGGTGATGAGCGCCGTCTTGCCGCTCAGGCTGAAGAGGGGCGCGAGGCGCGCGCCGATCTTGGCTTCATCTTGCATTCCAGATTCCTCCGGTTCGGGGTCAGTAGGCGGCGAGCCCCAGGGCCTGGTTGATCGCCGACCCGATGAGGTAGGTGCCGTCTTCTTCCTTGGGCAGTCCTTGAACCAGCCGATTGTGGCAGATGGCCACCGCCACGTCGTTCTCCTGATCCGCCCAGCCCAGAGAGCCTCCGGCGCCCGGGTGGCAGATCGATGTCGGCGAGCCCACGGCCCATACGGCGGGGCGATCGGCGCCCAGCCAGTAGCCGCCGATCGAGAGCGGCAACGGAATGCCGTACATGACCACGTCCGGCTCCTCGCTGTGCGGCCGTGGGGTGTTCAGGCTGCGCGCCAGCGGCTCGGAGAGCAGCCGCACGCCGTCCAGCTGGCCGCCTCCAGCCAGCATCGCCCAGAAGCGCGCCTCGCTGCGGGCGCTGAACACGCCGCCGACCGCCGCCACGACCGCGGCCCGCACGTCGGGCCGCTCGAACACGGCCGGGACGAGGTCCACCTGCGGCGGCATGGCCGCCAATGAAAGCGCTGGGCGGGTCGCGGGATCGCTGGTCGGCCGGTAGTCGTACATCGGCGCGACGCGTCCGAGCTCGGAGTCCGGCACGCCGAACCAGAGGTCGGGCGCGCCGAGCGGCAGGGCGATCTCCTCGCGAATGAACTGGTTGAACGGCCGGCCCTTGGGGTCCGTACGCCGCACGACCTCGCCCACCAGCCAGCCGAAGGTCATGGCCTGGTAAAGCGCCTTCGTGCCCGGCTCGGCGATGGGCCTCGCCGCCGCGATCTGGCCGGTCATCCAGTCCCAGTCGCACATCTGCTCGGGCGTGACGCCCTCGGGCATCTGCGGGACGCCCGACCGGTGCGTGAGCGCGTGGCGGATCGTGGCCTTCTCCTTGCCGTTCGCCCCGAACTCCGGCCAGTAGCGCGCTATGGGCGCATCGTATTCGATGAGGCCACGGTCAGCCTGGATGTGTACGGCGGTGGCGGCCACCGCCTTGCTGACGGAAAAGACGTTGAACAGCGTATCGCCGTCCACCCGGCGGCCCGTGTCGCGGTCGGCCAGGCCGGCCGAACAGTCGGCGATCTGTTTTCCGTCCTTGTAGACGCAGACCTGCGCCCCGATCTCGATCCCGGATTCGACCAGTTCGCTCAGCCGGCGATCGAGAATCCCCTGGATATCGGCCGTCCCTGTCATCGTTCGGTTTCCCTGATCCGCATCAATCGAGGCTGGTCGGCCATATCCCCACCCAGGTCAAGGCGACCAAGCCCGGAACAAGTCCTGCGCCCCGCGCGCACCCTCCCATCAGAAAGAATATCTGCGCAGGACGGTCTGGGTGCGCAGGGCGATCTGGGCGGAAGGCTGAGCGCCGCCGCTCTCACCTTCGGGTCCGACCGCGCAACCGGATCGAGCGACTTGAGGTACTCGCCCCAGGCCTCGGCGTAGGTCTTGGTCATGGCCTGCGCGTTCCTAGAAGCGCCGAGCGTAGGCGGCGCGGCGCTTGTCGAGCTGCGCCTTTCGTTGCTCGGCCGTGAACCAGACCGTTTCGGCGGGGAGGGCGGACTTCAGCTCTGCGAGTTTCACGAGCCGCATCTGGCAGGCCGGGCCGCCACGGACCGGCGGGTCGGGCGCCGCCTGCCAGCGCATGATCATCAGCACGATGCGCAGACCGCCCGTGTCGATCCAGTTGGCGACGCCGGGATCGCGGCGCGCGATGACCAGGCGCACCTTCCCGTCCGCATCGACGGCTGACTGGGCCTGGGTGAGGCTGGACTGGATCTCGCCGTAGTTTAGCGACTGATAGTACCAGTCGGTCAGCTGCAGCGCCGCGTAGCGGGCGCCGGCGGGCTCGTATTCGATGATGACGCCCTCGTCCTCGGCGATGTCGAAGATGCCGTGGCTGTTGAACTGCGTCACCAGCCCGCCGCCGCTGGCACGGGCCGCGTGGATCTGGCTGTTGGGGTTGCGGCTCGACCAGACGTTCTGGAACCAGAAGTAGAGCGGCACGTCCTCTTTCATGCGGAAGACCGCGGCCTCGATCATCTGGTCCAGGGTCAGCGGCGGCGCCTTTGCCTCTCCGAGCCGCTCGATGGCCAGGTCGAGCGGGGTTTCGGCGGACCAGTCGTTCATGGAGTCCCGGACGTAGAGGAACTTCACGTGCGGGGCGGTGGTCAGGTGGTTCGGCCGGCCGTTCGCCTGCTGGTCGTCGATGGTGATCACGAACGAGCCGTCAGCCGCGCGCTCGAGCTGGTGGTCCTCGATCGTCTGGATGGTGACCGAGGTGCCGAAGTTGGCGGTCAGCGTGAAGGAGACATTGGCGGGCTGGCGGCCCACCACCTTGCCGGTGACGCGATAGGCGGTCCCGTGCCTGATCCCCGCCAGCCTGTAGCAGTTGTCCGGATTGTCGCCGCCGGTGCGCGCGCCCGGCACGTCGCGGCCCTGCCAGTGATGGGGGGGCATGAAATCGCGGACGAAGCGGGGATGCTGGCTGTCGCTGGCGGCGGCCTTGAACAGCCAGTTGGTTACGTATTCGTCGACCGAGCGCTCGAAGGTCGGCAAGGCTTCGGCCGGCGGGCGGTCGCCGTAACCACGCTCGAACAAGCCCTTCACCATCTCGCGCGCCTGGCGGACCCGTTCGTCCTTCCACATCTCGACCACGTCGGTCTCAGCGGCGAACTGGCCGGGATTGGCGATCGGGTTGTTCATGATCGAGCCTCGGGCTTCATTCTCATCGTGTCAGGCCGGCGGGCGCGATTCGCCTCGTCACGGGTGAAGGAAAAGGCCGCCGTCGACCTGAAAGGTCATGCCGGTGAGGTAGGCGGAGTCCGGTCCGGCCAGAAAGACCGCGATCCGGCCGCCATCGGCGTAGATGTCGCCGTAGCGGCGCAGCGGCAGGGCTTCCAGGGACCGCCGGGACTCTTCGGGCTGGTGGTCGCGGAAGTAGATGAGGGCGTCCGAGGCGATCATGGGGTTGATGACGTTGACGGTGATGCCGTACTGGCCCCACTCGCGCGCGCCGGTGCGGGTGAGCCCCCGGATCGCCTCCTTGGCCGCGTTGTAGGCCGCCGAGCCCGCATAGCCGATCTGGCCCCAGTGCGATCCCATGTTGATGACGCGCCCTGCGCCGGAGGCCTTCAGGTGCGGGAAGGCGGCCTTCATGAACCGGTAGGTGGCGGTGGGGCCGGTCTCGAAGGTGCGCTCCCACTCGCCGTCGTTGAAGTCCTCCAGCGGGGTCAGCACCGGGTTG